>JAGOMA010000042.1 GCA_017993775.1 Chloroflexota bacterium | reverse complement strand
TGAACGAGACAGCTATCTCGCGGGAACATCGGCCGTAACTGCCGGAATGCCTGCCCCGCTCTGGACGATGGGCGACAGAATTCGCTTTCAGGACCGGTTAGAAGAACAACGGCCGTAACACCCGTCTCCCTATGGCCTGATTTTGAGTAGAGGATGGGAGGGAACGGCCGTTATTTATTCGCAATTACCAAACCGCCTGATGCGTTGAGGCGGTTTGGTAGTTGGCGAAAACCTATTGCCGGTAAAGGACAAAAGTTCTGCAATAAGTGCTGAGACTCGCTTGACCGTGCCTAAACTGCGTCTAACAGGAGTAAGTTTCACATGAATGCCAATGCCTTCCGACATTTTTACGGCTATCATTTTTCTGAAAACCGCAAGATATGGCACAACTATGTGAGCACATTGTCCTATCACCTCTTCACGCAGGGCGCAGACGATTCCCACAGGTCCGTTCGCAGCCAGGTCCTTGATCTCATGGCCGAAAATTAAATCTGCGATTGCCCAAGACAAACATACAATAAATCTGCCAGTTGCATCTGAAACCGCTCTCGGTTATGATAGCTTTCTTCGCCCATTTTAGTAATCAACTTACTTCCGCGATTTTTACGAAAACACCATACCAAGGAAATTCAGCTTGTCGACTAGTGGCGCCCCTCCATTTACCTCAGTACAGGAAGCGGATAGTTTCCTCACCACATGGACTAAGGATCTGAACCAGACAATTGATGTCTCTTTTGATCCACCTGGGTCATTATTTGCCTCGACAACCATCGGATCGCAGCCAACCACAATCAGCTTTTACCTGGTAGAAATTGTTCCCGTGCCTTCTTTGCGGGGAACAAAACGCCCACCTCTCCAAGCAAACCTCAACTATCTTGTGACCAGCTGGGGTCAAAACCAGCATCACATCTTGACCCAATTTATGTTCGCGGTGATGGAAAATCCTCAGCTTGAAGTCAGAACGGACCCCCTGCCGCTCGTGGTCTGGAGCAGCTTTGGCATACCGCCGCGCCCGTCGTTCCTTCTGCAAGTGCCTTTGCGGCTGGAGCGGTTAGAGCGCAACGTGCCCCTGGTCCGCGAAGGACAGTTGCAACCGATACCGGCGCATGTAAATGTGTACGGCCGTATCCAGGTTCCCAACACCAGCCGCAACAACCAACCCATCACCCTGTCCGCAGCCCAGGTAAGCCTAGACAACCTGGGTCGGTCTGTCACCACCGACAACCAGGGCCACTTCCATCTGGCCAACGTCCAGCCCAACGCCCAGGGAGAAATAGAACTGCGCATCACGGCCCGCGGCCATACACTTAGCCACACAATCTCGGAAACAGGCGCCGCCGACGCACCTGTGCTGATCGATCTTCTCCTGCCGTTAGCCACGCTCAACGGCCGTATCCTCACCCCCACCAACGAACCCCTCGCCAACACCCGTATCGAATTCCCCAACGAAAAGCAGTACGTCATCACGCGGCCAGACGGCCGTTTCATCTTCGATGGCGCTCCAGCCAACCTCCAACCCCACCAACTCGCCGTCATGCAAAACGGCCGTCCCCTCACCATCACCCATCAAACCAACGAATGGCTATTTCAGCAGCAAGGGTCCGGCTCCCCCTCTGAGCCGGTCGTTATCCAGTTCAAATTATGATCGAAACGGAGGCAGCATATGGTTATGTACGATAGTAAAGCGCCCGGCGTCTACATACAGGAAATCTCAGGCGGCGCCCGACCCATTCAAGCAGTGGGCACAAGCACGGCCGGTTTCGTGGGCGACGTCGGCAGTCCCAACGCGCCTACAGGCGAAGCCATCGCCGTGAACAATTGGCTTGAATACCTTCGCAAATTCAAGCTCGATTCGCCAAACGAGACCGGACGCAATGAAACCAAACGCGCCGCAATTACGGCGGAAACGGCCGCCAAGACCGCCCTGGCCGCTGCCCAAAAAGCGCAAAAAGACGCGCCAGACAATGCCTCAACCGCTGATAAAAAGCGGTTGCAAAAAGCGGTAGATGATGCTGCCCAGGCATTGAAAGATGCCCAAAAAGCCAGAGAAGAAGCCGAAAAAGCAGTGGCCAACAGCACCCAGCTCACCAATGCCGTTTACGGTTTTTTCCTGAATGGCGGCAGCCGGTGCTACGTCGTCAACATCGGTTCAGGCACAAACGCCAACCTCAAAGATGGGCTGGAAAAACTGACCAAGCGGGATGAAATCGCCATTGTCGCCGCCCCCGGTTCGGCCAGTTACCAGGATGTCATCGACCACTGCGAAAACCTGAAAGACCGGGTGGCCATTCTGGATGCGCCCCAAACAGTCGCCGATCTGGACGCTTTGGCCGGCGAGTCCCGCCCGCCCAGTTCCAGCTATGCCGCCTGCTACTACCCCTGGATCAAAGTACGCGATCCCTTGACCAACGCCATGATCAGCGTGCCGCCCTCCGGCCACATGGCCGGTATTTGGGCGCGCACCGATGCCGAACGCGGCGTACACAAAGCCCCGGCGAACACACGTGTGCGCGGCGCACTGGGCCTGGAATACGACCTGTCCGGCGCAGAACAAGGGACGCTCAACCAGGCAGGCATCAATTGTATTCGCAACTTTGTTGGCGATGGCATTCTGGTGTGGGGCGCGCGCACGCTGTCCACCGATGGTGAATGGCGTTACCTGAATGTGCGCCGCCTGTTCAATATGCTGGAAGAATCTATCGCCAACAGCACCCGCTGGATAGTCTTTGAACCCAACGACGAACCGCTGTGGGCCGCCATCCGGCGCGATGTAACCGCTTTCCTCTTACGCATCTGGCGGTCGGGGGCACTGCAAGGCGCAACGCCGGCCGAAGCCTTCTTCGTGAAGTGCGACGCCGAAACCAATCCTCAGGAAAATATTGACGCGGGGGTGGTTACTACGGTCATCGGCCTTGCGCCGGTCAAACCCGCCGAGTTTGTCGTTTTTCAGATTAAACAGTATCAGGCCGGCACTGATGTTGCGATTCAAGGAGGTTAAGCATGGCTGACAATGATCCTTTTCGTTCCTATAACTTCAAGCTCAATATCAGCGGCGTCAATGACGCCCATTTTACGGAATGTTCGGGCCTGGGGCTGACCGTGGAACCGATTCGTTACCGGGAAGCTGGAGACAGCTACGTGGTACGCCACATTCCCGGCCCGGTGACGTTTGAGCCGGTGACGCTGACTTATGGCGTAACCAACTCCAACGATTTATGGCACTGGCTGATGACGGCCGTAGACGGCCGTGTCGAGCGCAAAAATGTGTCCATCATCATGATGAGCGCCGATGGCAGCAGCGAAGTCATGCGGTGGAATTTGCAAGACGCCTGGCCATCGGCCTGGAAAGGCGCCACACTCGACGCCATGGCCAATGAAATCGCCATCGAAAGCCTGACGCTGGTCTACGACTCTCTGGGACGCGACCGCTAAACCATGCCAAACGCCAGTTCAGACAAACCCTGGCTGCAAGATTTCGAGCAGATGCTTTCCCGATGGGCGGCCCACGTGCGCGCCCAGGCTGAAGCGGGCGCACAATCGCCAGCGGCGGCGGCTCTGCTGGACGAACTGCTGCACAGTTGGGCGGCCTTTGTCCAACAGCCCAGCGATTCTCGCCGCGCCGACCAGGGCCAGCCGCCGGCCGATTGGCTGGCGCGCACCGCTTCCAATGGACCCCCGGCGCATTGGTTGGCCTACATCCGCGAGAAAGCGCCGCACCTGCTGGACGAAACCGGCGAACTGCGCCTGACGATGGCAACGGCCGTTCCCCCCACCGACCCAACCTTGCCGCCAATCGTTGCCGGCGTGTCCCCGGACACAATCGCCACGCCGCCGGTAACAGACGCCCAGCCTGCTGAATCGCCGCCAGCCGCCGCCAAACCGGTCGAAACGGCCGTCGTCACGCCTCCGCCAGCTCCCGATTTGCCGCCGCCGACGACAGCAACCCCAGCTCAACCGGCCGTCTTGAAAAAAACGCCGCCCACACGCCCGTCAACGGTTCGCCTATCGCCTGCGCCGCTTCCGGCGGCTGACGCACATCTGCCAACGGCCGCTCCTGCTCCAACGCCTTCTCCGACGCCGCGCCCGGCCCCCACCCCGCCAGACAAAAAAAGCGTAGGCGATGAAATGCACGCCGCCGAATCAGACTTACCCTCCGCGCCGCCGGAAATTGTTTTCCCGGTTTCGGCGCAGGAGATCAAGCGAGAACCGGTGGGCAGAACGGCCGTTTCCGCACGCCAGCCCTTGCAGCTAAAACCGGTCCCCACCCGACCGCACACCGCGCACACCACACCGGCCACGACCGCGCCGCATTCACCGCCCAGGGACTATTCGGTAAGCCGCCCTTTGCCCGCCGAGGAAGTGGTCACGCTCCGTCCGTCGCCGCTGGTCCCGCCAGTTGAGCCAGCGCAGCCCCGGCAAGAGCCAGCGCGTTTACCACAATGGCCGCCTGCCGCCCAAGAGAATGTTTCCTACGCGCCAAAAAAGCCGGGACACGGCCGTGTCCCCTTTGCGCCCGACCCTCTGCCCCCAGACCCACCCCCGCCGATCTGGCAGCAGGCTTCTGGTCCCACGGCGGCAGACCTGCCTGAGCCAACACCAAGACACGCGGAAGAAACGGCCGTGCCATCCCCCATGACCACTCCATCCTGGCCAGAACTGCCGCCCGATACGCCCCGGCTGTCCGACGAAACGCCCACAGACAATCCCCCGCCCTGGCTGGTTTACCGGCTGGCATTAGAGCAGCAGCGACGGGAACGTTTAGACCGCGAACAACGAGGAACCCAGTGGAACGCGTCGCCTTTTTAATCGAAGCTACAAACGAAGTGCTGCGTTGTATGCTAAACCCGGAAACGCTGGTGATGCAGCGTACCGCTGGCGTGCGCCCGCTGCACTCCTTAAACGGACCTGTAACCGGCGCCGGTCTCACCGATGATCCGGTCGTATTCACCGGCGGCGGCCGTACGCTGCTGGAACTGGAACTCTTATTTGATTTGGGCCTTAGCGACTCGACAAATCAGGTGGCCGACGTGCGCGCACTGACGCTGCCTCTCTGGCAAATGGCCGAAAACACCCGGCAAGGTCCCATCTATTCCCAGCCACCGCAAGTCCTGTTTATTTGGGGCAAATCATGGAGTATCCCGGCGGTGGTGCTGTCTGTGGCCGAGCGGTACGAGCGCTTTACCATCTATGGGCAGGCACAGCGTTCCTGGATGAGTTTGCGTTTACTGCGCATCAACAGCCCCAACCCGCAGCCGCAGACCCGCCAATCCTTTTTTCTGTCTAGCGTCCCTTCTTCCGCTGACCTGGGCAGCCCCGATGAGACCTGGGGCACGCATGAGGTTATCGAGGGCGAACGGATCGATCAAATCGCCGACAAGTACTATGGCGATTCTTCACTCTGGCGGCTGCTGGCCGCAGTTAACGAAGTCGATGATCCGAACAATTTGGGGTTGGGGCAAATCCTGCATGTACCGCCACGACGAGGAGGGGGTTCGTTATGATGGGACAAACGACCCTCAATGAAGTGGAAGTGGTGGTGGATGGCCGACTGTTTAACGCCGGATTGCTCTCTGGCCTGGGCGAAGTTCGTGTGCAGCAGCGGCTGTCCCTGCCAGATCAGGCTGAGCTGAGTTTTTTTGACTCGGTGGGATCGCTGGAGCCGATTGAGGAATTCGCGCCGGGCATGAGTCTGCAAGTGACCAGCTATCACCGGGATACGGCGGCGCGGTTGTTTGTGGGCGAGATAACGGCCGTCGAACACATCTACCACGCCAACGGTTCCTACGAGATTCAGGTGCGCGGCTACGATAAGCTGCACCAGATGCGCAACAATCAATCGCTGCGCGTTTTTGAAAACGCCACCATTGTGGGCATCGCCGAAAAAGTCGCCAGACCCTATAACCTGAAGGTAATAGGCGGCACAACGCGCCTTCGCTGGCCCCAGGTTTTCCAGCATCGCCAATCCGATTTGGAACTGCTGGTAGAAATGGCCGCCCGCGACGGGCTGTATGTAACCCTGCGCGGCGGCGACCTGCACCTGATGCCCCCCACAGGCATTGGCGAAGCGGTTAAGCTGAACTTGCGCCAGGATTTGCTAGAAGCGCGGCTGGAGCAAAACAGCGATTTGTCGCGCCAACTGGTCACCGCTTCGGGATGGGATACACAGTTTGCCAAAGCGCAAGCCAGCGGCAATGCGCGCCCGGCTGACGTGCAATCCCCAACACGGAGCCGAGAGTCATCGGCGGCCCATTGGCTGAACGAGGGCCTGGTTGATCGCGATCAGGCGGAAGCGCTGGCGGCGGCGGATGTGCAATTTCGGCGGTCCGTGGCCAGAACCTTGTGGGGCGTAGCTGTCGGGAATCCCTTGCTGCGGCCAGGAACTCCGGTTGAACTTGTGGGCGCGTCCGGGGCAAGTGCGCAGCGGTATGTGCTGGCGTCGGTTATCCATCGGATGAGCAACCAGATGGACTACATCACGGAGGTGGACAGCCGCCTGCCAGACCCGCGCCCACGCCCACGGGGGGCAGCGGTAACGGTTGGAATTGTGACAACGGCGCAGGACCCGAAAGAAAACGGCCGTGTCCGCGTCCATCTTCCCGCCTATGGCGGCGTAGAAAGCGGCTGGCTGCCCGTTTTAACCGTAGGCGCCGGCCAACAAAAGGGACTGGTCATGCTGCCGGCCCCCGACGACACCGTGTTGGTGCTGCTGGCCTACGAAGATCCGGCTCAGGGCATCGTATTGGGCGGCCTGTATGGCACAGTAAATACACCCGACAGCGGCGTAAACGCGCGCGGTCAGGTCCACCGCTACACCTGGACCACGCCTCAGGGACAACGCATCCAACTAGACAACGACGATAACTCGGTCCGGTTGGAAAACAGCGGCGCATTGATGGGTCCCGGCAGCCTTATCGACATCAAAGGCGGAGAGATCACGATCAAGAATCATGCCGGCAGCTACATCAAACTAGATGGCGACCAAATTATCATTGCCGGCAAGGCCATCGATTTCCAGAGTCTGTGAGAGGGATGATGAAGTTTCTAACGGAAAAAGCAAAGCTGATTTGCCGCCACAGAACCGGCGCAGTGCAAATTTCCACCCGGCAAAATCTGGTGCGTATTGACGGCGATTCGGTCCTCGTGAAACGCGATCCGGAACTAAAGACCATTCTGGGTTGCTCCAACGTGGGGCCGACCATCAAACCATGTTCCCTGACCCTGGCAGCGACGGCGGGGTATTCCGATTTTATTCGCATCGACGGCAAGGCGGTCTGCCTGGATACCATCGTGGGCCTGACGGATGGCACGCCGCCATCGGCAATCCAATATAGTGTGAAGGATGCCGGCCAGGATTTTGTGGAGGAACGGCCGTAAATGCAAGCTCCCCTAGGCGCAATCTACCCACCGATAAGCGGAAGGAACGGACAATGAGCGCGAACCTTGCTGTGTGTTTTACGCATCCGGACCTGGACAGCGGTGTGCCCGGGCTGCACGTTTCGCCCACGCAAGGCCGCCTGAAAATGGTCGATGGCGATGCCGCCGTGCGGCAGGCGATTTTGCTGCTGCTTTCCACGCGGCCCGGCGAACGGGTGATGCGGCCGGATTATGGCTGCGATATTCACCAACTGGCATTTGCGGCCAATGATGAGACAACGGCCGCGTTGGCCATTCATTTTGTGCGCCAGGCGCTGCTGCGCTGGGAACCTCGGATAGATATTTTGCACCTGGACGCCACGCCGGAACCGGAAAACGGCCGTCTAACCCTCAAGCTCGAATACCAGGTGCGCATCACCCAGCGCACCGAAACCCTGGCCTTTAGTTTCAATATAAGCTGAGAAAAGCCTTATGCCTCTACAACTACCCATCTTAGACGACACCGATTTTGAAAAGCTGCTGGAACTGGCGCTCAACCACATCGACAGCAAACTACAGGCCGATTGGCGCGCCGCCTCGGAAGGGGATCCGGGCCGGGTGCTGATTGAAGCCTTCGCTTTCCTGACCGACCAGATGATTTACCGGATGAACCGGCTGCCTGAAAAAGTGTATGTCGCTTTTTTGCGTTTGTTGGGCGTCAATCTATACCCGCCATCGGCCGCAGCGGTAAAGCTGATCTTTACTGCCCTGCCGCACGAATCGCCGGCAGGGGCGACGCAGTTTTTGGAGATTCCCCGAGACACGCGCATTTCGAGTGATCAGGCAAAAGATGACGGGGATGCGCCGATCTTTGTGACGGTGGAATCTAAGACGATGCCGGTGGGCACGGCCGTTCCCGACGCCCCCCTCCCCAGCGTCACCATCGAAGCACGCCACTGCAACTGGGTGGAATACGAACTGGCCGGCTATGGCGCGGGCAAACCAGGGCTTGCCGTGCAGCTTGCCCATGCCCCGTTAGTCGCCCCATTTCACCCCAATTTCGAGCCGAAAGTGTGGGTAGAAGTGGACCCGACCCGAGACGAATTTGATCCTGACGACAGAATTATCAACCACCACCGCTGCCGCTTGTGGACGGCCGTTGCCGACTTCAGCCAGAGCCGCGCCAGCGACACCGTCTACACCCTGGACCGGTTGGCCGGAATCGTGCAGTTTGCCCCGGCCGCCCAACGCGAGATCACCATGAGCGGTAAGCAGAAGATGTTGGCCGCAGAACCACAACCCCTGGCAGCCGTCCCGGGACACGGCCGTTGCCTCTACGTCTCCTACGCCTATGGCGGCGGCACGGCGGGCAACGTATTGGCCGAATCGCTCAACCTTGTTCTGGACCATATCCAGCTCATAACCCAAACCGCAGACAGCCAGGAATCCAACACGCCCCAGACCGCCAGTTACTTTCTGACCGTCACCAACCCGGAGCGCGCCAGCGGCGGCCGCGAGGCGGAAACGCTGCGCAATGGTCTGCTGCGCGGGCCGCAAGCCATCTACGCCCAGGATCAGGCTGTTACCACCCGTGATTATGAACGCATTGTCAAGTCTGCCTCGGATGGCCTGGCTCGCGTAAACGCCCTGACCAAACGCAAGGAATGGACCTATGCCGAACCGGGAACCGTGCAGGTCTTGCTGGTTCCGGCGCTGTCTTCGGGATTGGCGGCGGCAGCGGAGACGCCTGATGGGCAAACACCAGGGCAGCCCTTGCGCCATGTGAGCCTGAAAGAGCTGACCCGATTGATCCAGACATTTGACCTGACGGCCGTAGAAGCCGCCTTGAACCGCAGCCAGGCTCTGGGAACCAGCCACGAACTAAAGTGGGTTGGCTATAAAGAAGTCTCGGTGACGGCGGCCGTGGTGATTGATGAACAGGCGGATGCTACCTCGGTGGTGAAAACGGCCGTAACCAACCGCCTGGCTCAATTCATCAACCCATACAACAATCCCGACACCGCCGACATGACCGAAGAAGACACCGGCTGGCCCTTCAGACGACCGCTCACCGTAGACAACGTCGTAAAAGCCATTACCCAGACCCCCGGTGTGACCAAAGTTACCAACGTCACGCTGCACGCTGCCGCCCCCAACCGGCACGTGCGCGCCCTCACACCCGATTGGTACAAAGCGGGCACCTGGTACGCCGGCAGCCAGAACAACCTCTACCGCTCAACCAACGATGGGACCGGCTGGGAACTGATGTGGACATTCTCAGGCGAGACCGTATGGGCCATCGAGCCAAATCCCGATTACGATGGCTTGCTGGCGCTGGTAACGCGCGTAGATGAGCCAGACAGCCCGGTGAAAGCCAGGGTCTACATCTCTACCGATTGCGGCGAAACAGTTACCAAAGTCACGGATTTTAACTATGGCATTGAAGATATTGGCTGGCTGCTGCGGGCCAACCTGACCATTCTACTCCTGGCGACAGACCAGGGATTGTACGAATTTAACCTGAGCCATCAGCGGCAAAAGCCGCCCAAACTAGATGTGCCCTCGCTGGTTCCCATCAACCCCAACAACATCAAAGCAGCCATTTATTCGCTGGTAGTTCTCAAAGGGCAGCGCGGTCAATCGCGGGTGGCGGCAGCCCTTAAAAGCCGTGGCGGCGTTTTTATCAGCGATGGCGCGGATTTGCTGCCGGATGTCGCGCCGGAATTAACCCTGGCGGAGATTACCGACCTGATGCCGCTTGCGCCAGATTGGGATAAGCTGACCGAACCACCCCCAACCACCCTCAACGCCGAAATGTCGCCGGACAACAGGCCCTCTACACCGCCTATTCCGCTCTCCGCGAGACGCGCCGACAGCCATTTCCGGCGCATCGTGGAGCTGGATGGTGAAGATGTGCGCCATTTGGCTGCCCAACAAGAAGATCCGCGCAGCTACTTGTGGGCCGGCTTAATGGCCGAAGGCAAAGTGGCAAAAGGGTGCTATTGCTGGCAGCTTGGTCAACCCTCGGGCAAATTGATATCGCCGGAAAGTTGGCGTGGTGGGAGCTGCCGGGCGCTAACGTTTGATGGTGGATGGGTATACGCGGCCACTGAATGGAACGGGGTCGTGAAATTGAACCTGCGCCAGGAAGGCGCGCGCTGGGTATCCAGCACAGCCCTGGACCCGATTGTGTTCGACCCGTTCATGCGCTCGTTGGATGACCAACGGCCGGATTACGCGCCGAATTTTGTGGAATCGCCTACCAGCGACGTGGAATCGGTGGCCCAGCAAATCTTCCGCCCCTATGAACCGTTGTGGACTATCGCCGTCAGCGGAAAAGTGTTGATGACCAGCGGCAACAATGGCATTTTGCGCCGAACGTCTGTGAGCGACGGCGCTGGCAAAGAGGGCGCTACCAGGTTCACCGATACCTACATCGAGAGTAGTAAAGTCTCTGGCATGGATAAGATAACCATCCCTTATGACTGGTTATTTGTCTCCGGTATTCATACGGTCCATGAGGCACAGCCAGGAGACGAATGAGCGGGCAATGGAGAAACACAGCCGGTGAGTGAAACAAACCAGTTCACGGACGCCCAATTAGCGGCCAAGGCAGAAACAATCGGCCGTTTGCTGCCTGTTATTTTCCAGCGCACGCTGGCTCCAGATGGCCGCGATGCCCTGAGCGCGCTCCTGAGTGTGATGGCTCGCCTGACGCTGGGCGTGGAAACGACGCTGACTGCCATTGATTCCTTCTTTGAACCGGACCGGGCGCGGCTGGATTTCCTGGTGTTTCTGGCTTATTGGGTGGACCTGGAGGCGTTGCTTGTGCCTGATCAGCCGCCGGGTTTGGTGTGGCAGCAGCAGGCGGATTGGCCAGCCCTGGTGCGGCAAAATTTCCCCACCGGCCTGCATCGCTTGCGGGCGCTTGTAGCCGAGGCCATTCCGCTGGCCCAACAGCGCAGCACAGATGAAGGTCTGGTTCGTTTTTTGGAAGTGGCTACGGGTCTAACCGGTTTCGAAGTGCTCGAGAGAGAAGATACGCCATTTCATATTTGCGTGATTTATCCGGAAACGGCCGTACCCCACCTTCCTTTTATTCGCCGCATCATTGAATTCCAGAAACCCGCCTATCTCACACATTGCCTGGCGCTTGCCGGCCAAGATCATGAGAACTGTGGATTTTCAGGCGCCTAAAGACCTAAGGACGTGACCATGAGTGACGAAAAAACAATTGGGTTTTTCATTAACTCGGAAATACCTGGCAACACCATCTCCATCACCAGCGATAATTCGGACACGGTCCGAATTCCATTTAACATCACTCGGCAGGCCAACGGCCCGGCACGAATAGACGCCCAAATTATCCTCATCCAAGGTCCGCTCAGCGAAGTGACTGGTCAGCCGCTGCCATCCACACGCTGGAGTCGCTGGTTGAGTCTGGCCGGGGATCGTGAGCAGGCGTTTGATAATACCGGATTCCGCAATGTCACGGTCACCGTCAATCTGCCGGATGAAGAGACAGTCCAATTAGGCGATTACCAGTTCCGGCTGCGTATTTTAGGCGTAGACAACCCCGACGAGCAGTTTGACGAGTCGGACGTGTTTACCATCAGAATTACAGGCAAAGAACCGCGCCCGGGCGTTTTCGTGGCGACGACGCTCATTCTACTAATTTTGCTGGTCGCGCTGATTGTCGGCGGAGTGTTGTATTACCTGTCGCAGGTGACTTTGGCGGTCAATATTGATGCGCCGGACACTGTGACGATTGGGGAAGCCGCGCCTTACACCATTACCATCCGCAATACCCGCTCCACCACAGTAACCAACGTACTGCTCGAGTACCGTTTGCCGGACAGTTTGTTGGATGCCACAGCAACTGTGCCAGATTCGACCTTCCGCCGCTGCGAGGAAGAAGAAGAGGTTATCTGGTGCAATTTGGGAGCGTTGGGCGCTCAACAAACCACAACCGTCACCCTGCGCGCCATTCCTGCGCCTGGGGTAACTACGATCACCAATACAAAGGTGATAACGGTAACGTCTACCGAGAGGCGGCCAAGCGTGGGACGGCCGTCTGTGGCCGAAACGGCCGTTTCCCCAGGTTCGGGCATCTCGGTCGTCGTCGACGCCTCAACCGGGCTGGTCGCCGTCGACGAGCCATTCACCGTTAACATCCTGGCCTGGGACAACACCATCTCGCCCACAGTCGATCTGGACAGCCTGGACACAACCACCCTCATTACCGACACCAGCGTCCTGACCCGCACCCAACCACACACCTACACTGTGATTTACCGGCTGCCACAAGGAATGCGTTATGTCAATAGCCCGCCCGGCAAAGCGTGCGCCTACCAAACCTATTTTGAAATCGCCTGCCGCCTGAATCAGTTTGAAAACGCCGATGGCGTGATTCAGGTAGAGAAAGTTTCGTTCGATTTGGTCCCTACCGAAGTAGGCGACAAAGTGCCGCTGCACACCATCAGTCTGGTGGATGAAACGGGGCATGAAGCTGCCCAAACCAGCGCCCAAACGCCGGTTGTGGAAACCGCATTATTGTTCAACGGCCTGACCGATTACGCCGAATTAGGCGTCACCGGCGCGCCGGAATCGTTAACCGTGGAGATGTGGATTCATCCGTATGCCACCGACGACGGCCAGAATTTTATCGGCCTGCACGAACTGGACGGCCGTAACGTCTTGCTGATCGGTTATTACGAAGATGGGCTGCACGTAAACCTGCGCGACACCCGCGCCACCATCAAAGGCATCCAAAACACACGGCGGCAGCACCTGGCCGTCGTGATCAAAAAAATAGGCAGTTCCCTGTCGGAAATCGCCGTTTTCATCAACGGGCAGCAGCAAGGCGATCCGGTGCAGGTCAACCAGGCGTTAGACAGCAGTTTGCCCACACGCCCCTGGGTTCTGGGCATGGATTGGGACACCAGCGCCAACGGCCCGGTGGCCTCCGACTTTTATTACGGCCGTCTCAGCGACGTGCTGTTATGGCGCGAAGCTCGGGCCGCCGGAGTCATCCAGGACGACATGAACTACCGCCTCACCCCCACCGATCTGCAGCAAGAAAAAACGCTCATCGGCTATTGGCCGCTGGAACCCGATCCCAACCGGGAGACCAAGGTATTGGTTGATAGGCTCTCAACACTGCTGGCCGACAACAGCCAGGCGCAAACCCAGAACGGCCGTCGCTATGGCGCAAGCTGGCAAATTTCACCGCCCCGTTTTGGCACTACCTTACAATTCGACGGCATCAACGACGAAGCGTCCGTAGCCGATATGGCTCTGCCCACCCAACCACTCGCGCCCGGCCAATCCTACGCCATGACCTTTGCCGCCTGGGTCTATGTGACCGACATTCCCACCGAGGAACAATGGCTGGTAGGGCAGGCCGCGCCTGGGGGAACGGCCGTTCCCCCCACACCCGTTCTTTCCCCCACCGTCGCCAGCCTCACCCCGGTTAGCAACACCGTCGATATTGCCCAGACCCAACTCATTGCCGCTCTGCAGCAAGCCAACGCCATCGACATCACCGCCGGCGAAGCGCTGTCCGCCACCCAGACCGCCCGCCAACAATTATTCGATTCCCTGCTCGTTCTAGTTGGCGCGTCCAGCCCCCCCGCCGACGTTGACCAATCGGAAATTCTGGTCTACAGCATCTTGGGCCTGAATGAAGTTGATCCGGCGGCCTTGCAGCGAGTCATCACCGGGACAGATACCCTGGAAGCCTTGTACGCTCCTTACCTGCAAGCCCGTAACCAATGGCTTTCCAATACAGCGGTTGACGGCGCTGTGGGCGCTGTGGGCGCTGCGACGCCGGATTTTGGCCTGCTCACGGCCAAACGCATCGAAGACGCCTACAACCTGGAGCAGTCCATTCTGGCGCTAGGACAGGCAGTCTACACAGATTCTTCCCTCCCCACCAGCAGGCCAATCGGCGCCCTGCGCGACCGCCAGCAGGCAGTGATCTCCGCATACCAATTTACACTGCCTATTGCCCGCGCCCTGACTCGACTGGACAACCTTGCAGCGGCAGAAGAAAATCTGACCCGCGTCTGGACTTCTGAAGTGGGCACGGCCGTTCCGACCGATGGGGCGCTGACCAATTCCGGTTTTTCTGAGGCGCTGGAAACGGCCGCCGCAGCCGTAGGACAGGCCCAGGCCGACCTGGATGCCGCCCTGATCGGTCTGGAACCGGCTTTGCAGCGGGAATTGGACGACACGCTCCGCGCCCTCCAGGCTCAGGCTGGCGAATTGACGAATACATTTTCCGGGCCAAAGGCCGGGCAATTACACCAGGCCCTGTTGGCCCTGGTAGACGTGCAAACGGCCGAAGCGAATCTGGCGGCGGTGCGGGAAGCGCAAACGGCCGTGCAAGAGGCCGAAAACAACCTGGCCCAGGCCCAAGCCGGCGATGCGCAAGCCACCCAGGCCCAGCAAGAAGCCGCCCAGGCCCAGGCCGAAGTCACCCAACGCCAGGCTGAAGTTGACGCCGCCCGCACAGCCCTGGCCAACGCCCCCCAGGCAGATGTGCCCGCCGCTCGCCAACGACTGGCCGACGCCGAAGCCGCCCTGACGCTCGCCCGGCAGCAATACCTGCAAAATCTCATAACCATCATGAACGACATCCAATCGCGGGAAGCCATTCTGGACAACCTGGACACTCACCTGCAAGACGCCGTTCGCGCCGGGTTTGTGGCCGGACTAGATGCCGCCCGCCAAAACAATCTGGAGCGCTGGATTGGCCCCTTCCTCGATTTCATTTTGGGCACGCAAAGTCCGCAAATCAGCATGTACGACGCCGTGTACCAGGCGGCGCTCATGGGCGCCCGGCAGCAGCTTAAGCGAGAAGTGGATTTCAACGTTGACATGGCCCAGGCCAAACTAGACGCGGCCCTGGCCTCGCGCGATGTGCTGCGCAATGCCCGGGGCAATGTGGCCCTGCGCAACCAGATTGTGGGCAATATCAAAGCGTATCTGGACTCGCTGGACGCCGAGGTGAATACCGCTCGTCAGGAATTGGCCGATGCGCAGCAGAAGCAGCGCAGCGAAGAAGAACCGCTTATTCCACCGGAAATTGCCGAAGGTTTGGCGCGCGCTGTGGCCCAGGCCATTGCCGAACAAACAGTCCAGGCTGCACGACGCATGAATATCGAATCGCTGATTCGTGACGAGGGGCAGCGCACGCGGCTCCAGGCCAACATTCAGCAGCAGGTAGACCAGGCATTAGCCGACGCGCTGCGGTGGCCGCGCGTCCAGTTGTATTTTTGGTCCAGCTATATGAATGGCTGGCTAGACGCCGAAATCGATGCGGGAATTGGTTCGCAGGCTGCCTTGCAAGCGAAGGGAGCAACCCGCGACCGCCTGCAAACCCTGGACGAGCGGCTGCTGGCGCTGCTGCAATTCAACCCGGCGACCGAAGCCGGATTGGGCACAACGGTGAACGCCCTGGTGGAACAAGCCGCTGCTTCGGCGGAAACTGATCCGCTTGGGGCCCTGACTACTGCTTTCCGCGACGCGCTGAAAGATGCGAAAACGGCCGTTCAAAGCCTGATCCAGGCCGAACAAGGTCTGGCGCTTGTCCCCGCAGGTCCCAATCAACCCGCACAAACCCAGGTTCCTACAAGCGGCATCACGACGACCAACACCATAACGAATGGGGGAACGGCCGTCGCCCCCACCACGGGCAGCGCCCCAACCGGCGGCGCCACCGGGACTGGTCTAACAACCGCCAACCAACCCACGGTCAGTGGCGGAACAACCGGAACCGCGCCTACGACGGGAGGAACAGTGGGAACGGCCGTTATTTCCGGCACAACCACACTCACCACAACTACACCTACAACCATCACCGCCACCACCCCGATCACACCTTCCGCGCCGACAATCGGCCTGTGGGCCGGGTTGGTTATTGACCAGCGCGGGTATGTGGCGGTTGTGGCCCGCCAAGGCGAGGCGACGGGCGGCGCATGGGTAGAACTGCCCGACAGGCGGCCTATACCCACCAACCAGTGGATTCATTACACCGGCGTCATTACGATCACGGCAAGCGGCGAGGTGCAGTTAAAGCTTTACCGGGACGGAGCCGACGTGAAAAACGATTCCCAAATACTGACCAGCCGGGTCAATTTCAACCCGACAGGCTGTGTGAGCAGCGTTTATGTGGGCGGTCTATGCCCCGACGACGAGCGGTACCACTTCAAGGGACGCCTGGATGACATTCGCATCTGGGAACGGGCTTTGGGCGAAGCCGAGGTTCCGCGCTGGCTAACCCGTCCTGGCGAATTTTTTGACGAGGCGGCTTACTGGCCGCTGGATGACGGGCCGGGGCGGCAAAAAACGGCCGGGGCTTGTACCCTGCGCCAGAGCTGCAACTTACGAATCAACACGCCCGGCACACAGGACAACGCCAACGACAGGTTCCATTTGCCAGTTGCCGGACCGGCGTGGGTAGAGGCTAACTTTGGCCTGGCTAACAGGAGCGCCGGGATGTTGGTAACGCCGGCAACGGCCGTGCCAACAACCGCCAGCCAGCTGGGCCAAATGGCCTTACCAGAGGGAGAGGTTACGCCTTGACGGCGGCCTGGGGTTTGCCAACACCATGAATAATCCCAAGTTGTTGATTCTTGTCGGGGTGGTGCTGGTGGTGCTGGTGGTGGCCTTTGGGGCCAGCGTAAGGGTGGCGGTGCGCAGCACGCAAGGAGAAGACGTGCAGCCCCCGGCGATTGTGCCGGACCTGAATGCGCCCTGGATTCAGGCTATGCGCCAGAGGCTGACAAAGAAACTGACCAGTCAGGAGATACGCCTGGGGACGGGCAGCGACCTGGGCTGTCTGGTGGGAGATGGTCAACTGCAAATGCCGGCAGGAGCCACCTGTAATTTTACGATTTTAGCGGCTAATTCGACCCGCCGGTTGAGCCTGCAACTGGCGTTTGGGCAGTCGGTGAAGCTGAAGCTGGCGCAGAAAAATGCGCTGACAATTGCTGATATTGCCCTGGCTGCCGGTCAGGCGGCGCAAGCGTATGATGTGTACCAAAATGATGAGAACGGCCGTCTCACCATCACCGGCTGCACCAACGCGAAAGAGGATCCGCTGGCGATTTGTTTGATTTCGTTGAAGTAGCGTGGGGGATGTGGTTGGGGGAAACGGCCGTTACGCCGGTTTCAGCGCCATGATGATGGCGATAATCGCCCCAATCAGCAAAATAATGGCCCAAATGATACCCACGATGGCCGCTATAATCGCGGCGGCAGCATCCACAATGCTGGCCAAAATTCCCGGCAGCAAGGCAAAAATAAAGCTGATAATCAGGTTCACGAGGATGGTGGTGAGCAGCAGCAGCACCAATCCCTTGTTTTCTACGTACCGCTGGTGTGTGGCGATGAGCGCCCCGGAGAGAAGCAGCTTCAGCAGCATGAGCAGGCTGAGAACGGCCAGGGTTTGCCCCTTGGGGAAACTACCGTACCGGATCAGGTAGATGATGGTGCCGAAGGGAATAGACAGGAGCAAGCCAACCATCAGCAGCAGCGTTGCCAGCACCTTCATAATAAAAATAATGGCTGCCAGGATAAGCAAGATACTAAAAATCAGGGTGAGAATGCCCTGAATGCGCCCCATGACAGATGGCGGCACAATGAACCCGGCCCCCATCAGCACAACGGTGAACAGAACGATGCCGTCCAGAAACTTAAAGCCGCCCACAGCGTACCCTTCCAAATTGCCGGGGCTGATTTGGGCCAGTTCGTCTTGTTTGTCGCGGCGCAGGTCGTCGATTTGTTTTTGTTGTTCGGGGGTAAAGAGGTTGGCGGGCAGTTCGGCGGCACGGCCGTTTCCTGGCCGAAAATAGGGCGACAACCAATCGGCCACCGTGCGCGCCGGCAGGCGGCTTATCTCCACAAAAAGAATGGAAACGGCGAACAACAGGACGAAAACAAACAGCAGTTTGCGCAAATCGGTTACTTCCGCCGCAAATTCCAGATGCCCGCGGCAATGCCCAGCAGCGTCCCCAGCAAGGCAATCGCTGCGCCGGTCCAAAACAAGCCGCTCAACAGCCGCACCACTTCATACCGCAGCGTAAGAATCACAAAAATCCAGATGATCAGGGCGCCAACCACCTGGCAGAGGCTTTTGAAGAGGCTCAGATTGGAAGGACCGGTCTTGGGTCTTTTCGTGGCGTTATCATAAAAATTCCACACCTCGGCGATGATCCAGGCGGCGAAAGCCGGGTATCCCACAATGCCGGCCGTCACCCCGGTTTCCAAGGGATTGATGGCCGTCATAATGATGACAGTGAGGTTGCTGGCAATGGTAAACAGGCCGACGATGGTGGTGAATACAGCCAACATGTACCAGGTTCCCGGCGCGGCTTCTCGTTTGGCGCGATAAAACTGGAAGCCGGCCACGCCCAGCGTCAGCAGACCGATAACCAGCCCGCTGGCCCAAAACCAGGCATAGGCGCTGCTCAATTGTGGCGCAGCGCCCAGCCCCACCACCACGGCCAAGAAGTTGACGATATCGGCCAGGGTTTGCCCGCTTAACCCTTTGACCGGGTTGTAGCGTAGGCGGGGCCAGCTAAACCGACGACGAGCAGGGGGATGGGTAACGGCCGTCATCGCACGCTCCCTGGGCACATTTCTTTGCTATCCGTCCAATTAGGAAAGCTGGTTGATGATGCCATTGATCACCCCTCGAATCGTGCCAAACGTAGCCATCGTTACGCCGCCAAAAAAGACAATCGTCAACGCAAAGCCCATCTGGTCAAATGTAAACGTGCCGCTGTTGTAGCTGTAATTGGGCGTGGCGCCCATCAACAGAAACACGATAAAAATCCCCGACACCAGAGCGCCCAACACTTCCCAAATATTTTTTTCCCAACCCAGATAATCGGTCAGAGGCAAGCCCAGCGCATTGGGACTGTTGATGAACTCTTTGGTCACCGGCCAGGAGCTAAGAATTTCCACCAGCATCCAGCAAATGATACCTATCACGCCAAAAAAGCGGCCGAGGTTCGTCCAGTCTTGGGAGGAAAAACCCGCAAATACGCCAAGGATGATGATGCTAAAAATCAGCCAACACATGGTCCAAAAAAAACCACCAACGCGCCAGCGCTTATTACTTGGATCCTCAAAAAGGGTCGCAGGATTTCTATGGCGTAAAAAATAAACCAGGAGCACGATAGCTGTTAGAATCAGCAAGCCAAAACTCACCCAACTTCCAATTTGCACGTTTGTGGCGCTGGCGGCTCCTGTGGGAGCCAGGACCGACAAGATCGTCATAAGCCCCACAATTTCAGAGGCCAACGCACTAGCCCGTTCGCGCCGATTTTGCGCCACTTTCAAGGGATACACAATGCCTATTAGCAGCCAATTACGCTTACCATACTCATCAATCCATTGGCCAATGTGGTTCTCCGTCAGGTTGAGCCAGCGGCGATGCAGCGATAAACCAACCAGCAGAGCAAGCCAACCGGCGACCAATCCCAAATGCCACCAACCGCTGCCCAGGTTGCTGAGGATGTTATACGCAGAAAGACCGGCGATGACCGCTATAAAGTTGGCCGTATCGCCAAAAATTTGACCGGAAAGCCCTTTTTGCACGTTCCAGGTGGGCAAACCAACTGAGCCGCGGATGATAAAGGCGATGATGGCGATGGCGATCAGGGAGCCAATAAAGGTGAGACAGGAGATTGACCAGGCAGCAATGCCCGACTGAAACCCATAGACGATGGCGACAATCGCTAAGGCCAATGTGCATCCGCCTAAAAAGTAGCCGACCAGATTACCCCGGCTGCCGAATTCAGCTGCATGTTGAATAGTTAAGGCCAGGATCATGACCAAGTGTGTAACGGTTATGATGATCAGAGACCATTTTAAATAGTCGGTTGTCAGGTATTTGTTGGTTAAAAATATGCCGATGAAGGCGGCAACGGCCGTTATGCCCAACACCAAAAATAACGGCCATTGTTGACGGATTGGTTTGTCCCGTACGCTTAAGTCCAGGCCAACGACGAGGCCCAAAAAAAGATGCCACACCAGAATGCTGTAATAAAGCCCCAGGCTCATGAAAGCGGCAATGCCCCAAATGCCGGCATAACTAACGACTGCGACCAGGGCAAACAGAATGCCGAGCAGCGCGCCAGCCAGTTTCAGAACCGATTTTTCCTGCGTAATGGCGGCAATAATCAGGGGGACAACAATGAGCAATCCAAAAACAACGATAATCACAATTCCATAGGCCATTGACTTTATCTCCTCCTTCGAAAATAGGACGCGGATTGACGCAGATGAACACGGACAAGAATCCATGAAAATCCATGTTCATCCGTGCCCTTTTGATTTTTGGTGTTGAGCCTGCGCTCATGGTGTCTCCTTGGACTTGAAAACCAGGCGCGATCTCCGCCGGGTCGTGGTAACTATCTACGCCGCTTTAGATGGTGTGACGGTGGGTCCAGGCGTCAGGTTGCCCGGCGGCGAATGGGGTGGCCATATTGTTTGTAGTCGGACAACGGCCGTGTAATCAGGCTAATCGATGTGGGTCACTGTGTGGGTCACGATGTGGGTCACTGTGTGGGTCACTGTGCGGGTCTTGCGCGGACGCCACAAATTGGGCCGCAGTGGATCGGTCGGACTTTTGTTGAAATGGAGGTGATTCAGGTTAAGATGGGCCAACAGTTGCTGCCATGAGGCAGCCTCTTGATGAGTTCTGTGACAACAAACAGACCCCGTTTGATTTGCGGGTTCCATTTCTTGCGGTTTGGCTTCGATACATGCAGGCTCATGAGGAGTATAGAAGTGAAACCCGGGCTTGTCAACGCACGAAACGCCAATCCAATAGCGCCGGAACGGCCGTACAACCCATCACCATGCCGCCAACAAAACACGCCAACATCCCCTTGCAAGGCCAATTCAAGATGAAACCAAGATTTGCAGGATGGCAGTTGGAAAGAATTGTGTACAATCTGTAAACTTACGACAATCTTTCACCCTACCTGGGAAAAGTTTTTTGTTACGCAGCAATGATACTCTCAAATAAACGAGAAACTCCTGACGGAGCACCCCAAAAGAGATCTTAATGAATTTTACTGAACAAAACGTGCCCACTCTAGAACAAAAAAAGACGCTTTGGCGGGCAGCTGTAATTGCTGCCATGTTTGTCTTAATTTTGGCGGCAGTAGTTGTCGGTTTCGGGCTGCTGAAAGCCATGAGCTTGCTTTCCAGCGTATTGGTTCCTCTGGGAGTCGCCGGTATTATCTCCATTTTGCTGAAGCCAATCATCGAGTTGGCAGCAACCCGTCTGTCTCTCCAGCGCAGCCGGGCGATCATTCTTGTTCTGGTGATCTTCTTTGGCTTTGGGGCGTTTCTGTTTTTTTTGACGGCCAAATCGCTACTCTCTTTCATGACAAGCCTGCCGGAACTGCTCAGGCAATTTACATTGCTGGTTCAGGAGCAGCTGGTGCAAAATCCTGAATTAGCAAATTCGTTTGTTTCGACGGCAGAAAACGTTGTGGTGTTTTTACCTGCGGCAGCGTCGAACATCATCTCATTTCTCCTTTCGACCGTCAACAGCGCCATCGCCATCTTTGCCTACATCGCCGGTTTTATTTTCGTGCCGTTATACGCCTACTACTTTTTACTAAACAGCAATACCATCGCCAATCGGTGGCACGAGTATATTCCCTTACGCGAATCCAAATTCCGTGACGAACTGGCCTTTATGGTGGGCGAAATCAGCCGGTATATCGTTACTTATTTTCGGGGTCAAATCACAATTGGGTTTACCATTGGCGGCATTATTGCGTTGGGCCTCATCATTCTCAACCTGAAATACGCCCTTCTAATTGGTCTATTCGCCGGTTTTGTCGGCCTGATCCCTTATTTGGGCGCAATTATGGCGCTTGTGCCAGGCATTACCCTGGCCTATTTACAGTCCGGCGGAGACTGGCGCTATGTGCTGCTGGTATCGCTGGTTTTTGTTCTTGCCAGTCAGGCAGAAAGCCTGTACATCGGCCCTAAAATCATGGGGAATCGCACAGGCCTGCACCCGATGGCCGTCATCCTTTCCTTGTTTTTCTGGTCGTCCATTATTGGCGGCGTCTTGGGATTGATGCTAGCTGTCCCCCTGACGGCGACCATGCGCGTGTTGCTGCAGCGGTACGTGTGGCAGCAAGGCAACGGCGAACCTATCGCCGAAAATCCCTCGTCTCCCTGAGCCGTTGGGGCGCAAACCAGTTGGATACCGGCGATGGCATTGGAAACGGCCGTCACCCCATCAATAGCAGCAGCGGTGAAAGGAAACCTAAAAAATTAACCGCCCGCAGCCGATTGTGCCCAAGGCATCGCGTACTCTATAATCTATTCCATGCCTACGCCAATTTTAGCCACGAAGCTGTTCGTCCCCCCGCCCCGACCAAAAGTTGTCCTTCGTCCGCGCCTCATCGAGCAACTCAACGAGCGGCGACACCACAAACTCACCCTCATCTCTGCCCCCGCCGGTTTCGGCAAAACCACCCTGATCAGCGAATGGGTAAATCTACAGGACGGCGGCGCAGGGCTACATCCTTCTCAAGTTGCCTGGCTGTCATTGGACGAAGGAGATAACGACCCCCATCGCTTTTTCGCTTATACTGTGGCCGCCTTGCAAACAATTGTGCCAGGGTTGGGCGACGGCGTCATGACGGCGCTCCAGTCGCCACAGCCCCCGTCGATAGAATCGATTTTGACGGTTTTGTTGAATGCGTTAACGGCCGTCGCCACCCCCATCATCCTCATCCTCGATGACTACCACCGGATCGACGCCACCCCCGTTGACGATGCGCTCGCCTTTTTTCTGGAACACCTGCCGCCACATATTCATATCGTCATCACCACCCGCGAAGATCCTTCCTTGCCCCTCGCCCGGTATCGCGTTCAGGGGCAACTAACCGAACTGCGGGCCACCGACTTGCGCTTCACCCGCGACGAAGCCGACGCCTTCCTCAACCAGGTCATGGGTCTCGCCCTCTCCGCCGAAGACATCATCGCTCTGGAAGCCCGCACCGAAGGCTGGGTTGCCGGCCTGCAATTGGCGGCGCTTGCTCTACAAGGCGCCAATTCCCCCCAGGGAAACCAAGACATGGCCGGATTCATCCAATCGTTCAGCGGCAGTCATCGTTTTGTGCTGGACTATCTGGTTGAAGAAGTGCTGCACCAACAGCCGGAAAGCGTTCAGACGTTTTTGCTGCGCACCTCCATCCTTGATCGCCTGTGCGGCCCGCTTTGCGAAGCGGTTTTGCATGATCCGGACATATCCGGCCAAGAAACCCTGGCTTACCTCGAACGCGCCAATTTGTTCCTTGTGCCTCTGGACAACCAGCGGCGTTGGTACCGTTATCACCATCTATTTGCCGAATTGCTGCAGCAGCGGTTGCAGCAAACCTTTTCGGCCTCATCAACAGACGTGGCGCGTGGCGTGGCGCACGACGTGGCGCACGACGTGGCGCGTGGCGTGGCGCGTGGCGTGGCGCACGACGTGGCGCGTGGCGTGGCGCACGACGTGGCGCGTAGCGTGGCGCACGGAATCGCCGAATTACATCTTCGGGCCAGCTTGTGGTATGAAGAGAACGATCTGGAAGTAGAGGCGTTTCAACACGCCGCCGCCGCCAATGATGTTAAGCGCGCGGAGCGCCTGATGGAAGGACGCGGGATGCCCCTGCTCTTTCGCGGTGCGGTTGCGCCTGTCATGAACTGGCTGGCTTCGCTGCCAACGGCCGTGCTGAATGCCAGCCCCTCGTTGTGGATAACGTATGCCTCCGCGTACCTGTTTATCGGCCAAATCAACGGCATCGAAGAGAAGCTGCAGGCGGCCGAAGCGGCCGTTCAACACGCCGAACCAGACGAGAAGACCCGCGATCTGATCGGCCGCATTGCCTCCATGCGCGCGACGCTTGCCGTTGCCCAAAACCAGGTGGAAACCATCCAGACACAATCCCAACGCGCCCTGGCATATCTGCACCCGAACAATCTGCCCGTGCGCATATCCATCATCTGGAACATGGGCTACGTCGCCGAACTTCAGGGAGATCGGGCTGCGGCCAAACGAGCGTACACCGAAGCGCGGTCTACCAGTCAGGCAATTGGGCATTTTATTATCCACATCATGTCGTCGTTGGGCGTTGGCAACATTCAAGGGGGCGAAAACCAGCTCCATCTGGCCGCCGAAACTTACCAGAACGTCTTGCAGCTGGTGGGAGAACCGCCGCTGACGGTTGCCTGCGCCGCCCATCTGGGTCTGGCGCGCATCCAGTATGAATGGAACAATCTGGCTGCCGCCCAACAACATGCGCAGCAAAGCCTGCAGTTGGCAAGGCAATTTCACAACAGCGTAGATCGCAAGGTATCCAGCGAAGTTTTTCTCGCCCGGCTAAAACTAACGCAGGGAGATACAGCCGGCGCACACGCAATTTTAGTCCGCGCCAGCGACTCTGTGCGCCAGCATCACTATGTCTATCGCGCGCCTGAGGTTGCCGCCGCCCAAGTGCTGACGTGGCTCCAACAGGGCAATTTGGCTGCGGCTGCAGAACTGGCGACCACGCACGATCTCCCGATGAGCCAGGCACGGGTTTGTCTGGCGCAAGGAGACCCGTCCCAAGCGCTGGCAATTCTGGCGTCCTGGCGGCAGTTGGTGGAGGCCAAAGGTTGGGCGGATGAACGGCTCAGGGCGTTGGTGCTGCAGGCTGTGGCTTATAAAGCGCTGGGAAATGAGGAAACGGCCGTGTCCCTTCTCGCCGAAGCGCTCACCCTGGCCGAACCCGAAGGTTTCGTGCGCCTCTTTGTAGACGAAGGCCCGCCCATCGCTGGCCTGCTGGCAGCGATGGCCAGCAAACTCCCGCCGCAGCCCGCTGGCGGCGCAACTTACATCCACTATTTGCTGGCTGCTTTTGGCCAACAAACCGATAGCCAGACAGCAAAATCCACGTCACACCCTCTGCCAGAACCGCTGAGCCAACGCGAACTGGAAGTGCTGCAGCTTATCGCCCAAGGATTATCCAATCGAGAGATTAGTGAGCAGCTTTTCCTGGCTTTGAATACGGTAAAAGGCCACAACCGCCGAATCTTTGAAAAACTGGCGGTACAAAGACGCACGGAAGCTGTGGCTCGTGCGCGTGAATTAGGGTTGGTGTAGGAGAGGGAACGGCCGTTTCCCCCAACTCCCACAGCAAAACCGCAGATAAATCGTTCATCAAACCATCGCTGCCCACACACAACACCCCCCAACAACACTTTTGTGTCTATACGCCAACACCGGGTTCCCGATATGCTTTCTGTACAGCGAACATACGGCTCAGCTGCGACACGCAGCCCTGGCAGGTACAGAGAACTATGTCACACTTACAAAATTACCAACCCAGATCAGACCAGCCAGCGGTCTACCAAATCAGACTGCAAGGCCACCTGGGCCATCAATGGACAGATTGGTTCGGCGGCCTGCGGATCACACAACAAGGTGAGGACACGCTCTTAACCGGCGAGATCGCCGACCAGGCAGCCTTATATGGCTTGCTAAAAAAAGTGCGTAATCTAGGCCTGCCACTACTTTCTGTCATTTGCCTTGGAATGGACAACACAGACGAATCTGACAGCCAATAATTTCCCTAACTGTACAGCCCCAAAGGAACGCGGCTAAATAACCTACATTAGACTTCATGAGTGGAGCATAACACCACGGATGAGAATCCGCAGATGCTGCAGAATTCGCAGCTTTTTTCTCTGCGCTACCATACTTTCGAAGGAGATTGAATACATGGATCGAAACACGATGTTGATTGAAGCAGACGAATTGCTTGGAAAATTGGACAATGGCAGCCTACGAATTTACGACGCCACCATTCTATTTTTCAGAGGCGAATCTGACCCAACCGCCTATGATGGGTATCTACAAGGTCATATCCCGGGCGCAGCCTTTTTTGACCACGAGGATTTCTCAGACGCCAATAGTAAATACGAGTTTATGGCGCTGCCTGAAGCAGAGCTGGGCAAACAAATCGGCCAGATCGGCATTGCTGAAGATTCGGAAGTGGTTTTTTATACGTCGGGGTATTTTCCCTGCGCTACACGCGCCTGGTGGCTGCTGCGCTATGCAGGTCATCATCATGTGCGCGTTCTCAATGGCGGGCTGGCTGCCTGGCAGGAGGCGGGCGGCAAAATCGAGCAAGGAGCCAGGCAGTATACGGCCGTCACCTTTACCCCCCATCTTCGACCCACCATGTTCGCCAGTAAAGAAGAAGTTCTGGCAGCGCTGGCAGATGGCGAGACCTGCGTTGTTAACACACTGACGCCGGAAAGTTATGCGCAAGGTCATATCACAGGCTCCTCGCTGCTGGCCTGCGATAGCCTGATGCACGGGATGGCTTCTTTTGTGCCGAATGAGGAAATCGCCCGGCGCTTGCGGGAAGAGGCGCAGCACAAACGGATTATCACCTATTGTGGCGGTGGCATCGCAGCGACGGTGAACGGCATGGCTCATTTGATGGCCGGCAATGAAAACGTCGCGGTGTACGACGGTTCGATGGATGAATGGGTAGGAGAAGGATTACCAACGACGACAGGAGAACGCGCATGAAAGCGATTGTCTTTGAAAAATACGGCTCACCCGATGTTTTGCAGTTAAAAGAGGTGGCGAAACCGACGCCCAAAGAGAATGAAGTGTTGGTGAAAGTGGTGGCCGCAGCCGCCAACCCTCTGGATTGGCATCGAATGCGCGGAGCGCCGTTTTTGGTTCGTTTATCAGATGGGTTTCGGAAACCTAAAAATATATTTCTTGGCGCCGACATCGCCGGACATGTGGAGGCGGTTGGCGACAAAGTGACACAGTTTAAACCTGGTGACGCGGTATTTGGCGATGTGTCTACGGGTGGTTTTGCTGAGTATGTGTGCACGCGGGAAGAAAATCTGGCGCTAAAGCCGGCAAATTTATCGTTTGTGCAGGCAACGGCCGTTCCCGTCGTGGCCTTCACCGCTTTACAAGGTCTGCGAAACTCAGGCCAAATTCAGCCGGCACAAAAGGTCCTGATCAACGGCGCTTCGGGCGGCGTGGGGTCATTTGCCGTGCAGATTGCCAAATCGTTCGATACGGAAGTCACCGGCGTGTGCAGCGGCCGCAATCTGGAGCTGGTGCGCTCGCTTGGGGCCGACCATGTCATTGATTACACGCGAGAAGATTTCACCAAAACCGGGCAGCAGTATGATCTGATCTATGATGCGGTCGGCAACCGCACGGTTGCGGATTATAAGCGGGCGCTGAAGCCGGAGGGCGTTTGTGTGGTGGCTGGCTTTACAACGCTGGCGCAATTGTTTCAGGTGATCACCCTCGGAGCCTGGGCATCCAAAACCAGTCAACAGCGCATTGGTCTGATGGCCACGGCCAAATCAGATCAGGCCGATCTTGTGTTTATTTCAGAACTACTGGCATCTGGCAAAGTTATACCGGTTATCGACCGCTGCTATCCGTTGAGCGAAACGGCCGTAGCCATCCGGTATCTTGAAGCAGGGCACGCCCGAGGAAAGGTCATCATCACCATCGCCCCTGAGCCTTCAGTCTGACACCAGGGCGCGCTGGCTCAGGTTTGAAAATTAAATAACATGCGTAAGATTGGTCCAATCTTCTGAAATTGGACCAATCTACACGTGTAAATTATTCAATTTTCGTTCCTCAGGGAATTCAGTAACGCCACCAGGTTGGTGTCTACTGGTTACAATCGGCTGGTAGGGCGTCTGGTTTTGGCGCGCGTTTGCGCCGCGCCAACCAGATGCCGCCCAGAATACAACCGCCCAACACGATCCAAATCGTGCGCCAGAATGGTTTTAGGAAGCGGGCCAGGAAAAACGGCCGTTTCACCCCCCAGTCGCTCGTTTCCCCCAACAGCAGCGCGGCCGGCTTAGACGCGCCATCCGCGTGCAGAATACCCAGATGCTCCTGCGATCCGATTCGCCAGGGCGCGCGTCCGGCCACGTTCGACGGCACGCTGGCAAAATCATACAGCGTCCAGGCGATATAACCGGCAGCGTCGGTTTCGGCCAGGGCCTGCCGCATGGCAGCGTAATAAACCGCCTGCTCATTTTCCGTGTGGCCGCCGGGGAAGAAGGAACTATTCCAGGTAGACAGACCAAATTCGGTCAGCACGATGGGTTTGTGGGGCACGGCCGTACGCAGCTGCGCATATTTCTCCGGCAAATCAGCCGGCGCGCCATACTCATGAAACGACACAAAATCCACCACCTCGGCTAACTGCGCCGCCGCCTCGCTCTCGCTCCAGCCAATGGTGATCAAATGGTTGGCGTCCTGACGGCGCACTTGCCAGGCAATGTACTCCAACCAGGCATTGACCATTTCCGGCGTGTTCCCCGGCTGGTCGAGGTCCGGTTCGTTTTTCAGATCCCAGGCCAAAACAGCCGGATGATCGGCAAAATAAGGCACAATGGCTGCCAACGCGCGGTCGGCGTTGGGCCACAGCAATATCTGGTAATCGGTACGAAAATCGAACAGCGTCACGATCACTTTCAGGTGATGGCTCTCGGCCTTGTCCAAAAAATCGGCCAGATTTTGCCGGAAAAGCGCTTCCGAGTCTACATCGGCGGCGGGCGGGCCGTCGGCCAGGGGATCGGGTTTGGGCAGAGGATAGGGCACGAAAATGCGCACGGTGTTTAGCCCAAGAGACTCAATCTGTCCCAAATCTTGTTCAATGATGGCCGGATCGTAAGCAGGCCAGAATGCCAGCCAGGGAGTGGCCTGGGGATAATAATTGACGCCGCGGATGGGAAACGGCCGTTCCCCCACCAGCAACTGCCCGCCATCCACACGCACGAAATCGGCCGGAACTTCTGCCACTTGCGTCGCCACAGCCAGCGGTACCGCCCGGCGGCGCACCCAATGACGCACGCGCCAATTGCCATCTTCCAACATCATCACCACGTCATAATCAGCCTGGGTTACACCGGAAAAAATAGGCGCGCCCGCAGCGTCGCGGATAATTTGGGCCACCAGAACATCGTGGGCTGTCAGCGAGACAATCGAGCCATCGGCGGCGTAAAAGTGGAGCTGGAGCTGGTGAGACAGGTCAGTCTGGGCCAGCGAAAAGCCTTGCAGTCCGGCAGCCAGCACAGCTTCATCAGCGGCGGCCAAAGCCGGACCTACGAAGTAGGTTTGCAATCCATACGGCTCGCCGCGCAGATAGGAGATGTTCCACTGAAACCAAGCGCGCAAATAAGCCGATTCAATCTGGGTGCGGGTGAGTGGTTCCATCTGGCGGCCAGTATCGGCGTCATCGGGCAGCCAGGCCAGCGCAACTTGCAAATCGGGCGGCACGTTGGGCACAATGTGGAGCGCAGAAGCGGGATCCGCGCCTGCTTGAAAATAGGCGATCAGACGGGCAGCGCTGGTGATCGTGCCCAAAACCAGGGTAACGGCCGTCACCCCCAATATCAGCCAGAGGACGATTTTGAGCCGAGTCTTAGACATAGTCGACGCTCATGGCACACTGAACCGTGTGGTCCCCTGGCCGGAACCGGCGGCGGCCACGGCCGTGTACGCACCGCTGGTCAGGTGCGCGAGCCGTATATCAACAGAGGCATACCCGGCATCGGTAACGGCCGTTTCCGACCACATCTGCCCGTCTGGCGCGGTGATGGTGAAAACGACGGGCGTGCCATCGGGAACATATTGCTGAAGAACGGCCGTAATCGGACCAGCCGTCAGGCGCAGCATCGCCTGAGCCGAATCCACCGCCACACGGACGGGGAAACTGCCCACCGCCGGACCCGGCGTAAAGGCGATGCGCAGCAGGGCGCTTTCCATGCCCAGAATAGTCGCCTTCACCAGATAAACGCCGGGCGAAGCCGGCGCCTGCATCATGGTTTCGGCCACCCCGTCCAGGGTTTGCGCCGGGATAATGCGCGTATCGCCGGCCGGACCCACAGCCACGAAGGTGATCTGTGTGCCATCGGGCATAAGATTGCCAAAACGATCCTGAATGACGGCCGTGCGCAGCGCGAGCAGTTGGGAACCATCGGCGGGCAGCGCAGCCGGTTCGGCGGTGAGGGCAAAAGGAACAGGCCAACCGGCTATTTCTTCCAGAGTGCTTTCTGGCCCATGCTGGCCCTCAACTTCAGCGCTGATCAGGGCGCGCCCGGCGATGGTGCGGCTGTAGACACGCTCCCAGGCCAGCAAATGGCGCACAGGCGACTGGATTTCCTGCAAGACGTTGCCAGGGTGGAGGATACGCAGATGAACGGCCGTGCCCTCGGCCACCGGATTGCCAAAACGATCAAACGGCACGACGACCGACATGGCGTAGTGCCCGCCATCGGCAATGATGGACCGCGCGCCCACCAGCGGCGTAATCGGCTCGATGGGTTTCTGCGGCTGCAAGTCCAGGTCTGCCTGGCCGCGCGCGCTGCCGGAGGCGGCCAAAAGCGTCACCGCGCCGGAATGGGTGGTCAGGTGCGCCGGGATTTGAAACCAGGCGCTGCCACCCAGAAAGGTAGACCGCAGCACGATGGGGCCATAGCTGCCAACGGCCGTCAGGGTAACGGCCGTTTGGTCGGGCGCAGCCACCGGACCCACCGTCACCACAACCGGCTCACCGACAACGGCCGTGCGCGGCGCGCTGATGGGCAGGCTGCCCGTCAGCACAAACGGCGTTTCCATCGGCGCGGCGCGACACGCCATCAACACCAACAGCAGCGCCAACCAGACAAAGCGGCGAATGGGTCGGAGCTTCACTGCGTGCCTCCCACAAAATAGTTCACGCTGACACGCAGCGAGGCGTAACCCGCGCCTTCGGGCAGGGGGATACGTTCGGCCCAGTTGGCGCTGGGGTTAATTTCTTCCTGGAGGATGTTGGCGTACACATCCCCGTTGTCCAGCAGCACGGCCACATCCTGGTAAGCAGTCAGGAGCAGGTCGAAGGGTTGGGTCCGCTGCGGCCGAACGCCTTCCTCCTGGTAAAAATCATCAACCCACTGGACGCGGTTTTGGGCATCGTAGAGGGTGACGAGAATGTGGGGGATGGTGGCTTCCTGTGTGCCGGTGTTGTGCAGGCGGCCGGTGAGATGAATACGGCCGTCGGCGTCCACGCAGGCTTGAATATCCTGGGCGGCAACTTCCCGTTCAAGATCATAGGTGGTTACCAGCGCACGGCCGTAAACGGCAAACGATGTCGGCGGATTTTCTATGGCCAACGGGAAGAAAGCGTTGGGTTCAAACTCGATGGGCGCAGGCTGACCGGCCAGTGTCAGGCCGGCCACGCCTTCAAAATCGACCCGAAACGGGGTAACTTCTTTGGGCAGGAGTTTGTGGATGAGCGCCTGTTGGGCGTTGTACCAGACAATTATCTGGCCGTCTTTGTCGTAGAGGTGGGCGGCGACGGTGATGTCGGCCGGGTCGTTGTCGGTGTTGATGAGTTCGCCGACGACGCTGTAACGGCCGTTTACCCACACCAGCCGCGCCGACAAAATTTGCAGTTCGGGACGGTCTAACACATCACCAAAGGCCGTGGGTGTGGTGGTAACACGGCGGCGTCCGGCCGCATACCAATCGACAACACCCTTGCGAAAAAAAGCGTCCGGCGGGATGGTGACATCAGGGGTGTCGGGTTGGATGACCCAACGGCCGTCACGCAGCAGCAATACGTGCTGGCGGGTTGTGGTGTAATAATCCACGGCGGTAATGAGGGTGCTTTCAGCCTGGACCACGATCCGGTCCGGCTCGCGCTCGACGACGCGCACCACCACGCTGTCTAATTTGCCATACGAAGCCACCAGGCCATTTGTAACCGACATTTCCAGCAGGTATTGATCGTATGTGGGGCGAGCGACGGGGTCCAGACGTTCATAAGCCAGACTGAAACGCCGAAAGTCGAGGTCGTCGTAGTAGGCTTCGACCAGATGAACAGGGTCCGTGACTTGCCTGTGACGCAGGGTGAGGGCAACGGCCGTGCCCATGACCAGGATAACCAGCAGCAGCAGCGAACGCACCAACCGCGCCGAAGGAGGCGCGGGTCTGGGCCGGGGCAGCGACTGGATCCAATCCAGCCAGACCTGCCAGCGCAGCACTCGTGAATTGTCGTCTTCAGGCACGGCCGACCAGCGGAGCAGGCGGCTGTCCAGCCAGCCCCAGACGCGCCCAAACAGCGGGCGGGGCCAGCGCAGTAAGTCGGCGCGGCGCACAAGCGCGGTGAGGCCGAGGAAGTTGGCTAATTGTTGCGCGGGTGGCAGCCAGAAAACGGCCGTCATCACCATCATCCCCAAAATCAGCGCGCCCATGGGCACTGTGCCCCACATGATTTTTTGATAGGTGGGAATATCTTTGCGCGGCAGCACTTCCGGCAGCGGCGGGATATCCCCTTTTTCCCAGACCATGATGCCGTTTTCCAGGCGCTGCAAGCGATGCCAGCCAGAAAAAAACAGCAGCGGATCATAAAACTGGTCGTTGGAGAAGACAAATTTGAGGTTGTACTTGTCCGGCACGGCTAAAAATTGCTGCAAGGAACCAATCCCTGGTATGCCGCTGTATTTGGCCCCTTCCAAGCGCTCGATGGGCGTTGTTGTAAGTTCGGGCAGGCGGCGGGCGGAGTGGTAGTTGCCGTCGATCATGTTGGCTTCCATGTGGGCGCTGAGCCAGGCAACCTGATCGCCAAAACCGAGGGTGAGGTAGCGCCAGCGCCAATGTTCGTCTTTTTCCATGAAGCGTACGATGGGGTTGATATCGATGGGCGCGGGTTGGAAACGGCGGAATTGGGTCAGGTTGGCGACAAATATGGAGGCGAGAACATAACTGAGAACCAGGCCAATTTGGGCGGCGCGCCAGGTGAATTGGCCGAATTGTTCGTTGAGATAGCGGGCGAAACGGCCGTGGCGCATACTCCGCACAAATTCTCCGGCAAACGGCAGCAGCACAATCGTGGCCCAAAATGTAAATCGGTCTAGAGTCAAAATCTCAAACGCCCCGCCCAGGAGCAGTTTAGGGTAAGGCGTTGTGCCGCCCGTCCCCAGAAAAAATAACAAACACCAGGAAAGCATCAGCGGCCATGCCCTGGTGGAAAACCCTTTGTAGACCACATACGGCAAAATCAGCAGCGTGACGCCATACGGAACCAACCAAAAAACCAGCCCGGCGGAGGTGTTCACCAGAAACGAGTCGCGCGAGGCATGTGGGATGGACACCTGGGTAATCGGATCGGAACGGCTCCATAACCAGTAAGGCAGCACCACAAGCACCAAAACGGCGATCATGCCGACGCCGTAGATGCCCGCGCGAAACGTGACCGGAACAATGCGGCGCAGGCGGCGAAAGAGCAGCGGCTTCAGGTTTTTGCGAGTCACTTTGGCCGGGCGTTGGGTCAGTTCTTCCGGCAGCGGCGTGCGAAATTTTTCCACTATCGCCAAACCGATCACCGGGGCGACAAAAAAGACCGCGCCAAAGAGGGTGGTTACGTGATGCCCGGCGGTGGTGGCGGCGTTCATCGCCCAGGCAGCAAATAGTATTTTCCACTCCCCCTTGTCCAGCCAGCGATAAACAAAGGGCAGTGCGTTTAACAAAAAACCCAGGGAAAACGTAGTGGGCAGTTGGCCAAAAACGTGGACCGTCTCGGTGATGCTGGAGGAAAAAACAAACAGGAGGGCGGCGTAACCGGCGGCTTCCTCGCTAACCCATATTTTGGAGAAACGGTAAATACCCACGGTACACATCAGCAGGGCGAAGGTTTGAGCGATGACGAAGGCGTATCCTAACCCGACCAGGTTGGAGAGCAGGGCGATGGTTTGCTGGGAGCCTGGCGGGTAGCTAGTGAGGGTAAAGCCGGTGTACCAGCGAGAATCCCAGGGATCAAACCAGGAGCGGGCGTAATGGTCGCCAAAAAATATGTGGACGAATGCGTCGTAGGTGCGGGTGTAGGTGTAGAAGGAGAGGGTGGCGTGATAAGCCAGGCAGATGATTAGCGCGGTGAGCAGATAGGGGTTTTGCCGGGCGATGAAGGCGCTGACCTGGTTGGTTTGGAGGACACGGCCGTTTTCCCTTAGGGTCGTTTCGTCAGGCGTAAGCGCGGGGTCGGTCCCGGCGGGTAATTCGTTCATCGGACTGCTCATCCCTCATAGGATACGTCTGGATTTGCAGCCCCGCGCCACTTTTTCACCTCGACTTCACGGCATGGCATAGCAAACTGGTACCAACCGGAGCCAAACCTTTCTCCTTCAAAAATAGGGCACAGATTGACGCGGGTGAACACGGCTAAGAATCCGTGTTCACCCGTATCCCGTCATTTAAGGTGCTGCGCCTGTGCGCAGATCGTCTCCTCTGCCGAACTCCACGCTCACAACCAGCCAAACAGACGTCCGATGGGCCGCGCCATAAAAAATTCAAAGATAACATACCAGAACAGGCTGCGCGTCCAACGTTGGTCGGAAGTGGGATCAAAGGGCACGGCCGTTGCCTCTATAGGCGGCAAGATCAGTTCGTCTAGCGGCAGCTTGGCAAAGATACGCCGCGCCCGCTCCGACTGGTAAGGATGCGTCACCAGCACCGGCCGGCGGATGCCAGTATTGTTAAAAATGAGCCACACTTGCAGCGCCGCGCCATGCGTATCTACATGGACACGGGGATCGTGGGGCAAATTGATAACCCAGGTGTCTACGGCCAGCGAGGGCACGGCCGTTTCCAATTCTTTTAGAGCCAGGTAAGTGCCTTCCTGGGTGATGGTGGGCAGGCGCAGCGGGTTATGGGCCACCACCCACTTGGCCAGCGCCAAATTACTAACGCCTGGGGCGAGACGGCCGTCTGCCCCCACACCCAGACCGAACCCCAATAAAACAAACGCGTCGGCGTCCGCCAACACACCCTGCGGTTTGGCGATCATGCGCAATCGCCCTTGCTTTTTGTTATCTGCCATACAGCCTATTTTAGCCGAACTCCCATTTGTTTAGACAAGCCCGTCCGGTGTGAAAGGGCAGTGAATAATTCCGGCAAACGCCGAAAAATAGTACCGCAGTGGGGAGAAACCCCCCTTTTTTTGCCTCCCCTATGACTTCGGTCATATTGGGTGAACGGCCGTTCCCTCCTATGCTAGTCAACAAAGCAGAAAATATCTTCCAACTCGGCGCTTTCAGGCCGAGCGAAAAAATTCCAATGAAATTCATGATCCGGTCAAGCAGTGCCAGACCACCTGGAGGAAACAATGTCCTATCAGAAATACAAAATTTGGAAAACGACGCCGCTGGAAACCGACCCGCTGCTTTCTATCGTTATCCCCACCTACAACGAGCAAGAACGTATCGTGCCCACCATCGGCGCCATTGCCTCCCACGTTTCAGATATGGGGTTGACCTGGGAGCTGATCATCGCCGACGACGGTTCCAAAGACGAAACCGTCGCTCTGGTAGAAGGGCTGGGTCTGGTGAATTTGCGCCTGCTCAAAGCGCCGCAAAATGGGGGCAAAGGCAGCGCCGTGCAGCGCGGCATGTTGGCCGCCAAAGGCCAATACATCCTCTTTACCGACGCCGATAATTCCACGCCCATCGAAGAACTGGCCAATCTGTTGCACAAACTGCGCGAAGAAGGCTACGACGTCGCCGTCGGTTCTCGCGCAGCCGACGGAGCCGAAGAAGCCAACAAATCATTAAAACGGCGCGTCTTAAGCGGCGGGCTGCGTTGGATTGTGAACCACGTCTTTCGCATTGGCGTGCGAGATACCCAATGCGGCTTCAAACTCTACACCCAGGAGACCGCTCAGCGGCTCCATCGCACACAAACCCTGATGGGCTTCTCGTTCGACCTGGAGATTTTGTACCTGGCAGAGAAATTTGGCTACCGCATCGCCGAAGTGCCGGTAACCTGGATCGATGCACCCGGTTCTAAAGTCGATACCACCAAAGAAGCGCAGCGATTCCTGCGTGATTTGATGAAAATTAAGATGAACGATTTGCGAGGACGTTATGCCTGACCAAAAATTATGCTTTGCCCTGGTAACGACCCACCCGCCTGGCGCAGGGTCTCTGAACGAATATGCTTACCATTTTGTGCGCTACTTGCGGCTGAAGCCGGAAGTGGCCGAGGTGATTTTGCTGGTAGACGAACTGCCGTCTGGGCAGACCTACGATGAGGTGAGTACGCCGCTTGAGGGCAGCGCGCCATTACGCGTAGTTCCCTGCTGGCGTTTTAATGATCCAAAGAATGCCCTGCGAATTTTAACGGCCGTGCGCGCCCTCAAACCCGACGTCGTCATGTTCAACATCCAATTCGCCTCCTTTGGCGATGGCAAAGTAGCCGCCACATTGGGCTTGCTGGCCCCCGCGCTGCTGCGGTTGTACGGCTTCCCCTCCGTTGTTTTGCTGCACAACATCATGGAAACGGTCGATCTGCGCAGCGCCGGTTTTGCCGCCAACCGCCTGATGGAACTGATCATTCGCGCTGCCGGAACCATAACCACGCGCCTGGTGCTGGCGGCAAACCTGGTCGCTCTGACCATCCCCAAGTACGTAGAAATCTTGCAAACCAAATACAAAGCCAAAAACATCCTGTTGGCCCCGCATGGCTCCTTCGACGACGAAGTGACGCAGCCCTCCTTTGATCTACCGCAAGGCCCCATGCAGATTATGACCTTTGGCAAATTTGGCACGTATAAAAAAGTCGATACCTTGATTGAGGCGTTTAAGCTGCTGAACAGCAACGGCCGTGCCGCCACACAGCTGATCATCGCCGGCAGCGACAGCCCAAACGCCCCTGGCTACCTGGAAAAGATGCAAACGCACTACGCCGATGTGCCCGGCATCCATTACACCGGCTACATTGCAGAAGAGGATGTGCCGCGCATTTTTGGCGACGCGGCGGTGGTGGTTTTCCCTTACACCAGCACCACCGGCAGTTCCGGTGTGCTGCATCAGGCGGGTGATTATGGCAAAGCGGCCGTGTTGCCCCATATCGGCGATTTTGCTGAAGTGATTGCCGAAGAAGGCTACGCAGGCGAGTTTTTCGAACCGGATGACGCGCAAAGCCTGGCCGACGCAGTGGCCCGCGTAATCGACGATCCGGATCGACGAAGAGCGCTAGGCACGCAAAACTTCATGGCCTCGCGCGGGCTGCCCATCAACGAAGTGGTCGATTGGTATTTACTGCACGTGCAGCAGATTTTGCGCCGCTAGACGCATTTGCAAAACTTTGGGTTCCTACATTTTTGGGGAACTATGCAGACCCTTGGGGTCCGCTCGTGAGAATTTGGATTATTGGGGTATCAAACCCCTGGGGTTTTAACGCGAGAAGATTGGTCCGATCTTGAAGATTGGACCAATCTGGAAACTCCAACATCAATCAGAATCAGCCAATTGGGGAAGTCTTGATGTTAAACGTAATTCTCGACATTTATCGGCCAGAAATTGAAGCGCTGGCGCACGCCTGGCTGGTCTCTGGGGCGAGCAAATTTGGCATACGATCCAGGGGGCGAGTTTTAGCTGATTGGCCGCCCAAAAGCCTGGATCTACACACGCCGCTATGCGCTCCAATCGTGTTTCAGGGGCTGGCCGAGGGAGAATTATTTGTCTGTGGCATATCGGGCACGGCCGTTCAGGCCAAATTGGAAGCCCAGGCCGCCTTTCTGGCCCGACTCAGCCTGACCGAACAGGAGATAGAGTCGGTGACAGTCGAATTGGTGGATACCCAAGACCAACTCCTCGCGCTCTACAACATCGTCCATTCCACCCACGATCAGACGAGCCTGATTGGCTTGTTGCAGGCATTGGCGCAGGCAACCAGCGAATTGTTCACCGTGGACACCGCATTTATCTGGTTTGAAAAGTCTCGGGAAGAACGATTGATCGCCCAGGCGCCCATACCGGTAGACGAAAACACATTAACTCCCTTGATCGACCGGGTGCTGGCCCATGATCGGCAGTTGTTGAGCAACGGCCGTCCCACCACCTCCCTCCTCCTGCCACATAACATCAACAGCATCCTGATTCTGCCACTGCACATACAAAACCGCACCCTGGCAGCCATCGGAATTATCAACAAAAAATATGGGGCGTTTGGGTCACCGGCCATCAAACTGCTAGAAACAGTAGCGCAATATGCCGAATCACAAATCGAAAACACACTCCTACACGAGGCGCAAATCGCGCAGACCCGCTCACAAACCGAAATGGCCCTGGCGCGCACCGTGCAAATGAACCTGATGCCCCAAAAACTACCCCAACTCCCCTGCCTGGAAATGGCCGCCGCCTGCCGACCCGCGCTCAGCGTCGGCGGTGACTTTTACGACTGCCTGAAACAGCCCGACGACAGCCTGTTTATTGCCTTGGGCGATGTTTCCGGCAAGGGGATGTCGGCGGCCTTGCTAATGGCCATGACGCGCACAACGATGCGCAATGCGTTACGCCTGCTGCCCAACAATTCGTTGCAAACGTTTATCGACCGCACCAACGAAGTCTTGTATGACGATTTTACGGATGTGGGCATGTTTGCCACCCTGTTTATCGCCAACTGGCAGCCACGCGAACACCGGATGACGTATGTCAATGCCGGACACACGCCCGTCATTCATCGACCGGCAGGCGGCCCGGCTTATCTGATGGAAGTGACCGGCGCGCCGCTGTGCGTGCTGCCGGTCAACCTGGCCACGGCCGAAGAATTGGCTTTTGGCTGCGGGGATGTGCTGGTGGCGGCTACCGATGGCTTTAACGAAGCCCGCAACGAAGCAGGTGAGATGTTCGATTATGAACGCTTAATCGCGCTTATCGACAGCCTTGCCGACAGACCGGCGGCGGAAATTGTGCAGGCGGTTTTTGAGACGATTACTGAATTTAGTCAGGGCCACCCGCAAGAAGATGATCAAACCATTTTGGTAATCAAAGGAATGGATAACAATGGGAAATTTGCAAGTAGTTGAACAAACGAAACGGATTGTGGTGCTTACGTTTTCCGACCGTCTGGATGCGTTTAATGCGCCCAACGCGCGCGCCGAGATCGATAGTCTGCTGGCTGATGGCGCGGTTAATTTTGTCGTCGATTTGACGGATGTGTCGTTTATGGACAGCGCCGGGGTGGCGGTAATGGTGAATTTGTTGAAGCGGTCGCGGCAGGTAGGCGGAGATGTGCGGTTGGTACGGCCGTCTAACGAAACAGCCATGCGCATTTTGCGGCTTACGCGCTTCGATCAGGTCTTTGCCATGTTCGCTACCGCTGGCGAAGCGGTGAACGCATTTTAATCATGAACAAATTACGGCTCATATCACGCTTTCAGGGCGAGAAGGGAGATGAAGCGGGCAACGGCCGTTCCGGCAGCATCCTGTCCGGCGGCGCGCTCCTGTTCGCCAGCATGACCGTGGTCAATGCCGGCAACTATCTATTCAACCTCATCTTGGGGCGCTGGCTTGGGCCAGAAGCCTTTTCCGACCTCAGCCTCATCGTCACCCTGATGTTGATGATCACCTTCATCACCGCCACCTTCCAACTCACGGCCGCCCGGTTTGCGGCCATCCACACTGCCGACAACGCCGCCGACGAACTGGCCGGCGTGCGCCGCTGGATGAGTCGGTTAGCATGGGGGCTTGGCGGGCTGCTGCTGCTGGTTTTGGGAGCGGGCGCGCCGTACTGGCAGCAATTTTTCCATACGGCCTCCGCCTGGCCGTTCGTGATTTTAAGCATCGGGCTACCCCTCTATTTTGTTCAGGGCGTAGACCGGGGCGTGCTGCAAGGGCAAACGCGATTCGGCCGTCTGGCGCTGAGTTACCAGGCCGAAATGTGGGTGCGGCTGGCGGCCGGCGTGACGTTTGTGGCCATTGGCTGGGCAGTGAATGGGGCCGTCGGCGCACTGACACTGTCGTTCGTGGCGACATGGCTGGTGGCGCGAGCCGCCGGAAACAGCCTGCCCGCCGCGCCGGTCATCAGCCCGGAAGCGCGCAAAGCGGTGGCTTTGTTCGCTGTGCCGGTGATTATTGCCCACGTCAGCCAAATCTTAATTAACAACAGCGATATTTTAATTGTCAAACGCTTTTTTGCGGCCGAAGAAGCCGGCTTGTATGCGGCGCTGGCGCTGATCGGACGCATCGTCTTTTTTGCTACCTGGTCGGTGGTGACGGTTTTGTTCCCCATTGTGGCCCAAAAACACAAGAAAGGAGAACCACACCGGCATCTGTTGTACCTTTCGCTGGGATTGGTGCTGGTGGTGTCGGGGGCGATTTTTGTGGCGACATTGGTGATTCCGAAGTTGATTGTGAATGTGTTGTTTGGTCAGGCTTATATGTCGGTGGCGCCGTTGTTGTGGCGGTATGCGCTGGCAACGGCCGTGTACGCCCTGGCCAACGTCGTTATCACCTACCGCCTGTCTATCGGCAATGGAACCGGCTCGGTCATCGCCGTTGTCGGCGGGGCGGCACAAGTGCTGCTGCTCTGGCAGTTCCACGCCAGCCTCATCCAGGTGGTGATGGTGCAGGTAGCGTTGATGAGCGCCCTGCTGCTGACGCTGCTGCTCTGGGATGGCGCGCTTGCCTGGAAAGAACGGCGCACCGGCCAGCAAATGCCGCAATCGTTAGAGAAAGAAGCCGACATACTACCGGTATAAAAACCGCAGGGAGTATCTGGCGAATGATCAATCGCCTCTGAAACCGTCATGGAATCCACAAGGATTTGTTGTCACAAAAATATGGAAGGAAATTATGACCAATAACCAGCTAAACATACAGTCTGTTGAGGGCGTTGAAATTTTGGCTTTAGCCGGGCGGTTTGACGCCCATCAGGTCCCAGAGGTGCAGGCCTGGCTGGCTGAACAGGAAGCGCAAACCCGCACGCACATTTTGATCAACCTGAATGACGTTACCTTCATCGACACGCGCGCGCTTTCGTTGTTGGTGACGGGCATGAAGCGCTGCCGCCAGAATGGCGGCGACCTGCGCCTGTGTGCGCTGCCTCAGCCGGTGTTGATTATTTTTGAAATGACTCATTTGGATCGGGCGTTTGAGATTTTTGGTGAGCAGAACCAGGCGGTGGCCTCATTTGCCCGGCACACGGCCGTTGCCACCTGATACCCTGGTCCGCAATGAGGGCCGAACACGCGGTTTACAGCAAATGGTTTGTGAGATAGGGCCAGATCGGCCGGAGCAGCCATGAACGGTTACAGTAAAGCAGACATCCACATTCATACAAATTTTAGCGACGGCCTCCACGAGCCGGAAGCGGTGGTGAATTACGTGGTCACGCACACCGATTTACGTGTGATTGCCATAACCGACCACAACACCATCGACGGCGCGCGGGTGGCCTATGCCTACTGGCAAAAACACCGGGATACCTTCGCCAACCTGGAAGTGATCAAAGGCGTGGAGGTGAGTTCGGCGCATGGGCATATTTTGGCTTTGTTTATCGAAGAGGATATACCGGAAGGGCTGAGCGCGGCCGACACGGTGACGGCGATCCACGAGCAAGGCGGTCTGGCGATTGCCGCGCATCCGTTTACCCATTTGCTGCCGTTCACCGATTTCCACGGGATTGGCCGCCAGATTGGCGCGCTGCCTCTGGATGGTGTGGAAGCGCGCAGCTCTGTGCCGACGGAGCTGTATGCCAATTGGATAACGGCCGTCTACAACCGGCGTCACGCCAATCACCCTGCCCTGGGCAGCAGCGACGCCCATTATCTGACCATGATTGGCAAAACGTTCACCTGGTTTCCACGCGAAACGGCCGCCGACTTCAGGCAAGCGGTGGAAAACGGGTCGGTGCGCGCCGGCGGGCGGGTGAACAGCCCGGTGGTTGTCTTGCAAGTCATGCGCCATTTGCTGCGGCGGCGGGAACTGCCGGTGTTTTTACCCTTCGATAACCAGCATCGGCATACGGCGGCCGGGTTAGACATTCAGGTGCGGCGGCTGCGCTCGGCGAATACGGCCGTGTTAACCTGCCAGGGCCAATTGGTGCGCGACAATGCCGACCTGTTGAACAAAGAAATGCAGCGGCTGCTGGCCAGTCAACTATCTGATTTGCTCGTGGACTTGCAGCAGCTGAAATTTATCGACAGCGCGGGCATTGGCGTGCTGCTGGCGGCTTTCAAACGAGGGCAGGCTGCCGGTGGCCGGGTGGCGATTTGCGCGCCATCTACGGCCGTGCGGCGCACCCTGGAATTGGCTCGATTGGATCGGGTGTTCCCGCTCTTCGATTCGGTCGAGGCGGCGCTGCGGGCTGCGGCCGACCCCGCCAAATCAGAGGCAGGCAAAGCGAAAAAAATACGGGAGGTTTCCTAATGTCTGATTCAACCATTCGTCTGATTTTGCCAGGCGATTCTCGGTTCTCGGTGGTGCTACATGCGTCGATAACGGCCGTTGCCCAGGAATTGGCCGAATTGGGGTATCTGACCAATTGGGAGTCGCTGGCCGAGGAAATTTACCTGGCCGCCCATGAAGCGTGCATGAACGTCATCGACCATGCGTATGAGGCCGAAGCGGCACGGTTCATTTTTATTACAGTGCAGGCCAATGCGGCGAACCGGACAATTGAAGTGGTGCTGGAAGATAACGGCCGTGCCTATGACCCCCAAGCCCAGGAATGGCCGCCCATGGAAAGCTGGCACACTCACCAGACCTGTGACGGCCCTGTGTATGTGTTAGGCGACGTGCCAGAGCCAGACATTTTTCAGGAGCGCGGGCGTGGCTTGTATTTGATGACCCAACTGCTTGAATCAGTCTCCTATCAGCCGCAGCCAAACAATAACTGTTGGCATTTGTTGAAGCGATATTAGATTCTGCAATAGAAGACGAAAAGCGAGGCATTGTGTGGCAACCATTTTGATTGTAGACGATTCATTGATTATTCATCGCACGTTGGGCCTGATCATTCGTAAGATGGACCTTGGCGTCTTGACGGCCGAAAATGGGCGAAAAGCGTTAGATTTACTGGGCCAATATCCGGTTGACGTGGCGATTATCGACATCTCTATGCCGGAGATGGACGGGCTGGAATTGGTGGCCCACATCCGGGCCGACACGGCATTCGACAAGCTGCCCATCGCTTTTTTGACCGGCAGCGGCCAAGAGCGGGATCGGCAGGCGGCCTTGAACCTGGGCGTTTCCATTTTTTTAGACAAGCCGGTCAGTTCCCACCAACTCAGGGAAATAATCAGAGAGATGCTGACTTGCTAGGTACTTTGTTACAAAAATCAAATCAAGTTTTGTTCGTGCAATGTGTGGCGGCATAAACTTCAAAAAACTCACAAAACAAAGCACTCAGGATTCGCCCCTCATGAACTTTGGGGTTTCCAGATTGGACCAATCTTGAAGATTGGGCCAATCCTCTGAGGCTAAAACAGTGGAAGCCAAAGGGCGGACCTGGAACCAATTTTAGACAGCGCAAAGAGAGGTGGTTCTCCCACCTCTATTCGCCAATCAACCGTAAACTTTGCCGCGTTTCTAACAACTCATCAACCTATGGACGATCTAAAAATTCTCAGGCAACAACTAAAAAAGGAACAAGCAGCTCGCCGGGCAGCGGAAAAACAACTGCAACTGATACAAAAAACAGGAGCGCAGTCGGAAGCCACGGCCGTTGCCCCCACCACCGAGACCCGCTTCCGCCGCTTTCTCGATTCTGCCAGCGACATCATTTACGAAATTGATCTGGACGGCCGTTTTACATATGCCAATCCGATGGTTGTGTGCCGATTGGGCCTGAATCGCCTGGAGCAGGTGCTGGGGCATCATTATTTAAGCCTGGTTCACCCGGATGATCGCTCGCAGGTAGCCGATTTTTACGCGCAGCAGTACCACACAAAAACATTCAGCACCTACCAGGAATTTCGTCTGGCAACGGCCGTGCCCGAACCGGTGTGGTTGGGCCAAAACGTGTGGCTGGCTTATCAGGGAGATAAGATTGTGGGCTTTCAGGCCATCGCCCGCGACATCAGCAAACGCAAGAAAATGGAAGCCGAGCTGCAAGCCCAGCGCGACTTTGGCCAGCAGATCATGGTCAATTTGGGCCAGGGGCTAACCGTTGTCGGGGCAGATGGCCTGTTTGAATACGTCAACCCGGCATATGCGCGTATGTTGGGTTACACCGAGGCGGAATTGTTGGGCCAAGACCCCACCACGTTTACCCACCCGGATGATTTAGACGCGCTGTTAGCGGCCCACAACCAGCGAAAAACTGGCGAAACCACCACCTATGAAACACGCCTTGTGCAAAAAGAAGGCGGCATCTTGTATGCGCTGCTGACGGGCGTTCCGCGGTGGGTCGACGGCCGTTCCGCCGGCAGCGTCACCGTAATTACCGATCTCACCGAGCGCAAATTGATAGAGCAAGAGATACTCCATGCCCGCGACCACGCTCTGGAACTCTCTAACCTCAAATCCCAATTTGTGGCCAACATGAGCCACGAAATCCGCACGCCGCTCAACGGCGTCATCGGCATGACCGAACTGCTGGCGGAAACGCCGTTAGACGACGAGCAGTTGGAATTTGTAGAAATCATCCGCACCAGCAGCGACGCCCTTCTGTCCATCATCAACAATGTGCTCGATTTTTCCAAAATTTCCGAAGACAAATTAGACCTGGATATGCAGCCAGTGACTGTGCGCGAGGTGCTGGAAGAGGCTATTGATATTGTTTCCCCCAAAGTAGCGCGCAAAAATGTCGAAATAACCTATGTGATGGCTTATGGTGCGCCAACTGTCATTTTGAGCGATGTGGGGCGTTTGCGCCAAATTCTGGTGAACTTATTAAGCAATGCCGTAAAGTTTACGGAAGCCGGTGAAGTAACGATGACGGTAATGAACTATGAACACCAAGACGGCCGTCCGCAAATCCACTTCGCGGTGCAAGACACCGGCATCGGCATCCCCCAGGAAGCAGTTGAGCGTATTTTCCAATCCTTCAGCCAGGTAGACGCTTCTACGACCCGCAAATATGGCGGCACAGGGCTTGGTCTGGCCATCAGCCAGCATTTGTGCAAAAAAATGGGCGGTCAGATGTGGGTAGAGAGCAATCTGGGCGAGGGAAGCACCTTCAACTTCACAATCGACGCGGTAACGCCAGCCGAATATATGCCTGAATCGCTGCCCATATTGCCCGAGCTGGCCCACAAACGGGCGCAGATGGTGGACGACAAGGCGACAAACCGGCACATGTTGGCGCGGCAAACAGAAGTGTGGGAGATGCTGCCCAGCACGGCCGTTTCCAGCCCAGAAGCCTTAGCCGGGCTGCACGAGGGACGGCCGTACAAACAACTGAAACCGTCATCCACGTCAGCTGCCCGCATTTTGTTGGCGGAAGATAATCTGGTTAATCAGCAGGTGGCGCTTTCCATATTAGAGTACCTGGGATTCCAGGCAGATGTTGCCGCCAATGGACTAGAAGTGTTGGCTGCGCTAGAAACGCAACCCTATGATGTAATTTTGATGGACATCCAAATGCCGGAGATGGATGGCCTGGAAACTACCCGCCAGATATGCGCGCGGCTGCCAGAAGGGAAACGGCCGTATATCATTGCCATGACCGCCAACGCCGTAAAAGGCGATCGAGAACGATACCTGGCCACAGGTATGAACCATTACATCAGCAAGCCGGTGCGTATTGCCGCCATTTCTGAAGCCTTGGCCCAATTTATGCCCTCATAACGCCGCGCTTTGCCAGAGCCTAAGGATGGGAAACTGGACAATCGTCCCTCTATCCCACTAAAAAATGGCCGCGAAAACGCGACTGCCGCAATTTTTCAGTTGGCAGATAAGCAAATCCCCCTTATCATCGAAGCATGTATGATTTAACAGCCTTTAGCCTGAAGGATATGGCTCCCGTCGGGCAGCGCTGCGCCGTCTCGGTGAAAACGCCGCCAGCATGGAAGAAGTTGCCAACCGCATGATGCGTTACCTCTATGATCATCTGGCTGACGCCCATAGAGAACGCGCCACAGCGCTGGTGCGCTTTTTCATTACGCGGCCCTATAGCCAGCTAGACGACAATTTGCAGGCGCATACCAACAACTTCCCAGCCACCCGCCAACCGACCCACCTCTGGAATGCCAGACCCTGTTAGCCACCATGCGCGAAGGGTACGCTTTCCTGGACGATTAACGCCTGCCAGGGTTGGTCCACCCACAGCTTTGTTTTTAGGAGCCTTTTCAGGAGTCTTCATACTATTCAGTAGTTTTTTGGCGCAGATTTATCATTCTTTGCGACTTTCCGCGCAAAGGGCGCAAAACTTGCGCAAGATTGCCTCTAACGGGAGGGCATGTGAATGGAAATGCAATTGAACCGGGATCAACTGGACAAGGATGTGCAACAGGCCCTAAGAGCCTGGCATAACAGCGGCGACGACTCGGCCGATTCGTTATCCTATCTGCTGCTGGTGCAAGCGCAGATGG
>JAGOMA010000086.1 GCA_017993775.1 Chloroflexota bacterium | reverse complement strand
TGAGGTCGAAGGTGATGGGGGTTTCTTGGGGACGGCCGTTAATCTTCCAATACATAATCTCGTAGAATTGGTCGTCGAACAAGCCGATCTGAAAGGTCTGGTTGTCGATCACCTTGCCGCATTCCTGGGCGATCAACTGGCAAAGGGCGGTAATATCCAATTCGGCGCTGACTATGCTGCGGCCGGCGGCGCTAAGCGCTTCCAGTTCGGTTACGCGCTGCATGAGCGCCTGCCGCGAGCGATAACGACGGACCGCAATGAGGATCAAGAATGTCATCGCCACAAAGACGACAAAGAATGAGAGGGTTGGCCCCGAAAGGGTCCCTGGCGCTTGTAAGTTGATGGATGACATGTCGATTAGAACCGATTTGGAGAAGTTGAGGTTCTGCGGTTTGTGTAAGCGTTATTAATTAAATGGGGGCATCGCAGAGAGGGCTTCCTCCTGAGTTTGGTAAATCTCAAAGACTTTGTCGAAGCCGATCATGGTAAATATTTCACAGAGGCGCTCATTTAAGCCGTACAGGATGACGTCGCCTTCGTGGGCGCGGGCTTTTCGCCAGGCGCTTACCAGACAGCGCAGACCGCCGCTGTTGATGTAGTTGGTTTCGGTCAGGTTGACGAGCAGTCGGTATTGTTGGGCGTTGATGAGTTCGGTGAGGGTTGTGTTGAGGTCTGGGGTTTGGGTTTGGTCCAAACGGCCGTGTACCTCAACTTCCCAGATGCCGACGGTTAACTGTTGTTGGCTGATGTTCATCGTTTACCCATCACCCATTTGTTTGATCATCGTAAGGGTATTGCCACGACTATCAAAATTGTATTGGATGTCGTCCATTAACGTACGCATGAAGTGGATGCCCAGGCCGCCCACCTTCAAGGTTTCGGGTTCAGCTTCCACAGAGAGGTCAGACATGGCGGGTGGTGGGATGTTGGTGGGGTCGAAGGAACGGCCGTGATCGCGAAAGGTTATGATGAATTGGTCTTTAGCCACCCGCCAACTCACCTCGATATCGCCGATATCTTCTCCTGCATAAGCATGCTCAATGATATTGGTGCAGGCTTCGTCACAGGCCAGTTCAACATGAAACAACGCCCCTTCATCCAGACCAGATGTTTGTGCGCCATCTACGACAAAGTCGCAAATATCTCTGATGTTATTGTAACGACCACGAACTGTGAGGATGTGTTTTTCACCCATAAAATGTTTGACGTGGGCCACAGCGCTGCCACTGGCCATTATCTGGCGTACCCGTAGATAAAGGGTGGTTGGCTACCTGTCGGTATGAAAATGGGACGCAGACAAATGCGAAAATGGCATCCGGCGTTACACTTTTCGGCCGGTAATCATTTACTCGGCTTCCTGGCGCAGGCTGTTCGGCAACATGATGGTTTGGACGGGTTGTTAGAAGCTGCCGACGGCGGCCGTCAGGTCATCGTAGGTTACAAATAACGCCGACAGGCCTGCGAGAGAAAACACCTCACTCACCCGATCCGATGGGGTGGCGATGCGCACGTCGCCGCGCTTCTTCTTCGCTTCGCGTAAGGCGGCAACGATTGCCCGCAGCCCGGCACTGCTCATGTATTCGATTCCTGATAGTTCAACGACGATGTTGGCGTTGCCATCTTCGAGGAGTTGTTTCAGGGCATTGTCCAATTGGTTGGCATTGGTGCTGTCGATGCGCCCGGCGGCGGTGACAACAGCGACGCGTTTGTGGGTTTCAATGGATAGGGTCAGTTCGGATTCACTCACAGTGTTTTACTCCTTGCGTTTAGGGAAGGGATAGTTGGCGAAATTATACCACAAAGAAAATGGGTAACGAGGAATGAGGTTTCCAGGTGAGGGGAGGTTGGCGTTGTGTTAGAATGGGGGAATGCGTGAGTTAGAGAGTGGCTTGCGGGCAGCGGCTCGGGAACTGGGATTTGAACGGTTGGGCATTATTCCGGCTGTGCCGGGCCGGCGGCTGGATGCATATTTGGCCTGGGCGGCGCAGGGGTTTCAGGGGGAAATGGGGTACATGGCGCGGCCTGATCGGGTGGCGCGGCGGCAGGATTTGCAGGTGATTTTGCCTGGTGTGCAGGCGGTTGTGTGTGTGGGGTTGGATTATTTTACGCGGTGGCTGCCCACGGCCGTGTCCCAAGACCCCAGTCGCGGCCGTATTGCCAATTATGCCTGGGGGTTGGATTATCATGACGTGATGACGCCCCGCCTGGAAGCTCTGGCTGAGTGGCTGCGCGCGGCTGGCGGTCAATCGGCCAGCCGGGTGTATGTGGATACGGGAGCTGTGCTGGAACGGGATCATGGGGAAACGGCCGGTCTGGGCTTTACCGGCAAAAATAGCATGCTCATCCATTCACGGTATGGTTCCTGGTTTTTCTTGGGCGAACTACTGACTACGCTGCCGCTGACCCCAACTTCCGCCCAATCGGCCGTATCGCGGTTATCTTGTGGGCGCTGTCACCGCTGCCTGGATGCCTGCCCGACGGATGCGTTTCCTGAGCCGTATGTGTTGGATGCGCGGCGCTGCATTTCTTACCTGACGATTGAGTTGAAGGGGTGGATTCCTCAAGAATTACGGCCGTTAATGGGCAATTGGATTTACGGTTGTGATATTTGTCAGGATGTGTGCCCGTTTAATCGGTTTGCGCAGCCGACGGGGGAAGCCGGGTTTTATCCGGCAGCGGGGGAGTTGGGATTGGAGGGTTGGGCGGCGGCGGCGCCGTCGTTGTTGGATGTGTTGGCGCTGGATGAGGCGGGTTTTGCGGCGCGGTTTGCGCGCAGCCCCATCAAACGGATTAAGCGGCAGCGGTTGGTGCGGAATGCGTGTGTGGCGGCGGGGAATTGGGGCAGCGCAACGGCCGTTCCCGCCCTCATCCCTCTCCTTTCCGATCCGGAGCCGATTGTTCGCGGCCATGCCGCCTGGGCGCTGCGGCAGATAAATGATGAGAGGGGGGAAGCGGCCGTTTATCGGGCATTGCAGCACGAACCCGACGAAATTGTCCGCAGTGAAATGCGCGACGACGGATCAGGACGGCATTAAAAGCTGCTCCATATGCGCCAGCAGATCTTCAGGATCGATGGGTTTGGCGAGAAAACAGTTTGCGCCGGCGGCCAGACTCTGCCTTTCCACGCGGTCAAAAGAATTCCCGCTCAGGATGATAATTGGCAGATGGGTGGTTTGCGGTTGGTCACGCAAATGTCGGCAGACGGTCAGGCCATCCATTTTCGGCATCATCATGTCTAAAAGAATGATATCCGGCAGATGGTGGGCCACTTTTGCTAAAGCATCTTCGCCATCTTCAGCCGAAAACACCTGATACCCCGTCATTTCTAAAATAATTTGTAAGATCTCGCGTGTAGCTTCTTCGTCATCGACAATTAATACTGATTTGCTCATTCCTCTACTCCTCTTACCAGTTGTGAGCGGCCAACTCCTTTACCCTCCCCATGGATGTTTGTAATTTAGTCGGATATTTCTCGCTGCGGCCGATGTAAGCGCTTTGTAGACGTTTTCGCCGCATTTCAGACCTGTTTTGCGAAGTTTTGTCGATAAGTATATGGCTCTCTGCGAGTTTAGGTGGAAAATGTAACGCTTATTTCACGCAGCGCGCGGATATTTTGGGTGGGTGTGGTGACCATGATCACGCAGCCGGTGCCCAGCAGCAGGCGACGGCCGTTGGTTTGGGCCACCGCGTCTTTTGCTTCAGCCAGCAGGCCATCCGGCGAGTCCTGGTGCAAGGTCCAATGGTCGATGCCGCCGCTGGCAGCGCCTTGCATGTGCGATAGACCTTCAGCCAGGGTAACGGCCGTTTCCCGATCATGCCAGTTTAAAAATTGCGCCGGATAATCGGCCACCAAATCAAACATCACCTCCGAACTGTGCAAATGAACCATGTTGCACCACAAGTCGTCTACTGCCGCCAAAATGCGCAAATCATAGGCTCGGCCAAATTCATGAAACTCGGCGCGGCTGAGTAAGGGGTAACGGGCGTGCTGCACGGCCAGGAAAATCCCGGCGATACCTGTGGCTTTGGCTGCCTCAATGAAACGCAAGGTGCTTTCGGTGATGGTTTCCAATCCGCGATGAAATGCATCCGGGTGGCTGCGCATGTGGCTCAACATTGCCGGGTCGCCGGCCAGATGTTTTGCCTGCGACAACGGCGAGAAAATAGTGGCAGTGAAAGGAACGCTGTCGCCAACGCCTTCACCCACCAGCCGCAGCGCTTCAATCTGTGCGGCCAACATGCCCTTTTGCGGGTTTAAGGGTTTGAGCGCGGCCCAATCATCCGGCGTAAAAACGGCGCGGCGCACGTATTCACGCGTGCCTTCAATGTGGCCAACCCATTTGGTTTCTACGCCCCAATCGTCTACGGAATAGCTGCTGGAGGGACCGACTTTAAGCAAATCCCAATCGTAATCGTGCTGCCATTTCAGGTGGGCGGCGGCCAGAGCGCGGGGGTTTTGATCGTCGCCCGGCCAATGTCGCCACAGCGCCACGGGCAGGCGATCTGGTTTTTCACCGGCGATTGCGGCTTCTAAACGTTTACGTTTTGTCCAGTTCATGATGTTTTTCTCCAACTGATCGAGCAAGATGGCATCGTGCGCGGTAATGGGTACAGGTTTGGTAGGACTACTCCAGGTTGGAGTTTACTATAAGTTCAGTAAGTAAGAATAGATTGGAGGTTGGATGATGACGGTGAGTTGGGCGGTAACAGTAAAAGACGCGAAATTGTCCGATATTTATCCAGGCTTTGTTATAGTACTTTTGTCTCAGTGGGGTTGGCGGTTGGTTGGGCATTTTTAGGGTATTTGGGCACGGCCGTTTCCCCCCATTTGGCAATTTCATTATAATCGTTGGCAACTATAAACTATTCGGCGCGGGTTTTGCCTGCCAGGAGTGGGCAAACTGCCAGCGCCCCTATTGTGAGGAAATCATGATTACCCATTACCCCGGTTTTTCAGCAAACGATGTGCCGCCGCGCCAGGTGGATGTCTGGCTGCCGCCGGCTTATGAGGTCCACAGCGACCAGCGATATCCGGTGTTGTATATGCACGATGGCCAAAATCTCTTTGATCCGGCCACGTCTACCCATCAGATTGATTGGGGGATTGATGAAGCGATGGAGCAGTTGATTGCCGACGGCCGTGTCCCGCCAACCATTGTTGTGGGCGTGTGGAATACGGCGAAACGCTGGCACGAATATATGCCGCAACGGCCGTTTACCACCCCCGCCTCCCTGGAAGTCCTCCGCAGCATGGGGCCAGATTGGGCTGAAGGGCCTCAGAGCGACGCCTATTTGCGTTTTCTAACTCAAGAACTCAAGCCATTTATCGACGCCACATTCCACACCCGCCCAGAGCGGGAAGCAACCACGATTATGGGCTCCAGCATGGGCGGCCTCATCTCGCTCTACGCCTTGTGCGAATACCCCGACGTGTTTGCGGCCGCCGGCTGTGTATCCACCCATTGGCCGGCCGGCGAAGGGATTGTGCTGGATTATTTGGCCCAGGCGCTGCCGGCGCCCGGCCGGCACAAGCTTTATTTTGACTATGGCACAGAAGAGCTGGATGCACTCTACGAGCCATATCAACAGCGCGCCGATGTGATATTAGCGGCAGCGGGCTACACGCCGGAACAAGACTGGATAACGCGCAAATTTCCCGGCGCAAACCATTCGGAACGCGCCTGGCGCGAACGTGTACATATCCCACTGACGTTTTTGTTGGGAACGCCATGAGAAAATTGTGGCATTTCGAGCGCCATTCGGAAGGCCTGCTGCCCAGAAGGCAGTTTTTCCGCCGCTGGTTGGTATATGCGGGGTTGTCTTTGGGGATTTTGACGGTTTCGCTGTGGATTGGGGTGTGGGGCTACCATGTGTTTGAGGGGTTGCCCTGGCTGGATGCGCTGCTCAATGCCTCGATGATATTAGGCGGAATGGGACCGGTGAACCCGCTGCAAACGGCCGTTGGCAAACTCTTTGCCTCGTTTTACGCGCTTTTTTCCGGCATGATTTTTCTGGTGATTTTTGGTGTTTTAATGGCTCCGGCCGCCCACCGGCTGCTGCACATGTTTCGCCTGGATGATGAAGCAAAATAAGGGGCGAACCCCCGACCTTAAAAACCCTAAGGGTTTATCTGGCTTTCGGAAAACGATCCCGATTCGCCAAAACCCTTAGGGTTTCTGCTGGTTTCTTAATCGGCCGGATACATGGTCTCAATCAGGGCGGCGTATTTGTCTGTGACCACTTTGCGTTTGATTTTTTGCGTGGGGGTCAGTTCGCCGGTTTCCTGGGTAAAGGGCGCGGGCAGCAGCGTAAAGGCTTTGACACGCTCATAGTTGGCCAGTTCCTGGGAAGCTGCGTCTATCCGGCTGCGGTAGAAGGCGATGATATCCGGGTGTTGGACGAGGTCGGTAACGGCCGTAAAGACAATGCCATTCACGCGCGCATATTCCTCCAACGCCGCAAAGTTCGGCACCACCAGGGCGCTGATAAACTTGCGCCGGTCGCCAATGGCAATGAACTGTTCGATGTAGTGGTCTTTGGCAACGGCCGTTTCAATCCGCTGCGGCGCAATGTTTTTACCCCCCGACGTAATAATCAAGTCCTTGATCCGGTCCGTGATGCGTAAAAAGCCTTCGTCGTCAAATTCGCCCACGTCGCCCGTGCGAAACCAGCCATCCACAAAAGCTTCAGCCGTGGCCTCTGGTTTATTGTAATATCCCTGGGTCACGCTGGGGCTTTTTACCAAAATTTCGCCGTCCGGGCCAAACGTCACCTGGCAATCTGGAATGGGCTTGCCCACCGTGCCAAATTTAAAGGCGTTGGGCGTGTTAAACGTGACCATAGGCGACGTTTCTGTCAGGCCATACCCCTCACACACCAGCAAACCGGCGGCAAAAAAGAATTCTTCAATAGGCCGGGCCAGCGGCGCGCCGCCAGCGGAAAAGAAATTTTTGGAGCCGCCCACCACATCTCGGATTTTGCTCAATACCAGACGGTCGGCCAGACTGTGCTGCAAATTCAGCCACAAACCAATCGGCCGTTTGTCCTTGCGCCGGTACTGGTAAGTCTGGCCAACGTTGATGGACCAGTGGAACAGCTTTTGTTTCATGGCCGAGCCATGTTCCAGACCGGCGTAGGCGGCGGCGTAGATTTTCTCGTACAGGCGCGGCACACTGACCATAACTGTGGGACGCATTTCTTGCATGGTCTCGATGACGGCTTTGGGATTGGCCAGATAATAGTTGGTTGCGCCGGTCTTGAAAATAAAATAAGACCAGGAGCGTTCGTAAACGTGGGTGAGGGGTAAGAAGCAGAGCGAGCGGTCGCCCGGACCAACTTTAAATTGACCATCCATCGCCTTAAACTGGTGGTAAAAGTTGGCGTGCGTCAGCATGACCCCTTTGGGTTCGCCGGTAGTGCCGGAGGTGTAAATGATGGTCGCCAATTCGTGACGGTCGGCGGCCGCCAGGCGGGCGGCAATCTCGGCATCGGCGGCGCGATCGGCGCCTTGTTGGAGGAATTGGCTGAAGTGGAGCGATTTGTCGCCGGTCAGTTGGGTGTCTTCGTCGAAGGCGATGATGGTTTGCAGGTGGGGTGAGCGATCCAGGATGGCCTGAATTTTATTGTAATGCTCCTGCCCGCCGGTGAAGATAAGGTTCATGGCGGTTTCGTCGATGATATAGGCGGCCTGGTGTTTGGTGTTGGTGGCATATATGGGCACGGATACGGCACGGACGCTCAGAATGGCAAAATCGACCAGCGCCCATTCAGGGCGGTTTTCGGCGAAAATGCCGATGCGGTCACCGGGTTGTACGCCGAGGGCCAACAGGGCGCGGGCCAGTGTGTTGATGGTTTCGCCCATGGTCTGGTAACTGATGTCTTGCCATTGACCGGCTTTTTGATAGCGCATGGCGGTTTCATGGGCGTAGGTCTGGATACTCTGACGAATAACGACAGCGAGATGTTCGTTTTCCATGATTTATTCCTTTGGCGTGAAGCCGGCTGGTTGACGGTTTCCAGGGGGTTGCGCCGATTGTTCGTAAGGGGAAGTATGCCGGAAATGTCGGGTTTGCGTAGTGACAAACGTCACGTGCTGAGGGTTTCTATGTTTTTAGTTTGAGAGGATTGGTCCGATCTTCGAGATTGGACCAATCTGGAAACCCCACGGTTAATTTCGTGTGAACTCCTTGGTGATTTGTAAGGTAAGTTTTTTGAAATTTGTGCCGCAGCTGCAAATGCCACGAACAAAACTTGAAATGATTTTTGTAACAAAGCACTCACGAGGGAAAACGGCCGTCAATATCCTTTTCCTTGCCGGATGCAGCCGGGTTGGGCATTTAGTCGTTTGGATCGGCGGCTTTCGCGGCTAAGAAGGCCGCCTGTTTGTCCATGTCCTTCAGGTAAGCCTTTTTCTGGTTGCCGGTCCAGCTTTCAAAACCGATTGTGCCCAGTTCTTTGTCTTTTTTGTCTTCTTCGACGTTATAAAAAACAAGGTAAGTGAGCTGTTTCATGCCGATAAAATCGGCCGTTTTGTCTAGCGAGATGGTGCGGTAAAACCGGCCGCGCCATGTGCCGGTGTTCAGGTAGATGATGTCACGGCCGTTTACTGCGTCTAACGGCCGTAACACAGGCGTGTGGGTGTGGCCGTATAAAATATAGCGCGTCTCGCTCTCTGGTTCGCGGTACTCTGGCTCGTAAAATGCGCCAATCGTATAGTCGTCCAGGCCGCCTTCGTTTAACGTGCGTTCGATGGTGGGCAGCAGCAGCGGCAGCAGTCTGTTGGCATCCGTGATGCGCGTGAGCGTTTCGATGATGTTTTTGAAGGGTGTCCGGCTTAGGGTACGCAAAACCTCATCCACGTGAGTTTTGGGATTGTGCCAGTTTTGCACAAATTCCACATCGAATAGATGGTTAACGACGGTGTCCAGGGTTTTATCGAGCGCTTCCAATATGTCCGGGTTGTTGAGTTCGCGCATTTTGGAAAAAAACCATTCCATCATGCGGCCTAACGGCCGTACATTGTCAATATCCTGCATCGCCTTCACCAGGTCATCGGTCACGACCGGATATTCGGCTTGCAGCAAGCGGAGGGTGCGCGGCAGGTTCACGGCAAACTCGGTGGCAATTATGTCGCCAACGGGGACTTGCAAATGGTCGGCGCGGGTGTAGGCGGTGGTGCCGTTGTAATTGTAAACATCATATTGGTGTCCGTGCCGTGCAAAAACACCATATGCCTCATCGACAAAGGTATACGGATACCACCATTCCATGCCATCCAGCACCTGCACTGTCTGGTTGTTGACCGTCAGTCCCAGCATTTTGCGTAGTTCGTCGCGCAGCGAGGGGTACAAATTAATCAGCCGGTCGTGGTTGCCGACGATATAGATGATGCGCACGGGAATTTCTCGGCCCAATTCTTCGTGGATGATTTTATGAAAGTTACGGAAAAATGTGAATGTGTCCCAATTTTGAAACAAAATGGTATTTTCTGGCACGTCGGTCTGTTTGCCGGACTCCGGAAACCGCCCCAAAATATCCAGACACCGCCGTTCTACGCGGCTGCCCAGGCGCGGCGTGGGAATATCGCGCAGGCCGTTGGCGCCCCAGGGTCGGTTTTCCGGCTCTTCGTCGAACCACTGCTCGGAGCGGATCAGGTCTGGAATGTCGCCTAACAGGAGTAGTTTTATCTCTGTGGCCTTGTTTTTTTTGGCCAAAGAGATGATGTTGGAGAGAAAGATTTGTTCGAATGCTTTGGCGGGCAGATTATGGTCGCCAGATGTGGCATCGACAAAGTGTAGATCGCTAATTACGACAAGCATAAAACCTCCAATTTTGATTCGCAAATGAAATGGGGTGTGGTCCTGTCAAGGTAGGATGCCGAATGTGAACATTCTAGCGGAAAGAGACCCCAATCACAAGCCTGGAGGTTACGGCCGTTTCCCATATCCATCCCCTGTCGCAATTGGTCTTATTTTTGCCCCGAATTGGCTATCCGTGATAAAAAGAACCACAAAATGAGAGGACAGCTTTGAGGAAATGATGACCATCATGCAAATAAGCGAAGACATAGCGATGTGGGTAGTACGCAGCCTGGCGGCGATTTTTGGCCTGTATATTGTCATTGGCACGCTGATTTCGGCGATCAAGACCTTTGTTTTGCCGCGCGGCGTGAATGTCTGGCTGACGCGGATTGTATTTTGGGTTGTGGGGTTCTTTTTTCGGGTGCGGGCGAAAAAGGCGCGCACCTATGACGAACAAGACCGGATCATGGCTTTGTTTGCGCCGGTGGGGCTGCTGGTGATGCCGGTCGTTTTGTTGACATTGATTTTAATCGGCTACATGTTCCTGTTTTGGGCGATTGATCCGCAGCCGCTGGCGGACACGATGCGCTACAGCGGCTCGTCGCTGTTAACGCTGGGGTATGTGTCTGGCGGCACAATTCCCTACAAGCTGTTGGAGTTTTCAGAGGCGATGATTGGTTTGATATTGGTCGCGTTGTTGATCGCCTATTTGCCAACGATTTACGCGGCGTTTTCCAGAAGGGAAACGGCCGTTTCTCTCCTGGAAAACCGCGCCTCCTCACCCCCGTCGGCAGCGCAATTTGTCAGCCGGTCCTACCGCACTGGCGAACTGGAAACCCTGAACGAAGTTTGGTCCGATTGGCAAATCTGGTTTGCTGAACTGCGTGAAAGCCATACGTCGCTTGCCCCGCTCTCATTTTTTCGCTCGCCGCAGACAGGAGTTTCCTGGGTAACGGCCGCTGGGACTGTGCTGGATTCGGCGGCGCTGATATTATCGGCTGTGGATGTGCCGCCGGAGCCGCGGGCGGCATTTTGCATTCGCGGCGGTTATCTGGCGCTGCGCGATATTGCCGCGTTTTTTAATCTCAGTTTCGACCCAAATCCGCAGGCGGCCGACCCGATCAGCATCAGCCGAGAAGAGTTTGATGCCGTGGTTGCCGAATTAACCGCCGAAGGCGTGCCCATCGTAGCCGATCTGGACCAGGCGTGGCGCGATTTTGCCGGTTGGCGGGTGAATTATGACACCGTGCTGCTGAAATTGGCCGCTGTAATCCTGGCCCCTTACGCTCCATGGTCGTCGGATCGCTCGGCGATTGTGCCTGGGACGCGGAATTTGAGGAGCTAACTATTAACGAGGCTTCAGGCACGGCTCGCGTCACCATGAATGAAAATCCGTAGATTTCGCAGATGACGCAGATTTTTTTCTCTGCGCCTCTGCGCCTTTGCGTTAAGAGGAGAAAATTATGACAGAAGGAAACGGCCGTTTACACGGCCAAACTGTGTTAATCACCGGGGCGACATCCGGCATTGGCGAGGTCGCGGCCCATCAGTTGGCCGGGATGGGCGCGCGTGTCGTTATCGTTGCCCGCAGCCGGGAAAAAGGCGCGCAAACCGTTGCCAGCATCCAAAAAACAACCGGCAGCCAGGCTGTCGAGTTGCTGCTGGCCGATTTGTCTGCGCAGGCCGATATTCGCCGACTGGTGGACGAATTTAAGGCGGGGCACGACCGGTTGGATGTGCTGGTAAACAATGCCGGCGTCTTCAACCTCAGCCGCGTGCTGAGCCAGGACGGCATCGAGATGACCTGGGCGACCAACCATCTCAATTACTTTTTGCTGACCCATTTGCTGCTGGATGTGCTGAAAGCCAGCGCCCCGGCGCGCATTGTCAACGTTTCTTCAGATGCCCATCGCGGCGGCAGCATTCGCTTTGACGACCTGGGCGGGGCGGAAAAGTACAGCAGTTGGCAGGCATACAGCCAGTCTAAACTGGCGAATGTGCTGTTTTCTTATGAGTTGGCGCGCCGGTTAACTGGTTCCGGCGTGACGGTTAATGCGCTGCATCCCGGGTTTGTGCGCACCAATTTTGCCCGCAATAACGGCCGTTTCTCCCGCCTGCTCGTCCCCATCTTCCAACTGGCCGCCATCAGCCCGGAAAAAGGGGCCGAGACGATGGTATATCTGGCTTCGTCGCCGGAGGTTGCCGGATTGAGCGGCAGCTATTTTGACAAAAAGAAGGCGGTGCGCAGCGCGGAGGCTTCTTATGATGAGGCGGTCGCCCGACAGTTGTGGGCGGTGAGCGCGCAGATGGTGGGGTTGGAAACGGCCGTCTAACTTTGTAAGGTTTAGACCTGACAGGTTTTAGAAAACCTGTCAGGTCTGCCAGTTATTTCAGATACTTCTCAAACCAGTCCAAAATATGGTTCAGACGCACGATGCGGCGGTCGGTACGGCCGTTGCGCGAAAGCCCGTGCGGTTCATCCGGGAAGAGCACCAGCTCGGTATCGACGCCCAATCGTTTCAGGGCCACAAACACCTGCTCGCCCTGTTCCTGCGCTACGCGGTAATCGGCCTGACTGTGGATCACCTTGGTGGGCGTTTGGGCGTTGCCGATGTATTTCATGGGCGACTGCTGCCAGTAATGGTCCAAATTATCGAAGGGCGGTTTGTTTTGACCGAGCGATTGCTGGAACGCCCAGTTGAAATCGCTGGACCCCCACATGCTGATG
>JAGOMA010000041.1 GCA_017993775.1 Chloroflexota bacterium | reverse complement strand
CAGCATTTGCCCACATAAATACCCTTCCCGCAGATTCTCCATTTGTCAAACTTGTTACCGACCTTTACCTAGAAGAAAATTCTGACCTTGCTGCGCTCTGCCAACGGCTTTATTCTGAACCGGAACTGGCAGATCAAACCGATATCAAACCTTATATCTACGCCGGCTCAATTACAGGGTATTTTGGTCCGGGGAGTGAAGCCTTTAATCAATTAGCAATTTGCCGCTATCCAAGTTTTGAACCCGAACCTGTGGATGAGATCTTCCCTCAAATCCCGTCCAATCAAGCGGAGTCAAATCCACCAACGTGGCAGTCTCTGCTGTATGATGTTACGGGGAGGTTTGAATGGGAATGGATGAATGAACTGCAAACGGCCGTTCTCACCCAATCCGACCCCGACATCGCCAGCAAAATAACCGACCTGCTCGCCTACCTGCCCACCGACGACCCCGAAGCGCAACCCTACATCGAACACCTCACCTACCTGCTCGGCTACCATTACGAACTGAGCGGCGATGACGAAACGGCCGTCGCCACCTACCTCTCCCTCATCCGCCAAGCCCCCAGTTCCCCCTGGAGTTGGCTGGCCTGGGCGCGGTTGGAGCCGGCGAAGTAAAAGATTTGTCAAATCTTGAAGATTTGACAAATCTCTCCCCCAACTTAACATTCCCTAAACACCCACCCCCATTCCGCCACGCTCCGCTACAATCAACCCCAACACTTTAACCCTTTGCGCCTCTGCGCCTTTGCGTCAAATCTTTCCCTCAGGAGTAAATAAACCATGAACCAAGACCCGACAAAACCCGAAATCGCCACCCTTGGCGGCGGCTGCTTCTGGTGCCTGGAAGCCGTCTACGACGACCTCATCGGCGTACAATCCGTCGTCTCCGGCTACGCTGGCGGCCACGTGCCCAACCCCACCTACGAGCAAGTCTGCGGCAAACGCACCGGCCACGCCGAAGTCGTCCAGGTCACTTTCGACCCCAGCGTCATCACCTTCCGCGAGATACTGGAAGTCTTCTTCACCATCCACGACCCCACCACCCCCAACCGCCAGGGCAACGACGTCGGCCCGCAATACCGCTCTGCCATCTTCTATCACAATGAGGCGCAGAAGGAAACGGCGCAGGCCATCAGCGCCGAATTCGACGCCGCCAACCTGTGGCCCAACCCCATCGTCACCGAAATCGCCCCGCTGGATGTCTTCTACCGCGCCGAGGATTACCATCAGGATTATTTCAAAAACAATCCCTACCAGCCCTACTGCCAATTTGTGGTCGCCCCCAAAGTCGCCAAGTTCCGCAAGAAATTCAGCCACCGGCGCAAATCAAGCCGGGAAGCCTGATTTTGTGATGCGTGATGCGCAATGCGTGGGGTGCGCCCACGCATTGCGCATCACGCATCGCGGAAAATCGGCCGTAAAGGTACTATTTTCCCATCCTTCTCCAGTCTACTGTCACGCATTCTTCACGCCTCCTCCTACACTCTGTGTTATGATCGGCTCGTAGCGTAAGCAGATCATAAATCCACGTATCGGTAAACCAATAATTTAAGTAACAGCACAAGCCTCTCTGGGAAAACCATAAGGGTTTAAGTTTCAACGAATAGGGCTTCTCAAGTGAAAACCCTTAGGGTTTGTATGGATACTAACCTGATACGATCCCCACACAAAGGGACAGACCGATTACCAAAAGTACCATTCAGGATCAAAGTCACGCCAGATAGAATTAAGGCAATCAGGCAACGTAGCTTACTTCCCACAAATTCTTGATATCCCTGGCACAATTTGACTGAAGAGGAGAAAAAATGTTTGGTAAAAAATCGTTAACCAAGATAGTGTTCAGTTTGGTTTTAATGGTAGGCTTGAGTTTGGCAAGCTGCACTTCTGATACGGCCACGCCAGAAGAGGCCCAGACCAATGACGCCGCCCAAACGCTGCGCATCGCCCTGCTTATGCCGGAAGACGCAACTTTCTTTAAGACAATTGAAGAAGGGGCCGGCGAAGCAGCCAACCGGTTAAAAGCCGAATTGATTATCCGCGAAGCCAAGAATGACCTGGCGACGCAGAATGAGCAAATTCAGGAAATGATTGATCAGGGTGTGGATGCGATTGTGATAACGGCCGTTGACGGCGCCGGCGTGGCAGACAAAATCAACGCCGCAGCCGCAGCGGGCATTGCCGTCCTCAGCGTAGACCGCAGCATCGAATCCGACGCCATCGTCTCGCACATCGCCTCAGACAACGTGGCCGGCGGCAAAATGGCTGGCGACTATCTGGCCGAACTGCTAGGGGATGAAGGCAATGTGGTAGAACTGGAAGGCATCGAAGGCACCTCGGCCGCGCAGGATCGCGGCGCAGGGTTCAACGAAGCCATCGCCGCTTATCCCAACATCACAGTCGTGGCCAAAGAAGTCGCCAATTTTAACCGTCAGGAAGGGCATGACGTGTTCGCCCAAATTTTGGCCGATAACCCCAAAATCGCCGGCGTTTTTGCCCACAACGACGAAATGATTCTGGGCGCCATTGCCGCCGCCGAAGAGGCCGGACGTTTGCGAGACATCCGGTTCATGGGCTTCGACGCGGTAGATGATGCCATTACGGCGCTGGAAACCGGTTCCCTGGCCGGGACCGTGGCCCAACAACCGGCAGAAATGGGACGTCTGGGCATCGAAAACGCCGTTAACTATCTGCAAGGCGAAACAATCCCGAAAACAATTGCGGTTGATCTCGCTCTGGTTACACATTAGGTGAATGCAAAACCTGACAGGCTGCGTGAATGAGTTTGTCAGGTTTCTCTGGGATGACCCTAAGGGTTTGAGTTAGAAAAGGTCTAACTTCTCAAGAGAAAACCCTTAGGGTCTGGTCTGTACAGGTATTATTTTTTGTGGCACAACACGACCAAATAGTGCGCTTACTTATGATTTGTCGATCTTCTCATCACAAATGCCGCAGGAGCTGGCTATGATACGAAATCTTTCCCTGGGACAGCGGATTGGCCTGGGTTTTTTGCTGATTGGGCTGTTGGTGCTGCTTTCCAGCGGCCTGGGGCTGGCGTTTGCCAGTTCTGTCTCGCGCACAATTTCTGAGACGCAAATCGGCCTGCAACAGTTTAACGACCTGGCAGAGCTGGAAAGATCGTGGGCTTCTGTGGCGGCGACGGTGGATCGTATGCTGTTAACCCGCCAGACAGGCAGCGCCATTTTAAGTGATTTGGAGATACTTTTAGACACGTACAACCAGCATCTGGCGGCGGTGTCGGACCTGCCGGGGCTGAACGAACGCGATCTGGCGGCTGCGGAAACGGTGCAGTTGTTAGGTTCGCAGTTAGTGGATTCGGTGAATGAGATAACGGCCGTTGCCCAAGACGGCCGTTGGTCGCAAGCCCAGGTCATCCGGCACACCGAAATGAGTTCCCTACAGCGCCGCTTCGATGAGAGTCTGGCGCAGTTCCGGTCTTATATTCAAGAAGATGTGAATCTGGCTGTCACCCAATCCGTAGAAGCCCAAAATTTCCTGCGCCTCACCTGGATTGGCACAGTCATCCTGGCAATTGTCGTTGGGACAACGGCCGGTTTGTGGGTCATGCGCAGCATCACCCGGCCGGTTGATGCCCTGATCGCCCAAACACGCCTGGTTACGCAGCGCGATTTCCGCGAAATTACCCCCCTGACCTATCAAGATGAAATCGGGGAGTTATCTCGATCCTTTGTGGAGATGACCAATCTGCTGCGCGCCTCTTATGGCGAATTGGAGCAGCGTGTAGAAGACCGCACGCGCGCCCTGCTCATCAGCACCCAGGTCAGCCGCCAACTCACCACAATTTTGGATCGTAACCAGCTTGTGCAAGAAGTGGTAACGCAAATCAACACGTCTTTTGGTTATTACCACACGCACGTTTATTTATTTGACGAAGAAAAATCCAGGCTGCTGATGGTGGGTGGAACCGGGGAAGCAGGCGAGGAAATGCTCGCCAGCGGGCACCAGATTCTGCCGGGGCAGGGTCTGGTAGGCCAGGCGGCGACTTTGGGCAAGCCGATCCTGGTTACAGACGTTTCTCAATCGCCAGATTGGCTGCCCAATCCATTATTACCAGAAACACAGGCGGAAACGGCCGTGCCCATTCAGATCGGCGAAGATGTGCTTGGCGTGATCGACGTGCAGCACAATATCCGCGCTGGCCTACAACAAACAGATGTCGATCTGCTGCAATCCATTGCCAGCCAGGTGGCTATTGCCCTGCAAAACGCCCAACTCTATGCCCAGGCGGAAGAACGCGCGCGCCGCGAAAGCGTTATCCGCGACATCAACCAGAAAATCTTGAGTACCACAGACATGGAAACAGCTATGAAAGTGGCTATTCGGGAAATTGGGCAGGCGACCGGGGCAGCAAAGACCAGAATTCGCTTGCAAACGGCCGTGCCCGCCGACGGCCCAACCCCGAACAACGGACAATCTACCGAACAAAACAAACATACAGATGAACAACCGGCCTAACCAAACAAACCAAAACAACTCCCGGCAGCAACCCTTGGAGATCATCCCATGACGATTACCCGCAAAGTGATTCTACCTACCTTACTTATCCTGGGGATTGGGTTTTTAGGCTTACTGCTGGTACAAACCCAAAACGACTTACAAGTCAGCGCCGCCAACGAACAAAGCAACATGGAATTCCTGTTCCAGACCTGGCAAAGCCGCCTGCAAGCCATGGAGTCTTTTGCTGTGGCGCTGGCCTTGGAAACGGCCCAAAATCCTGAAGTAGAAGCCGCATTTGCCGCCAAGGATCGGGAACGGTTAACCGAACTAACGTTACCCGCCTACCTCGCTCTGGACGAAGCGTTCGATATCCCGCAAAGTCAATTTCACCTGCCGCCAGCCACGTCGTTTTTGCGGCTGCACCAACTAGACAGCTTCGGCGACGATCTTTCCACCTTTCGGTTTACTGTATTGGAAGCCAACGCCATCAACAAACCGGTAAGCGGCCTGGAGATCGGCCGCGGCGGGTTAGGGATGCGCGGGGTGGTTCCGGTGAACTACCAGAACAACCACATTGGCACAATAGAGTTTGGTTTAAACGTAGACCAGAAATTGTTAACCGACCTGAAAAACCAGTATGGCGTCGATTGGCAGATTTTGCTGCGACGCGAACCGGCTGAAATTGCCACGTTCACCGGCGCAGTGGCCGATGCGACCGGCCCTACAGAAGACCTGATTTTGCAGGCATCTACGCTGGAGAGGCCATTTTTCGCGCCGACGGCCGTTTACGACCAGGTGCTAACCAACAAGCCAATTCTCAGCAACAACATCAAAGTTAACAACACAGAATATGCGATTTACAGCGCGCCTCTTTATGATTTTTCGCAAAATATCATTGGCGTGGTAGAAATTGTGACCGACCGGACAAGTATCCTGCAGGCGCAATCAGAGAAAGTTGTGACAACGGCCGTACTCTCCCTCTTTTCTCTCGCCGTTGTCGGCGCCGGGCTGGTTTTCATTACCACCCGTATCTTACACCCCATTCAAGACCTCACCGAAGCCTCCACAGCCATAGCCAGCGGCGATTTAAACCGCACCGTCCCCGTCTCCAGCAATGACGAATTGGGCGTCCTGGCTAAAGACTTCAATGTGATGACCGAAAACTTGAAGGAGATGCTAGACAACCTGGAACAACGCGTGAACGAACGAACACACGCCCTGGAAACCAGTATGGAAATCAGCCAGCGGCTCTCCAACATCCTGGCGCAAAATCAATTAGTCGCCGAAGTTGTCGAACAAGTCAGCAAAGCCTTCAATTATTACCATGTGCATATTTATGTGCTGGATAAGTCCACCAACCAGCTGATCATGGCTGGCGGTACAGGCGCGGCCGGTAAGATGATGTTGGCTAACGGGCATAAGATACTCCTGGGGCGAGGGCTGGTGGGGCAAGCGGCCGACACCGGCGAACTTGTCATGGTTCCCGATGTTCTCCGAGTGGCCAACTGGCTGCCCAATCCGCTGCTGCCCGACACAAAATCGGAAGCGGCCGTGCCCATTATTTACCGCTCTGAAGTTTTGGGCGTTCTGGATGTGCAGCAAAATAGTGTGAACGGACTGAATGAAGAAGATGCCAAAATCTTGCAGTCGATTGCCTCTCAGGTAGCCATCGCCCTGCATAACGCCCGGTTGCACGAAGAAGTGCAAGCGCGCATCGACCGCGAAACAACCATCAACGAGATCAATCAGCGCATTCGATCGGCGGGAGATATTGACACTGTTCTCCGGGTTGCGGCCCGCGAAATTGGCCTGGCCATCAATGCCCAAAGAACCAGCGTACAGCTAGGGCACGATGTCGTTGAGGCAAACGGCCGTACCGAACTGACAAGCGACGCCTCCTCTCATACGCGGAGAAACTGATATGGAAGCAGATATTACGACAGTAGCCCAGGCCCGAAGATCCTTCTGGTTATCGCTGATTCTGGCGATCATCGCCACATTTGGCGCCGCCTTTTTGGTCTACCGGAGCCTCAATCCAGCCGTCCCCATCGGTTGGCAGATAAACATCGCCCTCCTCCTGATTGTCCTTTTTGCTATCAGCACCTGGGTCAGTGTGTGGTTAAGCCGTCACAAACGCCACATAATCGGCATATCCCTTTTGTTTTCCACGCTCATGCTGGTGGTTTTTTACGTGCCGTTTATTGCCGCCAACCGCGCCACTGCTCTGGCTATCCTGGCTGTGTTTATCGTCGTAGGTATATCTGCCCAAACGCTGCCCGATAAGCTCGCCAATTTCTGGGTAGGCATCAGCGCACTCGTCGGCATTGCCTCCATCTTGCTCGATCTCTTTATCCCTATTGAACGTCTGGCCCCCGTCTATTCTCCCCTGCCGCTCTTCGGTCTGGGGTTTGCCGCAGCCGGATTTATATTGATTCTACTGGTTCAATACCGCCGTTTGCGCGTGCGCACCAAACTCCTGGCGACTTTTGTCACCATCCCGGCTGTTATCGTTGTCCTTGTTGGCGGTTTTTTCTTGTGGAGCTTTCTGGGCAGGCTAAACACCCAAATACGCCAGGACAGCAGCAACAATGTAGAAAACAAAAAGGAAGCCCTCGCCTTTTTCTTCGCCGACGCCAGCGATGACGTGCAGTTCCTCAGCCAATCGGTTGCGTTAAGAAATTATCTGGCAGCGGTTGATGAAAACGCCGATCCCGCCGCCATCATCGCTGCGCGCGATAATTTGAATGAAGAATTTTTCGCCTTTGCCCAGGCAAGAAGCATCTATGATCAAGTCCGGTTTTTAGATGCCACCGGCCAGGAAATTATTCGTGTGAACACCGACCGCAATGGGGTCTCCACGATTGTGCCCGAAGATGCTTTACAGAATAAGGCCGGCCGTTATTATTTCGATGACACCTTCGCTCTTTCTCCGGGCGAGTTTATGATTTCGCCGTTAGACTTGAATGTGGAACAAGGGGCCATTGAACTGCCACATAAACCTGTTTTGCGGTACGGTACGCCAGTTGTGTATAACGGCGAGAAAGTTGGCGTGATTGTTACCAACATCCTGGCTGATAATTTTCTGAGCTTTTTACAGGACCCGGATAACCATTACACCCTGATAGATGCCGATGGGTACTATTTGTACCATCCCGATGAGACAAAACAGTGGGGTCGGGACCTGGAAACGGGCATCACGATCCAGCAAGAGTACCCGGAATTGGCTGACGTTCTTTTTTCTGGGAATCCTGGCGACCTGCAAGATATAGCAAACCTATTTTCGTATACACCCATCGTGGTTCCGGGAGAAAGCAGCCCGCGTTGGTTTTTGGTAAACACGACCCCAACGGCCGTTGCCTTTGCCGCCGTCAACGAAACCTTATCCATAAGCCTGGCGGTATTGGCCATTTCCTTGATGCTCACCCCGCTGCTGGCCCTGACGGTCAGCCAATCCATTACCGCTCCCGTAACCAAACTAGCCAAAGCGGCCGAAAAAATCAGTCTTGGCGAGCTGGACGTCAATGTTTCACTGACAAGTCAGGATGAATTCGGTCTCCTGGCCAATACTTTTAATGAAATGGCCGGCCGGCTGCGCGATCTGTTTGCATCGCTAGAAATTCGGGTGCAAGAGCGGACCCGTGATCTGGAGTTGGCGGCGGAACTGGGCCGCAATCTGTCGCAGGTGTACGATCTGGATGAACTGCTGACAACGGCCGTGGACATCATTCAGGAACGGTTTGATCTTTACCACGTGCAAATTTATCTGGCCAACGAAGCCAAACACACCCTACTGCTGCGCGCCGGTACTGGCGCTGTCGGGCAACAACTGCGGCAATCCGGCCACAGCTTGCCGATTGGCCCTGGTTCCATCAACGGGACGGCCGCTATTCAAAAGCTGCCCGTCATCGTGGCCGACACCAGCGAAGGCTTTTTGTTCCAGCCCAATCCCTTGCTGCCCCTCACGCGCTCTGAAATGGCCATTCCGATGCTCGTCGGCGACCGCGTTGTCGGGACTTTAAACCTGCAAAGCGCGCGGCCAAACAGTTTGTCCGAAGAAAACTTACCCGCTTTCCAGGCATTGGCCGGTCAGTTGGGCATCGCCATTGAAAACACCAGCCTGCTCACCGAAACCAATGAAGCCCGCGCCGAGATGGAAAATTACAGCCGCCGCGTCACCCGCCAGGGCTGGGACAATTATCTAAATGGCCTGGAGCGGGCAACCCGCATCGGCTATATCTTCGATATGCAAGACGACGCCGTCCGCAGCACCTCTGAGGTGGCAGCGACAGAGCCAACGCCCCAAAACGCCATCAACATTCCGATTCATGTTGTCAATGAAGCCATTGGGGCCATCCAACTGGAGAAAGGTGACGGTTTGATTTGGTCAGATAAAGACCTGGAGATGGTGATGCTCATTTCCAAAGAAGTTGGGCAGCAAATCGAAAATCTGCGCCTGCTGGAAGACGCGACGCGATACCAGTTGGAAGCAGAGCAAGCGGTTCGACGCCTGACCTATGAGGCGTGGCAAGCAGCGAAAGATTTGCCCACTTTCTCGAATGGGTTCGTGTATGATCAAAAGAAAGTCAATGCAGCGGCAATGACGGACGAGGAACCTCTGGCCGATGTGGTGAAACAGCCGCTGCAAATTCGTGGCGAAGTGATCGGCGAACTGGCCGTTGAGTCGGCGGAACATATGGATGCGGCAGAAGTGGCGAATTTAACGGCCGTCATCGCCGACCAATTGAGCCGCCACTTGGAAAACTTGCGCCTAACAGACGCAACAGAACAAGCTCTCGCCCAATCACAGCGCCGTGGCCGAGAATTAGCCATTTTGAACAAAGTTGTTACGTCGATCTCGCTGGTCAATGGCCTGCAAGAAAGTATGCAAGTGATTGTGGATGAAGTTGCCAACGCCTTGGAAATAAAACAAGTTCGTGTTGCCCTGAAAAACGAAGGAGGCACTTCGCTGACCATCATCGCCGAGCATTATGACTCTACCAAATCGCCCAGCGCTTTGGGGCAAGTCATTCCAATCGCTGGGAATGCGCTGACAGAGCAAGTCTTGCAAACCAAGCAGAGCGTTTATGTGCCGGATGCGCGCACATCCCCGTTAACTGAACGAATTCGGGACCTCTTGGAAATACAGAGCATTTACGGCCTGGCTATTATTCCGATTACGTTGTCGGGGGACGTTGTGGGAACGCTGGGTATAGACATCTTAGAGGAAGCTCTCTCTCTGGATGCGGACCAACTACAGTTAGCCGAAGCGATCGTTTTACAAGCAGCTACAGCCATCGACAAAGCGCGCTTGTTTGAGGAAACAGAAGCGCGCGCCGAGGAATTGGCTGTGCTAAACCGCGTGGCGCAGGTGGTTTCGCAGCAAATCGATCAACATGATTTGCTGATGGCTGTGTATGAACAGATCCGGCGCATTATGCCTGTAGACGCTTATTTTATCGCCATGTATGATCGGGAAGCGGATCAGATCCAGTACCCGTTTGTGTATGATAACGGCCGTATCTACCATGAATCCGCCTCCCCCTTCTCCGCAACCAGCAATATCGCTTCGGTCATTACCACACATCAGCCAATTCTCATCAACCGCACCATTGACCAGCTCCGCAGCATTGAAGTTGGCCAAAAATCCATTATGCTCGGCGACTACCAAAAACCATCCGCCTCTCTGATGTATGTTCCGCTGCAAATCGGCCAGGAGGCGCTAGGCGTCTTATCTATCCAGAGCTACACCCTGAACGCCTATACCCAGGCCAACACCACCCTGTTGATGGGTATTGCCAACCACGTCGCCGTCGCTCTGGACAACGCCCGTCTGTTGGCCGAAACGCGCCATACGGCCAGTCGAGCGCAGCTGCTGCGCGAGATTTCCGGTAGTATCAATATCACAGTCGACGCTGAGTCTATTTTGCAAACGGCCGTGCGCGAAATCGGTCGCGCCATGGGTTTGCAAACCTACGTATATCTGAAACCCGCCGAGACAAACGGTCGCCAGCAAACACCCGACCCAGAACTCGACAATTAACACAAGTCTTACGTCTGTTCGATTAGACCAAGGAAAAAAATGATGGTAGAAACAATCAAAAGGCTCTTTTCGCCACCCATCTACCCCGAAGACGAGAACAAAACGCGTGTCGCTAATTTGATGCACATCATCTTGTTAGCGCTTTTGGTGCTGCTTTCATTTAATACGGCCGTATCATATCTTTTTGGCGATGAGGCGCTGGCAATTGCCATCAATGCCGCCACCGTGCTGGTAACGGCCGGGCTGTTTGCGCTCTTACACAGCGGCCGAGTCCGCCTGAGCGCCATCATAACTGTTTCTCTCTTTTGGGGAGTGGTTACACTCGTCAGCTTCTTCATCTCCGGGTTCACCATCATCATTGTTTCCAGTTATTTTGTCCTTGTATTTCTCGCCGGTACAGTCATTAACAAGCGAGCCGGCATCCTCTTCGCCTTTCTGTCTATTGCCGCCGGTGTCCTGACCTATATTATTGAAGCTTCTGAGCTTATGGTTGCCGCCATACCCGTCATTCCGGCAATCGCTGTTTCGGCCACGGCCGTTAACCTCCTGGCAATGGCTGTCATTCTTTATCTCAATCTGCAAAACCTGGAAAACGCCCTGGAACGTTTGCAGAAAACCCAAAAAGAAATGACCGATGCGCAGGCCAAACTGGAAGAACGTGTCGCCGAACGCACCCGTGACCTGGCGCTGACAAACGATATTGGGCGCAGCATCTCCGCGATCCGCCATGTCGACGCCTTGCTCACCAGCGCCGTGGAAGTTATCCAGTCTTATTTCAAACTCTACTACGCCCAGATTTACCTGGTGAACGAAACCGAAAACAAGCTGGAACTGCGCGCAGCTTATGGGCAGGCTGCCGAGCGCATCCTGCGCCAGGGACACTATCTACCGTTTAATACGGCGTCGATTAATGTAACGGCCGTTCTGCAAAAACGCTCCATCCTGGTTCCCAACACCGCCGACGACCCACTCTTCCGGCCTCACCCCCTGCTGCCAAACACACGCTCCGAAATGTCCATTCCCCTGCTCATCGCCGACAAAGTCTTGGGCGTCTTGGATTTGCAAAGCGCCGTGCCGTTTGGTCTGACCACCGACAATCTGCCCTCCTTTGAAGCGCTTACCGCGCAAATCGCCATTGCTCTGGAAAATGCCGGGCTATTTAGCGAGCGCGAAGAAACCGCCCATGCGCTGCAAACCTTGCTGGCCGACATGGAAGCCAGGTCGCGGCAAGAAGCCATTCTCGCCAACCTGAGCGCCACCCTCTCAACGGCGAACAGCGCAGCCGAAGTATATGACTTGGCCGGTCAGCAAATCATCGAGCTGGTTAATGGCCATCCGGTTGCCATCACTTCCATCACAGAAGACGGGACAAGTTTCGAAACTTTTTCGCTGTCCGGCGATAATAAAGCCATACCCAGCGGCAGCCAGATGCCCATTGCCGATACGGCCGTTGGCCTGGCCATCACCCACAACCAAACCATACGCTTGCCCCAAGACTTCCCATTTTCCGCCCACCCCGATTCGTCAACTCTGGCTCAAGGCGGCTGGCAAAGCTTGGTTCTGGCGCCCCTGTCGGCCGAAGGACAAGCCTTTGGCACGCTCAACATTGGCAGCGTGCAACCCAATGCCTTCACAGACGAAATCATCGTTCTAATCCAACAAATCGCCGCGTTAATCGCCACCCGTCTGGAAAACATCCGCCTGGCCGATCGGGTCGGTTTGCTGGCTGACATCGTCGAAAACCACCCGGACTTCATCAGCGCGGCAGCGTTAGACGGCCGTATCATCTACGCCAACCACTCCGCACTCGCCCTGCTCGACTTACCGACCGACCAGATCATCACCAACAAAACCATCACCGACCTCTACGCCGAAGAAGAGCGCGACGCCATCACCCAAACGAGCATCCCCCAGGCTTTACAAAGCGGTTCTTGGACCGGTCAGGCCCATTTACGCACCAGCAACGACCAGTTAATACCCGTTGAACTCACCATCTCAGCCAATCGCGACGCGCAAAAAGCTCCGACTAACTTCAGCATCACCATGCGCGACATCACCGACCGTCTAGAAGCCGTACAAGCCCAACACAGGCTCACCGTGCAGCTTGAAGAGCGCCTGCTCCAGGTGAATGCGCTCCAGCGCACCATGACCCACGAAGGTTGGTCCGAATTTCTCACCTCGCCCAACCGTCTCATCCAAGGCTTCACCTTCGATGACGAACGCATCCGCCTGCTTTCAACCAGAGACCTTCTAAAACCGGAAATCCCCAAACTACCTTCCGCTGCCGAGACAAGCAGCGACGACGCCACAACCCTGGCAGCGCCGATCCTGGTGCGCGGCGAAACCATCGGCGTACTGGGGGCGCGCAACCCATCTGGTGAACCGATAAACCGAGACCAGCAAGAAATGCTCACCGCCCTGGCTTCCGAAGTCGCCGAAGCACTAGATCGCGCCCGCCTGTTTGAAGAAATGCAAATGGCCCAAACCCAAATGGAAAAGCTTTTTGCCGGCAGTGAACGCGTGGTGCAGGCCAACACAATCCAGGGCGTTTTAAATTCTTTAGTCGAATCCACCGAACTGAACCAGATGGATCGGGTCAGTTTTATGTTCTTCGATAGGTCGTGGGACACCCAACAACCTGAATCGATGAGTGTTACCGCTGCCTGGAATCGTAATGGAAAATCGGCAGAGTCGGCCATCGGCCTGACCTATCATCTGGCAGATTTACCCAGTTTCAGACACATCAGCCGCCACGAGCCAACCATTTTCCATAATTTGGACAATGACGATCGTGTCGGGGAAGACGTGCAAAGTTTAGCCAACAAATTAGGCGCAAAAAGCGCGGCTTATTTCCCGCTAATCGCCGGCGATCAATGGTTTGGGCTGCTGGCAGCGCAGTCCGACTCCTTGCTCAACCTGACAGATGCAGACATTCGCCAGATCAGCAGTCTGACCAGTCAGGCTGCTTCTGTAAGTCTGACACAACGATTGTTTGAACAAACGCAAGCTCGCGCGCAGACGGAACAGACCCTGCGAGAAGTAACCGCACGGGTTTTTGCCGCGGCCGATGCAGATACCATTTTACGCACGGCGGCTCGAGAAGTGAACCGCGTTCTGGGTTTAGAAACATACGTTTACCTGACGCCAACAGATATCCAGGCCGCTGGGCAGGGAAATGGGCACAGCGAAGAACGGAGCGAGTTATGATGAGAAAATATTGTTATAGGCTGGCGCTGATTTTGTGGCTTGCTGGCCTGGTTGCCTGCACCAGCAGAACTGCGCCGGCGAGTAACCCAGAGCCAACGTCGCCCATGATCGACCCGATAGGAACGCCTTCTAGCGCTGTGGAAGGTGTGTCTGACGACGAAATTGTAATTGGGGTATCGGCAGCTTTTAGCGGACCATCGCAAGGTTTGGGTGTGGAATTGTACCGCGGCGCGATGGCTTACCTGGAAGAAGTGAATGCCAACGGGGGTGTAAACGGCCGTCGCATTTCCCTGCGTGTGTATGATGATGGTTACAACCCCAACCCCGCCATCAACAACACCATTTCTTTGATAGAAAACGACAACGTCTTCCTGCTGTTTAATTATGTGGGCACGCCCACAGTTACCCGCGTACTCCCCCTGCTCAAACTTTATAAAGATCGGTCGATGGTTATGCTGTTCCCGTTTTCCGGCGCCGAACCACAACGGCAGCCGCCATTTGGTGAATATGTCTTTAACCTGCGCGCTTCCTATCTGGAAGAAACGGCCGGACTGGTGCAAAACTTCCTCAACATCAACCGCCGGCGCATTGCCGTGCTTTATCAGGCGGATGCGTATGGTCGCAGTGGATGGGATGGCGTCAGGCGCACGCTCAACGGCTATGGCACAGATATTGTGGCCGAGGCCACTTATCGGCGAAACGCCGATTTTTCCGAGAGTTTTCAGCCCCAGGTTAATATTTTACGAGCTGCAAATCCGGATGCCATTATCATTATTGGCTCTTATGAGGCTGCGGCCGGATTTATACGAGACGCTCGAGATTCCGGTTTGGATGTGCCCATCGCCAATGTCTCATTTGTCGGCAGCGAAAATTTGCTGGCCTATTTGCAGCAGGCCGGCAGTGAAAACGGCCGTGATTACACCGCCAACCTCATCAATTCCCAGGTTGTCCCCAGTTATGAAGATACAACGCTAACGGCAGTGCGCGAATACCGCGCCCTCCTGGACAAATACAACCCGCAGTTTCCCAATGAAACCGTTCAGGCCAGCTACACCCCGCTGCCCTACAGCTTTGTCAGCTTCGAAGGCTTCCTCAACGCCAAAATACTGGTCGAGTTATTAAACCGATTAGGCGAACAACCACGACGCGAGAATATCGACGACGTACTAAACGCCATGAACAACCTGAATCTGGGCATCAACACAACTGTCTCCTACGCCGAAAACAAACACCAGGGCCTGGACACCGTTTATTACACTGTGCTGCAAAACGGCAAATTTGTCCCCCTGACAAGCTGGGAAGAGTGGAAAAAATGAGAACATCGAAGCTGTTCCAGGCCAACCTCATCCGAGAAATTATCCTCTTCGTCGTCCTGGCGGTTGTCACGGGCGCTTTTTTCAGTGTCAGTTTATGGACAAACCTCAACCGGGAATTTATTAACCGGGGGACATCCATCGTCAACAGCATCGCCAATTCCAACGTCGAATTGGTACTCAATCGTGACGCCTCCACCATCCAATCAACCATCGACCAATTTCTAGACCCCCAAAATGGCGTCGCCTACGTCTTTGTCGTCAACGAGCAAAACACGTTTATCGCCCATACCTTTGTCCCGGCCGTTCCGACCGAAATCATCAAAATCGCCGTCGGTGATAAAAACAAAACCCTCGTGCGCAACATTACCATCCCCGGCCAGGGCGATTATCTGGATGTTACAGCCCCCATTTTGGCAGGCGTAGCCGGATTTGCCCACGTAGGCATGGACCTGGCGATTATTCGCGCCTCTATCCAGTCCGCCATTATCAACCAACTCTTGTTAATCGGTCTGGTTCTCGTATTCAGCGTGATAGTGGCCTATGTGCAATCCAGCCGCGTTTCACAACCGCTGATCGAACTGACCGCATTTGCGCAAAAAGTCATCAACCGAACAGGGCCGATGGAAGAAACCGTAACCCTGAGCAAACAACTTTCCTCAATTGCCCAACGGAATGATGAAATCGGCCTTTTAACCAAGGATTTCCAACAGATGATCGAGGAAATCCATACCTATGAAAAAGACCTGGAAAATCGTGTCCAGGAACGCACCCGGGATTTGGAGTTATCGGCCGAAGTCGGTCGCACCATTTCTGAAATTAGAGACCTGGACATCTTGTTGACGCAAGCGGCTGAAAATATTCGTCATCGGTTTAATCTCTACCACGTCCAAATCTATCTGGCGGATAACGAGCAGCAATTGCTCAGGCTTCAGGCAGGCACCGGTCTGGCCGGGGAGGAAATGCTTAACCGAAAACATCAACTGCCTATCGGCTTAACTTCCATCAATGGGATGGCGGCCAGTGAGAAACGGCCTGTGATTATTTCCGACACGGCCGTTTCCGACACCTTCCGACCCAATCCGCTCTTACCAGAAACGCGGTCAGAAGCAGCCATCCCCCTGCTCGTCAAAGAAGAAGTCGTAGGCGTATTGGACATGCAAAGCGCCATCCCCAACGCCTTTTCCGAAGACAGCTTGCCCGCCTTTGAGGCCCTTGCCGGCCAGTTGGCCGTCTCCATTGAAAACGCCGCCCTTTTCAGCCAACAAGACAAACTGACCAACGAACTCCAAGAAAATGCGCGGCGCATCGCTGACAACACCAACTTCCTCGACTCAGTGGTCGAAAATCTGCCGCTGATGTTGTCTGTGAAGGAAGCAGAAACCCTGCGCTACATCCGCTGGAACAAAGCGGGCGCAAAACTTGTGGGCAGGCCCGCCGAAACATTCATTGGTAAAACAGATTACGACCTCTTCCCCACCGCCGAAGCCGAAGCCGTTAGCGCCAATGACCGCGCCGTTCTCAAGAACGGCCTACCCGTAGATATTCCCGAAGAGCCAATCAGCACGGCCGATAAAGGAATCCGCTTGCTGCACACTATCAAAGTGCCTATTCTTGATTCTGAGGGAAATCCGCAATTTTTGATGGGCATTTCTGAAGATATTACTGAAGGGAAACAAGCGGATTTGATGCTGCGTGAGCGGGTTAAAGAGCTGAATTTGCTGAACGAACTTGGCCGCGTAACCGAAGCGCAGTTGGCAATTCCCGACTTTTTGCGTTTTGTAACCGAACATATACCCCATGGCATGCAGTATCCGGAATTATGCCAGGCGGCCATCCTGCTGCAGGGGAATGTTTATGGCATGCCAGAGGCTGTGGACTTGCCGTGCCAGATGGTAGAGGGCATTCGCATTGGCAATGAACAGGTTGGGCGCATTTATATTGCCTACACGGAACAACTCAGTTTCCTGAACGAAGAAAGCGCACTGATTGGCGATATTGGCCGACGCGTGAGCAACTATATTGAAACGCAGTGGCTGCTGGAGCGTATTCAGAACAACGCCGGCGATTTGCAGACGGTGGCCGAAGTGAGTACAGCCGTTGCCGCCATTCTCGACAAACAACAATTACTTCAGGAATCGGCCAATCTAACCCAAACGCGCTTTGGTCTTTACCACGTGCAAATTTACCTCTACGATCCGCTCAGAGAAGAATTAAGCCTGGCGGCTCGATCTGGTGAACTTGGACCGCAAATTTCAGACCAGGAACGACGCATGCCGCTGGCAAAATCACGTTCGCCGATCATCCAGGTGGTGCGCACCAGGCAACCTATCCTGATCAACCATACGCACCGCGAATCTGGCCCCAGCCTCATTGCCTCGTTGCCCGAGACTCGCGCCGAAGTGATCGTGCCGCTGCTCATTGGCGATCAGGTGCTGGGGGTTTTAGACGTCCTCTCATCGGTGGAAAACCGCTTCACGACCGACGATATCACCATTCTGGCCACGCTTGGCGCCCAAATTGCGGTGGCCTTGCAAAACGCCATCCAGTATGATGAAACACAAACCGCCTTGCAAGAGTTAAACGCCTTGCAGCAAATTATGGCGCGTGAAGGTTGGGGAGATTTTCTGGCGAACACGCGGCTGGCCAGCGGGTATCGCGCCAACCAGGATGCCTTGCAGCCGCTGGCGGATGCGCTGGAAAAAGAGGGCGTTGAATTAGAAACGGCCGTTGCCTATCCCTTGCAAGTCCGCGGCGTTACCGTCGGTTCGTTGGGGGTACGGCCGTCTGGCAACAAACCGCTTTCTGCCGAAAACCAGGCTTTCCTCCAGGCGATTTCGCTCCAGGTGGCAGAAGCGCTAGAAAGAGCGCGCCTGCTGGAAGCCACAGAAACGGCCCGCAGCCAGACAGAAGCGTTGTTCTCCAGCAGTGAACACCTCGTTCGCGCCACCACGCCAAGCGAAATTTTGCAGGCGCTGGTGCAAGGCACAGAATTAAGAAACCTGGACAGCGCCAGCCTGGTTTTCTTCGACAAAGCCTGGCAGACTGACATGCCGCAATCGGTTACGATCAGCGCCATCTGGCACAAAGACGGCACCCCGCCGGAAATTGACATCAATACCGCCTATCCCACCGAATCCTATCCTGTTCTGCAATATCTCACTCGGGAACGGCCGTTTGTCAGCACCAATATCACCGAAGACCCCCGTCTCGACGACGCAACCCGTCACCTCTTTGCCAACATACGCAACATAAAAACCATCATCGCCCTGCCCCTGGTAGCCGGCGACTTGTGGATCGGCTTTGTCATGGGCATATCTAAAACCATTCAACATCCCAGCGAAACCGCCATTCGCCAGATCCTCAGCCTCACCGGGCAGTCGGCCGTTGTCGCCCAGACGCAGCGCCTCTATGAAGAAGCGCAGCAGCGCGCCCAACGCGAACAACTCCTACGCAAAGTGTCTGATCAGGTTTACACAGCCATCGACACCGAAACCGTCTTACGCACCGCTACCCGCGAAATCGGGCGCGCGCTGGGCTTAGAAACATTTGTCTATCTTAAAACTCCCGCCAACAAATCCGCTAAAACAGCAGAAAATGGCGGGCAAACATCATAACTTATCGGCAGCACACGACTGCTAAAAACAGACTTAGGAGAACGTTATGCACACAGGACAACGACAGCGTCACTACACCGGGGTCACTTTCAGGCTCCTGCTGGCCCTGTTTGCCATCTTCCTAATCCTCATTGTTGCTCAGGCCTGGGTCAACGCCAACCGGTCTGTCGAAATTTTGGAACAAGAGGAAAAGCAAGGTTTGGCTGAGCTTTATACCCTATACAACAATGAAATCAATCTACGCCAAAAATCTGCGGAAACGCTCTCCATCAGCATTGCCGACCGCGCCGACGTGCGAGACTTTTATCTGGCGCAAGATCGTGATGGCTTGTTGGCGCTGCTCACGCCGCTCTTTAACACCTTAAAAACCGATTACGACATCGTCCACCTCTACATAGAAAATTTGGATGGCACAGTATTTGTGCGCGTACACAACCCCGCCCAATTTGGCGACGATATCACCTATCGCCGCACGGCCGCAGCGGCGCTAGAAAATGTGCAAACCGTCAGCGGCGTGGAGATTGGTCCTAACCGCCTGGGAGTGCGCAGTGTAACCCCCATGTTTAAAGCCGAAGAATTTATCGGCCTGGTTGAGGTTGGCCTGGATTATGATGAACCGTTTATCGACAGCTTGAAAGAACGATATGGCGCTGATTTTCGTATGTGGGTGTCTCATGAGGCAGCGGCGCCGGCCGGACTCAAGCCATTAGAGGGTGTACCAGCCCCGCCCATCTCGGAATTGTTTTTTTACGCCGGAACCCAAACGACCCCGTTGCCCATCCCGGCGGCCACGTATGAGCAGGTTTTGAACACAGGGAACCCCCAAACTGTTTTTGTCACGGCAAATGGAGAAGAACTGAGTGTGCTGGTTTCGCCTTTGTTGGCGGTTGGTGACCGGATTATTGGCGTTTTAGAGATCGTTACGTCGCGGCAGGCAGATTTGGCCGCCTTGCGGACGAATGTGTTTAGCTCTATCGCCAAGACCGGCGTATTTGCGCTGGTGAGTTTTGTGTTGGTTGCGTTGATTATTAATGGGATGGTGTTACGGCCGTTAACCCAACTCAACGAAACAGCCGAAAAATGGTCCTCCGGTGACCTTTCCGCTCGCGTCACCCACCTGCCAAACAACGAATTTGGCCTCCTCGGCCAAACCTACAACACAGTAGCCGACGAGCTGCAATCCACCCTCAGACGTCAAGAGCAAGTTATTCAGGAACGCACCCGTGCATTGGAAACCAGCAACCGGGTCAGCCGCAACCTGTCAACAATCCTCGACACGGAACACCTGGTTCAAGAAGTGGCAACGCAGATTAAAAGCGCTTTCAACTACTACCATGTTCACATTTACTTGCTAGATAAAGAAGGCCGTTGGCTGGTGATGGCCGGCGGCACCGGTGACGCAGGTCAGGCCATGCTGGCCCAAGGACATAAAATTGAAGTGAATAAAGGGTTGGTTGGCCGATCTGCTACTCATAACAGCTCTGTGCTGGTTCCGAATGTAACTCAGGAACCGGGCTGGCTGCCCAACGCGCTTCTTCCCGATACACGCGCCGAAATTGCTGTTCCGATTGCCATCGGCGATAGGGTATTGGGTGTCTTGGATGTACAGCAAAACATGGAGGGCAGCCTGACCGAGGAAAGCGTGGAGTTATTGGAGTCCATTGCCAGCCAGGTTGCCATTGGGCTGCAAAATGCCCGGTTGTTTAATGAACTTCAGGAAGCTGAAGAAGAAGCAGCCTTATTTAAATTCGGCATCGAACAATCGAGCGCCAGTGTTTTCCTGACACAGCTAGATGGCACAATCACCTATGTAAATCCAGCCTTCGAAAAAATTTATGGGTACACTGCGGAAGAAGCCATTGGGCAAACGCCGCGTATTCTAAAATCTGGAGTTATTCCGCCAGCCCAGTATGAATCTTTCTGGAGCAGTTTGTTGGCCAAACAAGTTGTGACTGGTGAAATTATTAATAAAGCGAAAGACGGCCGTCTTATTCCCATCGACGGCAGCAACAACCCCATCGTAACCCCGGAAGGCAAACTGGTAGGCTTTCTAGCCATCCAAACCGACATCTCTGAACGCAAACGTGTGGGTGCGGCGCTGACGAAACAAGCGCAAGATTTACAAACCGTGGTGGAGGTATCTACGGCCGTAAACGCCATCCTCGATCAAACCGAGCTGCTCCAAGCGGTGACCAATCTGACCAAAGAGCGTTTTAATCTCTACCACAGCCAGATTTATCTGGTAGATGACTCCGCTACAAACCTGGTGCTGGCCGCTGGCGCCGGTGAGGTTGGCAGGCAGATGGTTACAGCGAAGCACAGGATTCCGCTGGCACAAGAATCGTCTCTGGTGGCCCGCGCTGCCCGCGACAAAAAAGGCGTGGTCGCTAACGACACCCAGGCTGATCCAAACTTTTTGGCAAACCTGCTGCTGCCTGAAACCCGATCTGAAATGGCTGTACCCATGATTGTGGGCAATCAGGTATTGGGTGTGTTAGACGTTCAGGCAGATGTCGTTGACCGTTTTTCCGCACAGGATGTGCAAATTAAAACCACTTTGGCGGCGCAAACGGCCGTGGCCCTGCAAAACGCCCGCCAATACGCCGCCACAAATCGTGCGCAACAAATCGTGCAGAAAAACGAAGCTCTGATGCGCACCATTATCGATTCCACACCCGACTGGATCTTTGTCAAAGACACCGAGCATCGATATGTACTCGTGAATAAGGGCTACGCGGACACCTTCCACATGACACCCGACGACTTTATCGGCAAAAACGACCTGGAAATTGGCTTCCCGGAAGAGATAGTCAAAGGCAATCCAGAAAAAGGCATTCGCGGTTTTTGGGCCGACGATCGCCAAATTATGGCTGAAGGTGAGCTGAAGGTTATTCCCGAAGAACCGGCTGTGGTTGACAATCAACCCAGAGTACTCAGCACAATTAAAGCCCCGCTTAAAGATGAACAACAAAACTCCATTGGGGTCGTCGGGTTTGTGCATGACATCACCGATCTGAAGTCTGTAGAAGAAACGCTCCGCCAGAATGAGGCGCAGCTTCAGCAGGCTTTATACACTGCACGAATGGCAAACTGGCAGATCGATCTCCCAACCCTCACATTTACGTTTAACGATCCGGTTTACGAGCTTTTGGGCACGTCAGCCGCCAACGCAGGCGGGTATGAAAAATCTCTACACGATTTTCTGGCTGAGTTTGTGCACCCTGAAGATAAGGATATGCTCACCGCTGCGGTTCAGGAGTTGTTAATTACCCATCGCATGAATACCATCGAGAAAGAAATTCGTATTATTCTGGCCAACAAACAAACGCGCGCGATGCTGGTACGCTTCGATTATTTGGGCGCCGACAGCCAGCAGCCGCATACCATTTTTGGTTCTGTGCAAGACATTCATGAACAGAAACAGGCGCAGTTGGCCCAGGAACGATTGACCCGAGAATTGGAAGAGCGCGTAGAGCAAATGAATGCGCTGCAGCGGGCTATGTCGCTTGAAGGGTGGCAGGAATTCCTGACAACCGGGAATAGACCCGTGCAAGGGTTTATGTTTGCCGATGAAACCATACAGCCAATCCCGTCTGGCAGTTTAAATGACCAGATTAAGACAAACGCGCCTATTCCGCTGGAAGAGATCACAGAAATCTCGTTTAATGAAACGCATACGGCCGTTTCCGTTCCCCTAAATCTGTATGGCGAATCCATTGGCATCATCGGCGTTCGCAGCAAATCGGGCCAATCGTTAAGCAACGAGCAAGAAGCCTTGCTCATGGCTTTCTCTGCACAGGTGGTAGAAGCGCTGGAACGCGCCCGTTTGTTTGAAGAGACCGAAATTGGCCGCCAACGCCTGGACATTCAGGCGCGCGAACTGGCCGTCATTAACGAGGTAGCCCAGTCGGTCTCCCAATTGTTGGAGCCAGCAGACCTGCTGGAAACCATCTTCAAACAGGTACAACGCGCAGTGGTAGCCGACGCCTTCATCGTCGCCAGCTACGACCCACGCACAAACTTCCTCAGCTACCCCCTGGTGTATGACGGCGGACACCGTTACCAGCCGCCTGCCGGCCGACCGGCAGCAGATAATCCGTGGCTGCAAGTGGTGCAAACCGGCCAACCACGGCTGATCAACAGAACAGAAGAAGAAATTGCCCTGCGTCTGGCCGAATTAAAAAATTCGGCCGAACATCGGTTGGGCGCCCCTGGTAAAGTTTCTGCCTCGTTGATTTTTGTGCCTCTATTTCTGGGCCAACAAGCCATCGGCGCGCTGTCGGTACAGAGCTATGAGCGAGCGGCATATAGCGATCATGACCTGGTATTGCTAACCGGGATCGCCAACCACATTGCGGTTGCCCTGGAAAACGCCCGTCTTTACACAGAAACCCAGCGTCGTGCCGAGCGAGAAGCGTTACTCAATACAATCAATCAGAAGATACAAAGCGCCCCGACCATTCAAAGCGCCATGCAAACGGCCGTGGCCGAGTTAGGCAAAGCGCTTCGAGTAAACAAAGCAGTTGTGGAACTAAAAACAGAAACCGAACCAAGAGCGAACGGCCGTGAACAACGCCAATAATCCGAGCGATTCTGTTTTCCCGGCGGAGAAAGATGTGATGGATCAAACATTAGAGATTTCCAAACTACAGACACAGCTCAAAGAATTGCAGGAAGTCGGCCAGCTTGCCTACTGGGAATACGCCCCAGAAGAACAAGCCTTCATTCTGAACGACGAAGCCTTTTCTCTACTGCATACCACGGTGGAAAAAGAGGGCGGCTACATTCTGAATGAGTCGTTTATCGCACGATACGTCCATCCTGAAGATTGGCCGCTCTTGCAGAAGCAGTTCAAAGCTGCCTTAAAATCTAAAGATCCTGACTTTTTGACCCAAGCCGAGTACCGAATTATCCGCGCCGACGGGCAGACGCGCGTTTTCTCCATACGCCTCAAAGCCAAAATTGCTGCTTACGGCAAGCCCAGCCTATACGGGGCCATCCAAGACATTACCGAACGCCGAACAAACGAGCAGGAATTATTGCAATTCAAATTAGGCATCGACCGCTCTGACGCCGCTATCTTTCTGACCGGTGTGGATGGCCATATCCAGTACGTGAATCCAGCGTTTACACATACCTATGGCTACACCCAGGCAGAAGCTGTAGGACAAACGCCCCGAATTCTCAAATCTGGCGTTATCCCGCCAGAACGATATGCGGAATTCTGGCAGAACCTGTTGAGCCGCCAGGTTGTAGCCGGGGAAATTATCAACAAGACCAAAGACGGCCGTTTGCTAACCATTGAAGGCAGCAACAACCCCATCCTCAGCGAAAATGGCGAGCTAATCGGCTTCCTTTCCGTCCACCGAGACATCACATTCAGGAAACAAACCGAAAAAGCCTTACTCACCAGCGAACAAACCGTTCAGGAAATCCTGGATAAACAACGCGAACTGCACAAGATCGGCTTGCAGCTCGCCAGAGCCAATAACCTGGACACCCTATACCATCAGGCGGTTGAATTAGGCCGCCGCCACCTGGGCTTTGAAAGATTGGGCCTCTTTATTTTGGATGAAGCCACCCAAACGGTTCAGGGAACCTATGGCATCGGGCCAGATGGCTCGGTTCGCGCCGAGAAAGACAACATTGTTAATTTAAATACCGAGCCTCTATTCCGCAATTTTCTCTACAACCAGGAACGGCTAATCGTGGACCCAAACGCTGACCTGTACGACAACGGGCAAATCGTTGGGCAAGGATGGCACATGACCGCCGCCCTATGGACAGCCAACAAACCCGTTGGGCTGCTGTTCGCCGACGGCCTCCTTTCCTCAGACCCCCCCAAGCCATATCAATCCGAATTATTATCAGCCTATGCGACAACCATCGCTCAGGTAGTTTTCAATAAACAAAACGAATTATCCACCCGAGAAAACGAGGCCCTACTCACCAGTTTATTAGACGCCATTCCCGACTTAATTTTTTATAAAGATGTGCACGGTGTATACGCAGGCTGCAACGATGCGTTTGTGGAGTTTGTCGGCCGCTCAAAAAATGAACTTGTGGGCAAAACTGACTTTGACCTGTTCCCCCAGGACGTAGCGGCTTTCTTCCGCGAACAAGACGACGAAATGATGTCGCTGGGGAAACCACGACGTAACGAAGAATGGGCAGAATATCCGGACGGCCGTCGCGTACGCCTGGACACCCTTAAAACACCTTTTTACAACCAACAAGGTGATTTAATGGGGCTGATTGGGATCAGCCGAGATATTACGGCCGTGCACCAATCCCAAGAAGAGCTTACCCGCATGTCCTACGTCGTCGGACAATCCCTGGATGGCACCGCTATCGCCAACCTGGATGGCAAAATCATTTACGCCAACAACGCCTGGGCAAAAATGCACGGCTACGAAGCCGCCGAACTCATCGGAAAACACCTGAGCATGTTCCACACCGAAGAACAACTGGCTCAAGAAGTTGATCCCTTCAATGCCGCCGTCATAGAATTTGGGTCACAAGAACAAGAAATCGGCCACGTCCACCGCGATGGCACAACCTTCCCCACCCTGATGGGCGTTACCCTGCTGCGAGACAGCAACGGTCAGCCGGTAAACCTGGCCGCCTGGGCCAAAGACATCACCGCCCGCAAGCAAGCAGAAGAAGAAATTGCCCAACATGACGCCGACATGCAAATTGTCGCCGAAATCAGTACTACCGTCGGCGCCAACCTCTCCAATCAACAAGACCTGCTGCAAAACGTTGTCGATCTCACAAAAGAACGCTTCGGGTTTTATCATGTGGCCATCTATCTCTTCGATGCCAGCCAAAAACGCCTGACTCTGGCCGTCGGAGCTGGAAACATTGGCCGCCAAATTGCCGCCCAAAAAGAATACCTACCCCTTACCCAAGAGAATTCACTTCCTGCCCGCGTTACACGAACACGTCGTGGGCAAACTCTCCATGATCTGTTGCAAGAACAAGGGTATGTCATTCATCCACTGCTGCCAAATGCCCGTTCTGAAATGGCTATCCCTCTGATTGCCGGCGACCAACTGCTGGGCGTGTTAGATGCTTTTTCCGAGCAGCCTGCTCGATTTGACCAGGAAGACATCAACATTCATACCACGCTGGCTGCCCAGACAGCCATTGGGCTGGAAAATGCTCGACTCCTCAGCGAATCACAACGCGCCGTGGAGGAGCTAAACAACCTCATGCGCCGGCTGACACGTGAATCTTGGGACTCTTATCTCCAAGAATTTGAAACTGAGGAAACAAAATATACCTTCAGCCTGGGAGAAGATTTGCTGCTGGCGCAAGAAATGGACAATGTGGTTCCGGCAACGGCCGTTCTCTCTGCCGACGAACAACCAGACACCCTGATGAGACAGGCGCTCACCATCCATGGCGAGTCTGTCGGCCAGCTAACGCTCTATCGAGACATCGAGGATTACGCCACTCTGGGCGACGAGGCGGCCGAGATCATCGCCGCCGTAGCCGCGCAGTTAAGCTCGCGCATCGAAAACATCCGCCTGACAAATCAAACCCAGGCCGCGTTGTCCCTGACAGAACGATTATATGATGCCGGCCGTCGTCTGAATACGGCCGGCCCCGATTTGCAGCAAGCGTTAGCAGCCATCAGCGAAGCAGCTCCGATTCCGACCGTCAATCGCATCGTCCTGTTTATGTTTGAAAACAACGCCCAGGGCGAAATGGAGGCTATCGTTTCCGCTGCCAATTGGTATAAAGGCTCAGGCACACCGCCCACTACCATTGGCGTCCGCTATGAGCGAGACATGATGGCCGCATTGAACCTGCTGCAGACACACGAACCTTTGACATTTGAAAATGCGATTCACGACGGCCGTATAGACCCCGTTACCAGAACCATATTTGAACGGCTAAACATCAAATCTTTGGTTGTCCTCCCCTTGTGGGTAGGCGCCCGCCAACTTGGCAGTTTGTTGCTGGAATCTGAAGAACTTCATAAATACACAGACCGAGAGATCGAACCGTACACTTCACTAACGGCGCAGCTGGCCGTCCTGGTAGATCGTCAACGGCTGCTAAGTGAAGCAGAACTGCGCGCCGAACGCGAGCGGCAAATTCGTACCATTACCGATAAAATTCGGCGTGGCGTCGATCGGCAGGCGATTTTGCAGGTCGCACGAGAAGAAATTAGCCAGATGCTTGGCGCCCAAACGGCCGTTGCCCAGCTAGGCACAGCCGCGCAATTGCTCGAACGGTTACACGCTCAGAACACAGCCAACACACCAGATAACCACCAATAACCATGACGGCTGAGAAGGAGTTTCGAGATGGCCCACCTATTTGAGATGCAAGACAACGGCATACTGCACATCACAGTCAGCGGCGACTTTAATGAAGATGACCTGGATGATTACCTGACCCAGCTGCGCAGCTATATCGACCCTCTCGCCGAGGATGACCGTTTGCTCTCATTTTTAGACGCCTCCACCGTGGGCCACGTTTCGCCCCAGGTTCGTCGGGCAGTGGGCGATTTTGTAAAAGACCCGCGTTTTGGCAATACGGCCGTCTACGGCACAAACCGCTTCGTTAAAGTCCTCATCGACTTTGTCTTGCGCGCCAGCGGCCGTGACCATGTCCGCTATTTTACAAATCGGGACGAAGCCTTGATCTGGTTAGAAAACAATAATTCGCGGTAACAACCAAGACTGGCAGCCCAATCACTGCCAGCTAACAGGGATACCTGATGGCAAAAGAGTTAACCTACGACCAATTTAAAACGTTAGTAGAAACACAGGGGCAAGAGCTTTTAAACTTCTTAGCCTATGCCGCCGCCGGCGACCTGAACCGAGAAGTGACCATTCCGGAAGGAATCGACGTCTTAACGGATCTGGCCATCGGCCTGAGCTATCTGATTGACGATCTGCGCGCCCTGGTGGAACGCGAACGTCAGGCACAGATAATTTTAGAGCAGCGCGTAGCCGAACGAACAGAAGAACTGCAATATGCCCTGGCTGAGGTCCAAACCGTACAACGCCGCTATGTCGAGCGCGAATGGACCACCTACGCCGCCGAAGAAATCATTGGCGACCAGGCGCTGCCGCTGGCCATCACACCAATCATGGAAACGGCCGTGCTCCAGCAGCAAACCACCTACGCCGACGGCGAAAGCGCCCTCGCCATCCCCATCCGCTACGCCGACGAAGTCATCGGGCTGCTCGGTTTTGCCAATGAAGAAACCAATGTAAATTGGGACGAAAACGACTTCGCCGCCGTAGAAGCCATCGTCGAACAAGTTGGGTTTGCTCTGGAAAACCAACGCCTCTTCGACCAGACTCAAGCCGCCCTCAGCGAATCCTCCAGCCTGTACGAAGCCAGCGCCGAGATGAACGCCGCCCAAACCTACGACGACATCCTGGCCGTTGTGCGCAAATTCACCATCGCCGGCACAGCACAAAGCGTCAGCTTTAGCATATTCGACCGGCCCTGGACTGCTTCACAAACTCCCGATTGGATTGAGCTGCTGGCCATCTACACCCAACGAGAAAACCAGGAAGTGATACGCCGTTATCCCCTCTCAGACTTCCCGTCAGCCGATACCATTCTAAAGCCCAACAAACCAACCATCATTGAAGATTTTAACCACCCCACCATCCCCATCCATGAGGCCATCATCAACTTATACACCAAACAATTTGGCGCCCGGTCCGCGATTTTTGTGCCGCTTGTGGTTGGCAGCCAGTGGATTGGTTATATCAATGCTTTGTATCGTGAACCAAGTCGATTCCTTGAATCGGATATTCGCCGGTTGACGGCATTGGCCAGCCAATCGGCCATCAGCATTCAAAACGTGATTTCTGTGGCGGAAACAAAAGCCCGCGCCGACGAATTGGGTGTTTTAAATGAGATGAGCCGCGCTCTGGCAACCATGCTGGAGCCGCGTGAAATCATCGAAAGTATTCATGGGTATGTCAATCAATTACTGGACGCCGACAATTTCTTTATCGCACTGTATGATCCACAAGCCAACGAACTGAACTACCCTGTGGCGCTAGAAGATGGTAAACCGGTGCAAATCAGCACACGGCCGTTTGGCAATGGTCTCACTGAACACATCATCCAAAAAGGTCAGGCTGTCCTCATCGAAAAAGATCTGGAAAGTTACATAAAAGAACAAGGGCTTACCCTTCTGGGCGATCCGGCCCATTCATGGCTGGGCACGCCCATGATCAGCGGTCGGCAAATCATTGGGGTTATCGGGGTATTACACCCCGACAGTTACCGCTACAACGAGAACCATCTCAATTTGTTGAGCGCGGTAGCCAGCCAGGCCACCATCGCCCTGCAAAATGCGCGGTTGTTCCAACAAACCCAAACCCGCGCCCAACGCGAACAATTGCTGCGCGAAATCACCGCCCGCGTTCGCAGCTCTGCCGACATGGATACGATTATGAAAACGGCCGTCAAAGAAATTGGGCAGGCGCTCGGACGGCGGACATTCATTTACCTGGGCAGCGATTCAGAGCAAACCACACCATCGCCAGCCGAAAACAAGAAAGGAGCGAGAGATGAGTGACACAGCCAGCTTATCCCCGCAGTTCTTAGCGGACGCCTTACCGGCCCACAAAATTCTAGAGAATGCCGCCGACTTTGTGGCGCTCATCACCCCAGATGGCCAATTACTGGATGTAAACGAAAACGGCCGTATGCTCATGAGCATCTGGGACGAAACAGAACTCGCCGACCTCACCATCGTCGATCTAACCGCCGGAGCCTACCAAACACTCCAGCAAGAAACAGCCATCCCCACCGCCATCCAGGAAGGCTCCTGGCAAGGAGAACTTGTCTACCAAAGCCGCGACGGCATCGAAGTCCCCATCTCCCAAAAAATCATCGGCGGGTTTCACCTGGACGAAGAAACCCCCTTGCTCATCATCTTCGCCCGCGACATTACCGAACGCAAATGGGTCGAAACCTCCCTGCTAGAAAGCGAAACACGGTTCAGAAGCTCCTTTGAAAATACAACCGCAGGCATGGCGCTGGTCAGCCAGGAAGGCCGCTTCCTGCAAACCAACACCCCCCTGCAAGACATGTTGGGCTACACCGATCAAGAATTCATGACCCCCATCTTTGTCGATATACTCCACCCAGACGACGCCAAAGTTAACGCCCGCCTCATCCGGCAATTGCAACGAGGCGAAGTCACCTCCATCCGCAACGAAGCCCGCTTCCACCACAAAAATGGCGGCATTATGTGGGCCAACATCAACGCTTCCAGCATCTTCGACGCGCAAAATCGCCTCTCCTATTTCCTGGTACAAATCGACGACATCTCTGAACGTAAGCACCTGGAAGAGCAAGTTCAGGAATCTCTTCGCATCAGTCGCCGCCAACTAGAAATCAGCCAGACGCTCGCCGGCGCACGAACCGAGCAAGAAATCCTGGAAACCATCGCCCAAAAAGCCGACTACTACCCCCAGGTAGCCTTCTCCCTCACTTTTATCGAATTCGACACCGGCACGCAAGTTGATGTGGTTAAAGCGCAAAATGCCGCCCAAAGCGGCATTCGCCTCATGCCCCAGAACTCACGCATTCCCTGGAACGATTCTCCCATCACCAGACTCTACTCCCATGAAACCATCTTCGTCAGCGGCGATGTCCCCACCGACAAACGCATCAGCGACGCCGTAAAAAAGATGTTCGTCTCTTCTAATGTCCACAGTTTTGCCCTCCTGCCGCTTGTAGCCAGCAGCGAATGGCTGGGCAACATGGCTATCCTCTCTCAAGACGAACATGTCTTCGACGAAACAAAACTCTCGTTCTACCGCAATCTGGCCGAACAAGTCAGCATCGCTCTCCGCGCCGCCCGGCTGTTTGCCAACATTCAAAATTCTCTTGAATCCCGCAGCCGCGAAGTCAACCTGAGCATCCAGATTGCTCAGGAAATCGCCACCGCTCATGATCTTGGCGGGTTATATCAACGCGTCGTCAACCAGGTAAAGGAAGGGTACGATTTTTACCATGTCCAACTACTCCGCTACGATCCATTTTTAGACACCGTAGCGCTGATTTACGGCTACGGCGACATTGGGGCTAAAATGCTGAGTATCAACCACTCCATGCCCATGGGTGTTGGTCTGATTGGCATCGCGGCCGAAACAGGTCTTACCACCCGGCGTGACAATGTAATGTCGTCTCCTGATTGGCGGCCAAACCCGCTGCTGCCCGAAACCATCAGCGAAATTGCCGTTCCCATCAAACTTCGCGGCGAAGTTCTGGGCGTGCTGGACATTCAGAGCAATTCATCAAACGCGTTTAGCGATAATGATCAACTGGTTTTGGAAGGTCTTTGCGGGCAGATTGCCATCGCCATTGAAAGTACGCGCCTGCGAGAAGAAATGGACGCCCGCATGAATGAACTCACCACGCTGCAGCGGTATATGAGCCGTGAAGGCTGGGAAGCGTATCACACTGAGCGAGAAAAGAAACTCACCGGGTATCAATTTGACCATCAGGGCGTCCTATCTCTCCCTACGCTGTCAACGGCCGTTGTGAACGAGAAGAGTAACGGCCGTACCACCACCAACACCTCGCTCGCCCCCTTCGCCAGCCTGGAAATCCCCCTGACCGTCCTCGGCGGCGAAGCCATCGGCAAAATCGGCATCCAGGCCGATCAAGAAAACCCCCTTAGCGACGAAGACCTGGAATTCATCCGTTCTGTCTCCTCCCAGGTGGCCGAAGCCCTCGAAGCCGCCCGCCTCTTCGAACAAACCCAAGACTCGCTGAGCGAGCAAGAACGTCTTTCCACCCAGCTCGAAACCGTAGCCCAGGTAAGCACCGCCGCCTCCACCATGCTAGAAGTAGACGCCTTACTCCAGGCTGTGGTAGACCTTACCAAAGCCAGTTTTAACCTTTACCATACCCACGTCTATCTGCTAGACGACTTCCGCAACCGTCTCGTCCTCCGCGCCGGAGCCGACCAGGTAGGACGTCTGATGACTCTGGAAGGCCGCGAAATCGACCTGAACGCCGAATCCCTGGTAGCCCGCGCCGCCCGCACACGCGGCGGCATCGTCGAAAACGACGTGCGTAAAATCGTAGACTTTTTACCCAACCCGCTGCTGCCCCAAACACGGGCTGAATTGGCCGTCCCCATGATCGTCGGTGATCATCTAGTGGGCATCCTGGACTTGCAGTCAGACCAGATCGACTACTTCTCCGAGGAAGACATCAACATCCACCGCACCCTCGCCTCGCAGATCGCCGTCGCCGTGCAAAACGCCACCTTGTTTGCCGAGCAAGTCGCCGCATCCGAGAAATTACGCGAAGTAGACCGCTTAAAGTCCGAATTTCTGGCCAGCATGAGCCACGAACTGCGCACGCCGCTCAACTCCATTATCGGTTTTGCCGATGTGCTTCTGGAAGGGCTGGATGGAGACCTAAACGAGCGTATGGAAGAAGACGTCCGGCTGATCCGCGACAGCGGCCGGCATCTGCGCGAACTGATTGGCGACATTCTAGACATGTCCAAAATCGAAGCCGGCCGTATGGAACTGCGTTATGAAGAAATCGACATGCGCCAGATGGCCAACGATGTCATCGCCACCGCCGCGCCCCTGGCCGAAACGAAAAAACTACAACTCTATTGCAACATCAGCGATGATGTGGATATCGTCGAAGCGGATCGCACCCGTTTGCGCCAGGTCATGTGGAATATCATCGGGAACGCCATTAAATTTACCGAAAAAGGGCACGTCGCGCTGAACATGCAAATGCAAAACAACAATTTGTTGGTCTCCATCGAAGACACAGGTATTGGCATCAAAGAGGAAAATATCCACATTGTCTTCGAGCAATTCCGCCAAATTGATGGCAACCTGAACCGCAGCGTTGGCGGCACCGGCCTGGGCATGCCCATCACCAAGAAATTAATCGAACTGCATGGCGGAGAAATCTGGATTGAAAGCGCAGCCGGCAGAGGTAGTACATTCTGGTTTACTATTCCCAACGCGCAGCATATTCGTCGTCGTCGAGACACATCCCAGTTGGGCTAATTTTGATGAGGGTTTTCATAAATTCCAGATACCTGTTAAAATCTTAGAGATGACTCTATTTTAACGAGGTTCAAAATCAGATATTGTTATGCCAAATGAACGAAAACAAGTACTTTGCGTAGAAGACAATCCGGTTAACATGCTTTTGGTATCTCGCATTGTCGAGGCCGAGGGGCACGAATTGATCCGAGCAGAAGATGGCCCTAAAGCCATTTCCATATTGGAAACAATGGAACCAGACATCATCCTGTTGGATATCAACCTTCCGGGCATCGACGGGCTGGAACTGGCCCGCCGCTTCAAGGCAAACGAACGTCTTGCGCCTATCCCCCTTATTGCGACAACGGCACAGGTATTGGTTGGGGATCGGGAGCGTTGTCTTGAAGCTGGCTGTGATGATTATCTGCCAAAGCCGTTGGATATCCGGAAACTGCGCGAAGTTATGCGCACTTACCTGAACAATGATTAGCCGCTTTGCTTAGCCAACGCGCTGTTACAAAAAGTTTTACAGATGGAGAAGAGGGCTGCGGCCCTCTTTTTGTTTGCACAAGGCCTTAAGGGTTTGCTCTTGAGAAGTTAGACTTTTGGGCCTTCAAACCCTTACGGTTCGTGCATCATTAACTTTTGAGTTTGCAGATTGGCCCGATCTGGGAGATTAGGCCAATTTTACCAGGTTAAAAACATACGGACCCTTAGGGTCTCGCTGGAGAAGCCCGAATAATTACTGGATGTGAATCTATGATCTACAGGTCTTCGCACGGCCGTCCAACCAACACACTCGCTTTCCCCTGAACCTGCGTCAAAAATAGAATTCGCTCTTCGTCGCCTCGCAGCCGAAGCTGCCGCTGCAGCCATTCTGGCTCCAGCGGCGAGCCGCGCTTTTTAATGATCACCTGCCCAACCTGTCGCTGGCGCAAGTATTGGCGCAGCCGCTTTAACTGAAATGGAAAGGCATCGTCAATGGCAAAACAACGGGCAAAGGGGGTTTTTTGTGGGGTAACGGCCGTTACATACGCAATCTCCTCATCAATTTTTGTCGCCCCTAACACACACGCCAATTCCTCCACCAGGTGCGCCCGAATCACCGCCCCATCCGGCTCATACAAATATCCTTGCGGCGCAGTCACTTCTACCGGCTCACCTGGTTGACAAACCAACGTATGCCCGCCCGGCAGCAGCGTCGCTCGCCGCTCTGCGCCAGAATGCAGCGAACCAAACCAGAGTACGCCTTCTTTCACTTCGCCATCGACAGAAATAAACTCGACCTCGGCCTCCGGGGGCAGCTCGGCATAATCGACGCCGGGGCTGATTTTCACGGCCGTTGCCGCTACCTTCCCGCGCCAGCTATCGATCAGACTGAGCGGCGGCTGGTAATCATGGACGGAAAACAGGCGACGGCCGTGCGCATCGCGCCGCGCCGGATCGAAAAACAGGGCATCCGCCGCCAGCGGGGCCAACTGGCGCAAATCGGCCTGAAGGGGATGGAAACGGCCGTCACCGGCATATACCCGCACATTCTCTCGCGCCATCGCCAGCCGCACCGGCTCTAAATCCACGCCGATGACAACGGCCGTTTGCCCCAACGCCAGCGCGTCGCCGCCAATGCCACAGCCCAAATCGGCCACGCGCGCCGCGCCCAAGGCCGCAAAACGCTGCGCCCGGTACGCGCCAATTCCCTCGCCCGACGCCTGTTCCAACGCTTCACGCGTGAAGAACATCTCGCCGGCGCGGCTAAATTTTGCGGCGGCTTTCTGGCGCAGCAGCATGGTTTCCAGCACCGCCTGGGCCAGTTCAGGCGCAATCTGCCGGCGCAGCGAGGCGGCGATTTGTAGATGGGTGTGTTGGGTGGGAACGGCCGTGTCCGCCAAAACCCGTTGCCCTTCCGGCGACAAGAGCCAGTAAAATGTGCTCGGATTCATATGGTCACCGGATATTTTTTAACGCCCAGGCGCAAAGATTCAGAGGCGCAAAGTAGTTTTGTGCTGCTTTGCCTCTGCGCTCCTTTGCCTCTTTGCGTTAAAAGCTGTGCAAATTGATCCACGTCAGGGGGTTTGCGGCTCCAGCGCCAGGAAATCTTCCTCATCCGATGCCTCCACTTCGGCAGGCAGGGGCAGGTTAGATGGTCCGGCCGCCTGACGGCCGCAGTAAACCTGGTAGGCGCAGTGGGGGCATTCAGCCGAATCGTCGGTGAGCGGCCAGTCATCTTTGGCTAAAGCCGCGTCGATTTGGGCCACGATGGCCTGAATGTCGGCCCAATTTTGCGCGTGCCAGGCAGATGTGTAACGAATGGTGCGCGGCGTGTCCGGCTCGGCGGCGTACCAGTAGGTCAGGCTGACGCGGTCAGGGGAAAGGGAACGGCCGTTCCCACCCTGCGCCCACAGCGCGCCGCCGCCTTCCGCCAGGAGCGCCAGATAAAGGCGTGTTTGCCAATCCTGCCGCAGTTTGTTTTCGGGCCGCGCTCTACCCGTTTTCCAATCGAAAATATGGGCAAAGGGCCGCCCATCTCGCTCGCCAACGACGAGCAAATCGAAGCGCCCCAGCAGCAAATGGCCGCCCAGCGGCACGGTGAGCCGGTGTTCAGGCAGGCGCTGGCCGGAGGGAACCGCCAAATGGCTGGTTCGGAACACCTGCCACCAATGCTGCACACGGCCGTCGTCAATTTCTTCCGGCGCGATGTCCAAGCCTAAAAAGTGACGTTCCATCACCCGATGAAACTGCTGCCCGCGAGCCAGCGCATCCTCAGATTCATCTCCCAGCGGCGCTGCTGGCCAGGGCAGGCGGCGCAAACTCCGCAGGTAAAAACGACGCTGGCAGGTCAGAAACGCCTCCAGCTTACCCTGGCTCAGCAGGAGAGATTGGCTCATGCAGCCTCCGGAAAATCACCTCGGCCAATGCCGGGTCTATTTGTGCCCACCGTGTTTATCAGGTCGCTCAAGCGATTTTGATCTTGCGCCATTTCCACGAGAGACCGTCCTTTGGCGGCTTTCGTGCTGCCCTCTAAATTTTCAAAATCAATTTGCAGCTCAAAAGACAAGGTTTTTAACTCATCCAAACTAAACGTTTCCTCCAACAGGGCAGCTACTTCTTTCGCGTCTGGCTGGGTGGGGCCAAAAGTAACCATTGGCGCGTCGTTTGTCGCCTGGCTAACGTTGAAACCAATGGCCGCAGATTTTTCAGTCACTGGCTGCAACTGCTGCACCGCTTCATACAATTCAGGCAAACGGCCATGCCGCTGCATATACAGCACCAGTTCCCGCGCCTTCTGCCGGGATGTCTCGCCGGCCAAATCATCGTAATGAAGGCCGAGCCGGAAAACCATATCTTGAATCTCATCCAGATTAAATGATTCGGCGATTTGCCGGTATAGGGTGATGGGATCGATTTGTGAGCGGTCCGGCGCGGGTTTGGCCGGTTGTGGCGCGGCCAGGAACGGCCGTTCCTGCACAATAGCGGCCGCTAAATCTGGCAAACGGCCGTTCCGCGCCATCAACGACACCAAATTCTGCACAGTATCACTTTTGCGGCTGCCAGCCAAATCGTCATAATTGATTTGCAGCTTCAGGCATAAAACCTTGATTTCTTCCAGATTAAATTGGGTCGTCAACCAATCGCGCAGCGTGTCCGGGCTGGCCCCGGGTGATGGGGCTGCGGCCTCTTGTTGCGGCCGATACGCGAAATTCACCTGAGGACGGGCCTCCAAAATGGCCAGGGCCAACTCCTGAAGCCGCCCTTCCCGCTGCAACACACTTACCACACTTACCAGTTTGCCCCGCCGCCCATCTCCTTCCAGGCTGTCAAACTCAACCCGAAGGTTAAAACACAGTTCTTGCAAATCGGCCAGAGCGAAGTTTTCGGCCAGCGCTTCGTAGAGGTCAACGGCCGTTAACGCGCTGCGCCACAAATTACCATGCTCCGTGCTGGTGAACAGGGCCAGGTCTGGGCCAGATTCCTGGCCTTCGGTCCTGCCCAGAGCGGCGCGGCGCAAATCGGACACGGCCGTATCCAACCACGCCCCCTGCGCCAGCGATTCGTAGAAGGCGGCCAACAACCCAACCAGGAGGTCGTCGGGCGCAGGCGACGGCCAAACCAACACCGCCGCAACGCCGGCCTCAACCAGTTTTTGGGCTGCCAGCAAAACAGGTGACCATTGTTCATTGTTGACGGCCGTCATCATCACCAGCGCCAATTCGTTCCCTTTCAGCAAAACCGCCAATTCATCCGCAGATGCCAACCAAAGCTGCCCGGCGGCATCGTCCAGCACCCACCGCAGTTCGCCTTGGACGTTTGCGGCCAACGCTGCCAGATGCAAAACGTGCACCGGACCGCCATCCAGCCGCGCTTGCAGCGCCCGACGGCTGGCGGAACGCATAACAGTCAGATCCACCTTGCCCGACAAACCAGACAACGCCGACTGGACCTGATGAACGAGTTTTTCGGCATCCCAAGGCGCTTCGCTTGTGGGATTGGCCACAGCCAGCAGCGTTTCGATGGGTTGGGGGTTGGCGCGGGTGCGGAAAACGGCCGTTTGCCCCACATAACGCACCACCGAAATATCCTCACGCTGCGCTAAAAAGCCCAGGTCCTTGGTATACAACCATTCCCAGGGCAGCGCCGCCAGATCCGCATCGCCCAACAACAGCCGCAGGCGCAGGCGGTTGCCCGCCTGCCGCGCCTGCTCGTAGGCAGCGCGAAACAGCGATTCCACCTCGCCTTTCAAAAAAGTCTCAAACAAATCCACGCCAATCGGCTGGCGCGGCGTGCCCGAATGGATGCGGCGCAGTTCATCCAAAATGCGCCGGGCCAGCGAATCGCCATCATACACGCTCTTGGGGCGCATTTCTCCGGCAGGCGACGCCAGCACACGCACCTCATACGCCTGCCGTTTGGTTCCCGCATCCTCAATGCGCACGTCAAAATTGACATAAACCGTATCCAGCGTGTAGGTAGCGTAACGGGTAGCGTTTAGCAGATCGCGCACCTCGCTGGAGAGGCGGGTGGTGAATAAAAAGCGGAGTCGGGGCACGGCCGTTTGCAGCCGCAAACACACATTCACAATACACGCTTTTCCCACATAAGACACGGCCGCGTCCAAATCATCTACCAGCACCACCAGATAATCGGCCATAAAGGGCGATTCATACGGGTCTGTGGGACTAAACGACGATTGGTACGGATCCGTGGCGGACCGATTGGGCAGCGCCAAAAGCCGCTGCAGGGGCTGCATCAGCAGCTGATCCGTCAGTTCCTCCAGGGTTGCGGCGGCGGGTGGGTCGGCGGGGAGAAACGTGCGGAAAGAGACGAAACGCTCGGCCAACTGCTGGCTGAGGGCGCGAACGAACAACTGCGGGTCTACTGTTTCTGGCCGGTCGTCCTGGCAAAAGTGATAACCGCCAAAGGTTTGGGCATTCAAGGGGAACGATTGGCCGCCGGCTTGCATGGTCTTCACAAAATTGGCTGCCAGATTGGTTTTGCCGCTGCCCAGCTGCCCGGTAATCACCATGATGGGCGCGTCGTTGGGTTCCGCCAGCCAGCGGGCGATGGCGCGCAGCGCGATTTCCAGTTTGCCAGACACATCGAACGGAAGACGGCTAAGGTAATCGTTGAAGTACTGCCGCAGGGCGGCGGCGGTTGTTTCGGGATTGTCGGTGGGCGGCGGCGGGGTCAGGCTGCCCAGCAAATCGGCAGGCAGGGGCACGGCCGTTTCCCGAATGGCCACATCAGCCGGCGTAGCAAAGTTAGAGTGTAGAGTAGACACGGCCGTGGCCACATCTCCCCGCGCATACGCCGCCAGACTTTCGCTGATGGTTTGGGCGCGGGCAAACTGGGTCTTGGTTTCCGGCTCGGCCGTGTGCCAGTTGGCGATGGGGTAGCTGACCGATTCGACCAGCGAAGCGAAGCGGATCATTTGCGGGGCGGATAACGGCCGTTGATACACCGCATCCAAATAGGCCACCAACTGCTGCGGGTTCGCAAACGCATACGCCGCCATCCGCTGCGCCTGCCCCAACTCCTGCGTATCCAGATCATCGCTGATAAAAAAGCGGTCCACGTATTGGTCTAAAAATTGGGCGATCTGCTGAGCGCGCCTCAGGCCAAACCGCTCATTATCAATAAGCTTCTGCGCCAGCACATCCCGAATCGGCTGCTCGATGGCGTACAGTTCGTAACCAATCTCCTGGCACAGCGGCGACAGCAGCAAATTGGCCACCGCAATCCAGGGGATGTTTAAGGGGAGGCCATTCACATCCTCGTTAAAGTTAAACCACAGCGCGTACAGCAAATCAGGCGTCAGGGCCAACGGCAGGGCGGCGTGACAGGCAAAATCCAGGCGCGCCTGCCCGTAACGCTCGGCAAATCGGTCGATGGCGCGCTGCGCCTGGCGCGTTTTGTAGCTGCTCATAGGGTAAATGTGCGGCGAGTTCGGCCGCGCAGCACGTCGATGGCCTGGTATAGGCCATTCCGATCCATGCTGAACATGGGCAGCAGCGCCGCGATGGCGGCGGCTGATGAATTGGGCCAGTCCGTTTCGGGCATGGGGTTTACCCAGGCGATGTGTTCGACGCCCAGCGCTTTGAGTTGGTAGAGGAAAATGGCGGTAAATTCGATGCGCGCCTCGTCCCAACTGCCACGCGCCGCGCCGGCGTCGCTAAAAATCAGCACGCCGGTCTCCAATCCCTGAAAATCGGCCATAATTTCGCTGGTGGGGCGGGCGTTGCGCAGTTGTTCATGGGCAAACAGCAGATGCTCGCGCAGGGGGTTGGCGCGGGTGGGACGCACGGCCGTTTGCGGCGGCGGGCAGTCGTGGAAGTAGTAGATGTCGGCACGGCCCAGTTTACCGGCTTCAACGGCCGTTTCCCGCAGCCGCCGGGACAACACATGAAACGGAGCCATCGAGCCATCCTGGTCCAGCAAAATCAGCAAACCGGCCTTGTTAACCCGGCGCGGGCGCAGTGTGGGCGTGAGGAAAAATCCATCCTGGCTGATTTGGCGCACGGTGGCCTCTACGTCTACCTCCACCAGCGGGCCTTCGCGGCGCGGGCGGCGCAGGTAGCGCCAGCTTTGTTTCATCTGGCGGCGGGTGATGGGCAGGTATTCGTTGACCAGCAAATACCGCTGCAGGGCTACTTCATGGTCTTGCGCGGGCGTCAGCAGCGCCGGCGCGGCGTCGAGGGCCATGTCGCCGGGGATGGCGGCGGCGGGTATTTGCGTGCGTGGTGGGGTGAACGGCCGTTCACCCTGATCTTGTAAAGGCTGCGGCGTCGGTTCCGGTAAGAGCGGTTCCGCTTTGGGCTTTTCCGGCTCTTTTTCTTCTTCATCTGCCGCTGGGGCGGCGACCGGCGGCGGTTCGGCCAGGTCGGGGAGCGGCGGCAGCATGGGCGCGGTGATGAGCTGATCGAAGTGGGCGTTGATGATGGCTTGCTCGATTGTGGAATTGGCCCAGGTGATATGGCAGAGACGTTTGAGAGCATCCGGGTCTTGGGGGGTGGAACGGCCGTATCCCTTTTGCAAGGCGCGCAGCACCAGCAAATAATCATCCACGCCCAGCGGCAAATCGGCGACGCGGCGCAAATGGTTAAACAGCAGCGTCACCTGCCCCACCAGGCGGCCAATCGCCAGCGCCCGGGCCACCACTTCCCCATCTACCGCTGGGGGCAGCAGCAGGCGCAGCGTTTTGTCCACGCGGGCGGCATCCTCTCGGCTAAACATCTCGGCGGATAAGGCGGGCAAAAACAGCCGGTATTCATCGGTTCCTGGGGTGACGCCTGCTTCCTCAAGCAGGCCAAAAAAACGGGTGGCGCTGAATATCAGGTCGGTTTGCACCGTTTGTTGAAGCGTGTCTGGGCTGTTCATTGTGGTTTATGAATGGAGATTAGAGACTGGAGACTGGAGATTGACCGGTCTCCCTGTCTCGCCACCTCCGTTACAGCTCGTCTTCCTCCGCTTCCGGCGGGCCGTAGCTGGTGTAATCGGTGAGCGTTTTTAGCAGCACGCTGGGGAAAAGAAGCTCATCGGTGAAGGTGGGCCAGGGCTGCGCTTGCTGGCGGTAGCGTAATTTCATGATTTTGACCCAATCGATGAGTTCGCTGGTGGAGACTTTTTTTGCGCTTTTGTCGTTTTTCATTTTGAGGCGCAAATTGGCAAAGGCGGCAACGGCCGTGGCCAAAAATGGCTCATCGGCGGCATCCAATTCCAGGTGCAGGCTCACAATCTCTTGCAGCCGTTTGGGGCTGGGGAATTTGATGTAGTAAAAGAGGCAGCGGCGCAAAAAAGCGGCCGGCAGCTCTTTTTCGGCGTTGCTGGTGATGAAAATGATGGGCGGCTGCTGCGCCGGGACCAGATTGCCAATGAGGCCATCCGCATCGGGCGTTTGCTGGTCGTCTTTGGCCGGTGGCAGTTCTTGCACCGTAAACGATTTGTCTTCCAATTCATGCAGCAAGTCGTTGGGGAAATCAATGTCCGCTTTGTCGATTTCGTCGATGAGCAGAACGGCGCGTTTGGGGCTGCGAAACGCCTCGCCCAACGGCCCCCAGAGAATGTACTCACGCGGGTTGTCGAACTTTTGGGCGATGCGTGCGCGCTCGGCTTCGTTGAGGCTGGGGTTGGCGGCCAGTTGGGCGTCGCGCAGGCGGCCGATGGTGTCGTAAATGTAGAGGCCATCCTGCGCGCGGCTGGTGGATTTAACCGGCCATTCAAAGTAGGGCAGGTTGAGTTCGTCGGCTACGGCTTTGGCCAGGCGGGTTTTGCCACAGCCGGGTTCGCCTTTGAGCAGCAACGGCCGTTCCAGATCCATGGCGATATTTACCGCCTCGATTAAATTAGCATTAGGAATGTAGGGTTCTACCAGCACTTCACGGCCGTTGACCATTTTTCGCAGTCGCTGTTTGCCTTCATATTTTAGGGTGGTCATAGTTTCATCCATTTTTTGTAGTAGTCACAAATTCCTCGAACAAAGACTTACCGCAAAGAACGCAAAGAACGCAAAGTTTTTTGCTTTGATTTTTTGCGCTCTTCGCGCCCTTTGCGGTTTAACTTATTCGTGACCCTCACAGTTTCATCCATTTTTCCTGGAGGTCACTCCATTCATAATTGCACACATGGCATAGCTCGTCTAAGAGGAAAAGGGGCACGCCGTCTTCGGTTTCGTGCAGAAGATGGTTCAGAACGGCATCCAGAGTATTGAGATTGAGTTTTTTTTGGGCCGGTTCCAGGATAGCGAGGCGGGTACGGCCGTCGCGCAGCCAGCCGCGCAGTTCGTTTTGCGGAATTTGCCGCGGCAGCGATGGCAAAACAATCGGCGCAAGGGGGTCGGTGAGACTGGCGGGCGCGTCCGGCAGCGCGGCCAGCCCCTGGTTATCGATCATCACCAACAGGCACCAGTTGCCAGACGAGGGAACGGACTGCAATTTGGGTATCAGGGGCGTCCAAAATTCTTGCACTATTTTTTGCGGAAAATCCTGGCCAGGGAAACACACATCATCCAAAACAATAACCACGTCACGCTCTTGCCAGACCGCCGCCAAAGCAGCCAAAATGTCGGCCGGTTCGCCAAGCGGCGCGCCATTTGTTTCCAGCTGTTTGCGCAGCTGCCGCCAGAAAAAGTCTAATGTGGGGCGATTGAGGCCGCTAAATTTGATGGGAATGGGTTTGCAGCGATCGGTGATATGCGCGGCGTAATCGTCTTCCAGCTCTTTTTGCACCAGGCGGTTGAGCAGCCAACGCTGGCCGCAGGCGTCGCTGGGGCCGGAGATGAGGAAAGCGCCGATTCGTGGCTTGTCGAAAATGTCGAGGAATTTTTCGCGTTGTGGGGTGTAGTTAAGCTGCCAGAGGGCGTCGCGGAATTTTTGTTCGGCTTGCACGGTGTCTGGGGGCGTAACGGCCGTGAGGCGGCGTTGGAAGAGACGGCCGTCGGCGACGCGCATGAAGAGGGTGGGGCTGGCAAAATCATGGGTTTTGTATTGCAAATTGGGGGCCAGGCTGATGGCGCGACGGCCGTCCTGAGCCGCCTGATCGACAGGCATTTCTTCGGCCAGCCGCCGGTAAAAGCGAGAGACAAACCTGGCGGCGGTGAGGTCGTTTACGCGATACTGCATGGCGATGACGACGGGGATGTTTTGCTGCAAAACGCGGGAGGCGACGCCAGCGAAAGCCGTGGTAGCCGACAATCGACCTGTCTCTTGCGCTTGCAGCACAACCACGGCCGGCCGATATTGGTTGAGCAGGTCGCTGAAATAATCTTCATCCACCCACAAGGCATCGCCGTTGTTGCCCAGCAGAGCAATTTCGCCAACGTCACGGCCGTTTTTGGGGGTGAGACGGCCGTGGCCAACAAAGTGGAAAAAGTGGGGCGATTGGCGGAGAAGTTGGTCAATGTTGTCGGGCGTGGCAGCGGTGACAATGGGCAGCAGTTGGACGCTGCCCGACATTTCTTTGGCCCAACTGTCGATTTCGTTGAGCAGGTTTTGGTAAGCGATGGCCGGCTCGTCGGCCGGCGCAGCGATGACGACCGCCAGGCGTAATTTTTCGTCTTTGTCGAGGGTGATGGGTTGGGGGGGGAAGCGTTGGCGCGGACGCCGCGAGAAGATGACTTGCGGCGCGGTGGCCAGCCAAAACGTGGGCAGGTTGGAACCGATGGGAACGCGCATAAATTCCCAGGGCAGGGCGGCGATTTCCGGCAGGGCGGCTTCGTCGATATCGAGTTCGAGGCGGAGGAGTTGGTTTTGGGCGTGAACGGCCGTTTCGTATAAATTCGCCAGATCGTGCAGCAGGGGCGCGTCAAACAGGGCCTTAAACAAAGCTTCGCCCAAAGCGGGCACGTCGGCGGCGGCGAGTTGCAGGTTTTGGGCCGTGGCAACCAGTTGGTCAATCTGCTGGCGGAGCGGGCCTTGGTAGGTCAAAACCCCTTCCGGCTCCAACAACAGCTTGCCCTCGGGATCCCATATTTCCCCTTTGACTTTGTCCTGAGTCTGGACAGATATACGAAAGGTGTAATAGCCCTGGGTCATAGTTCGTTTGTGAAAGAGAAAAACCTGACAGGTTTCCCGATTAAAAATCAGGCTAATTTTAGGCCAAGGCCGCAGCCCAATCAACGGATTGACGAGCAGTGTATAAACCTTGCCAGAGGTCGGATATTTTGCCGTGGCGGCGGCAGTGGTTGGCAAGTTCCTGCGCTTTCAAGGATAGGGTGCCGCCGTTCAAATCATCATAATCCACGTCGATAGAAGTACTGAAGGCGCGTAATTCTTCATCAGAGAAATTCTCTTTGATTGAACGCCCCAGGCTGGCTACCTGTGGCAATGTCAGGGTTGCCGGTGCATGTGGAACTTTAACAAGAGCCGTCTCGGGGTTAGGCTTGACCTGATTGTTATTTTCACCAGCGCGGGCAAACAAATACCCATCGGCCACACGCATGAAGAGGACAGGAGTGGCGAAATCGCGCCTTTTGTATTGGGTGTTGAGGGCGATGGTGCGACGGCCGTACTGCGCCGCCATATCCACCGGATCCCCTACCGCCAGTTGCTGGTAGAACTTCAGGGCAAAGCGGAGCGCCGTATTATTGGTCACTTCATATTGCATGGCCACAACGACGGGGATATTTTGCTGGACAACCCGTGAAGCCACGCCCACAAAGGCTTGAGAAGCGGAAAGCGTGCCGCCTTCACAGGCGTGGAGCAGCACCACGCCAGGTCGGAACGTATTAAACAAACCGGCAAAAAATTCGGAATCCACCCAGTCGGATTCGCCCATAACGTCATCCACAAACGCTATCTCGGCTTTAGGCGTATGGTTTTCGGTATTGAAACGGCCGTGTCCAATAAAATGAAAAATGTGCGGCTTTTTCGCCAGCAAACCATCAACCGTTTCAGCCTTTGCCTTAAGCAAAACCGGCAGCAGTTCAAATTTGTCGCTTTGCTCCGCAGCTAATGCTTTCAGGCTGGCTTCCACTTTATCATAAAGTACCGGCCCTAAATCAGACGGGGCGGCTACCGCCAGGGCAATGCGCAACTTCTCGTTCGGGGCCAATTGGATAGGTTTAGCGGGAAACCACTGCGCGCGCCGCCGGGAAAAAACAACTTTGGGGGTTGTACCCAACCAGAGAACCCCTAAATTCGCCTTGCTGGGCACACGCATAAACTCCCAGGGCAGCGCAGCGACCTCAGGCATAGACGCTTCGTCAATATCTAACTCGATGCGCAAAATACGATCTTCTGTAACCACAACCTGCTGGTAAAAACCCACAAAATCCTGACGCAGCACATCATCAAAGAGCGCGTCAAACAGCGCCTCGCCCAGCGCCTTCACCGGTTCGTCATCCGTTAGGGCATCTGCTTGTGCCTCAATCACTAGTTTGTCGATGGTTTGGCGCAAATCATTGGCGTAACCCAATTTGCCCTTCGGCTCGCCCATGTTTTGGCCATTCAAGTCGCGCTTTTCAACCTGCACCCATTCTCCATTGGCGATGCGAATTCGGTAAGTATAGTATGCGTTGCTCATGCTGGGCTGAATCCTTTCTGAATTGATGTATGACACTCGGCACGGTGCATGAAGGGAGCCGGTTTAGTGACCGGGCAGGGTGATGACCCATTCTTCCCCGGCGCCCCGAGACAGCTTTTGCGCAAGTGCATCCGGGCGATTGAAAAGCTTTTTAAATCCTTCTGATAAACGCTCGATGACATTGCCCATATTGGCCGTGAACCAGCTTACTTTGGGCTCCGCCCAGGCCATGCCTTTGAGCGTGATTGAAGTTGTGCCTTTTTTGACTTTGAACACCACACCGAACTTAGTTGATAAGGATTGTTGCAAGTCGGCATCCTGAATGTACCAATAACACTCCGAATTCCCGTCGCCATAGGCCGCAATTTCGAATTTGCCCAGATCATAAGAGAAATCGTTCAAAACAATGTATGATTTCATCTCGTTCTTGTTGTCTAACCCTGCTTTTACCGCCGCCGGTAAATTAAGCAGCGCCGCCATTTTTGTGGCGTCTACACCAACGTTCCAATCCAGGTTCCCATCCAGGCCCAATCTCATGCCGCCGCCAAACGCCATCACGTTTTTCCACTCGTTATGCGGGAAAATCGTTTGGACAATCGGCTCATGCTCACCTTTTGGTCCAAAATCCAGCTCGCAGGCCAGAGATTGAAAATGAGCGCCGGGTTGGGGGCGCAAATCCACGGTGATGGTCATGTAGTAAAAATCGTATTCGTTTTGAATTTGTTGCTTGCGGATGCTGCTGAGTTCAAGGCCAGAATCATGCAATTTTGCTTCTGTGAGGGCTATCAGGTTATCTCTAGGGTTGCCGAATTGGACTTTGGTCTGTTTTAAGCTGTCGATGCGGTCGGCAATATCTAATTTTTGCCCACCGGCCAGATGGCTCGCGCCATATAATTCATCGAGCAAATCGTCTGCCTGTTGTAAATCAGGGGAAATAGGTTTATCGGGCATGAGGGTAACTCCTGTTGAATGAATAAGAGAAACGGCCGTTTCCCACCACCATCCAGTAAACGGCCGTTTCCCACATAAAAACTATCTTAATCAGTTCGCCAATCCATTGTCAATTAGTGCGCCAAAATCTTGCTCAGGAACAACTGCGTACGCTCATGAGTCGGCGTACCAAAAATCTGGTCCGGCGGACCAACTTCCACAATCTGGCCGTCATCCATAAACACCACCCGGTCTGCAGCCGCCTTCGCAAAGCCCATCTCGTGCGTCACCACCACCATCGTCATGCCCGCCTTCGCCAGGTCCAGCATCACGTCCAGCACTTCCTTAATCATCTCCGGGTCTAGCGCGCTCGTCGGCTCGTCAAACAGCATGATCTTCGGCTGCATCGCCAGCGAACGGGCAATCGCCACCCGCTGCTGCTGCCCCCCGGAAAGCTGCCGCGGATACGCTCCCGCCTTCTCCGGAATGCCCACTCGTTGGAGCTGCTCCATAGCAATCTTCTCAGCCTCAGCTTTGCTCCGCTTGCGCACCTTCTCCTGAGCAATCGTCACATTTTGCAGCACCGTCAGATGCGGAAACAAATTAAACTGCTGAAACACCATGCCCACTTCAGCCCGCACCTCGTTGATATTGGTCTTTTTATCTTCCAGATGCACGCCGTCAATATAAATACCACCGCTTGTAGGCGACTCCAGGTGATTGATGCAGCGCAAAACTGTGCTTTTACCCGACCCACTGGGGCCAACAATCAGCACTACTTCGCCCCGCTTCATCCGCAAATCCACCCCTTTTACCGCCTGCACATGACCAAAATATTTATGCAGCCCATCAACCACAATGATATCGTCGCTCATCTTAACGTGAATCCTTGCCCAGCCGCTGCTCATACCAACGCAAAAGCAAACTCAAGGCGATTGTCATAGTCAGATAACAAAACGTCAGCACCAGATAAGATTCCGGAAAACGAAACGTACTGCCGGCGTAAAGGCGAGCGCGCTGCGTCAATTCTCGCACCGCCAACACCGATGCCAGCGAAGAATCTTTCAGCATGGCAATGAAATCATTGCCCAGCGCCGGTGAAATATTGCGCACGGCCTGAGGCAAAATAATGAACTGCATTGATTGGCGATAATTCATGCCCAATGAACGCGCCGCTTCCATCTGACCCTTGGAAATCGATTCGATACCGGCGCGAAAAATTTCCGCCAAAAAAGCGCCATAAATAATCGAAAGGGACAAAATCGCCCGCAATTCAATCGAAATATTGCGATTATCTACGCCAAACGAATTGCTCACGGCCGGAACCAACACAAACGCCAGCGTCAGGATCAATACCAGCGTAGGAACCCCGCGAATAAACTCCACATACGTAATTGCGATATTGCGTACCACGGCGTTACTGCTAATCCGCCCCAAACCCGCCAATAACCCCAAAACCAGGGCAATGGCAAAACCCGCCAGGGTAATGTACAGCGTAATCTGGATACCGGGGATAATAAAAAGAAAGGCTTCTCTGATGTCCGGGTCCGTAAAGACCAGGATGGCCATGACAATAAGAAATGCAAAAATAGCGACGAGCCAAAAAGGAAACTCTCGCCAATTATCACGCCAGGTTATATCTGGAATCTGAATATCTGGACCTGCCATCATACCTCCTGTTTGTGCGAATTAGAATTTAATACGTGGGTATTAAATAATACCTTGAAATGGACATAAAACAAAGAAGCGTCAGAGTAATACACTCTGACGCTTCTGATCTTTTTTAGATTGCAGTAAACAACTTACAACGGTAACAGTTCAGGTCTCTTTGGGAAGACCCTAAGGGTTCTGGACCCTAAACCCTTAGGGTCTATAAGAAACTGTTTCTACCCTTCCAAATCTTCGTACGTAATATCGAAATTGGGGCCAAAGTAAAATGCGTTGACGCCTTGCAGGAAACCATTGTCTTTCAGCGCTTGCAAAGCCGCGTTAACCGGCGCTACCAGCTCGCTACCTCTGGGGAAAATGAAGCCTAATTGGTCACTGGACATGGAGTCGCCGACCAGTTTCAGCTTGTCGGCGTTCTCGCCCAGGTAGCCTTGTCCGGCTACTTCGTCAATGATCACGGCGTCGATGTCGCCGGCCAACAGGGCTTGCACGGCAAACGGGA
>JAGOMA010000112.1 GCA_017993775.1 Chloroflexota bacterium | reverse complement strand
ACGAAAGCCACAGCGATTGGTTCAGCCAGCAGTTGGCGACGCAGGGCGGCGAGTTGAGCGACGCGCAGGTGTTTACCCTGTTTGTCTGGGCGCACGCCGAATGGCAGCGGGCCAAGGGGCAGTCGTTCAGCCTGCCGGTCAACGGCCGTGCGGTGCAGTTTGCGCTGTATCGGGAACGGCCGTGGACGGCCGTCGAGGAAGTTGCATGATGGACAAGAATCTTGTACTTGCGGTAGAAGACTCCCTGGCAAATCAGGACGTTACCATCCTCATTACCGTGATCGGCGGCGAGCAGCCGCGCGACGAACGTCCGACGCTGGTCAGCGTGGGGGTGGCGGAGCAGGCGCCGGCGATTAAGACCGGCCTGTTCGGCGCGCTGCCCACCCTGATTGCCGACGCGTGGACGGCCTTTGCCTGGCAAATGCAGCTGCCTGTGGCCGGGTCGCCAGCGACCCGACCGGCGGAACTGGTGGCTGAAGAACAAATTGCCCCTCCAGTCACGGCCGTTACCCCACCTCCGCCGCCCCGCCCTCAGGCCAGCAATTTATCCCTGTTTTGAGCTAGAGCTATAAGGAGTACAAGCCATGACCACGATAGATACAGACGACGACACCGCCGTCCACGCGACGGCGGGCGCGTCCGGTTATACCCGGCGCGTCTTCAAGTATGGCGGGCAAACCTTTCCCGACCCCGGTCGGCAGTACAGCGTGGAGAACGTCCTGCGCCATTTGCAGACCTTCCTGCCGGAGTTAGGCCATGCCAGGACCGAAGAGACCCTGTTAGCGGACGGCACACTGGAGGTCACATTCAGCAAGCAGGTGACCCGAAAGGGGGCGTTATGAGCCGACCGACGGCGCTGGCAGCGCTGGTGGAAGCGCTCACGGCTGTGCCCGAATACCAAAACCCACTGACCCCGCTGTATGACGCCCTGGGGCAGGAGGCGGCAAACGGACCGTTGACCCTGCGGACCATCCGGCGGCACGCCCAGGTTTTGTACGCCCTCTCCGGTCAGGCCAACGACCAGGCTGCGGCCGTAACCCAGGTGATTGTCTCATGCAAACAACTCCTCCCCACTCCATTGCCCGTTCTGCCCCTGGGTTTTTAGACCCGACAATTTCCTTGTCGCCGGTAGGGAAACTGTCGCCGACGGTCTTGCTGCCAGACACCGCCATCACAAGCCATCCTGATGCCGGCGACAGGCCGATGATTCTGTCCGGGGCAAACCTGCCGCCGGTGGACTTCCTCTTGCTGGCCGACCGGCTGGCCGAATTGTACGAAATGGTTTTCCCCGAAGAGCCGGACTGGTTAGAAGAAGAAATCTGCGCATGGGCAGACGAAGAAGACGTGGCTGAAGCGGCGGCCCGTTTTTTGCGGCGGGTGGGCGCGCTGTTTCCTGTCCATGAAGAATTCTGGGAGATTGACCTGGAAGGGATAGAATGGCGGCTGCACGAAATCCCGCTCATCGCCATGGGCTTTGACGAGTGGTACGACACGTGGGACGATTTGAAAGAGCCGGCCCCCTACTTGCTGCACATGAGCTATTCGCGCGACGAAGACTCGCGCGACGAAGACGACCACGAACCTGACGATGAGTTTATGGCTCTGTACCCAGGGCATCCAGTTCCTCGTTATATGGAACCCTCTCGACTGGTGGAGCCGCTGCGCCGGTTGGGGCTGCCGGAACCGTTGGACGCCCTGCCGGACTTATTGGAAATGCTGCACCACAATACGGGCAATGCCTGGTTAGATATCGGCGAATTGGGCCTTATGGAAGGCGGCGGTTACCCGCTGTGGGACGCGGAGAATGTGGTCTGGCTGGCCGATGAGTGGCGCAAAGCGCAGCCCACGCTGGACCGCGTCCACCGGCTGTTAGACTGGCAGAATGAATCGCCGGACGCGTTGGCCGGGAAGTTAACGGCCGTGCGCGACGCCTTGCTGGCTGGGTGGGGAGAGCGAGAGCTAGAGCGCGAGCTAGAGAAAGAGGAAGAGAAAGAGGAAAATGGATGAGCAAGCTGGTGTATCTGTGATGACGTACCCCCGGCTGCGGTTGGATTTTTATGACACGGCCGTTTTGCTGAGCCGCTGGGAGGAAGACGGCCGTACCGCCACCTACCCTGTTGCCGTCCAGGATGTGGTCGGAGCCTGCACGAATATCGCTCTGAGCAGCGGACTGCTGCCGCCAGACGCCTTGTTTTGGCGGCAGGAAGCCGGCCAGACGACGTTGGGCATCTACATCCCGGCGCGGCGGTGGTGGGTGCAGACAGAGGAGCGCCGTTTCCACGTGCCCATGCCGCCCTTTATCTTTGTCGGCAGCGGCACGGCTTACAAGATATTCGCGGTGAAGAAACGGCCGGCCCTGAGCGGTCCAACGGCGTTGGGCAAGTCGAAGGGGCTGTCTGGTGAACATGACCCGCTTTTTCACGCGCCCTGCCCCAACGTCCACGCCACCGGCGGCATCTGCCAGGGAAACACGCCCTTCCCGCCTTGCTCGGCGCAGACCATCTTGTCGGCGCTGCGCCTCTTTCTGGAGGGCAGCCTGTTTAACGCCGACCTGAGCGAGAGCAAGTGCCAATCTTTCTCTGACGATGTGCGCCTGTTGTGGGCGGAGCTAGACGGCAAAAAGCACTTCCCACTGGCGGAGCTGGTTCCCATACGGCAGAGTATCGGGCATTTGCTTTGAAGGTGATTTGTCGATTCACTTTTACCTTGTTGTATAATGGGCTGTGAGACAGAAGGTAAGGAGGGATGGATGCGCGAGGGCGACTTCTACCCGGAGGAAATTGAGCGATTGCGTCTGGCTTATCTGGAGTTCCTGGAGATTCGTTCCACATCAACCGGGTCAGCCTGGGGAGAACATTACAAATTGCGTCTCATTTTGCGCGAGATGGGCGTTCATGAGGAATTTGAAAGCAGCAGTCAAATAGAGAACTATGTGGAGCATGTGATTACCTATGGCCGAAAACCAGATATTTTCTGACATCATTGATGGCTTGATGCCGGGCATGGTCGTGGATGCGAGTGGCGAAATCGCGGTCATCGTGGATGTTTTGCGCAGCCAATTCACGGAAACTGTTTGTCTATTTGTTCGTTTTCCCCGCAACGTGGGCAACGCCCGTCCCTATGACGTTCTGGAAGTATCCCCCGAACGCACGTTGGGCGTAGAACAATGGCGACCGGCGACGCAGGAAGCGCTGGAAGAGCGATTAGCGGCGCGCCGCCATTGGCTGGAGGGCGAGTTGAGTCGTTTGCTCGAGATGGTTGCGCCATCCACCTTTGTTCGCGAGACTGTCGCTTCGGACTAAAGACTAGAATTAAACCCCGGGCTTGTTAGCCTATGGCTGTCGGTAACGGCCGTCGTCCCTCAGGGGCGACGGCCGTTTGTGTTTTCCGGAGGAAACATGTTCCCCAATCTGGTCACTTACCACATTCACCGCACTGAACCGCTGCCGCCTAATGACACCCTGGCCTACCAG
>JAGOMA010000085.1:5340-13036 GCA_017993775.1 Chloroflexota bacterium | reverse complement strand
CATTCGCTAATGGGTAACGGAGTGAGCATGGAGGAGGCCGCCACAACTTTGGGCCAATTGGGAGCCAGGTTGGTGGTCATCAAAATGGGCGCGGAAGGGGTGTTGGTATCTGAGGGAAACGGCCGTATCACCCACCTCCCCCCCTACCACGCCCCCAACGACGAACGAGTCGTCGATGTCACCGGCGCCGGTGACGCCTTTTGTGGCGGGTTTATGGTCGGTCTGGCCACCACCCACGATCCACTGCTGGCCGCCAAGATGGGCATGGTCTCAGCTTCCTTCATTTTGGAAGGATACGGGGCGCTCACAGCCCTGGCAACCTCTCCCGCAGAAGCGCGCAAACGCCTAAAAGCCCTCAAAACAAAAAAACCTGACAAGCTGTTTCTTGCCTGTCAGATTTAATTTGTGCCAAAGAACCCGAAAGATTTAACGTCAAGGTGCGCCAGATACCAGGCGAAAAACGATTCGGGCTTGCCGCTAACACCGAAAGCAGCGTAGATAGGCGGTTGGATTAGCCTTCGGGAGCCAATTCTGGCTCTTTTTCTTGTGGGGCCGGTTCGTGCCGTTCCACCAGAATGGTGCAATCTGTCACCAAAGCAGCGATTAAGGCCACGGCCGCATACGCCGGTAGCAGGGCAATGCCAGTTACGCCCAAAACCAGGGGAACTTCCAGGTTCAAATTCATCTTTTCATTTTTAATGACCAGGCGGCGAACGGTGGCTTCGCGAACCAGTTTTTTAACCATGCCCACCAGCTCTCCACCTGCAACAACGAATTCTTCGGACCAGGAACGGCCGTCTTCTGCCATTGTTTCTGCTTCTTCTAAAACCGGGATTTCTTCTTTTTCTACGTTATCTACAAATTCTTCTGTCATGTTATTGCTCCTCACAAATTGGTTTGGTGCAGGGAACCCTCGCAAAAAGCACTGAGCAATTTTACCCCTGCGTGACGTTTATCAGCCTGCAAACGAAGTCCGATTGGCAAGCTGTCTACCCATACGCAGGTCTGTTACAAAAGTTGCAGCCAGCCAACCCGCCACTCACGCTGCTTCCGGTCAGGGTCTCAACTTGGTGGCTCTCCGGAAACCGGTATAATTTTGTTGCTGCATCACCTGTTCGAGATCAGGTCATTCGTGGAAAGCCCGAACTTCCACAAACCACCCGGCTGACCGAATGCATGAACCTTTCATGGCCTTATCTACTACTCAAATTTTTTTACTCTCCACGGCCGTTGCCACTCTGCCAATCTTGCTCTACATTGCTCTCATTTACTGGTTCGACCGGTATGAAAAAGAGCCGTGGTGGTTGTTGACGGCTACATTTTTTTGGGGCGCCATCCCCAGCATCCTTTTCGCTTATTTTTTCAATACCTTGCTCAGCGCGCCCATTTACTGGCTAACCGGCGAAACTCTGGGAGAAACCATTAGCGCCAGCCTGATCGCCCCCGTTGTCGAAGAATCGATCAAAGGGTTGGCCGTTCTGGCAATTTTGCTTATCTGGCGAAATGAACTCGACAGCCCATTGGATGGCATCATCTATGGCGCGATGGTTGGGCTGGGGTTTGCGCTGGTGGAAAATGTGTTTTATTTCATGAGCGTGTATCGGGAAGGAGGCTTAGAGGCCTGGGGGATGAATGTGTTTGTCCGCAGCATTGTGTTTGGGCTAAACCATGCCCTATTCAGCAGCATGACAGGTCTGGGTATTGCTCTGGCGCGGATGGCGACTCGACCGGTGGTTAAAGCGGCAGCGTTGCTTGGGGGATGGAGTACGGCCGTTTTCCTCCATTTCCTGCACAATTTCACCGTTTCCTTTGGCAATTTGCTTTGTCTGGTAGCCCTGGTGAGCGATTGGGGCGGCGTGCTGCTGACCCTGCTGATTATCATTTGGGCGCTGCTGCAAGAACGACAATGGCTGCGCCAATACCTGGCGGAAGAAGTGAATCTGGGGCATCTGACAAGCTCCCATTACCTGACCGTTTGCTCCGGCCGACGACGGATCAGAGCGCAGTTAACCTGTTTTTTATATGATGGGCCTATAGCTTATTGGCGATTGGTGCGGTATCACCAAAATCTGAGCGAATTGGCTTACAAAAAGCGCCATTTTGCCCTGTTTCATGATGATGACAGTCGAGAGTTAATTGAGGCGCTGCGGCAAAAAATTCTGGTCAGCAGCCCTGGCTTCTGATTCTTTTCTGGGCGGCGCGGCCTTAATGGCGCAAAAGCGTGCGCAATTGCTCCCAGTGCGCCAGATCGTGTTTCACGGCCAAATTGAGAAGTTCGTGGGTGCTGGTGGGGCCAAAAAAGGAGTGGCGTCCCTGCCGTGCCCAGATGGGGTCGCCAGGCTGCGGGAGCATGGCAATGGTGCGATCGCGGGCCGCGAGGAACTCATGGAGGGCGACACGGCCGTTCTGCCGGGCATACTGTCGCTCAGCCACCCAATCATCAGACGTAGCCCCAGAAATGAACGCATTTGCCGTCGACATCATGCTCAGGAAACGCGGTTGATGCACTTCCTGCTCTACGTCGCGCAAATGACAGCATAGTTCTGTCAGGCTCCATTCACCCGGCGACGGCCGCCACTGCCAGTCGATAGAATCTGTGGCGAGGATTTGGGAAACGGCCGTAGCAAACCGCTCCAACTCCGCTAACAATTCGGCGACAGGCGGCGGTTCCTGCAACATCAAGACACCCTATCGGATGCTGCTTCCGGTGATCGAGCACTCACCAGCCAGTCATAAACCTGCGCCAGAGACCCGGCTCCAGAAATAATGGTCTTATCAGGCGGATCAGAAGCGACAGGCGTCAACCAAAAAGTATGAAGGCCAACGGCCGCGGCCGGCTCAATGTCATTTTCCCAGTCATCGCCAACCATCAAGGCTGCCGGCGCGGAAACCTGAATTTTGTCCAAAATTTCCTGGTAATAAGCCGGATGAGGTTTTGTCGCGTGCATGTTTTCGTAAGTTGTAACCAGATCAAAGGAAAAATCGGTGGTGGGCAGTCCGGCCCAGCGCAATCGTTCTTCGATGGCAATTCGCGGGAACATGGGATTGGTAGCAATCACGACTTTGAGGCCCTGATCAAAACAAAATTGGACCAACTCGCGGGCACACGGCTGCTGCTCGCTGACGTCAGCCAATTTAGGGAATTGATCGCGATAAAAGCTTTCAAAAAAGGCCTCCATTTCCACGGGATCCAGGCCGGTGCGCTGTTGGAAGGCCTGCCAGAACGCATCACGATTAGAAACGGCCGTGTCCCCATGATCAATCATTGCCTGCGTGCAGATCATCAACTCTTGCAAAAATTTATCGCGCGCCATATACCGCTCGGCGTACTTGCCCAACAAGGCGAAATAGCGGGGAATAAAGGCATCCATGCCATTTCCCAGCAGTGTATCGTCTAAATCGAACAAAATCGCTTGTAATTGCATGGTTCTCCCCTTACAGGTAGGCTACTCGGAATTGAACAAATCGCGCAGACCCGGCTTTTCGCGGGCGCATTTCAGGCAACCGATGTGTGGTTCCGGCACGTCAATCAGATGGCGACTGCACGATGCCCTAACTTCTACACGCCGATTCATGCCCAAAAAACCTTTTTTGATGGTCGCCTCCAACACCAGATAAGGGCTGCTGTTTGCCAGCAATATCCCCGGCACAGGGCAGGCAAAACAATCATCGGGCTTCCAGGATTCCGAATGTGATTTTTGCGCTACCAGGCGACATTCCTGAGTAGAATTACCTCGATGAAAATCCTGGTAGTAGAAGTGGCATTCTTTTCCGGCAGGTGTTTTCATAACGGATTTCCCAAAAAAAAAGCGACCCCAAATGGTGTCGCTTGTTTAGTACGCCCTGAGAGACTCGAACTCCCGACCTACTGGTTCGTAGCCAGTCGCTCTAATCCACTGAGCTAAGGGCGCATGTTAGACCTCTATAAAATTATCACAGTTTGCTTCTTTGAACAACTTTGTTTCATGAAAACTTACCCAAAACAGGTGTTGAAGCAAAAAGGCGGGGAGACAGGGATTCGAACCCTGGAACGGCTTTTTAACACCGTTAACCGCTTAGCAGGCGGCCCCATTCGACCACTCTGGCATCTCCCCGATTGTAAATCTGTGGAGAGGTTCTATTAACCTGTTAAGTAACTCCGGTTACAAAATTGTCAACGGAGGGAGAGGGATTCGAACCCCCGGTGAGCAAAGCCCACTACGGTTTTCAAGACCGTTGCCATCGTCCACTCGGCCATCCCTCCTTCCCTCAGGGAGGTCCCTACAAGGTTGCGAAGTATAACACGGCCGTTTTGCCATGTCAAAATTTTTGGGTATGCGCCAGCAATTCTCAATTTAACCAGAAATGTGTCATGCTGAGGTCCTCCGAAGCATCCCGTTCAGCCCTAATGACCAATACATGGGGATTCTTCGCTCCGCAGACTCCGCTCAGAATGACAATTCAGCCTAAATTGCAAAGAAATTGCCCTGTTCGCACGAATGCCTGATCTAAATTGAGAATTGCTGGGTATGCGCAGCACAGCTAAGCTGAGGTTGGTCTGAGGCGCAGATCGCAAATTTCCAACCATTGGGTTTGGACAGTAGGCAGCACGCCCCAGCGGAAACGGCCGTCACACGTAGCCACCATGTATTGATTATCCAACCAACAGACAAAACCTAGCGGACCTCTGGGGCTGTGGGCGGTGCGCAGGATTGTTTCGCCATCTATGACAAACCGACATCCTGTCGGCAGCCAGAGCAGTTCGTAGCTGTGCCAGGCGGTCATAACGGCCGTTATCGGCGCGAAACTAATGCCCAGACGGCGGCGGACAGACGGCCAGAGCCGTTTGCGCAGCGCCGGCAGCCGGTTCAGCAAGAGAATGATCGGCGAAATAGGCATGAGGGAAACGGCCGTGCCCCACCCGGCATCCAGCGTAGCCGCAAACCAACCACGCCCCGGACCTTCTTCGGCCAGCGGCAAATCTGAGGGCGACGAGGCAAAGAAAAACCAGGTCGCCTGCGGCAGCGCCGGCCGTCGCACGGATGGGTCGCCGAATGGCGCGTTCCAAAAGCCGAAACCGGCCGTGCCCACCAACTGATCGCTATCATGCGAAAAACGGGCGCGCAGCGACAGATGGATACCCGGAGACCAACGAAAGGGGGAACGGCCGTGACCCGCTTGTTCCTTCATTCCCAACCCATAATCATCTAACTGAGCGTCAGCATAACCATCTGCCACCGGCGGCAGCCAACACGTGTAGGTCGGGCCTCCCGTGACGACGCCGCCATGCAATTCGAGCAGTCGGAACCCAGTATCCGTCAAAGGCTTCACCTGTCTATTATTCAGGAATCGAGTATAATCATGCCCACGAAGGAGAGCGTTTTTTATGGAAATTTCCTGGTATGGACTTAGCTGCTTTCGCATTACCGAAAGAAAACATGCTACCGTAGTAACAGACCCTTATGATTCTGGTCTTGGGCTACCATCCCTAAAACTAAAAGCAGATATTATCACAGTCAGCCATGACGCTAAAGGTCACAACCGCCCAGAAGTTGTCTCCGGCTTTCAACACGTCTTAACTGGGCCGGGCGAGTATGAGATTGGCAACGTCTTCATCACCGGCATCGCCACACCAGGCGAGGCGAACCATGCCCCCAACGTCATTTACGTGTTCGATTATGACGGTCTGACCGTCGCCCACCTGGGCGACATGCAAAAAGTACCTACCCAGACGCAAATCGAAGCATTGGAAGAAGTGTCGGTGCTGCTCTTGCCGGTAGGCGGCGGGAACAGCCTCAATGCCGCCCAGGCATCGGAACTGGTGTCGATGATCGAACCGAACATAGTCATCCCCATGCACTACCAACTGCCCAACCTGAGCATCGAATTGGATGCGGTTGATCGTTTCTTGAAGGAAATGGGCGTTACAGAGCCGAAGGAAGAAAGTGTGTTAAAAATTTCTTCTGGCAATTTACCAGAAGAAACCGAGATCATCTTGTTAACGCCCCGCACATCATAGTATTTGGGATTGATGGAATTTTATGGCAACCAAACTTTTAATGCGCTGGAATATTCGCCCTGAAACCGAGTCGGAGTATTACGAATTTCTCGTTCATGAATTTATGCCGGGCATGAATAAGCTGGGCATTGACGATATTCAGGTCTGGTATACTACCTTTGGCGATTGTGAGCAAAAGTTAGCCAGCGGCATTACGCCATCAATGGAAAGGATGAATGAAGCGCTTCACAGCGATTCATGGGACCACCTGCGCAATAAGCTGCAAACATATGTGACCGACCTGGATTTCAAGCTGGTTTCAGCTAACCGAGGCTTTCAAATTTAATTTTTTGCTGGATTTATGAATTTGCGCAAACGCCTGCCCTGGATAAGGCAGGCGTTTTTTGTAATGATAGTGAAAATAGAAGGAGTGGGTTAGACGGCCGTTGTCGTTGGCGACTCACTCTTGGCCGGTTTTGCAGCGCTCTCGGTGCTGCTTTTGGAGGAACTGTCGCTTTCTCCACCGCTCGCCCCATCTGAGCTGGCGGTTTTGTCGCTCTTGTCTGATTTGCTTCCTGGCAATGTCGCGCTTTGTCCGGAGCGGTTATCCGTTACGTAGAACCCTTTGCCCTTAAACACGACGCCAACCGAATTGACGACCCGCCTGATTTCCCCTAAACACACAGGGCATTCCGCTAATGGATCATCCGTCATGCGCTGGCGGACTTCAAATTCATTGTCACATTCTTTGCAACGATACGTATAGATTGGCATTGAATAACTCAAGCTGTTGATAAAAATTTTAGTAACTGCACAAGACCCTAAGCGTTTGCCCTTGAGAAGTAAACCCTTAGGGTCTTCCCAGAGAGACCTGAACAGTAATAAATTTCGATTGAATGAAAATTTATTGTAACGGTCAGATTATGTTTTGACAACCTGATGACCGTGCATTATGCTATCAATGTTTCGTAAAATTTAGATTAGCAAATCAGGTTATTTTAATGATTTCGTTTAACAGGTATACCAAAAGGAAAAAATATGTCCATCCAAGATACACACGCTCAATTAAAATCTGAAATTTGGCAGGCCGTAGAGCAATCAGGCATCGACCTAAGCAGCATCGACAAAGGAACTCTGACAAACCTGGTCGATGTGATTATGGACGCTACGCTGATGGCTTTGGACGACGAAATGGGCAAACAAGTTCAGAGCGAAACATCCAAAGTGGTAGGAACGGCCGTTTCCAACGAGGTCCTCGACGACGACAAAGAAGACATCCTCTGGGAAGGTCGTCCATTCCTTTCCATCTCCCTGCAATACACTGTCACCGACGAGCGGATTCGCATCACCTCCGGCTTCCTGGGCAAAGCCCGGGAAAACATCGAGTTGGTACGCATTCAGGACCTGGACTACAAACAAACGCTGAGCGAACGCATGATCAACATCGGCGACATTTCTATCCTCAGCCACGATCCCAGCGATCCGCGCATCGTCCTGAAAAACGTCAAAGACCCGGAAGCTGTCTATGAGATTTTACGGCGCGCCGTGCTTCATGCGCGTAAGCGGCATGGATTTACCTACCGAGAAGAAATGTAAGTAAACGGTGAAAAGCCCGGCTTTTTACAAAGCTGGGCTTTTTTTGATGGCTTAATCAGGCAGCAGAAAGCCGACCAGTGCCCCGCCGCCCGGAACGTTCTCAGCCCAGATACGGCCGTTATG
>JAGOMA010000085.1:0-5240 GCA_017993775.1 Chloroflexota bacterium | reverse complement strand
GTAAGTAAACGGTGAAAAGCCCGGCTTTTTACAAAGCTGGGCTTTTTTTGATGGCTTAATCAGGCAGCAGAAAGCCGACCAGTGCCCCGCCGCCCGGAACGTTCTCAGCCCAGATACGGCCGTTATGCGCCCCCACAATCGCCTGAGCAATTGCTAAACCCAGACCCGCGCCACCAGCAGCCCGCGTCCGCGCCTGTTCGCCACGGTAGAACTGCTCAAACACACGCGGTAAATCGACTTCGTTAAAACCCGCGCCGCTGTCGCGCACTGTCACTACCACGCCAGCAGGATGGCGCACGGCCGTTACCCAAATGCTCCCACCATCTGGCGTATACCGCAGACCGTTACTGAGCAAATTTGCCAATACCCGGTGAATCTTCGCCACATTCAACCGCACAGGGTCCACATCTGGCCCCACACTGGCCACCAACGACACCTGCCGCTGTTTGGCCAACGCTTGAAACGTCTCCAACGTTTCCACAATCACATCACCTAACGAATGTCGCCCAAACTCCATGCTCAAACCGCCAGCTTCTAGCTGCGCCAATTCAAACAAATCGTCAATCAGCCCGTTGAGCGCAATGATATCGGCACGAATGGTGCGGTAATAACGCTGCACGGTTTGCGGGTCTTCCACCACGCCATCATGCAGCGCCTCAATCATCGCCCGGATGCTGGTGAGCGGGGTACGCAAATCATGCGAGGTCCAGGCGACGAGATCACGGCGTAAGTTCTCCAATTCTTCTTGCTCATTCGCCGCCTGCCGCAGTTGCGCGGCCATCTGGTTAAATGTCGCAGCTACCTGCGCTACCTCGTCCTGCCCCTGCACAACCGCTCGCGTATCCAGATTCCCGGCGGCAATCTGCTGGGCCGAATCGGCCAGTTCGCGCAGCCCGGCGTTCAAATTGGCGGCCACAAACACGCCAAACGACGTAGCCACAATAGCCGCAAACAAAAGCAGCACGCCGCTCAAAATGAGATCGTGCTGGCTGGCAAACATGCGCTCCGACATGATCCAGACGTTAAAAAGCGTCACCACCCCGGCCCAGCCATAGGTCAGCACCAAAGTCAGGCTGAACGAGGGCGAGCGGCGAGCGGCGTACCGGAACAAAACGTAGCCCACGCCCAGCGAAATCAGCGAGGTAACGGTGAGGGTGGTGACCATTTGGGCCACATCGGCCAGCGGCGCCTGCATAAGCGCCTGCATCAACAAAACGGCAACCAGCAAAGCAAACGCAGCGCCCAGCAGCAAAATGCGCCAGGATGCGCGCAATAACCAGGCCAATGGTTTGCTTTGGTCGAGTGTGTTTATCATGGCGCTTTATCCTGGCTCAAATTTGTAGCCAACACCCCACACCGTCGCCAGCCAGACGGGGTTCCCCGGGTCGATTTCTATTTTCTCGCGCAGGCGGCGAATGTGGACGGTGACGGTGCTGGGATCGACGTATTCAGAAAAGCCCCAAACTTTTTCCAGCAGTTGGTCGCGTTTAAAGACCTGGCGCGGATGGGAGGCCATAAACCAGAGCAGGTTAAACTCGGTGGCCGTTAGTTCGATATTTTTGCCGCGAACGGTTACCAGCCGGGTATTGGGATCGATGGCCAGATCGGTGAAGGTTAACGGCCGTTGCCCCCCTTCATTCCCCATCGTGCCCGCCGACCGCCGCAAAACCGCTTTCACCCGCGAAACCAGTTCCGCCGGCGAAAAAGGCTTTGTCACGTAATCGTCCGCACCCAGTTCCAGGCCGTAGATGCGGTCTGTTTCTTGCTGGCGCGCAGTTAACATAATAACCGGGACGTTCACGGCCGTATCCCCGCGCAGCTCGCGCAAAATCGAGAGGCCATCCACCTCCGGCAGCATCAAATCCAACACCACCAGGGCCGGAAGCTGTTGACGCACCGCCTCTAACGCCTGACGGCCGTCTCGCGCCACCCGCACCTGAAACCCTTCGCGCTTCAAATACAGGCTCACCACTTCCACCACCGACGCTTCATCATCGACAACTAAAATGTCGCCCAATTCCGTGAGAGTATTCATGTATTCCATCTACCTTTTTTATAATGGCAATACCTTACAGATGTCTTAACCAGGCGATTTTTTACACGAGATGTAATCATTTTGTAATAGTTGTCGTGGGTTGGTCGCCGGCTGCGGGCTGCTGACAAAAAGGCCAGGGATCTTGCCCCGCCAGCAGCGCGGCCAGCGCCGGACTGTCGGCGTAATGGCCATGATACGCTGGCGGCAGCAGAGCCGCAATCTGAGCCATGATCAACTGTGTATAAACGGGCAAATCCTTTGTGCGCACCCGTTCCCCATCGGTCGGCAGCGTGAACGGCCGTCCAATTCTCACTTCCAACGTCGTCGGCCGCAGCCGCTTAAAATTGTGAAACAATCGATCCCCATTCACCAATCCAACCGGCAAGATGGGCACGTTGGCCCGGCTGGCCAAAAAAGCCGCGCCATCTTTTGCGGCCATCAACTGCCCGGAGTAGCTGCGCGTGCCTTCCGGAGCCAGACCAAACACCGTGCCCGAAGCAATCGCCGTCAGCGCTTCGCGCAGCGACTGCCGATCCGCCTCACCCCGGCTGATATAGATTGCGCCCAACCAGGACATAATCGGCCCAAAAACGGGGTGATAGCGCCACTTTTCTACGGCGAAAAAACGCCATTTCTGCACAGGAAACGTAAGCAGCAGCACCGGCGTATCCACAACACTGGTGTGATTGAGGACCACAATATACGGGCCTTCGTGGGGAATATTTTCCCGCCCGATCACTTTAATGCGCGCCAGAATCATCAGACGCACCACATTCATAGCCAGACGAATAAGGCGATAACGAAAAAGCATAAGTCTCCTGATAGGATGGAATTTACAGTCTGCCAAAACATACGGAACATGGATGACGAATTACGGCGCGTCGTTGGCCACGCGCTGCGCAAACGCGATGACCTGCACGGCAACGGCCGTTCCGCCCGGCGGCGCGGCTTGCATGGTAAACGGCCGTGTCTCTCCCGCCAGCAGCACATCCGGCAAAGTCATCTGCTGAAAACCGGCCAGATTGCCCTGAGCGTCGTATAAACTGGCCACCACAGTTACCTGAGCGGCGGTTTCGCCCACATTTTGCACCTGCCCACTAATTTCCGCCCGGTCGCTGTGGGTAGAAACGGCCGTTTCCCCCACCGCCAAATCCAGATAACGCGATCCCAAATCCACCACGGTATCGCCGCCCGATACCGTGACCAGCGGTGCGCCCAATTCGGCGGGCGGGGCGGCCAACAGCACGCCAAACGGCGACACGCCGCCCGGCGGGATGATGGCGGCGCTGGCCCAGGCCACGGCCGTTACCGACGGGCCGCCAGCGGCATCGGGCAACTCTATGGTCAGCGTCACGTTATCGACTGGGGCGTCGCCATCATTTACCACTTCGCCCAGCAGCCACACCGCGCCCACCGGTGTGCGGTAGACCTGAATCTGGCGCACGCGCACCTGAATGGGCACGGCCGTGCCCACCAATCCGGCATAATCGACTACAATCGGCGGCGGCAAAATCAACGCCTGCCCAATTTGTAAAAGCTGCGGCTGCACCTCAGGATTCAACGCTTTAATCTCTTCCACCGTCGTATCGCGGGCGATGGCAATGCCCAGCAACGTGTCGCCCTCGGCTACCAGATAGATAATTGGCGTGGGCGAGGGCGTCGTTGTGGGCGCAGGCCGGGGCGTGGGTGTGGTTTGCTGCACCACGGCCGTTGGCGGCGCTTTGGTTGCCAGGGTAATGCCGATGGCGGGAACGGGCGTTACAGTTGGCGGGGAAACGGGGGTTACGGCCGTTTCCGGGTCTGACGATTGGCATTGCGCCAGAAATATCAGCGCCGCCAAAAGGAAAATGATCGTTTTTTTCTCCATAGACGCCGGATGAGTATAACGAATTTTAACCAGCGGGCGAACATGGCGCGCGGCTGCAACTGGAATATCAGCCGCCGGGTTGTCTGGCGGCGCAGGACGTATTACACTCTGACGCGTGATAAAACCGCCGTTCACCACCCGTTTTTTACGCCCCAACAGCCGATTGCTTCACCTCGCCGAGTGGGTTGTTTTGTTCATGGCGCTTATCGGAGCGATCTGGGCGGCTACCCAGAGCCAGAATGCGCCGCAGCTCATTTTGCTGGGGCTGCTCATGATCATCACCTTGAATTTTAGTTTGCCACCGGAACGCGGCGCGGCCGGTCTGGCTCCCGTAGTGGTGATCAGCAGTTTGTTGATGGTGGGACTGGAAACGGCCGTTATCCTCTTCATCCTCAGCATTATCCTGGCCGAAATTGCCCGCCCGCTCTGGAATCCTCTGTGGGAATACGTCGATGTCGCCCGACCATCCTGGCCGCAGCGCCTGGGCATTGGCCTGGTACACCTGACCAGCCTCATTTTCGCCGGGCTGGCGTTTCAGCGCCTTGGCGGCGCAGCGCCTCTCACCGTCGAATTCATCGAAGAATTAGACCTGAATTTGCTCACCCTGCTGGCGATTGTTTATGGCGCAACTTATTTTTTGTTGATGTGGCTGATCTGGCTGTTGATGAAACGGCCGTCGAGCCGTTTTTTCCGCGACAATGCCTTATCGGTCGTCACGTTTGGCTTCTTGGCGCAGCCGTTTGCCTGGCTGGGCAGCATCACTTTTGTGCGCGACGGTCTGCCGACATTTGTGATTTTTGCCCTGGGCGTCGGCGTTTTCAGCGTCCTGATCTGGATTTCCTGGCAGCGCCGCTTCATCATGGAGCGGCGGCTGGCGCAATTTGCCGCCCTAAACCAGACGGGCGCATCGCTGCGAGAAACGTTGGAACTGCCGGTCGTCTTGGCGCGGACGCATGAACTGGTCAGCCAACTGGTGGCTGTGGACGAGTTTGCCGTTGTGCTGCGCAGCGATTCCGGGCAGTGGCAACGGCCGTTTCCCAACGCCTCATCCCTCAACCCGGCCCTTTACGAACCAGATGATTTTACGCGCTGGGTGATGGAAAACGGCCGTGTCCTCGACCTGGACCCGCGCAATATGCCCTTCGCCGCTCGCCATCAACTCACCCCGCCCCGCCCCCTGCCCACAGCCTGGCTGGGGATTCCCCTCACCTCAGCCAACCAAATAAACGGCGTGATGATCGTGCAGCGTCAGCCGCCCAATCCGCCCTTCCACCAATGGCAACGCGAACTGCTGATCACCATCGCCGGGCAAGTGACCGCCGCCACCCAAAACGCCCG
>JAGOMA010000040.1 GCA_017993775.1 Chloroflexota bacterium | reverse complement strand
TGTACTGCGGGACTCTGACGACCTGGACGTTGCCATTGATTGTGTCGTAAATGCCGCTGATGCCGCTGCAGGCGTAGGCTGTGGTGGTTGTAGATGAGACGGTGATGTCGTTGCCGGAAACGGCCGTAACCACCGCAAATTCATAAGTGCCAGCCTGCCTATAATCAAACGCGCCATAAGTCGGAAAATCGGTACTGTCGGTAAAGGTGGCCCCTTGCGCCTGATAAATTAGAATTAAATCGTCAGCGGCTAACACATCGTTGGCATAGTGATCGTCAACTGTATCGTTGAGGGCGGTGATGTCGGCCACGGTGATCGTGTTTCCGTTTATGGCAGTGACTGGCGCGTAACGGTTCATGATAACCGAACCGGAGGCAATGGTTCGGTCCCCGTCTGCGCCGCTATCAGCCAGAACTAAAGTTGGCGCACCCCATAGTGTTCCTAATAAGGTAATCACCAGGCAAAGTGATTGGAAACGACTTTTCCAGGTAATTGATTTTAAATACATGATGCTCCTCTTTCAAATTGATGCAGCATTTATAAAAACGGACATCAAGCAGCATGTTAGAGTTGGCTGCAAAAACTGCTTGAACGTCCTAAAAATTCGCTATTGGTATCTAAAAGTGGCTTCCAAATGTGGCGCCGAATATCTCAGTACCATTGCTTCGGTCTGTTAAACGAAACCATTGACCTAATAGGATATAAACGGAATTTCTTTCAAAAAGACTTTCGGCGAGATTTCTTGGGGATTTTAAGTGGTTGCCCGCGCCATCGAAAGGCGATTGATTTTCCACAAGAATTTGATTTTTTGTGGCCTTTTTGGTTGGCAAAAACCTTCTTTAAGAGCAGTAGTACTAATAGGCTAGTGGTTGACGGCCGATTTACTTCGCATGTGTTATTGTCAATAGAACGGCCGTGCATATCATTGTATACAGGAAGAAGAAGATTTATCGTACTACCCTTCGCCATAACGGAGGTGATCATGTTTGGTCCAACTGATTTCCAGCAGTATGTTCCGACTAATCATGCCGAGCAACGCATGGCGCAGCGTAACTTATCGTTCGAGGATGTTCATTTTGTGCTTGAACACGGGGAAAAATTGCATCGAGCCGGAGCCGTATTTTTTCATCTGGGCAAATGTAATATCCCCAAAACGCAGCGTCGGCAGGTGGGTAGGTTGGAAGGAACGATTGTGGTACTAAGCCGCGATTTGCCGCTTATTTTAACCGTGTACCGCAATCGCCAGGGTGGTTTGGGTCACGTCAAACGGAAATCGGCGCGCAGCCGATATGCTAAGTATGCTTGGTAAACGCCCGAGTTTGACGCGATTCGCAGCGTAAGCGAGTCAGGCCTCAGCGGCTGGTATCGCCAGATGCATTTAAAGCTGCGAGTGCCTGACTTGCTTCAGCCAAGTCAGGGTTGATGGCTAGGGCTTGCTGCCAGGCGGCTTTTGCCCCGGATTCATCACCCTGTGCCAGTAAGGCAAAGCCCCGATACAAATGCGTTTCTTCTACAAATTGCCCCCCTGTACTTTGCAGCGTGGCGGTTGTGAGGCTGAGGACGTCAGCGGCACGGCCGTTCCGCAAATAGGCCTCATACGGTTCAAATTGATACCACAACATGCGCCAGGGCAGCCCAGCCGTTAGCGCTCGATCGAACGCCGCCGCTGCGTTGACAAAATAAGCTTGCTCCCCGGTTAATTTCCCCAATCTCGTCAGGCTGCTGCCTAAATTGAACCAGGTAAAGCCGTTTTCTGGCGTGCGGCCGGTTTCTTGCTGCGCCTGTTCGGCAGCGCGCTGCCACATCAACACCGGATCAGTCAGTGTATCGCCGATGATGGCGGCAACGGCCGTTTCTCGTTCCGCCGGATAAACCACCACGTACACATGATTAAACTGCGCCCAATACTCGGCCATCGTCCCATAACTGTCCGTGCGGCCGCTGCCATCCCACGGCCCTAAAAAGGTGTCCAGGCTGATAAATTCTTGCGCCGCCTCATCGTAGCCAATTACCGTCAGGTAATGGCCCATCCACCCCTCCCACTCGCTGGGCAGCAGCCCCTTTTCCACAATCACCGGAAAACCGGCCGCCAACAGTTGTTTTAGCGTTTCTAGCTGCCCGCCGCGCAGGACAACTGCGCGCAGAGGGGTCTGGTTGTTAACATAATCAGCCAATTCCTCCGGCGAGACATTGCGATCTTCGTAAGTGGGACGAACGACGGCCGCCACGGCAAACTGATCGTCGGGTACACCATAATAGTTCAGGACGATGCTCAGGTTGGTGGGGCCGCAGTTGTTAAACTTTTGCGGCGTAATTTTTAGACCAGACAGGCGCACGGCCGTTGGCCCTGGCGTGGCGGTTGGCGTGGCGGTTGGTGGGCGGGTGGGCTGGCGTGAAGGTTGGTTGGTTGGTTGAGGAGTTGGTTGGCTGGTGGCCGTGGCGGTGGGCGGCGGCAGTGTAGGGATGATGATGACGGCCGTGGCCGCTAAATGGTCCTGAGTGGGCGCGGGCAGGGCCGTGGGCAAGGGTGTGCTGGCCAGAGCCAAAACCTGGTGCGGCAGCCGCTGCTGCACCGACGCTGGGGCCATGCTCACCCACCACGGCAAGCTCTGCCAGAGCGCCAATCCGCCCAACGCGCCCAACGCCAGCAGAATGAGCGCGTACCGCCGAATATGTCTCATTTGTCGCTGCCGCCACGTTGGGCGGCGCAAAAGGGTAAACCCGGAAACGGAAGAACCCCAACACACGCATATTGGCGCTCTTCCGTTTCTTGTTCTTGTTGGTTAAGAATCATGGGCTGTGCCTCGGAAAACGGCCGTCACAATTTTGTGAGAAATGTTTTCACCAACTGACTGTTTTCTCGGCCGCGCTGAATCAGAAAATCGATCAGCATCGGGGACCGCATCAGGATGCGCTGGTAGTTATACGATCGGTGCAAGCTGGGCCAAAGCTCTCTGCGGCAGCGCTGCTGGTATACTTTCAACTGGCTCAGGGCGGTGTTGCCGGCCGTGAGCGCTTCGTGGGCTGTTTTGGCAGCCAGCTCGGCCGAGATCATGCCATTATGAATGCCGCCGCCGGTGATGGGGTTGATAAAACCGGCCGCGTCGCCCACCAGCATCGCGCCGTCAAAGGCAAAATGCAGCCCTGCTTGCGAGCCAAAATTAAGCTGCCACGTGGCCAGGTTTTGCAGTTGACCACCGTTTTTGAGACGCTTTTTTATATCCGGCATCGCCAGGAAGTCTTTGAGCAGTTCTTCTAGTTTTCGTTTGGATTGGCGGAATTGGTCCAGGCGCATGCCCAGGCCAATGTTGGCGCGGTTGTTGCCCAGAGAAAAAATCCAGGCGTATCCGGGTGAAATGTCTTCGTACAGGTAAAACTCGACGGTGTTGGGCACTTCTTCGATGTCTTGGATATAGGCGCGCAGGGCAACAGCTTTATGTTCCGGCGCGTGCTGTTCTTGTTTCGGGCGCAGGCCGCGAGCGATGACGGAGGTTACGCCATCGGCGCCTACAACGAGCCTGGAGCGTATATTGATGGTTTGGCCGCCGTTATGGCCCATTTTGGCCCGTACGCCGACGACACGGCCGTTCTCGATCCATGGTTCCTGCACCTGGGCGGCCAGGAACTCTGCGCCTGAGGCGACAGCGTGTTCCTGAATCATGGCGTCGATCACCATGCGCGGCGCGACGTAGGAATGCTCGCCATGCTGCCCGGTTTGCAGCGGCGCGTCCAAAATATGACCCTTGGGCGAAACCAGGCGTATCTGGTCGATGCGGTTAAAGTCGCCGTTGGCTTCGGCTGCCGTCACCTTGGACTGCATGCCCATGCGGCCCATCATTTCAATGACGCCCATTGGGATGCCATCGCCGCAGATTTTATCTCTCGGGAAGCGCTGTCGGTCTAACAACAGCACATCGTGGCCGTGCTGCGCCAACATGGTTGCGGCCGTAGCCCCAGACGGACCGGCTCCGACAATGATCACTTCTCGTTCTTGTTCCATCGTTTCCTCCACAATAAAAATTTAGCTGCTGATAGAGGCGAATGTCAGAGGCCTCTAGGTTGTGAGTGGGTATGCGCCCAGGATTACGGCTGGGTAACGGCCGTTTCCAACCATTCCGCCATGTCCAACTTTAGCTGGGCCAGCGATGGGCGGTGTAAATACATCATGTGCCCGGCTTCATAAAAGGTCAAATGGATATTGGCATACAAATCGGCCGTCAGGCCCAAATGGTTGATGGTGTACCGCGTCGCCAGATAGGGCGTCGCCAGATCGTAGTAGCCGTTGGCAATGAACACCCTCAGATGCGGGTTGAAGCTAATCGCTTTGCGCAGCGTCTCGGCCACATCCACAAAGGCGTTTTGATGATCGCCGTAATCCCAGGGCTGGACGCGACCGGTCAGAATCTCATAAGGCAAGTCGCTTTCAAATTGCAATTCGCGCCGCACGTAATCATTCAGGGTGGCGGTGTATGGCCCCTGGATGGCCGCGTAACTGGGGTCGAACTCATTGGTTTCGCCGGCCGAATCCCGGTCTACGCCGACAAAGCGGCTGTCCAGCCGCCCGGTGGTGCGCCCCTGGTCGCGTAGTAGTTCTTTGCAAAAGCGGTGAATGTTAATGCGCAAATCGGTGCGTTCGATGTATTCGGCCGTCAGACCGGTGTACCGAGCCAGTTTTTGGGCCACGGCCGTGCGATTTTCCGCCGACAGCGCCGCGCCTTGCATCAAGGCCAGGGTGTACTCGCCCAGAGCGAATTCTTCTACCTCGGCCAATGTGTGCGCTAAATTGGCCTGTAATTCGGGGGCCAAACGGCCGTGAAACCAGGCCGTCGCGGCATACGTAGGCAAAAACAGGGCAAACGGCAAATCGTTGCCTGGTTTGAAGTAGGCCGTCTGGAAATTCAAGATCGACGAGATAAGAAAAATCCCGTTCAGATACATGCCGTGGCGCTCTTGCAAATAGCCCGATAATCCGGCGGCGCGGGTTGTGCCATAACTCTCGCCAGCCAAAAACTTTGGCGACAGCCAACGGCCGTATCGGGTGGTGTACAGGCGGATAAAATCGCCCACCGAGGCAATGTCTTTCTTGAAACCGTGAAACTCTTTTGGCTTTTCGCCCGGCACGACACGGCTAAAGCCGGTACTTACCGGATCGATAAAAACCAGATCGCTCCGGTCTAACAACGAATACTCGTTGTCTACCAGCCTGTAGGGCGGCGGCGTGGGCGAGCCATCTGCTTGCGCCAGCACACGTTTTGGGCCTAGCAGCCCTAAATGCAGCCACACCGATGAAGACCCTGGTCCGCCGTTAAAGGCAAAGGTGATCGGGCGTTGGCCGGGTTCCGCGTTATCCTTCGTATAGGCAACAAAGAAAATGGTCGCCCGCGCTTTCTCGCCTTCAGACTTGTCCTCTTTTTCGATTTCTTCCATTAGCGTCAGCGCGCCGGTAGTGGCCGTGTAGGCCAGCTCCTGCCCGTTCAGGGTGATGATGTGGTGGGTTTGGCTAATGGATTCCGGGGGAACGGCCGTGCTAACCTCGGGCTGATCGTTGGGTGGGGTGGGTGACATCGTTTTCTCCTATTTGATGTGGACTGACCGTAGAAACTGCACGGCCGTATGGCATTCTATCTACCTTGTATTTTGGCGAAAACTGGCCAGCCTTTCAAGTCCGACTTTGGCGCACTGCAAGAGGAGCGATAAAACTTGGTCAAAATATAAAAAAAACATAGACAATATATTGACAATGCGAACGTTACCTGTTATAGTTGCTCCATGATGTCAAACAATCTGGTTGACCGATGCAATAAGTACCATACCGGTGTCGGCCACGGGAGTAAGATCAATGTCTAATCGTGAAATTATTGTCGAAAACCTGGGCAAAGAGTATTCGGGCGGTGTAACGGCCGTGCGCGATGTCTCTTTCCAGGTCAATTCAGGTCAAATCTTTGGTTTTCTTGGCCCCAATGGCGCTGGAAAAAGCACCACCATCAAAATTTTAACCACCCTGGCCCTGCCCACCCGAGGCTCCGCCCGCGTTGGCGGTTTCGATGTCGTCTCGCAAGCCGATCAGGTGCGCCGCATTGCCGGTGTCGCCCTGCAAGAGATCGGCATCGACCCGCTGATGAAATCTGTAGAACTGCTCAGTATGCAGGGGCGCATGTTTGGCGCCAGCCGCAAAGAGGCCGCCAACCGCGCCGAAGAACTGCTCCACCTGGTTCGCCTAGAAGATGCCAAGGGGCGTCGTGTGGGAACGTACAGCGGTGGCATGCGCCGTCGCCTGGACCTGGCTCTGGCTCTGGTCCACAAGCCGGAAATCTTGTTCCTCGATGAGCCAACAACGGGCCTGGACCCCGCCAGCCGCCGGGACGTGTGGGAAGAAGTGCGCCGCCTGAACCGCGAATTGGGCATGACTATCTTCCTCACCACGCAATACCTGGAGGAAGCAGATGAATTGGCCGATGTGGTGGCTATTATCGACAACGGGGCAATCGCCATTGAAGGCTCGCCGGCCAAATTAAAGGCCAGCGTGGGTACGGAATCCATCAACGTGGCTTTCGACAGCCGCGAAACGGCCGAAAATGCGCGCGCCGAGCTTGGCGACATGGCCGATACCATTCAGACAGACCGTGACACAGTGCGGTTGTACATGAATCAGGCCGCGCAAACCATTCCGGCGGTTGTTACCCGCCTGCAACAAGCTAATCTCAATCCCATTTCGCTGACGCTGACGCAGCCCACCCTGGACGATGTCTTTTTACAAGTGACCGGACAACGCCTGCAGGCGGAAGCGACCCAGCCGCAGGCCGCTTAACCACCGCTTGAGGTGGCTTGACCCTAAATCAACCAATTATTGTTCCGTGAGAGGAGTTTTACCATGACAACACCTAATCTAGCAGCGCAGAACGCTTACGGCCGTTCCGGTCGCAAGCAAGACAAAGCCAGTTTACCAGTACAAATCCTGTTGGTAACCTGGCGTAATCTGGTCACAATTTTCCGCACGCCGGTGGCTCTGGTGCCGCCATTGGTCATCAGTATATTTTTTCTGGTGATCTACGAATCGACTCTGGGCAAGGCCGCCAATTTTATTCCCAACCTTAGCGGCAACAGCTATCTGGGCTTTATTTTGCCGCTTTCCATCGTCAGTTCGTCGCTTTCCGGCTCCGGCATTGCCGCCCAAAATATGGTTCGGGATATTGAAAGCGGTTATTTTGATAAGCTTCTCCTGACGCCCGTTAGCCGCGCGGCGTTATTACTTGGCCCCATTTTGGCCGGCGCGGTTATCCTGGGCATTCAGGCCACAGTGGTGATTGCTTTTGCCCTGTTGTTGGGTTTGGAATCCGCCACTGGGTTTGCCGGGTTGGCGGCCGTTATTGGACTGTCTATTTTATTGGGCACAGGATTCGCCGGTTTCACCGTCTCGGCGGCGTTGGGCAGCGGCAGCGCGGCGGCCACTCAGGGAGCCAGCTTCCTGTTTTTTCCGCTCACATTTCTGACTGCCAGTTTTGTGCCCCTGGAATTGTTGGATGGCTGGCTGCAAACGGCCGCTAAAATCAATCCAATAACCTACGTTTTGGAAGCCATGCGCGGCCTGCTGAACACCGGCTGGGACAGCGCAGCCCTCTCTCAGGGCATTGCCGCCTGCCTCATTCTAGGCGTGGCGATGTACACTCTGGCTGTGTTTGCCCTGCGCGTTCGTACCCGCCGCAGCTAATTTTTTGAAGCGTGAAGCGTGATGCGTGAAATGGAATCCTTCACGTATCACGCATCACGCTTCAAATTTCCCCACTTCTCTCACCTCCCCCTTCTTTTCCCCCATCCTTTTGGGTAGGCGCTCCCACCCTCACGGGTAGCTAACAACCATCCTCTTGTGTGTTTTTTCACAAAGAAATTCGTGTTACTCTATTTGTGTAAATCATCACAAATGAGAGAGGCCCGGTTCTCTACTTACAAGTTCAATAAAAGGAGACGAAACATGAGCGAAATGGTTGCCCCGAAAGCGATGACTCAGCCGCCAACGGCCGTATTAAGCGACAAATATCTGGCCGGTGTGCGTACCTACGCCAGTGGGTATTATGATCCCGATTACGTACCCAAAGACACAGACTTGCTCTGCGCCTTTCGCATCGCCCCCAAAGCGCCCACCGACATGATCGAAGCGGCCGCGGCCGTCGCCGCCGAATCTTCTACCGGTACCTGGACCGAAGTGTGGTCCAATCAACTCACCGACCTGGAATTTTTCAAGGCGCGTGTGTACGATATCCAGGGTGACATCGCCTATATCGCCTATCCGATGGATTTGTTTGAAGAAAATAGCATCGTCAACATTATGTCTTCCATTGTGGGCAATGTGTTTGGCATGAAAGCCCTGTCCGCCCTGCGGTTGGAAGACATGCGCATCCCCACCGCTCTGGTGAAGACGTATCCTGGTCCGCATGTGGGCATTTATGATGAACGAGTGTGGTCGAATAAGTGGGAACGGCCGTTGCTCGGCGGCACCGTCAAACCCAAACTCGGCCTCTCGCCCAAAGCGTACTCCACCATCATCTACGAATGCCTCATGGGTGGGCTGGACACCACCAAGGACGACGAAAACATGAATAGCCAGCCCTTCAGCCGCTGGCAAGACCGCTTCCGCTACGCCCAAGACGCCGTCAACCGCGCCATGGCCGAAACCGGCGAATACAAAGGCCACTGGCACAATGTCACCGCTGGCTCCACCATGGAAAGCCTGAAACGCATGGATTACGTGAAAGAACGCGGCGCGGATATGTGCATGTTCGATTTTATCACGGCTGGTTTTGCCGCCTCGGCCGACGTTTTTGCCCATGCCCGCGAACTAGACATGATCGTCCACTGCCATCGGGCGATGCACGCCGTTTTCACCCGCCAGCACGAGCACGGCATCCACATGCGCGTCGTGGCCAAGTGGCTGCGGCTCACCGGCGGCGATCATATGCACACTGGCACCGTGGTTGGCAAACTGGAAGGCTCCTGGAGCGAAACCGAAGGTCTCATTGACCTGCTGCGCGAGCGGTACATTCCCGCCAACCCCGCCCAGGGCATCTATTTCGACCAGGACTTCGCCGGTCTGAAAAATGTGTGGCCGGTAGCTTCTGGCGGCATCCACGTCAACCACATCCCCGACTTGTATCGTCTGACGGGCAATGATGCGTTCTGGCTGTTTGGCGGCGGCACTCACGGCCATCCCAAAGGCAGCCGCGCCGGGGCAACGGCCAACCGAGTGGCCACGGAAGCGATTGCCTCCGGTTCAACGTTGGCCGAAGCGGCGCGAAACTCGCCCGAACTGCGCGACGCGATGGCTCTGTGGGCAGACATTAAATTCGACGTGCAAGAATAATTGTCGCTGGACAATTGATCTTGGAGGCTATCATGAATCGTAAAGTCATCATGTTAGGCATAGCCGGTGATAGCGCTGCCGGGAAGACAACGCTGAGTAAAGGCATTGTCGATGCTTTGGGACCAGACCAGGTGACCGCCATTTGCTGCGATCATTATCACAAATACAATCGCCTGCAGCGCAAGGAGTTGGGAATTAGCGCGCTGTCGCCGGAAGGCAACTATATCGACATTATGGAGCAGCATTTTCGGCTGCTGCGCGAAGGGCAGCCGATTTTGAAGCCGGTTTATAACCACAGCACCGGGGACTTTGACGCGCCGGAGTACATTAAACCAACCCGGTATGTGATTGTGGAAGGGTTGCTGCCGTTTCATACGCGCCTGATGCGGCTCTGTTTTGATGTGAAGGTTTACCTGAATCCGCCGGAGGATTTGCGCCACAAGTGGAAAATCAAGCGCGATACCACCAAGCGGGGATATACCTTAGATCAGGTGTTGGTTTCGTTGAACGGCCGTAAGGATTTGTCCCCTCGCTACATCGAACCCCAAAGGGCGTTGGCAGACATGGTGGTCAGGTTTCAGCCGCCGGAAGGCCACGCCGATGAAACTGGCGGACACCTGAACGCCGACCTGGTTTTGCGGCCCACCATCCCACACCCGGACCTGACAGATGTTCTGCAATACAGCGGGCATGGTGCAGAGCCAGCCTTGCGGTTAGAATTGGGCCGGTATGATGCCAAGCCGGTTGATTTTTTGGAAATATCCGGTAACGTTACCGCTGAAAATGCCCGGAAATTGGAAGAGATCATTCAAGCCCATTTACCGGCAAACAGCGAAGTCGATCTGGACCGTTTGGGCCGTTATCAGTCTGGTTTGGTGGAAGAGCGCAGCTATCCGCTTGCTCTGACCCAGCTTTTAATCGCCTACCACATGATTACAGCCGGCGAAGCTGTATTTACATAACATACGCAGTCGTTGCGAAACGTTGTGGCACAGAACAGAGTTGTGTAACCGTCTCCAACTGACTGCCCTCGACACAATAGGAGAGTTTACAATGAGCAGCGATCTATCCACGACGTTAAAACCGGTGGCCAACTCGATTCGTGGTTTGGCGATGGACGGGGTGCAGCAGGCCAACAGCGGCCATCCTGGGATGCCTTTAGGCATGGCCGACGTGGCTTCCTTGTTGTGGGCGCGGTATCTAAAGTTTGATCCGCAACGGCCGTCCTGGCCGGATCGAGACCGCTTTGTATTGTCCGCCGGGCATGGCAGCATGTTGCTCTATGCCCTCCTGCATCTGAGCGGTTACGATTTGCCCCTGGAGCAGCTCAAACAATTCCGCCAATGGGGCAGCCAGACTCCCGGTCACCCGGAACGTCACGACACCCCCGGCGTGGAAATGACCACCGGCCCGTTGGGGCAGGGCATTTCCTCGGCCGTGGGCATCGCCCTGGCCGAGCAGTGGCTGGCGGCCCGCTTCAATCGCCCCGATTTCAACCTGGTCGACCATCACACCTTCGTCATCGCTGGTGATGGTGACCTGATGGAAGGCATCTCCAGCGAGGCCAGCTCGCTGGCCGGCCATTGGGGGCTGGGCAAGCTGGTTGTCTTTTACGACGACAATCACATCAGCATCGACGGCTCCACCAGCATCTCTTTTACCGAGGACGTGGCGATGCGGTACATGGCTTATGGTTGGGGAACCTGGCATGTGGATGGCCATAACCCGGACGCCGTGGCCGCAGCTTTGGAGGAGGCGCTGGCGGATGGGGCACGGCCGTCGCTCATCGCCTGCCGCACCATCATTGGCTTCGGCAGCCCGAACCGCCAGGGAACGGCCAAAGCCCACGGCGAGCCGCTGGGCGCTGAAGAAGTCCGCCTGACGAAAGAGGCCCTGGGGCTGCCGCAAGAAGTGTTCTGGGCCGATCCGGCAGCGTACCAGATTTTGGGCGCGGCGGGCAAAGCCGGCGCCGACGAACACACGCTCTGGCACGACCTTCTGGATAAATATACGGCCGTCTACCCGCAAGAAGCGGCCGAATTCAAACGCATGATGCACGGCGATCTGCCACCCGGCTGGGATGAGTTTTCTGTCGAATACACTGCGCCCGACGCGACGCGCAATACAGCCCACAAGGCGCTCAACGTCCTGGCGCAGCGCGTGCCGGAACTGCTCGGCGGTTCGGCTGACCTGACCGGCTCCAACAAAACCGACTTAAAGGGCGCGCAGGATATTCAGAAAGAGGCTTTTGACGGCCGTTACCTCCGTTTTGGCGTGCGTGAAAATGGCATGGGAGCCATCCTGAACGGTCTGGCTTTGCACGGCGGCGTCATCCCTTACGGCGGCACCTTCCTCGTCTTTTCCGACTATATGCGGCCGACGATTCGTCTGGCGGCGCTGATGAAGCTGGGCGTCATCTACGTTTTTACCCACGATTCCATCGGTTTGGGCGAAGACGGACCCACCCATCAGCCCATCGAGCATTTGGCCGCCCTACGCGCCATCCCCAACCTGACCGTATTTCGTCCGGCGGATGCCTATGAATCGGTGGTGGGTTGGAAAACGGCCGTGGCCCGCCGCACCAGCCCTACTGCCTTCGCCCTCACCCGGCAAAAATTACCCCTTTTGCCGCCGACTTTAGCCGAAGGGGCCAGAAATGGCGCTTACATCTTGGTCGATGTACCCGAGCCGCAGATCATTCTCATGGGTTCCGGTTCTGAGGTCCACATTGCCCTTGAAGCGCAAAAGCAGTTGGCCGCCCAAGGCGTAGCCGCGCGGGTGATTTCCTTCCCCAGTTGGGAATTGTTCGACGAAATGCCGTCAGCTTACCGGGACGCCGTTTTGCCGCCCGATGTGACCGCGCGCGTAGCCATCGAAGCGGGCATCGCCCAGGGCTGGAGCAAATATGTCGGGTCGCAAGGCGCAGTTATCTCGATTGAGCATTTTGGCGCGTCGGCCCCGTTTGAGATTTTGTACGAAAAGTTTGGTCTGACGCCGGAAGCGATGACCGCGAAGGCGTTGGCTTTGCTGGCGTAACATTGGCTGGAGACTGGAGATTGGAGACTGAAATCTCCAATCTCCAATCTCCAGTCTCACAAATCTGCCAAATCTCACAGGAGAATTTTTATGCGACCCATCAAACTTGCGCCCAGCATTCTATCGGCTGATTTTTCGCGTTTGGGCGAACAGGTTGCGGAAGCCCTGACGGCCGGGGCGGACTATGTGCATGTCGATGTGATGGACGGTCATTTTGTGCCCAATATCACCATTGGCCCGTTGATTGTGCAGGCGATACGGCCGTTAGCCCGCCAACACCACGCCACCATCGACGTCCACCTGATGATCGAACACCCCGACCGCTACCTGGAAGATTTTGCCAAAGCTGGCGCCGACATCCTCACCGTCCATGTCGAAACCTGCCCGCACCTGCACCGCACCTTGCAGGCGATTCACGAATTGGGCGTAAAGGCCGGCGTTACGCTAAACCCGGCCACGCCGTTGGTGACGCTGGAAGAAATCCTACCGCTGGTTGATCTGGTCCTCATCATGTCTGTGAATCCCGGTTTTGGCGGGCAATCTTACATTCCCGGCAGCACGGCCAAAATCCGCCGCCTGCGCCAAATGTTAGACGCCATCGGTTCCCAGGCCGATTTGGAAGTAGACGGCGGCATCAAACCCCACAACGCCGCCGAAATTGCCGCAGCTGGGGCGAATGTGCTGGTGGCCGGCAGCGCGGTGTTTGGCGACGGCCGTGCCATCCCTAAAAACATCGCCGCCTTTCGCGAAGCGCTGGGTTAGACGGCCGTTGGGCAATAAAAAAGGACGCCACGGAGTCCTTTTTATTGCCGCTTATTTCTCCAAGTTTTCCCCAAAGACCTTAAGGGTTTTGCCTTTCGTCAGACAAAATCTCTCAAGATCCAACCCTTACGGTCAGAACACCTGCTTGCCGCTTAAAATGGCGCGTCGCCCACCAGACTTTGATGCCATTCGGTGAGGAATTTCATCGCTTCCTCGAATTTGCGTTGGGGCATCAGCTTGTAGGAGGTGATGCCAAATTTGCGGTACAGTTCGCCGTAACACGCGCCAAATTCATTGCGCCCAGTCTCTTTGCCCAGCGCCAGAGCCACTGCCTTCACCGCCTGGCTGATCTGGCTGGCCTGGACTTCCGTCACCACGTCCGCGCCGGAAAGCTGCTCTTCAACGTTGGTCAGGCGCTCTTCCACGTTTTCCAGACGGATTTCGGTGTCGCCCAGCCGCCCTTCCAGCATGATCTGCTGTTTGGCGAGTTTGACAATCGCCATGGCCATTTTGTAGGCTTGCACGGCGTCGGTGTCCTGGTCCAGCAGTTCCTCAAAGCGGGCGTCGGCCGTCAGGCGGCCTTCCTGGAAGGCTTCCCACAAGACGGTTCCGGCCTCTTCCTGGAATTTCTCTAGTTTGGGTTGGGCTTCTTCTTTGACGGCCGTTACCCGAATGCCCGAGAGCCACAAAGGAACCAAATCCGCGCGCAGCACAAATGTTTCTCTGTCACCCTGAATGGTGTGTAAATTGCACACCATTAACCCGCGGCTGAGGACGGCGTGCCGTCGGATGCGCTGTCGCTGCCCGTTGTCGTCCAGGCCCAATGCCTGGCACATATGGCGCACAGAGGCATAGATACGGCCGTCGTTGGCGCGCACGGCCGTTAACTCATCACCATAAAAAACCACATCTTTCTGATCTACAGCCACCAACACCGTTTCGTCTGCCATGCCATCACCCGCTTGAATAAATTTATGATTTCTTGGGGAGCAGATGATTTGTCTACCCCTTCACTTCTGGAAGATTATCGCTGTTTGTGCGCTAGAGATCAAAAAAAGCGGCGAGTCTGCCGTCAATGGTGGCCCAACTTGCTGTCGGAAATAATGCCACAAGGCCAGATTTTTGGCTCTTTGTGAATTCAGGGGATTGACAACCCGTGATGCGTGAAGCGTGATGCGTGACCCAGAGAGACCTCACGCATCACGCATCAGACCAAACCCCACGAATTCCTAAAGGGCCATTTCCCTTACCGTATCCTTACATGAAAATGAGCGGGGGTTGGGTATACTTGAAGTGGAACAAACTTGAAACTAACCATAACAAGGGGGCAATCATGCGTAAGAACATTGTGATCATTGGCGGCGGGCCGGCCGGATTGGAAGCGGCGCGGGCGGCGGCCAAAGCCGGCGCGCAGGTAACCCTGGTGAGCAACGAGGGCTTGGGCGGCCGGGCCAGCTGGCACAGCCTGCTGCCGAGCAAGGTGTGGTTAACGGCCGTCGATGCCCACAGCCCACACGCCGATCCGGCCGCCGTCGTCGCCCAAATCAAGGTGGTCAAGCAAACCTGGAGCGGGCAGCAGGCCGCCGAATTAGCCGCGTTGGGCGTGGAGGTGGTGCAGGGCACGGCCGTTTTCGCCGACCCCCATACCCTCACCCTGACCCACGAAAACAGCCAGCACACCCTCACCGCCGACGCCTTCATTGTCGCCAGCGGCTCTGTGCCCGTTTTCCCGCCAACCATGAAACCCAACGGCAAAACTATCCTTGCGCCGCGTTTTGCCAGCGCTCTGGACAGCCTGCCGGACAGCGTGGTGGTGGTGGGCGCGGGCGTGACCGGCGCGGAATTTGTCTACTTGTTCAACCGGCTGGGGCTGGCAGTGACCTGGATCATCGATCAGTTTGGCGTGCTGCCGACCTTCGACGCGGACGCGGCGCAGGCGCTCAAAGAAACTCTGGCCCAGCGCGGCGTGAAGTTGGTAGAAGGCCAGATGGCCGACCATATCGAGCAGACCGAGGCGGGCGTGGAAGTGGTGACGACGGACAACGGCCGTTATCCCGCTGCCCTCGCTTTCCTGGCGATTGGGCGCAAGCCCGACACCGCCAATCTGAACCTGGCAGCGGTCGGCTTAAGCCTGGACAAGGGCGTGGCGGTGGTGGATGGGTACGGCCGTTCCGCCCAACCGCACATCTACTTCGTCGGCGATGTGACCGGCGCGCCGATGATCGCCAACCGGGGCATGGCCCAGGCGGGCGTGGCCGGGCAGCACGCCGCCGGGCAAACGCCCGCGCCCTTCCGCGAAGATACGGTCATCGCCGCCGTGTACTCCGAACCGCAGGTGGCCCAGATTGGCCGTCTGACCGGCGCAGGGGTGCGCACGGTGCAGACGCCATACACGGCCACGCTGAAAGGCCATTTGCTGCCGTCGGAGGCGGCCTTTTTGAAGCTGGCTTATGATGTGCAGAACGGCCGTATCCTGGGGGCAACGGCCGTGGGTCCCCATGCCGCCGACGCCCTGGCCCCAGTCGCCGTCGCCCTGCACGCCAATCTCACCGTGGGCGATCTGGCTGCGCTCTACGGCGCGCATCCCACGGTCAGCGAGCTGGCTTTCCTGGCGGCTCGTCAGGCCCTGATTTTGGGCTAAACTAACGGCATCATGACCAACGCCACCATTCTCGTCGTTGAAGACGAGGCCAGCATTCGTAACATTGTGCGCACGTATCTGGAGAGCGCGGGATTTACGGCCGTGTGCGCCGACAACGGCCTCGACGCCCTGAAACTGGCCCGTCAGCACCACCCCGACCTCATCATCCTCGATTTGAACCTGCCGGGCATGGATGGCATCGAAGTCGCCGCCCGCCTGCGCGAAGAATCCGATGTCTACATCCTCATGCTGACGGCGCGCAGCGAAGAAAGCGACCGCGTGGCCGGGCTGCGCATCGGCGCGGACGATTACCTGACCAAACCGTTCAGCCCGCGTGAACTGGTGGCCCGCGTGGAGGCCATTTTGCGCCGCGCCCGCGCCGTCGGCCCCATGACGCCGCGTAACGTCTTCCACTTTCGCCACGTCACCGTGGACGCCGACGCCCACGAAGTGTGGGTGGGCAAGGATGTGCTCAGTCTCACCACCACCGAATTCAGCCTGTTGTTGGAACTGGCCCGCCATGCCGGCCGTGTGCTCACCCGCGAACAGTTGATCGACCGGGTGTGGGGTGTGGATTTTTACGGCAACGACCGCGTAGTGGACGTGTACGTGGGGCAGGTGCGCCGCAAGCTGGAGCAGGCCACCGGCGAAACGCTCATCCAGACGGTGCGCGGCGTCGGTTACAAATTCAGCGATGAGCAGGCGTAGCGTGGGCAAATTGTGGCGGCAGTTACGCTGGCGCATCGTCGCGGCGCAGATGGTGGTGGTGGGCGTTGGCGTGGCGTTGGTGCTGCTGATGGCTTACGTGATCCTGAGCCTGTTTGCGCCGGACAATGTATTTGCCGACCTGTCTACGTTTCGCCGGTCGATTTTTACGGCCGTTACCGTTGCCGCCTTCGGAGCCATCATCGCCGGGGGCATTACCAGTTTTCTGCTGGCGCGGGAGATTTTACGGCCGTTGCGCCAAATCACCGCCAGCAGCCAGCGCCTCGCCCAGGGGCATTACAAAGAACGCGTGCCCGTCCCCGCCAGCGACGAATTGGCCCAAATGGCCGAAAACTTCAACCAGATGGCCGCCGCCCTGGAGCAGGTGGAGCAGCAGCGCGTGGCTCTCATCGGCAATGTCTCCCACGAATTACGCACGCCGCTGGCCGGGCTGAACGGCTATTTGGAGGGCCTGATGGACGGCGTGTTCCCCGGCAACGAGGAGACATTTGCCCTGATGGACCACGAGGTGCGCCGCCTGCGCCGCCTCGTGGACGATTTGCAGGCCCTCTCGCGGGTGGAAGCGGGGCAAATCTCCATGCAATTGGCCGATTTTGACCTGATTCCACTGGTAGAGCGGGTGCTGCGGCAGCTCCAGCCGTCGGCCGAATCGCAAGATTTACAGATGGAGACGGAGTTTGCGGTGCAGTCCCTGGCGGTTCACGCGGACAGCGACCGGGTGGCTCAGGTGCTGCTCAATCTGGTGGGCAACGCCATCCGCTATACGCCGGATGGCGGGCGCATTGTTGTGGGCGTGAAAGGGGAGGGGGAAACGGCCGTAATATCTGTAATCGATACGGGCATGGGCATCCCGCCGGACGCGCTGCCGTATATTTTTGAGCGATTTTACCGGGTGGATGCGTCGCGCACGCGGCGCAGCGGCGGCAGCGGCATTGGCCTGACCATTTCGCGGCATCTGGTGTGGGCGATGGATGGAGAGTTAACGGCCGTCAGCCCCGGCCCAGACCAGGGCAGCACCTTCACCTTCACTCTCCCTCTGGCTGCTGGAACGAAATAGCTACACGGATTTGATGGATGAACACGGATTTTTTGTGGGTCTTTGGGATTTCGTGGAGTTTGGTCTGATTCGTGATCCGTGATTCGTGAAACCTCTCTGCTCACGCATCACGCTTCACGCATCAGGGGCTATCAACTCCCTGAGTTCTTGAAGAACCGATTTTTTAATTTATCCGTGAGAATCCATCCGATCCGTCAAATCTGTGTGCCCATTTCCTCTTGCCTCGCCGTCTGAGGGTTAGCGCGTTTGTGCCAGAACCAGCCAAAGACCAGCCGCCAGGCCAGCACAATCAGGCTGCCCAGTGTCAGCGTCACCAGCAAGAAGGCGGGGGGAATATCGCGGGTAAGCAGAAATCCGCGCAGCATCAGAGCCAGCGGCGCGGCGATGAACCAGGCGTTCAGCGTTCGTCCGAGCAGCGTACGCAGCCGCATATCCTCGGGTTTCAGCGGGATGGCGCGGACGATCCAGGCCACCGTCACCCAGGCCAGCAATAAGGGGAAACTTGCCCGCAGCAGCCCCACCAGAGGGCGAGCGGTATCTGTGGTGTTGTGGTCGCGTTGACCGATCACCACAAACAGTAGAACAGCGCCTATATCGCCCAACAGCAAAACCCAGGGCGTCCAACGCATCGAATTGTTTGACATTATCACCTGCCTGGTATCAGCGGACGAGCTGCCCGCGATCTTAAAGTTGGCAGCAATTGTATCTTGCTTGGTGGGTTGAGGAAAAAAGAAAGCGGGGCGTGCCTCCGCATGCACGCCCCGCTCTTTCGAGGTCGGTTGGGGTAGTAGACCTCAGGGTTAGGGGCTAATTAATGGTTGCCATTGTCTGGCGCCTGGTATTGGGCGCCACTTTGGTTTTGTCCGCCAATGGGGATGCCGCTGTCGCTGCCGCCGGGCATGCCGGAGCCATTACCAGAATCATTCGGTTGTGGGCCGTATTGGTTGCCAGAGCCATCGCAGTCCGGGCAGGTGCAGCCGGGGCAGTCACCTTGGGGCGTGTTCAGGGGGCCGGGGCCGGCTGGCGTAGCCTGGGGTTCGCCAGGGCCAGGGCCAACGCCCGGTTCTACTGGCTGCGGTCCGTTGTGGCCGGGGCCATAGGGACCGTTGCCTTGCGGCGTGCCACAGTCACCGCTGGCGCAGGGGCCAAGCCGCAATGGCGTGGTGATGGGGTTCGTGCCGGTGATGGTTACGGTTGGGGTGATCACGCCGCCGGGATGGGGCGTATTTTCTGGTTGTACAGGCGCATCTTCGGGCCGATTGGTGGTGTGCCGCCAGCGCAGGGTTTGCGGGTCTTGCAGTCCGGCGGCGACGGCGTCACCGGTGTTTTGCAGCATGGTGCGGGCGCGGGTTAGGGCGGCTTGTGGCGGTTCGGGAGCCTGGGCCTGAACTTGTTCCATGGTACGGGTACGGGTCTGGACCATTTCTTGGATTTGCAGGAGCGCGCCGGCCATTGTTTGTTTGGGTAGTTGGGCGGCCAGGTCGAGGGCGCTTTCCAGGTGGTATTGCAGGCGGTTCAGGGTGGCCTCGTCGGGGATTTGGTCGGCGAGAGCTAATTGTTCCATTTCGCGCAGTCGCTCGGCGGCGAGATCGGTGTGGAGGGAAACGGCCGTTTCCGAATTATTTGCCATGGCCAACTGCACATCTTCCATAGCCAGTTTAACCGGGTACATGGGGGAATTGGGGAGGCTGTCGGCAGCGGTAATAGCTGCGCCGCCGGCCGCGCCAAACAAGATTGTCAGAGCCAACGCGGCTTTCAAAATCAGGCTGCTCATCATATTTTTCTCCTTTCGTCTGGTAGTCAGGTGGCCTAACCAGGGAATTGTGGCCACTATCCAACCATTAAGACGCGCCAAAGGCGTGGGAGATACGGCCGTTAGCGGCAATTGGTCCACTTCGGCCAGAAACGTGGCCCGGTCGGTCTGGCGGGTCGCGGGATCCGGCAGGGGAACGGAGGGCAGGGAGGTGAGTACGGCCGTTACCGGCAGCAAACGCCCCAATGCCTCGGCTTTGTCGGGGAAATCTTGCAGAATGTTGGCCATCGCTTCGCCGTTAAGCTGGCGCTCCAGGGCCAAATCCAATGTGGTATCAAATTGATCAGTCATAGGGTCAGTTCCTCCTCAACCGGCACAAGCTGCCGCTGCAAAGCGGCGATGGCGCGATGCTGCAGCGCTTTGACCGCGCCAATTGGTTTGGCGATGGTGAGGGCGATTTCTTGATTGCTCAGGCCGGCGAAATATTTCAGGGCAATGACTTGTTGTTGGTCTGGCGTTAGCTGGCGCATCGATTGGCGCACCTGCGCGGCGGCGATGTTGGCCTCGGCCAGACGAATCGGGTCATCTTCCGCGCTGGCCATCTGTTCGAGTAGAGGCAGATGGTCGCGGTATTGCATGCGGCGATAATGGTCTACGATGGTATTGTGGGCGACGCGGTATAACCAGGCCTGAAGATATTGGTCTGGGCCGGTCCCTTTTTGGATGGCTTGCAAAAAACGGTGGAAAACATCGGCAGTCAGGTCGCGGGCGGTTTCTTCGCCTTCTACCTGTCGGTAGACGTAGCGGTATAGCGGCGTGTAGAAAGCGTCATAAATCGCCGTCAGCGCCTGCCGATCGCCTTGTGTTGCCTTTTGCAGCATTGCATCGTAGTCGGTTGCCATGATTTCCTATACAGATTGAGACGCATGAGGAGCGAAAAGGATACGGCCGTGTCTTCGTTTCTGGAGCGGCTCCCCATGACGAAGCGAATGTTGCCTATAGTATAACCGGAAAAACGGCCGTTAATCCAGCATTGCAGCTATAGAGACGTGGAAAGGAGCATTTGTCAAAGCAAATGGAGGATTTGTCGAAGCAAATGGAGGATTTGTCAAAGCAAATGGAGCATTTGCCGAAGCAAATGGAGGATTTGTTGAAGCGAATCGAGGATTTGTCGAAGCAAATGGAGGATTTGTCGAAGCGAATGGAGGATTTGTCGAAGCGAATGGAGCATTTGTCGAAGCAAATGGAGCATTTGTCGAAGCAAATGGAGCATTTGTCGAAGCAAATGGAGCATTTGTCGGGACGAATGGGTGTTTAAGAAAAAATCTGCTAAACCATAGGGGCGAACGGAACAATCTAGGCGAGGACCGGGCTTTGTGGTAAAACGGCCGTATGGAGAACACGATGCAAATGAACGAAGCAGTACCGGAAAAAGGGAAATGGTCAGGCCGCATCATGGCGTTCCTGGTCTTTGGCGTGATTTTGTTGGTATCGTTTTGGCTGCAAGCGCGGGCCTGGTTAGCGCCGGGTTTTGGCGAAATCCCGGCCGACACCCAGGCCATGACAGACACCCTGCTCCAGGTCGTTGTGTTGGGTGTGCCCCTGGCCTTATTGGCCTGGCGCTGGCCTCATCCACGCTACCGGGCCATCTTCCAAACGTGGTTGTGGGGCTGCGGACTGCTGCTGGCGTTGGGCTGGGCGCGTATCGTGCCCCCGGCGCAAAGCCAGCTCGTGCTGCTGCTGCAAGTTGTGGGGGCGACGGTTTGGTTGGGCGTGGTGTATGCTGTGTTTTGGCGCAAACGGCCGTCGCCCATGCCGGCCAATTGGTCGGCAGTGGTTCCGGCAGTGGGCTTAACGGCCGTTACCCTCTACCCCTGGTTCAATTGGGGCGCGTTGGGGTCGTTGTTGGACGTGGGGATGGGGCTGCTGCTGGCGGCGGCAGTGGGCACGGCCGTCAGCCTCACGGCGAGCCGCTTCTGGTTCCATTCTCTGGCCAATTTGTCCCGTGGTCCCCGACACGACGCCCTGACCAGCGGGTTTGTGCTGGGCGTGCTGCTGCTCATCGTTGCCAGCGGCCTGAGCCTGAACGGGGCACAATTGGCGCTGATGATCAGTTTGCCGGCGTTGGGTTGGTTGGCGGCCGGCATGGCCGGCTGGGGGCAGGAACGGGCTTCCGCCGCCAATTGGCCGGCGGTGGCGGTGGTGGTGGGGTTGGGAACGGCCGTGCCCCTCTGGTTCATGGACACCGATGGCATGGGCCTCATCACGGCCGATTCGATCTTGTCTTATTCCATGCAGGCGGCGCTGATTTCGTTGGCCGTGGCCTGGGTGTTGGGCGCCGTGCTGGTGCTGACGGCGCGGCGCGGCGCGGCGTTTCGGACTGGGGCGGTGGGGTGGGTGGCAACGGCCGTGGCCTTGCTTGTCGGCGGTTTGATCTATGCCCAGAGCGGCCAGACCGGTTTCCACGGCGATACGTTGTTCGTGGTGCTGCGCGATCAGGCTGACGTGTCCGCCGCCTCGGCGATGAGCGATTACGATGCCCGGCGGCAGTTTGTTTACGATACGCTGGTAGCCCACGCCAACACAACCCAGAGCGATTTACGCGCCAGTCTGGAGCGGCTGGGCATTGCCTACACGCCCTATTACCTGGTCAATGGATTGGAAGTGACCGGCGGCTGGCCGGTGGCCTTGTGGCTTTCTACCCGGCCAGAGGTGGATCGCATTTTGCCCAATCCTACGCTGCGGCCGCCGCAAGGCGCAGCTTTGGCGCTGCCGGAATCTGGCAATCGCCCGACCGTGCCGCAGTGGAACCTGACGAGTATTGGGGCAACGGCCGTGCGCAGCGAATTTGGCGTCATGGGCGAAGGCATCATCATCGGCCAGTCTGATTCTGGCGTGCAGTGGGACCATCCCGAACTGCTGGCGGCGTATCGCGGCCGTAACGGCGACCACAATTACAACTGGTACGATCCCTGGAATCATTCGCGGGAGCCGCAAGATTCCGGCGGGCACGGCACGCACACCCTCGGCTCCATTGTTGGCGAATCGGTGGGCGTGGCGCCTGGGGCCAGCTGGTACGCTTGCGCCAATCTACCACGCAACCTGGGCAGTCCGGCGCGTTATCTGGACTGCCTGCAATTTATGCTCGCGCCTTTTCCGCTCGATGGGAATCCGCTGCAAGATGGCGATCCGCTGCGGTCGGCGCATGTGCTCAACAATTCCTGGGGCTGCCCACAAACCTACGAAGGCTGCGACGCCGAATCGCTGCGGCCGGCAGTGGCCGCGCTGCGGGCGGCGGGCATTTTTGTCGTTGCTTCGGCGGGCAACGAGGGGCCGGCATGCAGCACCGTGGCCGATCCTCCGGCGCTCTACGACGAAGCATTTTCGGTGGGCGCGGTGAATGAGGCGGGCGATCTGGCCGCTTTTAGCAGCCGCGGCCCGGTGACGGCCGATGGCAGCGGACGCACCAAACCGGATATTCTCGCGCCGGGCGTGCAGGTGTTGTCCTCGCTGCCGGGCAATACATACGGGCTTTCCGATGGCACGTCGATGGCCGGGCCGCATGTGGTGGGGGTGGTGGCCTTGATGTGGTCGGCCAATCCGGCGCTGATTGGCGATATTGAGCGCACCGAGGAGATTTTGCGCCAGACGGCCACGCCATTTACCGGGCAGGTGGGCACATCGCTGCTGGCGGAAATGATGGGTCAGTTGGGCGATGCGGGCATGGCCCTGCCGCTAGAGACACCGGCAGCGGATGTTGCCGGTTTGGGCGCGTGTTTTCTTGGCAAGGATGCCACGCCGAATAATTTGACCGGCTACGGCATTGTGAATGCGTATCGGGCGGTGGAAATGGCGGTAGACGGCCGTTCTACCCCCTGAACCTCGGTAAAATCTTTCTCGCCCTGGCTATCCGTAGCTCGGCGAATGATGTGTGCCGGAAATTTCACGGGCAACTCATTGGCAAAGCCGCCGTATAGCAATTTATAAATTGATAGCACGCATTCAACCCCTAAGGGTTTGTTTGACCACTGGAAAAGAGCGTTGATTTGGTCAAACCCTTAAGGTTTTTACCAGAGTGTGCGTATCATGATTTATTAACACAAGGAGATAACACAATGGGTATTTTTAGCTGGATAATTTTTGGGGCCTTGGCCGGTTGGGTAGCCAGTATGGTGATGGGGCGCAATAATCAGATGGGCTGTTTGGCGAATATTGCCGTGGGGATCATTGGCGCGGTGGTCGGCGGCTGGATCATGAGCTTCTTTGGCAAGGGCGGCGTGACCGGCTTTGATCTGGTTAGTTTTGTGGTCGCGGTGATTGGCGCGGTGGTCTTTTTGGGGATTTTGAATTTGCTCACCGGCCGTCGGCGTTAACAATTTAGCCTATCGCGGGCAAGATAGTTTTAATCTTAGCCAAAAAGCGGAGTCAACCATCAGGTTGACTCCGCTTTTTTTGTGGTGGGTATGGATTAATTTTCCACGGGCAGGCCAGCCTGCTGCCAGGCGACAATGCCGCCTTCCATGTTATGGACGTTGGTGTAGCCGTTTTGGCGCAGGAAATCGGCGGCCTGACCGCTGCGGTTGCCGCTGCGGCAAGTCATGATGACGGTTTTGTCTTTAGGGATTTCGCTCAGGCGGTTGGGGACTTCGCCCAAGGGGATGAGGGTCACGCCGGGGATATGACCGGCGTCGTATTCGTCTTGTTCGCGCACGTCAAAGACGACGACATCGGCGCGGTCTTTAATGTCGTAGACGGTTTGGGCGTCGACGGTATCGGGCAGGTTGAGCGCGCCGTCGGCGGCGGCAGCGACGGGGGCGGCTACTTCGGGGGCAGCTGTAGAGCTGCCGCCACAGGCGGACAAAGCCAATACTAAAACCAACACGAGACCAATCATCCAAAGATATTTTTGTTTCATTTGTGTCACTCCTTCATGATTCGAAAATTCAGTATCACTTTTACCATAGATTTTGGCGTTTGCGAAATTCCTTACCGAACCATTACACACTCCTTACCGACTGTTTATATGCGGGGGGTATGCTTCTATCGTTATCGTTTACACCAATTAATGACGGCCGTAGCTAACGGCCGTATCCCAAGGAGAACTCGCATGTCTTTATTACAAGAAGCCGACCGGAATCACCTGATCAACGAATTTCAAGCGCTCACCGAGCCGGTGAAACTGGTGATGTTTACCCAAGAAATGGAATGCCAATACTGCCGCGAAACCCGCATGATCAGCGAAGAAGTTGCCGAACTGTCCGATAAAATCTCGGTGGAGGTCTACGACTTCGTCCGCGACCAGGAAATTGTCGAACAATACAACATCGACAAAATCCCGGCCATTGCCATCGTGCGCGGCGGCCAACAACCCAAAGATTACGGCATACGCTTTTACGGCATCCCCTCCGGCTATGAATTCAGCTCACTCATTGAAAACATTATGATGGTCTCTCGGGGCGAGTCGGGCCTGACTGCTGAAACCAAAGCCTGGGCGGCCAATTTGCAAGAGCCGGTTCATTTGCAGGTGTTTGTGACGCCAACCTGTCCTTACTGCCCGCAGGCCGTCATTATGGCCCACCAACTGGCAATGGAAAGCGAATTTATCACCGCCGACATGGTAGAAGCCATCGAATTCCCGCAGCTTTCCAACAAATATCAGGTCCACGGCGTGCCGCGCACCGTCATCAACGAATTTACCCACATGGAAGGGGCTGCGCCGGAGCCAATTCTTCTGGGCAAATTGCAAGAAGCCGTCGCTTAAGCAAGCAGACCCCAAGGGTTTCAGAAAACCCTTGGGGTCTTGTCACGAGGAGGAAATTGTATGTCATTTGATTTAAATCTTGGATTAGGCATGTCTAATTTAGGCGGCGGCGAAGACAATAACTACGACGTCGTCATCATTGGCGGGGGGCCGGCGGGGGCGTCGGCGGCCATCTACACGGCGCGCGCCGATTTGCGCACGCTGGTCATCGACAAAGGGCTGACGGCCGGCGCGTTGGGCATCACCGGCAAAATCAGCAATTATCCCGGCGTGCCCGGTCCGGTGACCGGCGCGGAGCTGGTGGAAATTATGCGGGCGCAGGCCGAATCGTTTGGCGCGAAATTTATCACCGACAAGGTGGTGGGCGTAGACATCAGCGGCGAGCGCAAAATGGTGATGGCTGGAACCGGCGCGTTTTATACCAAAGTGATCATGCTGGCGACCGGCTCGATGGGCCGCACCAGCGTGGTGAAAGGTGAAGAGGAATTTTTGGGACGCGGCGTGAGTTACTGCGCCACCTGTGATGGGGCCTTTTTCCGCAATCAAACGGTGGCGGTGATTGGCAACAACGATGAAGCGCTGGAAGAAGCGCTGTTCCTGACGAAATTCGCGGCCAAAGTCCATCTGGTGGTGCCGACGCCGGAGCTAAAAGCGCGGGAAGCGCTGGCGACTGAGGCGACGACTCATCCCAAGATTGAGGTGCAGTTGGGCACGCGGTTGAAGGAAATTGTGGGCAATGGGCAGGTAGCCGGGGTGCGGGTACATCCGCGCGGCGGCGAAGAGCAGACATTGCCCGTGACCGGCGCGTTTGTCTATTTGCAAGGCGGCAAACCAATCACCGATTACCTGATGGCGCAGTTGGAGACGGAGCCGAACGGCTGCCTGGTGGTGGATAAAGAGATGCAGACGACGATTCCGGGGGTTTTTGCCATTGGCGATTTGCTTTGCACGCACATTAAGCAGGCGGTGATTGCGGCGGCTGACGGCGTGATCGCGGCGGTGGCGGCGGATAAGTACATACACGGCCGTAAAGCCATCCAAACCGACTGGAAATAAGATCGGCTCAGGTGCTAATAAACCCATGATGCGTGATGCGTGAAATATCTCTGGTCACGCATCACGCATCACGTATCACGCGTCAGCAGGGAGTGCTGCACGGCCGTTACGCCCACCAACGCCACCCAGGCCATGCTGCCCAACACAAAAGGCAGGATGGTAAAAATGCTGACGAACAGGACGAGGGCGGAAACGGCCGTTACCCCCAGCCCACTGAGCGGATTCAGCAGCAAAAACCGGCCGCAGTTGGCGTAAGTGTTGCGCAGCGATTTGTCTGTTTGCGCCAGCCAAAAGGGCCAGTAAACCAGATTCAGCCCCAGCCAGATTGTCAGAACCAGCAGCCAGACCACACGCAGCAGCGTCCAAACCGCGCCGGGCACATCCCAATAGGCCAGCAGGTTAAACACAACCAGCCCAACAACCAGCCCATTAACCAGCGCCCATTTCCAGGCCGGCCAGAACAGGGTTTTGGCCGCTTGCCAGGCGTCACGGCCGTTCCACCACTGGTTGTCGCTAGACTGGCGCATGAGGGCATAAAGTACGGCCGTGGCCGGCGGCCCCGGCAGCACCAGAAGCTGGCACACAAACCAGACCAGAGCGAGGGGGAGAACGGCCGTCCATTCATACCACCAGCGCCGGGTTGCCTGGAAGAGAACGGCCGTTGCCTTAATCATCGCCGCGCACCCGTCTACCCTTTAATCCCACTGTAGCTAATTCCCTCAATAAAGTACCGCTGAAAAATGAAAAAGATAATCGCCATGGGCAGCGTCGTCAACATCGATCCGGCCATCAGCGAATTCCACTGCAAATTCTGGCCCATGCCGCCGCGCAGCAGCGCCAGCCCCAGCGGCAGCGTAAACAACTGCTGGTTCACCGTAATCACAATCAGCGGATGCATAAAGTCGTTCCACGCCCCCTGAAAACTGAAAATGATCAGCGCCACCAACGCCGGTTTGGCCGTGGGCAGCACCACCCGGGCAAATATTTGCAGCGGCGTCGCCCCGTCAATGCGCGCCGCCTCTTCCAATTCGCGCGGCACCGACTCGAAAAACTGTTTCATCAAGAAGATACTAAACGCCGTAATCAGTTTGGGTACAATCAGCCCGGCATACGTATCCACAAACCCCAACATCTTCAACACAATAAACATGGGGATCAACAGCACAATACCCGGAATCATCATCGTGCCCAAAATGCCCAGAAAGACCGCCTTGCTGCCCGGAAAGCGGATTCGCGCCAGCGCATAACCGCCCAGACTGGCAAACAACAAATTGCCCGCCGTCACAAACACGGCCACCAACGCGCTGTTCAACGTCCAACGCGGCACATTAAACGTCAGCAGCCGCTGATACCCTTCCAGCGAGATTTCTTTGGGGATGAGGCTCACCGGAAACTGGTTGATCTCCGGCAGGCTCTTAAAACTGGTAGCAATGGCCAGCAAAAACGGATAAATAAATGTCAGCGCCAGCAAAAACAAGACGCCATAAGACAAAACCGTCTTCACTGTTGTCCAACCGGCGCGTGTTCTTAAGCTGCTCTGTGGAATCGATTCACTCATTGTCGCCATAATTTGCTCCTTTGCCTCCGGCCTAATTGTTTGCCTCGCTGCCGGTAATGCGGCGCTGAATCATCGTCAGGGCAAAGATGATGATGAACAGCACGATAGCGATGGCCGCGCCCAGCCCCATCTGGCTGTTGTTGAAGCCGTTGCGATACACCAGATAAGCAATGGTCAGCGTTGTTTTGGCCGGGCCGCCGCTGCTCATCACGTAAATCTGGTCGAATACCTGGTATGTGCCAATGAGTCCCAAAGTGATTACAAAAAACATCGTTGGCCGCAGCATAGGCAGCGTAATCCGGCGGAACTGCGTCCAGGGCGAGGCTCCGTCTATTTGTGAGGCTTCGTAAACAAAGTTGGGAATGTCTTGCAGGGCAGCCAGGAAAATGATCATCATCGTGCCAATGGTGGTCCAGGTGTTCATGATCATGATGCCGGTCAGAGCCACGCTGGGGCCGCTGATCCAACTCCACAAGGTCACGCCAAACAGGTCGGTTTGCGTCAGGAAGTCCGGCGCAGTCTGAATGGTCAGCCCAAACCAGCTCAACACAATGTGGATCAGGCCGCGCGGGTCGGCCATCCAGGCGATTGGCTCCCACGCGCCGAACGTGAGCGTGCCCAAGACCTGGTTCACCAGACCGCTCTTCTGATAAAAAAACAAAAACATCAGGCTGATGGCCACCGATGACGTGATGGAAGGAAAGTAGTAGGTGGTTCGGAAAAAGCTCTTAAAGCGCAAGAGCGATTGGTTGACGACGACTGCCAGCAGCAAGGAGAGGATGGTTTGCATCGGCACCACGCCCAGGGCGAAGTAAGTGGTGTTTTTCAGGGCTGTGAAGAAGTCGGTTTGTCGGATGCCTGGCTCGGTCAGGATGGCTTTGTAGTTGTTCAGGCCGATAAAATTGGCTTCGGCCGGCGGGCTGATGCCGTTCCAATCGGTCATGCTAAAGTACACGGCCGCAATGATGGGAATGATGATAAACACGGAAAAAATCAGAAGAGTGGGGGTCATGAACAGCCAGCCGGCAATGGCATTTTGCCGATCTTCACCCCGTACGCCTGTTGCCACAGTCATCTGTCGCCTCCTGGATAAGACCCTAAGGGTTTCGGAAAACCCTTAGGGTCTGTATTACTCAAATTTTTTACCGGTTCAGCACTTCCGTGCCTACTTCTTGGGCGTTCTGCAACACCTGATCCGTCGTGGCCAGGCCTGTAAAGGCCTCTTGCAAACCGGAATTGACGGTGTCTAGCACGTCCTGGAAACCGGGCCGGAACTGCCAGGGATAGGCATAATCCGCGCCGTTCAGGAATGGTTCCAGATCGGGGTATTTTTCCAACCAGCCGTCACGCAGGCTGGCGCGGGTGGGCATGGCCAGGCCCAGGTCGGTCCAGGCTTTCATGCCGTCGGGGCCGGTGAGGAAATTCACCAGGCGTACAGAAGCATCCATGTTGGCGGCGTTGGCCGGCACGCCGTAACAAACGGTGAAGGACATGGTGGCGTCGCCGCCAGGGCCGGCCGGTAATTCTGTGACGCCAAAGTTAACGTCTGGGAACTGGTCGTTCAGGAAGGAGATGATCCAGTTGCCTTCCATGGACATGGCGGCCTGCTGCTTGCCAAACGCTTCGCCGGGCCAACCGCTGTCCAGATCGGCGGGTTGGGCGGCGTAGCCATCTTGCACCAAGCCCACGTAGAAGTCCATGGCCTCTTGCGCGGCCGGGGAATCCAGGTTCATGGCGGTGAAGTCGGCATTGGTGACTGCGCCGTCAGCCTGATAGAGGAAGGCGATCCAGCGGGCCATGTCGGCGCTGAGGACCATGCCGTAGACGCCGTTGTCGCTGTCGGTGAGGGCTTCGGCGGCGGCGCGCAGATCATCCCAGGTCCAATCGGCCGTGGGGTAGTCCAGGCCGGCCGCGTCGAACATGTCTTTGTTGTATTCCAGGGCCAGGGTGCTGAAGTCTTTGGGTGGGCAGTAGAATGTGCCGTCCAGCGTGAAGGCGTCGCGCAGGTTGGGATAGAAATCGTCGACGTTTTCCAACTTATCGCCGAGGGGGGCGATGGCGTTGGCGGCGACGAAATCGGGTAGTTTGAAGCTGTCGATGTAGAAGACGTCGGGCGGCGCGCCGCCGGCCAGACTGGTTTGCAGTTTGGTGTCGTAGTCGGGAACCAGCAGTAGGTTGGCTTGCACGTCGCTGTTGGCGGCGTTGAAGTTGTCGATCATTTCTTGCAGGCGGATGTTTTCAGCGTCGGAGCTGGCCCAGCCCATGAGCTGGAGTTGGATCACAGCGGCGGCTGGTTCGGTGGCGGCGGGTTCTTGAACGGCCGTATCCACCTCTGTCGCTTCCGGGGCCGCAGTTGGTTCTGCCGCAGTTCCGCCGCAGGCGGCCAACAGCACGCCCACCAGTAACAATACCCACAAAGTTAATAAACGCTTGTTCATTTTCTTCTCCTTACGTTTGCTTGTTATCATTTTGATACACTTCGAGGAGCGACGGGGAGATTGCTGTATAATTGGCTCCACGAGGCGCATCGTTAAATACGTTTCGTCTCATCTCATATGCCGTGTGTCCCCATCTTGACCGGTCGGGGCATGCGGCTTTTTCATTGGTTGACGCCTGGTTTTTCTACCAGACCCGCTTCGTTTGTGTGCCTGATCGTGGTTACTCATTCAATTTTGGCAATAACCCTTCCTTCTGCATCGCGGCGGATATCGACCTGTTTTTGCGCGCCACGATAGCTGAACGTAAATGCAATGCGCTGCCAATGCTGTGGCAATTGGGGATTTAGAGAAATCATCTCCTGCTCATGGCGCAGTCCGGCGAACCCAAAGACGATGGCCTGCCAGACCCCGCCGGCTGAAGCCGCATGGATGCCGTCTCCGGCGTTGCCGCGCGGGTTGCGTAAATCGGCCTGGGCGGCCAGCATGAAGTGTTCATAGGCTTCGTCTGGCCGCTGCATTTCGCAGGCGGCCCAGGCGTGAAAGCTGGGGCCTAACGACGAGCCGTATTTGTGGTCGGTGATGGGCATGTAGGCGTCCCAATTGGCTTGCCAGGTCCGCTGGTCGAACTGGTCGCGGAACAGGCAGAGCAGCATGATGACGTCGGCCTGTTTGAGAACCTGGCTTTCGTTGGCGCCTTCGATGCCCAGGATGACTTGCAGGGATTGGGCGGCGCTGGCGAACAGGTCCGGGTCCAGCCGGGCGCGTTGGAAGAAGCCTTCAAATTGGTGGATTACGGCCGTTTCCCCATCCCACAAAAACACCAGATGCTCAATCACTTCTTGCCAGTGCCGGTACACGTCCCTGGTCAGGTCTAATTTCTGCTCCAAAGCGATGGCCTTGGCCGGATATGCCTGGATCAGCCAGTCGCGCACCGCCAGGGCGGTCTGCAAATGCCAGCGGGCGATGTAGTTGGTGTAGCTGTTGTTGTCCACATGGTCGTGGTATTCGTCCGGGCCGATGACATCGCGGATGGTGTAAGTGAGACGGCCGTTCACTTCCTCTCGCTCTACCCGGCTGCCCCAAAACTGCGCCGTATCCAGAATCATCTCCGCGCCGTAGTCGCGCATAAAGGCATCGTCGCCGGTGATGCGCCAATATTGGCGGATGGCGTAGGCCACGTCGGCCGAAATGTGGATTTGAATGTCGCCCGTCCAGATGCGCACCAACTGCGTTGCGTCGCTGAAATGGGGCACCCAGGTCGGCGTCACTTCGTCGCCGGTGGCGGCGCTTTCCCAGGCGTACTGCGCGCCGGCGAAGCCGCTGCGGGCCGCCTTGCGCCGCGCGCCGGCCAGGGTGTGATAGCGGTAAAGGAGCATGTTGCGGGCGATGTGCGGCTGCGTATAGGTGAAGAACGGCAGGATGAAAATCTCCGTGTCCCAAAAAACGTGCCCTCGATAGCCGTAGCCGCTGAGCGTCTTCGCGCCAATGCTTACCCGCGCGTCGTGCTGGGGGGCGGCGACGAAGAGCTGAAACAGGTTGAAGCGCAGGGCCAACTGGGCTTCCGGGTCGCCTTCGATGATCACGTCGCTGGCTTGCCACACTTGCCGCCAGGCGGCGATATGGGCGGCGCGCAGGGCGTCGTAGGTCTGGTTTTGCAGATAAGCCTGAGCGCGAGCGACAACCGGTTGGGCTTCCGCCTGGGCGTCGCGGCTGGCGGCGTAGCTGATCAATTTATCGGTTTGCAAACTTTGCCCGGTGTTGAGCATTTGTTCGATGCGCAGGCGCGGCTGGCCGGGGCAATTTTGCGCCAGGCAGTAGGCGCCGGCGGAATGGGTGGCGGCAACGGCCGTGCCCACCTCTATCCCTGTTTTGCGCGTGCGGCTGTGCAGCCAGGCCGCGCCGTCGTCTGCACCCTGGTCCAGCAGATGCCAGTGCAGCAAATCTTCGTTGGCGACGTGGCCGTTGATGCCCGTGTGGAGGGCGATGTGGCAGGGTTGGTTAACGGCCGTCGCCAAAATTCGCAGCGCCCCCACATGTTCGGCCGCATAACTGGCAAACCGCTCAAAGGTCAGGTCGACGATGGCCCCGGAGGGCGCTTGCCAGCGCACATCGCGGCGCAAAATGCCGTCGCGCAAATCCATCTGCCGCAAAAAGTGGAGGACCTGGCCCTGGTCCAGGCGGAATGGCGCGCTATCGATCCAGACGGCCGTGTCCAGCCAGTCGGGCATGTTGGCCAGTTCGGTAACGCTCACCGGCATGTCGTCGAAGATGCCGTGGGCAAAGGTGATGGCTTTGTCGCCGGGATACCCTTCCTCGAACGAACCACGGGTGCTGAAATAGCCGTTGCCCAGGGTGAACACGGTTTCCATGTGGTGCTGCCCGGCCGGATCGAGGGTAGATTGGCTGACGACCCATTGGGGATCGACGGCCGTCATCGCCTGCAATTCGGTCAGAGTTACACCGTCCAGGCTGTCCCGGCGATTGTGCAGCTGTGGTAGATTGACAAACCGTTCGGCCGGTCCCAGGGCCAGGGTGTTCATGCCTGCCGCCAGACCGGCTCGCACACCGGCGGCGGCGTCTTCGATCACCAGGCAGTGGGTAGGCGGGACGTTTAATTTGGCGGCGGCATAGCGGAAGAGGTCGGGGGCCGGTTTGGGTTCGTCCACGCTGCGGCCGTCGGCCAGCACGCCCAACCGGTCGGCAATGCCCAATCGCTGCGCCACCACGGGCGCGTTGCGGCTGGCGGAAGCAATCGCATAGGGGATGTCTGCCGCATCCAGTTCATCAAGCAGGTCGGCGACGCCTGGCAGCAGGTTGACCGGCGAAATTTGGGTCAACATCTGCTGGTAATAGATGTTTTTGCGCACCATGAGTTTAAGCACGGTTTCTTCGGGAAGGGAACGGCCGTCTAAAATAATCAGCAACGATTCCCGCCGGGAGATGCCGCGCAGCTTTTCGTTGAGGGTCCGGTCGAAATGCAGCCCTTCTTCATCCGCCAACTTTTTCCAGGCCAGATAGTGGAATTCGGCCGTATCGGTGATCACACCGTCCAAATCAAAAATGACCGCCTGCAATGTCATGAGTTCTGTTTCTCCACGTGATTTTGGCTGTTATTGGCCGGTTTTAGGCGCTTAACTTGATTCTCGGATGACCAATTCTGGTTTGAGCAGAATGCCTTTTTCCGCGATGGGCTGCCCTTTGATTTGTTTGAGCAGCAGATCAACAACCTGCTGCCCGACTGTGGCGATGGGTTGGCGGACGGTGGTCAGAGACGGGGTAAAGTATTGGGCCATGGGAATGTCGTCGTAGCCGGTGATGGCGATGTCTTGGCCGACAATCAGGCCGGCGGCGCTGGCATCGTTCAGCGCGCCAATGGCGATGAGGTCAGACACGCAGGCCACGGCCGTTGGCCGTTCCGCCTCAGGCAGGCTGCGCCAATGCTGCATGCCCGCCGCGCCAAACTGCACCGTGTTGTTGCCGCGCAGTACCCAATCTTGCCGTAGCTCCAGCCCGGCTTCACGCAGGCCAGCGGCAAAGCCTTCCTCGCGGTACGCGCCCGCTTCCGAGCCTTCCGGCCAGGTGAGCAGACCAATACGCTGGTGTCCACGCTCGATGAGATGGTCGACCACACTGCGCAGGCCATGACGGCCGTCGATGTCCACCCAACAAAAATCCCACTCGGTGTTCGCCCGGCCAAAGCTGGCAAATGGGATATTCTGCTCCATCAGATAAGCAATGCGCGGGTCGTTGTGGTTGGTATCGGCCAGAATAAACCCTTCCACCTGCCGCCGGTCGTACAACTCTTTATAGATGGGCACGTCTGGCTTGTCGTCTACGTCGACGAGGAAGGTGAGCAGGTGATAGCCGTGCTGTTCAAATGTGTAGACGGCATCGTATAGGAACTGGTCCAGGATGGGGCGGGGGGAATCGTCTACACTGCGCTGCCAGGCGTAACCAATGAGGTTGCTAGACTGCGTGCGCAAATTGCGGGCGCTGATGTTGGGCTTGTAGCCCAGTTCTTCCACCGCCTGCCAGATGCGCGCTTCGGTTTCGGCCGAGACGTTGCCCTGGTTGTTCAGCACTTTGGAGACTGTTTGGTAGCTGACGCCGGAGCGTGCAGCCACATCTTTGATGGTGATTCGGGTCATGAAGTCGCCTTCCTTCACTAACAAACGGGTAAAGAACCATCTAAGCGAACGTTCGCCCGAACGTTCGCCTCTATTAAAGCATAACCGTGTGCCGTCTGTCAAGGCCAATATGGGTATTTGCTGAGAGTTTGCCGGGAGGTTGGCTGAGGCGTGGATGGGGAAACGGCCGTTCCACAGTATTTGGTCACCATGCAAAACACATTAGCGGTTTTTAGATTGGACCAATCTTGGAGATTGGTCCAATCTGTGCCACTAAAATTATAAGCGATTGCTTGGGCCGCCTCATTTGTGACCTGAGCGTGAAATCAGGCAGTGGTGGGCAGGTTGGGTGTGTTTCCCATTTTCAATTGTGCTAAACTTCGAGCCAGGGAAACATCATGGAAACCGACCATCTCTTAGATTTGCTGAACCGCGCTACCGCCGCCCGAAATGGGCAGGCCAATGATGCTGCCATGCAGCTTTACGCCGAACTCATCGCTGAAACCGATGGGGGCGTGGCAGATCCGCAGGTGCGTGAAATTCGGCTAGAAGCGCTGAGAGAGAACGGCCGTCTCCACCGATTACTTGGCCATCAACAGGCTGCCCTGGCCTGTTTCCAGCAAATCTACATGGACGCCGGTTCTGGTGAGCAGGCCGTTGATGCGCTGGCTCTGCTGGCTAACCAGTACAACGGCATGGGACGTTACGACGACGCCCTGCAAGCCTGCCGCGAAGCTCTGGAACTTACCGAAGCGCTGAATTATTCGGCCGGCCGCGCCGCCGCTTTTCAGGTGCTAGGCCGGGCTTATGCGCATCTGGGGCGTACCGAAGACGCCATCAACAACATGCAAAAAGCTCTGGCCCTCTTCGACCAGATCAATAATCGCACCGAAGTGGCCCGCACGAACAACTGGATCGGCGTTGTGCGGATGGATCAATGGCATATCGACAAAGCCATCCAGGCTTTCCAACGCGCTCTCCAAGAATCGGCCCACATCAGCGATGTGCTGCGCGCCACGCTGCTGAATAATCTGGGCGAATGTTACCAATACTTGTTCGATTTTGAACAAGCGCTGGCATATCATCGGGAAGCCCTGGACCTGATTACCCAGACGCATTTCACCTCGCCAAAAGATGACCTTTTGCGCAACCTGGGTGTAGATTTGTGCCGCATTGGCCAGATGGATGAAGGTTTGGCTTATCTGCACGATGCCCTGCAACTCAGCGAAACAAATGGCGACCAGGATGTTCGGCTGCAGGTGTTGGATTCGCTGGTTTATGCGGAATTGGAGAGTGGGAGGCCGCAAGTGGCTATGCCATATGCCCAAACCATGCGGCTGGAGGCGGAACGGATCAAAGCGCGTCATTTTGAAGCGCGCGCTTTGTATGGCCTGGGTTTGTGTTATCAACAGTTGGAGGAAGCAGTGGCTGCGGAGCAAGTTTGGCAGCAAGCTCTTTTTCTGGCTCATGAGACACACCAGCAAAACCTTATCTGGCAGCTTCATGCCGGGCTGGCGCAGATTGTGGGCATCGCGCCATTAGCAGAAACGCACAATCGGATTGCCGCTGAAGTGATTGATCAGATTATGTATCCCCTTGAAGATGTGCAGCTGCGGGAAAAATTTCTTGCCGCCCCGGCTGTCCGTGCCGTTCTGACGGCAAAAGCGGAATAACCGCCCCCCTAATTTTTGCCAATTGATTCGCGTTGCACCCGCCACCAGGCTTTCAGATCGTGCATGGCGGTGGCATTCAGGCGATGACCGGTGTCGTATTCGCGGTAGGTCAGATCGGCCTCGGCGGTTGTAAGCGTTTGCGCGCTTGCTTTGGCCCGCTCGTAGGGAATGAGCGGATCTTGCTTGCCAACGGCCATGAAGATGGGGAGGTTGTGTAACACGGCCGTTTCCACCCCCACCTCGCTTTCTTCCGGCACAAATCCCACCAGGCCCGCAATACCCTGCACCAATCCGGGCTGCCGCATGGCGGTAGCGTAAGCTGTCGCGGCCCCCTGGCTGAAGCCCATGAGGTAAATTTGCTGCGGGTCGGCGTGGTAAAGGGCGGGTAGGGCGTGGATGAAGCGGGTTACGGCCGTTACCGCCGGTTCAAACTGCGCCAGTGTCGGCCATTCATCCTGGCTGCGCGGATGCCAGGCAAAACCACCGTCAGGGTCTGGTTTGATGGCGCGCGGGGCGACCAGGAGCCAATCACGCGGGCAGCTTTGCGCAAAGACCCACATGACATCTTCATTGCCGGAACGGCCGTGCAGCAGCACTACCGTGGGAAATGGCCCAATCCCTTGCCGCTGTTGCACGCGATGAATAAGCCCGGTCTGGTTGATGATGGGCACGGCCGTAACCAATTGTGGAGTCGATTTGTGTGTCATGGGCTAAATTGGGTGGGGGTTGAATTGGTTGGTTTGGTGTGGGTGACGCCCCCGTTTAAAAAGTATGAGGTGGCGAACTAACGGGCGTTAGTTCGACCACCTCTGGGGGGGGGAGCCAAAGAGAGTATAGCATTGTCCAAGACTGTCGTCAATCCCTGATTTAAGGAATTTTTGCCCAATTTTCGGCCACAACGATTTTGGTGTCGGACTTGGGGCGTTACTCTCGCCGGTATGCCCCCGCCAGGACTCGAACCTGAATCTACCGCTTAGGAGGCGGTTGCTCTATCCATTGAGCTACGAGGGCGGGGAAATTGTTAATTGACAATGACCAAGTGTCCCATGACAATTGGCGGCAAACCGGAAGGATTATAACAAACTATGAGCATGAAATCGACGCCCAGGCTTTTGCCTTTTTTTGTGTATGGCACGCTGCTGCCCGGCCAACCGAACGCGCATTTGTGGGGCGAGGGCCTTGTTTCGCAGCAAAACGCCACGTTGGCTAACGGCCGTCTTTACGATTTAGGCGCTTTTCCGATGTTGGTGGAAGAAGGCGAGGAAAAGGTGGTCGGCTGTCTGATTACGTTGCAGCCGGAACAATATCACACCATCTTGGCAAAGCTGGATGAATTGGAAGGCTACGATCCGGCGCAGCCAACGGCCTCGGCGTATCGGCGAGAGCCGCGGGAGGTATTGGGGGAAGACGGCCGTTCTCAGGCCGCCTGGGTCTACATCGGCCACGTAGCGGCGCTGCCGGGTATGGTGCACATCCCCGGCGGCGACTGGCGGCGTCATGTAGCCGCTACTTTCCAGGATGTTGACGAGTGGTGGCAAACCGTTCAAAGCGTTCACGGCTTGCTCAAGCCGCCGGAGCCGCGCGGCGCTGCCTGAGGAACCGAGCGGGCGGCTCTTTTGCTGCCATTTGGGCCGGCTGATTTGCCTTTGGTCTATCGGCCAAAACACATTACAATCCGGCGTCTTTGTTTACCCCTAACGCAGGATGGACCGTTATGATTGCACGTTTTGATTGGCAAATTGCGCCTCCACCGTCGACGAACAGGTCGGCGGCTCAACCCAGGTTATCGGTTCAGGTGGCGGGTATCGTTTTGGGTGGGTTAACGGCCGTTTTCCTCCTCTGGCTTCTGCTGCACTATGCTGTTTTGCCGGATTGGTTCGCCGACTGGCCGCGCGGCTTCACCGACACCCTGCGTTTGTTAGAAGCGTCTGGCTTTTTTACCCTGACGCTCTTGTGGCTGGTGTGGGGGTGGCGATTGGTACGCGAACGGCCGTTGCCGCAACCTGCCGCCCACGTACCTACACTCCAAGAGCTTTACGCCCTCAGCCCGGCCGAATTTGAAGCCTACGTGGCGCGTTTGTTCCGCAGCAAAGGCTACAAAGTCAAACTGCGCGGTCGCAGTGGCGACCAGGGCGTGGATTTGGAACTGGCCAAATCGGGCGGCAAGCGGGCCATCGTGCAGTGCAAACGGTATCAAAGCACCATCGGCCCGGATATTGTCCGTGAATTGTACGGCACGCTCATGCACGAAAAAGTTGCCCATGCCTTTCTGGTAACTACGGCCGACATCTCGGAGTCGGCGCGGGACTGGGCGCAGGGCAAGCCGATGACGCTCATCGACGGCACGCTGCTGGTAGAAGTAGCGGCAATGCTGGCCCAAAACGGTATCTGACACAATGGCTTGTAAAAAACAGGACTGGCGACCATCTGTTTCCAGTCTCCGATTGCCGCGTGTGCCGCAAAACTCCCGAAGGAAAACCAGATGACCCAGGATCCCATCGAAAAAACCATTGCCACTTATGACCGGATTGCGTCTGAATATGCCCAACGCTGGCAGGATCGTTCGATGATGGAGCGGGAGGCGGCGCAGTTTGCGGCGTTGGCCGGAGCAGGCGGGCGGGTGTTGGATGTAGGCTGCGGCGCGGGGTTTGATACAGCCGTTCTCGCCCGCCACAATTTACGCGCTGTTGGCATGGATTTGTCCTGGGGAATGATGCAGGCTGGGCGGCGGTACGGCGTGACCGTGGATTTTGTGCAGGCCGATATGCGCGCCTTGCCCTTTGCCGCCGGATGGGATGGCCTTTGGGCGTGCGCTTCGCTGCTGCACGTGCCGCGATTGCAGGTAACGGCCGTTCTGGCCGACCTGGCCACCTTGCTCAAACCCGGCGGCGCTTTCTACCTCTCCGTCAAGCTGGGCGAAGATGAAGCCTGGACGGCTGATAAATTTGGCCAGCGGCACTCGCGCTTTTTCACCTACTGGCAGCCAGAAGCGCTGGATGCGGTCTTAGCCGCCGCCGGGTTTCAAATTGTCGCCGGCAGCATTCGCCAGGGCAGCATCGACACCTGGATTTCGCGTCTGGCCACAAAAGCAAGGCAACAAGACCCCAAGGGTTTGATGCCCCAATAATCCCAATTCCCAGGAGCAAACCCTTGGGGTCTATTTAGTTATCTACCTTTGACAAAAACAGGCTCACCGACCAACTATGACAACCATTCTCCTCCTTATTCGACACGGACAGACAGCTTATAACGCGGCGAAGCGTTGGCAAGGGCATTTAGATATACCTCTGGACGACGTAGGCCAGGCGCAGGCGCAGGCATTGGCCGCGCGATTGGCGGGTTGGCCGGGCACGGCCGTTTACAGCAGCGATCTTCAACGGGCAGCCATGACGGCCGTTCCCCTGGCCCAGGCCTGGAACGTGACCCCTGTCTACGAAACCGCCTGGCGCGAACGCCACGTGGGCGATTTTGAGGGGCGCGCCGCCGACGAACTGCAAGCCGCTTATCCCGATGTATTTGCCCGGATGCGCCAGGGCGTCATCGACATTCCCGGCGGCGAGAAACATGAACATCTGCGCGAGCGCGTTGCGGCCGCCTATCAGCGTGTGGTGGAAAACCACCCCGACCAGATGGTGGCGATTGTCAGTCATGGCGGCACGTTGAACGCGCTGGTATCGCATGTGCTGGACATTCCGCATCAATACGGCCGTCTCAGCTTTCATGGCAACACCGGCCTCACCATCTTACGCATCACCAACCTCGTCCCACGCCTGACCATGATCAACGACACGCGCCATCTCGGCGATCATGTGCCGACATGAGCCGCAAGCTGTCGCGGATTACGCATCACACATCACGGATTTCGTTCCTCCATCTATCAAACACAAAAAAAGGATTCACATGAACGACATAACAAAAGCAATTGATCAACAAATCAACGAACGATTGGACTATTGGATTGCCCAACTGGGCCGCCTGGTTGGGCAGCCGAGTGTCTCGACGCAAAATTTGGGCATTACGGAATGCGCCGAACTGGTGGCGACAATGTTAACGGAGCAGGGGTACGTGGCGGAGATTATGCCCTCCGGCGGCCATCCGGTGGTTTATGGCGCGGCCAACGGCCGTGCCGACAAAACCCTCCTCTTCTACCTCCATTACGACGTGCAGCCGCCCGAACCGCTAGACTTGTGGGAATCGCCGCCCTTTGAACTGACACGTCGCGGTGATCAGTTGTTCGCGCGCGGTGTTAGCGACGACAAAGGCCATGTCATCACGCGTCTGGCGGCGCTGGACGCTGTGCGGCGGGTGCTGGGCGAACTGCCTTGCGACGTAAAATTTGTTATCGAGGGCGAGGAAGAGATTGGCAGCCCCAATATGCCCGCTTTTGTGGCCAATCATCAAGAAAAACTGGCCGCCGATGCCTGTATTTGGGAGTTTGGCAGCGTGGATGCGGCCGGCGCGCCCAATCAATCGTTGGGGATGCGCGGGATTTGTTACGTGGAATTGTCGGTGGAAACGGCCGTTACCGATGCCCATTCCGGTCTGGGCGGCTCTATTTTCCCCAACGCTGCCTGGCGGCTGGTCTGGGCCTTAAACACCCTCAAAGACCAGGACGAACGCATCCTCATCCCCGGTTTTTACGACAACGTTGTCGGCCCGTCGGCGCGAGACCTGGAATTGTTGGGCAAGCTGCCCGACCATTCGGCCAAGATGCAAGAAATGTATGGTCTGGCTGGCTTTTTGAAGGGATTGACGGGTGGGGTGGAATTGGAGCGCACGGCCGTTTTCGAGCCAACCTGTACCATCTGCGGCATCACCAGCGGCTACCAAGGGCCGGGGCTAAAAACCGTGCTGCCCGCCAAAGCCAGCGCCAAAGTCGATTTTCGCCTGGTTCCCGACCAGGCGCCGGAGGAAATTGTGGGCAAATTACGCGCCCATCTCGACGCGCAGGGTTTTAGTGACGTGCAGATCACTTACTTCGGCGGCGGGCGACCGGCCAAAGTAGACCCCGACGACCCATTTGTGCGCATTGCTAACGAAACGGCCGTGCAGGTTTACGGCCGTGAACCGGTCATCGAGCCACTCATTGGCGGCAGTGGTCCCAATTACCCGTTCATCCACGTTTTGGGACTGCCGGTAGTCTCAGCGGGCATTGGTTATCCGGGCGGGCGGGTCCACGCCCCCAATGAAAACATCCGCCTGCCAGATTTGATCAACGGAATTCGCCACACGGCTTATATTGTGGCGCAGTTTGCGGCCGAGAATTAGAGCAATCGCCCTCCCGGAAGGCAGTCCCCTTCCGGGAGGGCCAGACTTTCTTTACGCTTTTTGCGCCATTTCCTCGCCAAAGCCCAGCAGGGCTTTCACCCGCGCATCGTTGGGCGCTTCGGCGTAGACGCGTAAGACTGGCTCGGTGCCAGACGGCCGTATCAACAACCAACTGCCATCATCCAGGTAATACTTCACCCCGTCCACCGTCTGCACTTCTTCCACGCTCACCCCGGCAATCGCCGCCGGAGCCGAATCGACCAGCAGCTTCACCATATCCGATTTGTTAATCGGCCGTTTGAGCTTCATATCGGTGCGGGCATACTGCGCCGGACCATATTTGTCCAGCAAATCGGCCACCAGGACGTGCAGCGGGGCCTGCGCCTCGGCCATTACCTCCAACAGCAGCAAGCCCATCAATACGCCATCTCCTTCCGGGATGTGCCCCTTAATGCTGATGCCGCCCGACTCTTCACCGCCCATCAACACGCCATTGGCGACCATCAGGTCGGCGATGTGGTTAAAGCCGACCGGCGTTTCCACCAGCGGCAGGCCGTGGTCGGCGGCAATACGGTCAACCATGCGCGTGGTAGAAACGGTACGCACGACTTTGCCCGTCCAGCCGCGTTTCTCGATCAGATACCGCAGCACCAGGGCGAAAATGCGATGCGGGTCCACAAATTCTCCCCGCGCATCCACCGCGCCGATGCGGTCTGCGTCGCCATCTGTCGCCAAGCCCACGTCCCAATGCCCCGCCTGAATGGTAGACATCAGCATGCCCAAATGTTTGGCGATGGGTTCCGGGTGGATGCCGCCGAAGCCAGGATTCATCTCATGGCGAATGTTATGCACCCGCGAACGGCCGCGCGCCAGTACCTCGCCAATCGCCCCGCGCCCGGAGCCAAACATACCGTCGGCCACAACCCGCAGTTCCCCGCTGGAAATCACGTCCAGGTCGATGAGTGTGCTGAGATGTTCGTAATACGCCCAGGCCGGGTCAAATTTGTTGACCAGACCTTGTTTTATTGCGTCTTCCAGGTCCATGAGATTTGGGCCGTGGACGGTTTCCAGGTTGCGGTCCAGCAGGTATTCCACGCGCTTATTTTGTGCTGGCGTGGCGCTGCCGCCGTAGCTGGCCTTGAGTTTAACGCCGTTGTAACGCGGCGCATTGTGGCTGGCAGTAATCATAATCCCGGCGGTGGCCTTTTTGTGTACCACGGAGTGGCTGATGGTCGGAGTAGGCGTATCAGCGCGGGCCAGCCAGGTGGAAATCTGGTTGGCGGCCATGACGCGGGCCACTTCGGCGGCGTACCGGTCGGACAGAAAGCGGGTGTCGAAGCCGATGATGGCGCTGGGGTCGGTGTCGTTTTGTTCGCGGATAAAGTCGGCGATGGCCTGGGCTACCAGGCGCAGATTGCCAAAGGTAAAGGTCTCGCTAATGACGGCGCGCCAGCCGTCGGTGCCAAATTTGATGGTCATGGATAGGTACTCCTCTCGGATTGTCGGGCAACCATGCCCGATGGATTTATATGGGTGCTGTCTGGTTAATTATAGACAGGAAGGTTTTGGCAGACCTTACGACGAATGTCCTGTTGACGCTTTTTCGGCTGCCCATTGGTCCTGGTTTGCGGACAGGTGGCCAAAAAAGCGCCAATAAAGATAGATGGCCAGGACGTAAGCCGACATCGTGCCCAGGTAAATGGGCGCGAAGCCCACATTTACCTGCAGCCAGCCGCTTACCATCGGGCTAAAGGCCCAGCCAAAATTCCAGCTCATGCTGACCAGACTGGCGACGGTGGCCCGCGCTTCCTCGTCTACCTGTTCCATCACAAATGCCTGGTAGACCGGGTTGCTCATGTTCATCAGCATCAGGCGCACCAGATAAGCCAACGCGCTGAGGCCAAACCAGGGTGAAAACCCCATCACGCCCAGGAACGGAATGGAAAGTGCCTGTGATAACACGACGACCTTCATTTTGCCGTAGCGATCGGCCAGCGGTGGGGCAATGAGCAGGCCGAAGGCCATTGCCAATGAGCCGACGGCGAACAATCCGCCGATGGTTCCATCGCTGGCGTTGTATTGGTGCCGGTAGAAGACGTTCATGAAGGGCATGAGCAGTCCGGCGCCTAACGAAGTGACAAACATGGGGGCGATGAGTTTGACCAGTAAGACGGGCTGTTGACGGGCATATTGAAAGGGCGAAAGGCTGGTGGATTGGCCCGATTTTTCGCGGTTTGGCCGGTGAATGAACAGGAGAGGGATGATGGACAGCGCCGCGATGCCGCCGATGATGGCCATGGAGAGGCCGTAGGCGGCGGCGGAGGTGGGGTCGGCGTGTACGGCCGTTCCCAACCATGTCGGCAGCTTACCGCCCAACCAGTTTCCGCCAAATCCGGCGATCATCTGCACGCCAAAACTGAACGAGAACAGGTAGGTGCGTTCTTCGTGGCCGCTGTTTTCCATCAGGAATGGCCCTAACGTGACGCCGCTCAGGCTTTGCCCGACGCCTAACAGAGCGCTCAGAATGTAGAAACCAACCGGATCGCGCCAGAACACAAAGCCGAAAACGGCCGTTGTCGTCAGCAGGCTGGCTGTTAGCAGCGCCGGTTTGCGCCCCAGGCGGTCGCTCACGTAACCGGCGGGCAGGGCGGCCACCAGCGCCACCAGGTTGGTCACAGTCAGCAGACGGCCCAGCAGCGCTTCGTCAAAGCCCAGGCTGAGGGCGTAAAAGTTAAACAGTAGGCGGAAGATGCCTAAAGCCAGGCCGCTAACGACGGTGTACCCCAGGTACATCCGGGCGTTGGGGGAAAACAGTCGTACCCGCGCGGCGTATTCCTGCGCGCCGCGCCGGAAGCGCTGCGCCAGTCGTTCAGAAGAGACAGAAGATTGGTTAAACATATTTTTCCAGTACGAAGGTGCGTGGGAAGAGGGATTACGGCCGTTCGGCAGTGATGAGGAAGAAGGGCAGATGGGCGATTTGCGCCCAATCACCGGACAGGTGTCTGGCGGCGATTTCGGCGCGCGCCAACTGCGTTTGTTCCGCCGGGGTCAGGGGGAGTTGGCGTAAAAAATCGAAACGGGTGGATGACGGCCGTTTCACTTCCTCCAGCAGATCGACCCGCACCGTAAAGCCCTGCGCTGCCAGGATGCCCGGCAATTTGCGCCCGATTTCTGGCTCCGCGCCCGCCCTTGCCAACGCCGCCAGCCAGAGGTCGCGGGTGGCGATGTCTGGCGGCTGCTCGATCATGCCTGCATAGTCTGGTTCCAGAGCGATGAGTACCCCGCCCGGTTCCAGGACGCGCTGAATTTCGGCGACGCCCGTGACCCCATCTCCCACCCACAGCAGCACGCATTGGCAAAAGACTAGGTCAAACGTGTTGGCGGCAAAGGGAAGGTGAACCGCATCGCCATTGACGTTAAGCGCCAGGGTATGGGACACGGCCGTAAACTCCCGGTCCAGCGCCGCCACCCATCCACCGCCGCGCCGCAGCAGTTCTTCTGTCACTGCGCCGTAGCCTGCGCCCAGGTCCAAAATCCGTCGCCGCCGCGCCACGCCTACGCGCCGCAGCAGCCGTCCGCGCGCCGGAGCCAGCCAGTCGGCCTGCGCTTCCAGTAAGTTTTTATCAGGTAAGGCTGAAGTGTTCACAAGAGACTGGAGACTGGAGACTGGAGACTTTTTATTTGTCTCAAGTCTCCAGTCTCAAATTTTTATCGTCCGCCACCAGCGCAGGCACAGGCGCAGGCGCAGCCAGCGCAGGCGCAGGCGCAGCCGCCGCCGGAAGACCCGCCGCCGCCGCTGCCGGAGGAGGAGGCCAGCGCTTTGAAGATATCGCCGGTCACTTTGTCTGCGCCGCCCAGATTCACCAGACCGCCGGCGCCGCTAAGCGTGGCGGGCGAAATGGAGGTGGCCAGTTTGCCGGCTGTGTTCTCCGTCCAACCGGCGAAAGAGGCGGCCACGTCGCCGAAGCTGGTTTTGCCGCCGTAGGATGGGCCAGACTGGTCTCCCCCGCTGGGGATGGGTAAACCGGAGCCGCCGCCGATATACGGCCGTACCCACACCGGCTGATAGTTATACCCGCCGCGCTGCAAGACCGGGCCATAATTGTCGTCCATCAAAATCCAGGGCCAGGTGCGGTCCAGGAATTTCTCCAATTCCGGCACTTCGCCCATGCGGGTGGCTTCTTCCATCGCCCGGCTGATGATTTTCTTGTAATAATCCTGCGTGTCAGACAGGTCAAAGCCTTTCATTTTGCCGACCACGCTTTTGATCAAATGGTTCATCGCCGGACCAAAATCTTGCTTGTGAACCGGTTTGGCGGGATTGTCTTGCAGCGCGTCCAGCACGTCTTGTTCGTAATCGCGCAGCACGACGCCGAATTGTTTAGCCGCCTCGCGCCGGTCTTGCCGCCGCTTGGAAGCGGTTTCGCCCTTGGCAACGTAATCTTTTTCCACGGCGACCGTCAGCGGCGAATCATCGACCAGGCGCACCGCTTTTTTGTCCAACAGGCCAAACATGATCAGCAGGAGGATTTTGTTGAGCGGCGTTTCCAGCAAAACGGCCGCTTCCGGGGCAGTGAGGCCGCGTTTGATGCCACCGCCTTCCACCTGGGCGATGGCCGGGAGATAGGTATCCTGGCCTTTGCGTCTCTTTTTCTCCACAAAAACCAGGAAGGCTACGGCCGGAATCCAGGCAAATAGGGAGACCAGGGGGTTCATGAACAGCAGGAAGACCAGCCCGCAAGCCAACAGGGCAAAGATCGATATGCCCGTGCCGCCGGAAAACCGGAAGAAGGCTACAGCCACCAAGATGAAGCTGATTAGTCCAAAAGTTAAAGAAACGCCAGGGTTGTCTTGCAGCCATTTGATGGTGATGTCGTACAAACTTTGCTGCACGACGCGGGTCATGCCGCGCTGGGGGAAGGAGACGCCCACCTGGTTAGGACCGATGGCTGTGCCTTCCGGCCAGCGCCAGCCGACGACGGTGTGTTCTTCAAAAATGACTTTGTCGGTGAAGGGCACATCCTGGTAGAGTACTTCGTCGGGTTGGACTTCTGGCAGCATGTGGACCAAAATCCAGACGTCGGTGCTGCCGCGCACCAGGGAGCTGTCGAACCAGGTAGGTGTGATCTGCAGCGAGGCGTAGCCGTCGCGGGTGGTGTCTTCATACACCATGTCGGGCATGGTGAACTCGACGTGCAGTGTGCCGGATTGGCCATTGGGAATGGCTTCGCCGTCTAAATGGACTTCTACGCCGGTGTCGATGACTTCGGAGGTGCGGATGTCGGTGAGGGTACGGCCGTTTACCGACGCCGAGAAGTTTGCCAGATCATAGCCCCGGTTTGGCGTGCCAATGTCCACAATGTCGATGGCGCTGCCGAAGTTCTCGAAGGTGATGTCGTAGACAATGTGGATGGAGGCGTCTGGCTGCACGAAGACCTGCATCTTCAGTTCTGGCACGGCGAAGCTGTACGACTGCGCCAAGGCCCTGGAGGCGGGCAGCCCCAGCAGCAGCAAGATGAGCAGCATCAACATGCCCGCCCGGCGGTTGACAACGGAATGCCACGGGGAATTGGGGGTGGGGGGCTGGAGGTGGGGCGTTGGGGGTGGGGAAACGGCCGTTACTTCCCCCTGGCGCTTTGTTTTTTGTTCTTTATCCATAGGTCCCTGTTGATTTTTGTGCTGTTTCTTTTTCATGCTAACGCACCTCCCACTCCCTGCGCCCATCCGCTCTGTTCGCGGGGGCAGTCGGCTTCACAAATGACCAGTCCGGGACAGTCCATGCAGCGGGTTGGCGCGGCTACCCGTTCCCGATAACGCACAAACGCCTGGTTGCCCCAAATCATAAGCCAGGGATCGGCCAGCAAATTGCCGGCTTTCAGGTATGGACCGCGCGGCGGAATCACATCGCCGTTGGTCTCAACACGCACGGACGCGTCACCAGAACAGCGCGGCCCCTGACGCACCTGCTCCGCCAGCGTCAGGCGCGGATCGCGCTGCACCGGCGGCTGCCAAATAAATCGCACGTCGGCCTGATGGGCGATCTCCTCCACCCAGGCGGCCGTTTGCGGCATGGCCTGGGCCGTCAGCGCCCCGGCGCGCGCTTCATTGCCCATGCCCTGCGGCGCGACAATGGCGAAAAACGAAAAATTGTGCACGCCAACGTCCAATAGTCGGGTCAGCGTTTCGCGCAAGATATCCAGCGTGCTTTCCACCAGCGGGATTTCGGCGACCGGGCACACTTCGTTGGTTTCAATGGCCGCATAGAGATCGGCCAGCAGGGCATGGTCGCCTGCGCCGCAAAGGGCATCGTGGACTTCAGCGTCAGCGGCGGCATAAAGAACCGTGACGTGGTCGACGCCGGCCTGAGCCAGGTTTGCCAGCAGACCGTCCTGGTGTAAATCGGTGGCCCGCCCGCGTACGCCGGCGATGAGACCCAGGTCTTCGGCGCGTTCGATGGCGCGAATCATCTGCGCCGCATCGGCTTGTTCTGGCGCGAGGAACGTCACATGGGGGATGCCCACATGCCACAGCTTATCCAGAATCGGCACGATTTTTTCTGGCTCGGCCAGGGGCACGCTGGCTTCTAAAGGAGCCAGCAGTTGGGATTCAAAGATGTTGACCTTGATTTCCTTGAAATTGATGATGGGGTAATTGTCGTCGGGCGATGTTAGACTGGAAAGAAGGCCGCGCACACGTTGTAAATCGGCGGCGACCGTCTCCCGCGAGGCGCCTTTGTAGCGTAACAGCACGTCGTTCAGGACATCATCAGGCGGGTCGCCATCCAGCAATTCCTTGACCATTACCACGCCGGTGGGGTTAAGGCGGGCGGCGGCGGCGGCGTTAGCCAGCAGCATGCCCTGTCCATCTGGCTCCACGCGCAGGTGAAAACGGGTGATCGAACCATTTTCGTCGTGCAAATAGGGGTACAAACCGGGGGCGATGGGTTTGGGCGGTTTGTGTCGTTTGAAAAGCATCCAGCTTAGAAGTCGCTCTTTGTCCATGTTTACCGTCGCTTTGGGGGAATGGAGATTGGAGACTGATTGGAGGCTCTAGTCTCTAGTACCGAATCCCTGGTCCCTAATCTCTAATCTCCAATAACCAAACTATCCAATGAGATAAAAGTTGTGTGTTTGATTTCGCTGCCGGAACGGCCGTTACCCTTACCGCCGCCCGTGCCGCAACTGCCACACGCCAGACTGTCCGTGCCAGCCACGCGCACGCCATCGCGCGCTTCACGCTCGATGCGGCAGCCGCCGCCGCACAGCGGCAGGTCGGGGCACTGCCAGCATTTTTGCGGCAGACCGGCCCATGCCGGATCATCCTCACGGTCGCGGAAGCTGCGGAATAGTTCGCTGCGCCAGATTTGCGACCAGTCGTCGCGCAAAATGTTACCCGCGGCCACGTAAAACGATTGGCAGGGCAGCACGTCGCCGTTGGGTTCGATACAGATCGAGTATTCCCCGGCGTTGCAGCGTTTGGCTCCAATTTCTAATTCCACGGGCGACATGCGGCAGTATTCGGTGGGTGTGTACCAGAGGAATTTCATGCCTTTTTCGGCGGCATGGTCGCGCACGCGCACCAGCAAGGCGGGCATTTCCGCTTCGGGGATAGCGTTGGGGTCGGCGAAACCGCCGCCGCTGTAGATCATGCCGTTCATGGCGAAGGTGCGGATGCCCAAGTCGTAGAGGAAGTCGATGATTTCTTCGACGTGGTCGACGTTGCGGCGCATGAGGGTGGTGTTGGTGATGGTGTGCAGGTTGCTGGCGACGGCGTTCTGGATGCCGCGCACGGTCTGGTGGAAGGAGCGGGCGTTCATGACAGCGTCGTGGACATCCGGGCGGCTGGAGCCAAGGGTGATTTGCACGTGGTTGAGACCGGCGGCGACCAGTTCGTCGATGTAGGGCTGGTGGGCGAGGCGACGGCCGTTGGTATTCATGCCTACCACGTGTCCCAAATCATTCGCGTACCGGATGATGTCCAGTAAATCCGGGTTCAGCGTCGCTTCGCCGCCGGTGATGATCAGGTGCGGCACGCCCACTGCGTGCAGCCGATCAATCACCTGCTGCCAATCGGCCAGGGTGAGCGAGGCCATATCGAAGCGATCTGGTTCGTTGTAGCAGTGGTTGCAGGCATTGTTGCAGCCGTAGGTGATGGCCAGGTCGGCTTTGTATGGCGCGTCGGCGCGGTGGCTGAAGAGGGCGGTGGCCTCTAAAAGTGAGGGCTGTAGATCTTGCACGGCGCAGGTGGGGCAGCCGGTTTCCGGCGCGCGGAAGCGCTGCACCATCGCGTAGATGGCGTCCAATTCAGCTTGCATTTGCGCCCGATTGGCCGGGTGCAGGCGGCGCGCCAGGGCGGCTTCGGCCTGGTATTGCGGGATTTCATTAAGAGCCAGGAAAGCCATTTCCGCAGCGGTGGGGTTCAGGTGGATAACGTCGGTGACGTCGATGAAGAGGGCGGCGGAGCCATCACTTTCCTGGCGGAAATGGAGCCGTTTTTGCCCGCCGTTGAGGGGCACGTGGAAGGTGTGCAAGCCGG
>JAGOMA010000039.1 GCA_017993775.1 Chloroflexota bacterium | reverse complement strand
GAAATTTTCTTAACGTCTGGTGAAGCGTACGGCCGTTTCCTTGTGCCCCATCTGCCCCTTGACTATCATCCTGTCCATGCGTAAACAGCGTTTCTTACGAGCCGGGAAACTCCTCATTTTATTGTGCTTGTTGGCCTTCCTGTTGGTCCCCAATTGGCCCGCCTTTGGCCAGGAGCAATACCAATTACGGGCCATCGTTGGCCCGCATTCCTTCGATTTTGCCGTCTGGGAAATGCAGGCCATCTGGACCAAAGCGGAAGCGATTTTGGCTGATGGGCAGGCTTTTCTGGATGAGGCCACGCGCCGCCAACTGGTGCTGGATTATTTGGCCGCCATTCAAACCAGCAGCCGGCTCAATTGGGAAATCGAACAGATATATGTGAATCCGGACATCGCCGACCCGGCTGCTGCTTCCCAGGCGCAGCAGGCGGAACTGGCCGCCACACGCGCGCAGATCGCCCGGCTGCAGCCGGTGGCCGAGGCTGTGGTGCAAGACCAGGTGGCCGAAGTTTTGCGCGAGCAGGGGTTGACGGCCGTTAACGAAACATGGCCGCCCGTGCTGATGCACATGACGCCTTTGCCGGCGCTGCTCATTGTCTCCCCGCGTGACAAAATCGAACGTCAGGACCAATTCCCGCTGGCTGTGGGCCTGACAACGCCGCAAAAGGAAGAGATGGAAACGGCCGTTTTCGACCAGCTCAATCTCTCCGCCCTGGTTGTGCCCATCGGCGGCCTGGCCACCTACCCGGCCATGATCATGGAAACCAGCAGCATCAACTGGCTGGCCGAGGTGACAGCCCACGAATGGAGCCATCACTGGTTTATGCCGTACCCCATCAGTCTGAACTATGTGTCGGATCCGCAGGTGCGCACCATCAACGAAACTGTGGCTTCCATTGTGGGGCGGGAGATTGGCGAGCAGGTGATCGCCCGCTTTTACCCGGAATTTGTGCCGCCGCCGCCTGCGCCGCCAGCCGCTGCGCCGGCGCCGAGCGCCGAGCCAGCCTTCAACTTTAACGCCGAAATGGCCGCGACGCGGGTCGAGGCCGAGAAGATGCTGGCAGCCGGCGACATTGCAGGGGCGGAAGCGTACATGGAGGCGCGGCGGCAGGTGTTTGTGGCCAACGGTTACAGCATTCGCAAACTGAATCAGGCGTATTTCGCTTTTTATGGCGCTTACGCCGACCAGCCGGGGGCCACCGGCGCAGACCCGATTGGCCCGACGCTGTTGGCGTTGCGGCAAGCCAGCCCATCGTTGAAAGAATTTATGGAGAAGGTGGCCTGGATTGGCAGTTTTGCCGATTTGCAGCAGTTGGCAGAGGAAATGGGGGTTGGGGTAACGGCCGTTACCCCCTGAAGTTGCTGCTTAGATCGTCTGGTTCAATCCTGGTTGTCGTCTGTGAGGACGAGCGAGCGCAGGACATCCAGGAGGTGTTGGGTTTCCTGAAGGTAGTCGCGGGGGGACAAGGCGACGTAGGCTTCTAAATCGTGCAGGGCGTCCTGGTAACGGCCGTTTTGCTGGGCCAGCATCGCCCGGTTAAACAAAGCCGGAGCCGCATAAATCGGATCTTCCTCAACCAGGGCGTTAAAATCGGCTAGCGCCTCATCCATGCGCCCCAATTCGCGGAACAACAAAACCCCACGTTCCAGACGCACGCGCAGAAACGTGGGGTCTATCTCATACGCCTTCGTAAAGTAGCGCACGGCCGCTTCATGTTCGCTGCGCATCGCATTTTGGTTGCCAAAATAACGGTGCAGCCCGCCCCAGGTGTAAACCAGATAAGCCCAAAGAAATCGCAGCATAGAATGATGCGTGTTCAGGCATTACGCAAACGCCTGAACACTTGAAAACCGGAATTCTTACTCTCGTTCGCTCAACCAGCGTTCGGTTTGCATCCCGGCGGCCACGCCCTGGCCCACCGAAGTGCCAATTTGCCGGTAGATGGCATCCTGAATTTCGCCGGCGGCGTATACGCCCGGCACGCTGGTACGCATCAGCTCATCGGTGATGACGTAGCCATGCTCGTCCATCGCCACTTGCCCTTCCAGAAACTTGCTGTTGGGATAATGGCCGATGAAGATGAAAACGCCATCGACAGCCATGGTTTGCACGTCGCCCGTTTGCACGTTGCGCGCCTTTACGGCCTGAACAGAGCCGTTCCCTTCAATTTCTTCGACGACGGTGTTCCACACGAAGGACATCTTTTCGTTGGCGGCGGCGCGTTTTTGCAGCGCTGGCCCGGCGCGAAATTCGTCACGGCGGTGAACAACTTGCACGGAATCGGCGAATTTGGTCAGGAACAATCCTTCTTCCAGCGCGCTGTCGCCGCCGCCGACCACGATGACGTCTTTGCCGCGGAAGAAGAAGCCATCGCAGGTGCCGCAGTAACTTACGCCGCGCCCGATGAATTCCTCTTCGCCGGGTACGCCCAAACGGCGGGGCGATGCGCCGGCAGTGACGATGACCGCGTCAGCCATGTATTCTTTGCCATATGTTTTGACATAAAATGGCGACCCTTGGGTGAAATCAACCGCGACGACTTCGTCGTATTCCAGGCGCGCGCCAAAATGCTCGGCTTGTTTTTGCATGATTTCGACCAGTTCCGGGCCGGTGGGGGTGCGTTCCGGCGACCAGAAGCCGGGGTAGTTTTCTACTTCGGAGGTGATGGCGATTTGGCCGCCAATTTGTGTGCCGGCGATGACCAGTGGGTTTAGTTGGGCGCGGGCGGTGTAGATGGCCGCAGTGAGTCCGGCAGGGCCAGAGCCGATAATGATGACACGTTCTTTTTCCATGATTTATCCCTTTGCATCCATAAATGGGGCCGTCGAACGTTGGCGTGGGACGGCCGTTTTGCCTATACCAAGTCTATCTTTACCACCATGTTAGACGGGAACAGGCGTTCATTTCTTACAATTGCGGCAGATTGTAACGTGAGGTCAAAGAGGATACAACCGGGCAAACAAAAAGCGGCTTGCTGCCAAGCCGCTTTTATTATTGCGTTACTCCGAGTCCGTCTTGTGATCGATTAGTTCTCAGAGGTGAAAACGACGCTGTTGTCGCCGCCGTGTTCGTTGGCCCAATACGCGTCAGCCGCTTCGTCGTTGGCCCAGGTTGCGCCGTCTACAAAGTAGCGGAACTGGTACTGTCCACCTTTTGCCAGGCGGATTTTGGTGCGGAAAGAGCCTTCTTTGGTCTTTTTCATCGCTGTGGGTTCCCAGTTGTGTGCGTCGCAGAGCAGGGTTACTTCTGTAGCTTCGGGGGCCGCAAATTCGAACGTAACTTCGCAATCGTCATTGGTTTTAAAGAATTTTTTCTTAAGCATGTTTATACTCCTTCAACTCTAACTTACATGATGGTCACTTTGACCAAACAGAGTGTACTCTGGCGGGCAAAGCAGCGTGAGATTATAACGGCCGTTCACCAGCGGTCAAATGTGCTTACTCTGGTAAGTAGAGGGGAGAGGGGGCCGCGCCATTCCGGTCCGGAGGGCCATCTGGCAGGCATCGGAGGTCAAAAACGTTGGGTAAGGCGTGAATTTGGTGCAAAATACGCACCAATTGACGAGGTTGCAGCACCTCCAGGGTCAAAATTATCTGCAACTCACCGCCTCGCCGGGGTGGCGTGTAAATATAGGCGATATTAATTTGCTCATCTTCCATTAATTGAGAAATCTCAAATAACAGCCCCGGACGGTCATAAACATCGACTTGAACGGTCACTTCGTGGGCTTCACGAGTCGCCTCGCCCCAGCCCAACTTTAGAACACGACCTCGTTCCGGGCGCAGCAAATGGCAGCGCTTTTTATGCACCGTGATGCCGCCATCTTTGCGCATAAAGCCTAAAATTTGTTCGCGCGGCCGTGGCTGGCAGGTTCCGCAAAGGCTCAACCGGCGTGTGGGGGACTTGGTGATGACGAATTCTTCGCCGGTGTCTGTGAGGATGACATTGTCGACGTTGCGCGCCGGGCCGGTGTCCCATTTGTATTCTAAGACGCGTGTGGCAACGGCCGTGGGCAAAACCTCCGCTCGCCCCACCGCATAATACAGCTGCTGCGCCTCTTCATACCCAAAAGCCTCTGCAAGCTCCTCATGCGAAAAATCGGGAAATCCCAAGATATTCAGTTCCGTTTGAATCAGCTCCTTGCCCTCTAAAATTGCTCGCTGCGTCGGCAGTCGCCTAAACCACCGCCGGGCATGTGAGCGCGCATAATTCGTGGCGATATACCCTAAATCATCATCCAACCAGGCTCGCTGCGGCTGCGCGCGCAGCTTCTTCACAATTCGCACCTGATCCCCATCTTTAAGCGGCTTGTTCAGCGGGAAAAATACATCATTAACATAGGCCGCGTGAGCCTGATTGCCCAAACCCGTATGGATGGCATACGCAAAGTCAATAATGGTGGCCCCTTGCCCCAATTCCACAATATCGCCGCGCGGCGTATACACCCGGATTTGCTTGCGAAAGACATCTTCCACCACACCCTTAACGCCGGCCGCCGGGTTCTGCGGTTCCACGTTGATGTTATCGGTGATGTTCTCAAAAAAGGATTCAATGCGGTCGGCTATACCCGTAGACCATAACGGTGTGCCAGCATACAACCAGCGAGCCAGCACCCCAATTTCCGAGACCTTGTCCATGGCAACGGTGCGAATATGCAGTTTAACCGCTTGCCCATTTGCATGAACCACAGTGGTATGCAGCGAGCGATACAAATTGTCTCGCGGCACCGCAATGTAGTCGTCGAACGTGCCGGGAACCGGCCGCCAAAGCTGGTGCAAATAACCCAACGCCAGATAACATTCTTGCCACTCGTTCACCAATACCACCAGACGAATAGTCCGGTCGAGATCATCATAGGAAGCGCCGCTGTTTGTCAGGTCCTGATATACCGAATAAATGTTTTCGGGGGCCAATACCACATTGCGCACATCAATTTCCGCCTGGAGTAAACAATTAAATATTTGCCCGCTCAGAAGCTGATAGGTTTCCTGGTGCTCCCGCTCCAATTCTTCACGCCGGCGTTTTATGGTTGTGTAGGCTTTGTTGTGCAGCACTTCCAGAGAAAGCGATTCGAGTTCGTTTTTTAAATCCCACAAACCCAGGCGGTTCGCCAGGGGGGCGTAAACGGCCAGTGTTTCTTCTGCCTTTTGTCGTTGTTTGTGCAGCGGCATGGCCTTGATGGTTCGCATGTTGTGCAAACGGTCGAAGAGTTTGATGATGACCGTGCGTACATCTTCGGTCATGGCCGAAAATAATTTATGTAGGGTCTTGTCTTGAATTTCTTGGGGTGGTAAATGTTTGCCTTTGGAAACGCCCTCGGTAACGTCTTTCAGTTTGGTAACGCCATTTACCAGGCGGGCAACTTCCGGGCTAAACATGGCTTCGATTTCATTAATAGAAACGCGCGTGTCTTCGGCAATATCATGGAGTAGAGCAGCTTCCAGAGCTGAGGCATCGAGGTGGTATTGGGAGAGGTAATAGGCCACCGTAAGTGGGTGGGTAAAAAAAAGCTCGCCAGATTTGCGACGCTGGTCTCCGTGTTCTCGGCGAGCAAGGGCAAACGCCTCTTGAACCCGGAGTCGATCTTCCACACTTAAATAAGTGTTGACCTGGTCAAAGAACTTTGTCGCGTCGGTCGTTGTATGATGCGCTTGCAGCAACATAGTCCCGTATGATAATTGAAATTGGGGAAAAACAAAACTGGTTGTGCCTGCGAGTCCGCTGAAAAAAGTTAAATGAGGTCGATCAAAACAGGATTTGCGTCTACCCTAAAAATTATGCCGCGCTTTGCTGCAAGTGGGGAAATTGGAGGTTGAAGACCGGCCTATTTCCGGTCTTCAACCACTGAAAATGTGGTGTTTTGGGTGTATCAGCGCCGGTATCAGTCTGAAGCTTCTTTTTTGTAATCCATGAAACGATAACCAACACCTCTTTCGGTGAGGATGTATTTGGGGTTATTCAAGTCTTCTTCTATCTTTTTCCGGAGGTAATTGATGTAGAGGCGAAGATAATGGGTTTCGTCTTGATATTCATACCCCCATACTTTGGCTAAAAGGGTTTCGTGGGGGACAACCCAGCCGGCGTTTTGAATCAATTGGCTCAGGAGCCGGTATTCTGTTGGTCGCAGGTCAATGCGTTCATTATCGACGATGACCTGATGGCGGTTAAAGTCGATCGATAGGTGATCGTCGATGCGTAAGATGGTGCGAGGTGGGGGAGCTGGCCATTCTGCCCGGCGCATGACGGCGTTGACGCGGCTGTTCAATTCTCGGGGGCTAAATGGTTTGGTGATGTAGTCGTCGGCGCCCAAGCCAAGTCCTTGGATTTTGTCTTCTTCATCGCTTTTGACGGTGAGAAGGATGACGGGGACGGTGGAGATTTCACGCAGGAGGCGCAAGGTTTCAAAGCCGTCGAGTTCTGGCATCATGATGTCCATGATAACGAGATCGGGGGCGTATTTTCGGATTTGTTCCAGGGCTTGAAGGCCATTTTCCGCTTCGATGGCTTGATAACCTTCCAATTCCATGTTCATGCGGATGAAGCGTCGCATGCGGGCTTCATCATCCACGATAAGGATGAGCCTGGGGGCGGTTTTATCGAGGGAGGGAGGAATTTTTTCGACCATTATTCGCGTACGAACCCGACAACTTCGCTCATGTCGGTGGATGGAAGTACCTGGATGAAGTTAATGCGTTGGATGGGATAGAAGACGGAGGTAACGTCTTCGTCGAGGTAGTGGACGTCGAGTCCGTCTCGACGGCGGGGGTTGTGAATTTGGATGAGGACGTCTTGCGCTTTTGGCAGCGAGTCTACCTCGCAAACGATGGGATCTTCATTGGCTATGTGCACGATTATGGAAATCATATGGTTTCACCGTTGGTTAGGAATCATAGAAAACGTGAATTAATAGTTCGCCGAATCGTATTTCGTCGCCGCTGCGAAGGGGATACGGCCGTTTCGATGGCAATCGATAGTTGTTTAAAAATGTGCCGTTGGTGCTGTCCAGGTCTATCAGCACCAATCCGTGATTTGACCATTGAATGGTAGCATGGAGTCGGGAAACGCCCAATTCGGCGCCGTTTTCCACGGTCAGGTCTAGTTCGGGAAAGTCGCCTGTTTCAGAGCTATCGCGGCCGACACGAATTTGCCCGGTGAGGGCCATGACGCGCCGGTGACGGCTGTGCGGGATAACAAATGTAACATTCTTCCCTTCAGGCACGGTGATTAATCGGTAATCTTCTGGCGGCGGCGGGGGCGGGCGATGGCTGTAGTCTGAAAAGGGCAAGACGTCGGTAGCTTTAAGGTTGTCTTCCATTAGAAACCGGCCGCACTCACTACAAAAAAGTGCGCCTTCCAGTTGGGTGGCTCCACACTCTTTACATTGAATCATCGTTGTCTATTCTTACCGTTTCGCCGATCATGGCTCGAGTGCCATATTTCAGCCGCTTCCAGCCTTCAGCCGACATGGAACCAACTGTCGATAACCGTTCCGTTTCTGCATGGGCTTGTTGAGCCAGACGAATTTCGCCGGCCTCCAATAAGCGCGTCGTCAGGTGACGCAAGCGAGTCGCGGCCACGCCTACATTTCCCGCCTCGATCTCTTCCCAAACCTTTTCGTTCATGCGGTACATGTTCAACAAACGCACGGCCTTGACCAAATCTTTAGGCGGCGGCATTTCCACGGGGGTTGCCGTGACGACAATTTGCGCCTGACTTTTGAAGGATAGATCTTTGGCGCTGCGTCCGGGAATGTCGGCAATGATCTCAAAAGGGATGTTGATGCGGGTTTCGTGTTGTTGGGGTTGCAAAACCATTTCTAACAAAAAAGATAATGCGCTTTTGCCTTCGATATTGCCTAACTTGATTTCGTTTTCAGTGGCATCGAGGGGTTGGGCGAAGGGCAGTAGTTTGAAGCCGTATTTTAAGGAGACTTGAGACGGCATTGTGTTTTTTACTCGCAGGTTGCGAGCATGGATGAGGCCCAGTCCCTGGATACGCTGCTGTAGATGGTCTAATATTTGGGTGGGTTCCTCGATGAAGGCCGATTGCCCGCCGGATGAGGATACCAGCCGATCTAGAAAATTGTCATTCCATTCATTGCCCAGTCCAAATGCGGTGATGCCAATCTGCTGCTCTGCTGCGCGCGCGGAAAGGGTTACGCATTCTGGCGCATCACCGTATGTATGACCATCTGTCAGCAAAATCAGGTGGTTGTTGTATTGGGCCAGGGGCATTTGTCGCAGTTGCTCGACGCCGGCGAGTAAGCCCTGATAAATTTCTGTGCCGCCAGAAGCGCGTATACTGCGCACATGGGAAATGATGGCATTTCTGTTCGTGAGGCGGGTTGCCGGCTGCACAACCTCAGCCCGATCGCTGAAGGTGACGATGGAGATGATGTCTTCGGGCATCAGTTTTTCGATGACCAATTCGACGGCCGATTTGAGAAAATCCAGGCGTTGTCCTTGCATGGAGGTGCTGCGGTCCAGAACGAGGCCAAGGTTTAACGGCCGTCGCGCGTTCATGCTCTGCTGCGGCGCGGCGATCTCGAGTAATAAGTAGAAAATCTGTGGGGAAGTGGCGATGGGAATTTTGGCGCGGCTAACCTGTATTGTCACGGTCAAAGGCGGCGGCGATGTTTCCACCATCAACGAATCGTAAATCGCGCGCCGCGACGGGTTGTTTAGAACTTCATATGCCTGGAGTAAATCCTGATATTCCGGGTGGCTTTCTTTGGTTGCTCCCTGCGGGAAGCGAGCCACCAGTTTGGCAAACGCATTCTGAATGGCCTCAGCTGAGGCCCCAGGAGAAATGCCCAAAACAGAATAGTAGGTACTCTCGCCGCTCATCCAGGTCCCTGATCTATAACTCAAAATCTACGAGAACGGCCGTGATATTATCAAAACCGCCCATTTCCATCGCTGCGCGAAACAACGCCTCAGCCATTTCATCCAAAGAAAGGTCACGCTCCAAAATATCGCGCATTTCTGCTTCCGACACAAAGCCAGACAAGCCATCACTGCACATCAACAACTTCCCAGACTTTGGCAGCAACCGCATATATGTGTCTACTTCTACCTCATCAGCCTGCCCAACGGCACGCAGCAAAATATGCCCGTAGCGATAAAACGTCGCTTCCTCGGCCGTGAGCTGCCCCACGTCTTGCAGGCGCTGCACCAGAGAATGATCGTTTGTCACCGGCTCAAATTTGCCATTTGCCAGCAAATAAAGCCGGCTGTCGCCCACATGCGCCACATGCAGTCGCCGGCCCAATACCAGGGCAATGGTTAGCGTTGTCCCGCTGTCCATTTCCGGATCATTTTCAAATACGGCCTTGTTGGCTTTTTGTACCGCCTGCTCCAACACTTCTTGAATGGGCATTTTGATGCTTTTGTCGTCGTCTGCGAGCAGCGGTAGATAGATGTTGTTGATGATGTGCGTGGCGGCCGTTCGCGAGGCGATGCGGCTGGCAACATGGCCGTCAGAGTGCCCGCCCATGCCATCGGCTACAATATACAAACCAAAAGGCAGCATCGCAAAATGCCCCCCTACCTCCGAGACAAGCGTCAGGCTGGAATCTTCATTGCGCTCTCGTCTGGCTCCTACATGACACCGTTTGGCAACCCGCATATGCGGCTCTTCGGCCACCAAAGGCTCTGTTACTTTGCTGATGATAGGCCGTGTTTTGGCCGGCTCGCCACGGTTTACATCAATAAATGGGTTTTTTGCAAACGGCGTCGTTTCCGGAATAAGGATTTCTTCTTCGGGATTCGATTCAGTTTCGATAACTGGTTCTTCGGCAAGCTCCCCATCCGCATGTTTTTCAACATGTTCTTCTTCGGGTTCGTCTATCGTCTTTGACTTGTCCATTAATTTAACACCATGCTTGTCCTGTAATTACGCGGGCAGTGCGTACAAATGATGGTTGGTGGAGCCAATGTAAACAATCCCATCATCAATTGTTGGTGGTGAAATGACCGGCTTGCCGGTATCGAACCGCCAACGCAAATCGCCTCGTTTGCAAGAAACGCTATACACAAAACCGTCTGTTGAACCGAAATAAACGGCATCTTGCCAGACCGTTGGCGATGAATTCACCTGTCCGTCTGTGTCGTACGTCCACAACTGCCGGCCAGAATTCATGTCTATGGCGTATAGGCTGCCATCCGATGAGCCGATGTACACCACTCCGTCATGCACTACCGGCGACGAGATGATGGGGCGTCGAGTGCGGAAACGCCAGATTGCCCAGCCGGTTGCCGCATCCAGGGCATAAACCGTGGCATCTAGTGAGCCTACAAAAACAATTTCTTCAGCGAATGTGGGGGATGACGTGACAGCCCGACGGGCTTGTGCTTGCCATTTCGTTTTACCAGTCGAAAGTTCAAGGCAGTAGATGTAGCCGCCTTCTGTGCCAAAAAAGACGCGTTCTTCGTCCACGTATGGGGATGAACGTACGGCGCTAAAGGCATTTGTTTTCCAGGCGGAACGGCCGTGTTTCACATTCAGCGCGTACAAATACCCATCATCCGAGCCAAAAAAAACATGCTCAAACCGCGCTGTCGGGGAAGAATAGATGGAACCGTTGGTTTCAAAATGCCATATCTTGCGCCCAGTGCGCAGATCCACGGCATACATCATGGTATCCGAGGATCCGACAAATACCATTTCGTCATAAACGCAAGGCGACGCGCCTACGCCGTCGGCGGTGGGATATTTCCAAACAAATTCCCCATCAGCCTTGTTTATCGCGTACAAATTGTTGTCATAAACGCTGATAAGAACACGGTTGTCGGTAACGGCCGCTTTAGACCGAATCTCATCTTCGCACTTAAATGCCCATAACGGCTGCACGGTGGGGCTGGCTATGCTGCTGGTGCTGGTTTTGGCGGCCACAGGCGCAGGCACAGCTGATTTTTGCCCGGATATAACGGGGGGCGATGGTTCCGAAACGACGGCCGTAGAATTTGCCAATAGCTCTAGCGCTTCTTTCAGGGCGGTGGCGTCGGCAAACCGTTCCTTTGGATCGTAGGCCAGGCAGCGCATGATGATGGCTTCAAATGCCGGGGTGACGGAGTGGTTTAACGGCCGTATCGGCCGTTCCGCAAACGTAAATGGTGGTTCCAACCGCGGATCCTGGCGGGTAAGCAGGTGGTGAAGCGTTGCGCCCAGGGCGTAAACGTCTCCGGCGGGCGTGGCTAACCCGCGATATTGTTCCGGGGGTGAATACCCTTCAGTCCCGATCATTGTGCCTTTGTTGCCACCCTCAAATATCTTGGCGATGCCAAAGTCTATCAGCCGGATGCGGCTGTGATGATCTAGCATGATGTTTGATGGCTTCATGTCACGGAAGACAATGGGATTGGGTTTTTGATGGTGCAAATGCCCCAGTGCATCACAAAGCTGAATGGCCCAATCTAGCGCCCGCTCCTGATCAAGTGGTTCTGTTTGTTCTTCCAGCCAGTGATCCAGGTCTTTGCCACGAATGAGGTCCAAAACCAGATAGCTGCGGTCTTTTTCCGTGAAGTAATCGGAAACGTCGGGGATGGCGGGGTGGTCGAGCATCGCCAGCATACTGGCTTCACGCTCAAATGATTGGATGGTAAGTTCGCGTATTTTGGGGTCTGGGGCAGAGATGACCATCTCTTTGACAGCGCAGAGCTTGGTCACATTGGGAAAACGCATATCACGGGCCTGGTAGACGGAGCTGAAGCCACCCGCGCCTAACACGCCGACAATGCGATAGCGATCTTGCAGCATATCGCCAGGCTGTAGGCCAATTTTGGCGGTGGCTTTTTTCTTTCGACCCTGTTTTCCGGGGAGTTGTCGGGTTGTTAATCGCCCCATAGTTGAACGCCTTCACTCGTTATTCAGCAGCTAATTATAAGTTCACCCAGCCGTATTTATCAAGCAATCAGTACAATAGTGTCAGGCGGGGTCATGAACGTCTGGTCTGGGAGTTATACGGCCGTTTCCCACCCATCGCTCTGTCGCCATACCCGTTCTCCGCCCCGCAAAGCTGTAAAATCTACGATTTTGCGTACCAGATCCGCCTGATCGGTAAAAAACGAACCAACTTGAGAAGCAAATGCGGCGATGGCTTCGGTTTTAACTTGAAGACCGTGGGTCGTTAATTCAATAACCTGGGCTTGCCATGCGGGACTGTGCGGTGCAATAACGGCCGTTAACGCATCCGCTTGAGCCACATACGGGTAATCTTCATAATAAATCAATCGTTCGCCAAAGCACCGTTCCGCTGCGGCCCGCGTCACCTGATGATCGACATGATTGCCTACCGCCAGCGGCGCATACACTTGGCTGCTGGCCGGAAACTCGGCCATTTGGCCGGCTAACCGCGCAATTAGAGCCTCTTCCGTTGGGTGAATCGCGCCAATAACATCGGTCCAGGTTGGGTATAAGGGCAGGCCGTCTTGCGGGTGCGTGCGGTAAACGCAGTCTAAAATTTCCCAATGGGCATAATCGGCGCCTAAAATGCGGCAGGCGGCGGCGTCTTCGGCGCGCCGGGCGGTGACCACATCAGTGACCACATCAGTGGCCAACTGCCAGCGTTCATGCAAACTCTGGGCAAACGCTGACAAAGGTCCGTCAGGTGGATCCCCAGCCATCAGCGTAACGATCAGAACGGATTTGCCAACGGCCGTTTGCTCGTAGATTTGACCACCACAGGATAAAGCAGCATCATCGAGATGGGGAGAAAGGTAGATTGAGTCGTAATGTGTGCGCATCATTCAATGATCCATATAATAACAGAGCAATGACAAAAAAGTTAACTCACCTTGATGAACGTGGCCAGGCGCATATGGTAGATGTGGGCCACAAACCGGATACCGAACGAATGGCTGTGGCACGCGGCCGAGTGGTGATGCAGCCTGAAACAGTACGGTTGATTATAGAGGGAAACCTGAAAAAAGGGGATGTTTTGACAACGGCCAAATTAGCCGGCATCATGGCCGCCAAGCGGACCAGCGAACTGATTCCCCTGTGCCATCCCCTGCTGCTGACCCATATCGACGTTGCTTGCACCCCAAATCAAGCCGAAAACTGTGTCGATATCGAGGCGACTGTACGGCTTGCCGGCAAAACAGGCGTGGAAATGGAGGCGCTCACGGCCGTTTCCGTTGCCGCGCTCACCATTTATGATATGGCCAAAGCTGTCGACCGCCACATGCGCCTCACCGATATTCGCTTGATGCACAAATCAGGCGGCCAGAGCGGCGTTTTCACCGCCGAAGAGTAACCCATGCAACTCACCATCCGTCTTTTTGCCACCCTTAAAGATCGCGTTGGACAGGCCAAGGTGCAGATAGATGTCGCTGCGCCCGCTACTGTACAAACCATGCTCGCCACCCTGTCTGCTGAATATCCTGCCCTAAGTGCCTCGCTGCCTACCGCGCTGGTTGCGGTTAATCAATCGTTTGCTTTTGCGGAAACGGCCGTACAGCCCGAAGACGAAATAGCCATCTTCCCGCCCGTCAGCGGCGGCAGCGATCTGCCCCATCCCACCTACTTTGCCATCACCCACCAACCACTCGACATGAACGCCATTCATCAGCAGCTAACCCGGTCAGATGTGGGAGCGGTTGTCAGCTTCACCGGCTCCGTACGCGGCCAAACCCGGCGCGAAGGGCTGCCCCCGGAAACGCTTTACCTGGAATATGAAGCCTATTCCACCATGGCCGAAGCCAAAATGGCTCAAATAGCCCAGGAAATTTGGGCGCGCTGGCCGCTGGTAAAAGGTGTGGCCATCGTGCAACGCATTGGCCAATTGTCTATTGGCGATGTGACCACGTATGTTGCCTGCGCCGCCGGTCACCGCGATCAGGGGGTTTTCGATGCCGCTCGTTACGGTATCGACCGCCTGAAAGAAATTGTACCCGTCTGGAAAAAGGAAGTGGGCACAGATAGCAGCGTCTGGGTGGAAGGTCATTACCAGCCAACAGAAAAAGACAACAACAGCTAAACGTTTAGCCCGTAACAGTTAACGAGTCCCTGTAATCTTCCAAACTATTAGCTAGCAACGAATAACCCATATGAATTGGCAGCAGCAATCCATGGAATTTGCCCAAAAACAGAACTTAAGCCACCCACCGAGTGTTTATGTTCTTGATCTGATAAGCGAAGTCGGTGAAGTGGCTAAGGAGATTTTGTTGGCGACGGACTATGGTGAACGGCCGTTCCAGCCCCAACCGGCGCTCACTGGCGAACTTGGCGATGTGCTTTACAGCTTGTGTTTATTGGCTACGGCCGTTAACATCGACCTCAACGAAGCCCTGACTATTACGCTGCAAAAATACGCCAGCCGCCAACAAGCCAAAGGACACATCGGCAGTTCATCATCCTGAAAAAAGCGGAGATCTATATTTCATGAACGAAAACAACAGCCCTAAACCGCGTGTGGTCATTACCGGTATCGGACTCATCACCCCTCTTGGTCATAACGTGGCCGACACCTGGGCCGCAATCCTGGCCGGAAAATCCGGAATTGGCCCCTTTACCATCATCGATCCCGGTGAACATACCGCTGGCGCCGTCTGTGAAATCAAAGATTTTGACCCCGAACAACTTTTGGACAAACGTATCGCCCGCCGCCGCGACCGCTACCAACAACTGGCAACCATCGCCGCCAACGAAGCCCTGGCCCAGGCCCAACTCCCTATCAACGACGACAACCGCGAACGTATCGGCGTGATCATGGGTACGGGTGTCGGCGGTATTCGCACACTGGTGGAACAAGAGCACACCGTTTTGGAAAAAGGACTGCGTCGGGTCAGCCCATTTGCCATTACCATGATCATGCCCAACGGAGCCTCTGGCATGTTGGCTATTGATTACGGCATACAAGGCCCCACAACCACCATCACCACCGCCTGCGCCGCCGGCAACGATGCCATCGGCCATGCTTTTCGGGCTATTCAATGGGGAGAAGTAGACGCGGTGCTGACTGGCGGCAGCGAGTCGATTATTACCGATGTGGCCGTAGCCGGATTTGAACGCGCTGGGGCTACATCAGGGGAAAGTATGCGCACGCCACGGCCGTTCGACAAAAACCGCGATGGCCTCGTTGTGGGCGAAGGGGCCGGTATGCTAGTCATCGAAAGCCTGGACCATGCTCAGGCTCGCGGGGCAACCATCCTGGCCGAAATTGTGGGCTACGGACAAACCACCGACGCCTACCACATCACCGCTCCGGCCGAAGGTGGCGCTGGCGCCGCGCGCGCTATCCGCAAAGCCCTCGCCGACGCCCACATCCAGCCCGCCGACGTCGATTACATCAGCGCCCACGGCACGGCCACCCAACTGAACGATTCCTCGGAAACCGCGGCCATCAAAAGTGTCTTTGGTCCTGCGGCTTACAATGTGGCGGTCAGTTCCACAAAATCCATGACCGGTCATATTATGGGCGCTACCGGAGCCATCGAAACCATCTTTTGCGTCTTGGCCATACGTGACCAGATCGTTCCCCCAACCATCAATTACGAAACACCAGACCCTGATTGCGATCTCGATTATGTGCCAAACGCGGCGCGCCCTCAACGCGTCCAGGTTTGCCTGAACCATGCCTTTGGTTTTGGCGGGCACAACGCCGTCTTGGCGATTCGGGAATTTACGGCGTGACATGAATGACAGTTTGCCTGCTTTAGAGGCCATCATTGGCCTGAAATTCACTGATTACTCGCTCCTGACAAGAGCGCTTACCCATCGTTCCTATTTAAACGAAAACAGCAATCAGGTGTTGGAAGACAATGAACGCCTGGAGTTTTTAGGCGATGCGGTTCTTGATTTTGTTGTTGGCGCATATTTGTATAACCGGCTGCCGGAAGTGGATGAAGGGGAACTGACCAGCCTACGCGCGGCATTGGTTCGCGCCAATACGCTGGCCAGTTTTGCCCGCCAGTGGGAACTCGGCCGTTTTTTGCGCCTGGGATTTGGTGAAGCGGAAAGCGGCGGGCGCGAGCGTACGCCCATTCTTTGCGCTACCTTCGAGGCGGTCATTGGGGCAATATACCTGGACAAAGGCTTGCCCACGACGCGAGAGTTGGTGGAAAAACTGATCGCACCAACGTTAATCACCATTTTAGATGAGTCGCTGCACAAAGACGCGAAGAGCGAATTTCAGGTGTGGGCGCAGGCGCGGTACAACATCACGCCCCATTACGAAGTAACGGCGACAACCGGGCCTGATCATGCCAAGGTGTTTATGGTGGCGGTAATGGTGGGCGATAAATCCTGGGGCGAGGGTCAAGGGCGCAGCAAACAAACGGCCGCGCAGGCCGCGGCCCGCGTGGCTATGGTTGCGGCTGAACAGTTTGATGAGGAACTGGTTTGAGCCGATTGTTGATTACTGGCGGCAGCAGTTACCTGGGGGTTCATCTTGTGCCGCCAGCATCTGCCACCCACGAAACGCTGTACACCTTTTTTAGCCAGGATCCATTGGGTTTGCCAAACGGCCGTTACCTGGACATGCGTGATGGAACGGCCGTGACTCAACTCGTCGGCCAGTTTGCCCCGGATATTATCATCCACACCGCTGGGTCCAACCGGGGCGCAGATATGGCCGCCGTAATTGAACAGGGGGCGGCGCACATTGCGCAGGCAGCAACGGCCGTGGGCGCGCGCCTCATCCATTTGTCCACCGATGTCGTGTTTTCTGGCAGAGGCGGCGCACCATACGACGAAACGGCCGTGCCCACCCCCGTAAACGCCTACGGCCGGGCCAAAGCCAACGCAGAAGCCATCATTGCCACACACCCCAACCATGTCATCATCCGCACCTCCCTCATTTATGGCCTGACCAAGATGGATCATGGCACGGCCTGGATGAAAAAAGCGCTGCAAGCCGGACAGCCAGTCATCCTGTTCGATAACCAGATCCGCAACCCTGTCTGGGTGAACACACTCACGGACGCCTGCCTGGAACTCGCAGGCCATTCTTACACCGGCATACTCAACGTGGCCGGAAGCCAGGTGCTAACGCGTGCCGAATACTCCCTGAAATTGTTGGATTGGTGGGGCGTTTATGAGCGCGAAACACTGACTATTGGCCCTTCGTTGGGTGGGCAATGGCCGCTCAACTGCGAGTTGGATTTGCGCCGGGCAACGGCCGTACTCGCCACCTCCCTCGCCGGAATAGACGACGTGCGCCGCCATGCTTCACCTCCTTTTGCAGGTCAATAAATTTGGCCTGCTCCCCCCTGTTTTTATGAGCTTGCTCACCTGCAACTCATATCCAGCTAAGGCAATATTTTTAGAGTAAATCCCATAACTTTTTAGGGGAGTCACCCCCCTTGACTTTTATTTGCTGAATATGCTAGACTGCCCCAGTGCAGGAAGAGGCAGAGTTGGGTGAGAGTCGAACCACACAACCTGAGCACAAATTTTTTTAAGGAGAAAAGGGAATCTTGAGCGATTTAGGGAATCCATTTGATGAAATGGACGTTGTTGGCGTTTTGCTAAATAACGGTATGGAGCAAGGATATATTACGTACGATCAAATTCTTGAAGCTCTCCCCAATATTGAAAATAATTTACCGCTGTTAGAGACAATTCTGGAAGAAGCTCAGTCTATGGGTGTGCCAGTTTTCGAAAACGAAGAAGAGGCCAGTCTTGCTATGAGCGCAGAAGAGGAGACCGACTTGGACGACCTGGATGGCGCCGATGTCGATGATGTTAATTCTCCTAAAGCGCACATTGCCCCATTGTTTGATCTGAGCAACGTTCCGATTGACGATTCGGTTGGCTTGTATTTTCGGGAAATGGGCCAGCAGCAACTGCTGACAGCTGAAGAAGAAGTTCAATTGGCCATGGAAATAGAAGCTGGACGGGCTGCTGAAGAAGCCATGGACAGCCAATACAGCCTTACCGATGATGAACTCGATGAATTACAGCGGCTAAAAGAAGTGGGAGATGCTGCTCGCGCGCATCTGATTCGCGCCAATACCCGTCTGGTGGTAAGCATTGCTAAAAAATACCGTGGTCGTGGCCTTCAATTCCTCGATCTTATACAGGAAGGGAATGTAGGCTTGATGAAAGCGGTGGAAAAGTATGATTATCGCCGTGGGAATCGGTTTAGTACGTATGCAACCTGGTGGATCCGGCAGGCCGTAACACGCGCATTAGCCAATCACGGCCGTACCATTCGTATTCCGGCACATCTCGGTGGCCGAATCAGTAAGTTGTATCAGGTAGCTCAAGAATTGGAACAGGAATACGGCCGTCAGCCCACCGCTGAAGAGATCGCCGAAAACATGGAACTACCGGCCGAGCGTGTGCGTTGGATGCTGCGCACCAGCCGTCAACCCGTCCACCTGGAACGCCCCGTCGGCGACGAATCTGATGCCGAATTGGGCGACTTTATCGAAGACATCGAAGCCCCGCCGCCCGCTGAAATGGTCGCCAACAAAATGCTCACCGAAGAGCTGGGCGACATTTTGGATCAACTCACGCCACGCGAAGCGCGTATTTTGCGCTTGCGCTACGGCCTGCAAGATGGCGAATCGCGCACACTTAAAGAAGTCGGCGAGATGTTTGGTCTCTCCCGCGAACGCATCCGGCAGTTGGAAAAAGAAGCGCTGCGCAAGCTGCGTCACCCCAATTTTGCCGGCCATCTACGCCAATATCTGAATTAAGCAAACATAGCCAACAAATGGTTCATCTAAAAACCCCTCACTCGAGGGGTTTTTTGTATTACCAAAGGATTCACGACCCTTTCACTTTTGTTTCACCGACCTTTTACCATAGGTTTTTCACATTTGCGTTACCTTGGAGGAATACTTTAACGTAATGAGGGGAATTCCGTGGAATTAAGGCAGTACGTTTATCTGGTCTGGCATTGGGCATGGTTGATCATTCTTGGGGCGCTAGTTGCTGGCGGCAGCGCGTTTTATATTAGTCAGGCGCAGGCTCCAGTTTATCGGGCCTCGGCTACACTGCTGGTTATCGAAGGTAACGATGGCATTGATACGGCTTACAATTCCCTCCTCACAAGCGAACAATTGGCCCAATCTTATGCCGAACGGCTTAAGAATTATGAAGTATTAGACCAGGCCATTACAAATCTCAATCTATCGTTCACGCCAGACGACCTGGCCAAAATGATTCAAGTGCAGTTGGTTAATAATACGCAGTTGATTATTTTGAGCGTCGAACATACAAATCCTCGTGTTGCGCGAGATCTGGCGAATGAAATCCCCACAATTTTTGCAGAACGGAATAGTGAGCAGCAGTTGGCGCGTTATGCCAGTTTGAAGCAGGGTTTAGAAGAAGAATTGGCCACGCTCGCCACAGAATTGGCAGCTGCGGAATCTGCTGTGCAGGCCGAAATTAGCAAGGTGGTTCCCAATCAAACGGCCGTTGACCGCCAAAACGACAACGTCCTGCGCCTGCGTGAAACCTACGCCCGCCTGATGGTCAACTACGAAGACGTACGCATCGCTGAGGTGCGCGGCCTAAACAATTTGATCATCGACGAATCCGCGCGCGTACCGCAACAACCCATTCGCCCCCGCGTGTTAACCAATACCGTTTTGGCTGCCGTAGTAGGCGCTATGTTGGCTTTGGGTATCATCTTTCTGGTGGAATATATGGATGATACGCTGAAAGACCCCAAAGACATCGAATTAGGCACCGGGCTGACTATTTTGGGTTCATTGGAAAAGGTGAAGGTGACCAAGCCTGTCGATGCTCTGGTTGTGGCAATGGAACCGCGTTCCCCGGCGGCCGAAGCTTACCGCCAGATTCGGACCAATATCCAATTTGTCAGCGTAGACCGCGATGTGCGCACGCTGCTCATCACCAGCGCCAACGCCGGAGAAGGTAAAACGACGGTGTCGATTAACCTGGCAACTGCGCTGGCGCAGTCGGGTAAACGTGTCCTGTTGGTAGACACCGACATGCGGCGTCCGATGCTGCATAAAATGTTAGAAGTAGATGGCAGCAAGGGGTTGTGTAACCTCATTATTCGTGGCCGTGAAGACGCACAGTACATAAAAGGAACGTTGATTTCCAATTTGTATGTTTTAACGGCCGGTCGTCTGCCGCCCAATCCGGCCGAATTGTTGGGTTCGGAACGAATGAAGGAAGTGCTGACCTGGCTTCAAGGGCAGGCAGATTACATTATTTTCGACAGTCCGCCGGTGTTGGCGGTAACTGACGCCGTGGTGATGTCTCGGTTGGTGGATGCGACCATCTTTGTTGCCAGCGCCGGCAATACGCGTTACCCGGCATTTAGCACGGCCGTTGCCCAAATTCAGGCCCTCAACAGCCCTATCGCCGGGGTCATTCTGAACAAAGTGAACGCCAACGGCCGTTTCGGCTACGCCTACAATTACTACTACCGCACCAACTACCAACCCCTGGATAATAAAAACGGCCGTCAATCCATCAAACAACGCCTGCAAACCATCAACGCCAGCTTCCTACAAATCTTCCACTAATTACCGGCGGTTTCCCCTCCACTTTTCCCACACCCCTGCCATTACGGTATAATCACCCGCCATGGCAATTTTGACCACCAACAACCTGGCCCAATCCTTTGGCGCCTTCGATCTGTTCAGCGGAATTTCCGTCAGCATCCCCAAAGACGGCAAAGTTGGACTCGTCGGCCCCAATGGCATTGGCAAGACAACCTTCCTGCTCATTCTGGCCGGGCAAATGGCCCCATCCGCCGGCAGCGTCCAGATGGCCAAAGGAACACGCTTTGGTTACCTGCGCCAGGAAGCCGCCGAAGCCTTCTCCGGCCGCCAACACACCGTCTACGACGAAATGTTCCTCGTCTTCAAGAACTTGCGCGCCACCGAAGCCCAACTCCGCCAGATGGAAAGCGCCATGAGCGACCCCACACTCACCGAAACCGAAAGCGATGACCTGTTCGATCGCTACAGCCGACTCCAGGAACAGTTTGAACTGGCCGGCGGCTACCATTATGAATTACGCATTCGCCAGGTTCTCACTGGCCTGGGCTTCGACGACCAGACATGGCAGTTGCCCCTGCCGCACCTCAGCGGCGGCCAGAAAACCCGCGTCCTGCTGGCGCGGCTCCTGCTAGAAGCGCCCGATTTACTCATCCTCGATGAGCCGACCAATCATCTGGATGTACAGGCCATTGAATGGCTGGAAGGCACACTAAAAACCTGGGAAGGCGCGGTGTTGATCGTCAGCCACGACCGCTATTTCCTGGACAAAACCGTCAACACCATTTGGGAAATGACCCGCACCGATATTCAGACGTATCGCGGCAATTATTCCGCCTACATGCAGCAGCGCGACGCCCGCTGGGATTACCGCCTGCAAGAATTTGTCACGCTGAAAGACCGGCTGGAAAAAGAGCTGGACTACATCCGCCGTAACATGGCCGGACAGCGCACGCAAATGGCCCAGGGAAAACTCAGCCGTCTCAGCCGAGAGGTTGCGGCCATCCGTTCCGGCGGGTTAGGCGTTTTACAAGAATTAGACAGCAAAGGCTGGATGCAGGTTAAAGCAGAGTACGGCGTGGAGATGCAAGCGTCTACGGTGGGGGAACTCCACGAGCAAATCAAGGCCTTGCAAGGGCCTGCCCGCCCACAAGAAATTAAAATGCACATACACGCATCACATCGCAGCGGCAACCTGGTTCTGCGTACCAGCGATTTGCAGATCGGGTACCCTGGCGCGATCTTGTTTGAGGCGGACGATATTGTGCTGCAGCGCCAGGAATGCGCGGCGCTCATCGGACCCAATGGGACGGGCAAGACCACGTTTCTACGCACGATTTTGGACCGGTTGACGCCGCTGGCCGGGCAAATTGCTCTGGGGGCAAGCCTGGAAATCGGGTATTTTTCCCAGGCTCACGACGATTTGAACCGCAGCAACACGGTTTTGGACGAATTGTTGGACCAGCAAAACATGCCTCTGAGCGAAGCGCGCAGTTATCTGGCGCGGTATCTTTTTCGTGGCGATGATGTGTATAAACCTATCAGCCTGTTGAGCGGTGGGGAGCGTGGTCGTTTGGCGTTGGCGCTGTTGGCCTTGCAAAAGGCTAATTTTTTGCTGCTGGATGAGCCGACGAACCATCTGGATATTCCCGCGCAAGAAACGTTGCAGGCGGCGCTGGCGGAATTTCAGGGCACCATTTTGATGGTGACGCACGATCGGTATTTGGTGGACCGGTTGGCGACGCAAATATGGGAACTGCGCGACGGCCGTTTGCACATTTATGCCGGCTCTTACCAGGAATATCTGGCCCGCCGCAGCCAGGAAAACGAAGCCGCCCGCGAAACGGCCAGCCTGGCGCGCGCCGCCATCACCCCGGCCAGCAGCGAAAACGAGACCAATCGCCTGAGCAAGAACGAGCAGCGCAAACGCGAAACCGCCCTGGCTGCCCTGGAAAAACAAGTCCATGACCTGGAAAACCGGCTGCACGCCATCAGCGCCGATATACAGGCCGCCACCCAGGCACAATCCTTTGACAAGATACAAACCCTGAGCTTAGAATACGCCGTGACAGAACAAGAATTGACGCAGCGAATGATGGAATGGGAGACACTGGCGCATGAGTGACGGGCCAACCACAATTACCCTCTCTGGAAAACTAATTATTGGCCTGACCGGCAATATCGCCAGCGGTAAATCGGCCGTCATGCGGCTGGCCGCTGAACAGGGCGCGCTGACCATCGACGCCGACAAAATTGTCCATGAACTCATGGATTACGACGCGGAGGTTCAGGCCGCCGTTGCTGTCGCTTTTGGCCCAGAAGTGCGGCGCGAGGACGGCCGTATCAACCGCCGCGCCCTGGGCCAGATTGTGTTTGCCGACCCCACAGCCCTAAAAGACCTGGAGCAGATGACCCACCCACTCGTCCGCGCAGTCATTGCGGAACGCATCAACGCCAGCGAAGCGGCAGTTGTTTTTATCGAGGCCATCAAACTGCTGGAAGGCGACCTGGTTAAAGCCTGCCACCAGATTTGGGTCACACGCTGCCACCGCCAGCGCCAACTGCAACGGTTGATGATTTGTCGCGGTTTGGATGCCGAAAGCGCCGCCGCGCGCATCAAAGCCCAGGCCCCACAAGAAGAAAAAGTCGCCATGGCCGATGTGGTCATTGATACCGATGGCCTGATGACGGAAACCGAAGCTCAGTTTACGCTGGCCTGGAGCCGGCTGCCGTCACCAGACACACTGCCCCCGACGACATTGGTGGTTGAGGATACGGCCGTTGCCGCCAAAACCAAACCGCGTACATCCGGCCCCAAAAGCCTGAAAGATTTGCTGTCAGCCGCCAAAAAACCGGCCGTCGAGCGGGAATGGCCCGCCGGACTGCAAGTGCGGCGCGGCAAACCATCGGATATTCCTTCCATTTTGCTGTTGATTCAAAAGGCTACCCATGGCGCTGTCACCATGAAACGCGCCGATTTGTTGATGTCTTTTAGCGAGCGCAGCTACTTCATCGGGCAGGTGGGCACGGATATCACCGTCGTCATGGGCTGGAGCATCGACGCGCAGGTGGCGCGCATAGACCAGATTTTTATGTTGTCCGGGGAAGATGTCGCCCTGACGGTAACGGCCGTTTTGCTGGAAATCGAAAAATCGGCCAACGCCCACATCGGCGAAATGGTGGCCGCCTTTTTGCCCGACGACGAGACAGAAACGCTGCCGGCCTTGTTCCAGCGTGAAGGGTATGTCGCGGTGGACAAAGAGATGCTGCCGGATGTGTGGCAAACGGCCGTCGAAGAATCCCAGCCGCCCGACACCATCCTGATGGTTAAAATCCTGCGCGATGACCGGCTGCACAAAAGTTAAGTCACCGATCGTTCTTAAACTGGTTAGATTGGTCCAAAATTCAAGATTGGACCAATCTGAAAACCGCAACCTATTTGCGAGCGAACCCTGAGTATATGAAGAGGTTGAAGCCATGGAAACATTAAAAAAGACCGTCAGCAGCCATCCCAACCTATCCGCCTGGTTTGTTTTGGCGTTGGGCATGGTGCTGATTTTGATTTATGAAGCCCGCAGCGTTGGGCTGCAAACCATGCAGTGGTTCTGGCTTATTCTCATCACCATTTTGGTGGCCGGAGCCTGTATCTGGATTGTGAGTTGGGGCGACAATGACGAGGATTCCGAAGATGGAAACGCGTAGGCTACTATATGTTTAATGATCCGCGTACCACGACGATATCGTTGACGGCCGTTGAAAACATCCGTGAAGCCATCACCCCTCTGTTCACCACCGACGACACCACCCTGGATTGGCCGGAACCGGGCCATTTTCGCCTGCGCGGCCGCTTTTTACGCGACACCGCCGATTGTTACGACGACCTCCGCGTCATCTTCGAGCAGCATGGCTTTACGCCGATGATCCGCCAGAGCGACAGCAGCCCAAACCTGATCGGCCTTCCCCACGTTTTTAATCCGCCGGCCTCCAATTGGACCATCAACTTAATCCTCCTGATCGTCACCATCATTTCCACGATGTACGTGGCCGCCCTGGGCGAAACAGGCGATTACGGAACCGCGCTGGCCCAAATATGGCGGGGTCTTCCGTTCAGCCTCAGCATTATGGTCATCCTGGGGGCGCACGAATTGGGCCATTATTTTGCCGCCCGTCACCACCACGTCCCCGTCACGCTGCCCTATTTCATCCCGATGCCTTTCTCCATCATCGGCACGATGGGCGCGTTTATCCAACTGAAAGCGCCGGTCAAAAACAAACGAGCGCTGTTCGATGTGGGCGCGGCCGGCCCTTTGGCGGGCATGGCCTTTGCTCTGCCCATTCTGCTGTATGGCCTGTCTACTTCCCCGGTTGGCCCCATGCCATCCGTTCCCTACATGCTGGAAGGCAACTCCATTTTGTACGCCGCCGCCAAAATTTTAATGTTAGGCCAGATGCTTCCTGCCAATGGCCTGGATGTGTCGCTCAACCAAATCGCCTGGGCTGGCTGGGTAGGATTGCTGGTCACCGGACTAAACCTGATTCCTGTGGGGCAGTTGGATGGCGGGCACGTTTCTTACGTTTTGTTTGGCGAACGCGCCAAACAGTTCTTTTGGCCGGTGATTGTGGCTCTGGCGCTGCTAACAGCGCTTACCGGGACGTTGATGTGGCTTTTCTGGATTTTTTTGCTCTTCTTTTTTGGCCGCGTCTATGCTGTGCCACTGGACGACGTGACGCCGTTGGATCCACGCCGCCGCTGGTTGGCGATTTTTACCCTGGTGTTGTTTTTTCTGGTTTTTAGCCCCATTCCTTTCCAATTCATTACCCCGTGAGGTCGTTTTGATTTTTTCCAGCGGTTTTGCGGCATAGAATTTGGCAGCAACGGCCGTATTGGTTATAATCCCGTTCGCTTTGGTGCCATAGCTCAGTCGGCAGAGCGAGGGACTCATAAGCCCTAGGTCACTGGTTCAAGTCCAGTTGGCACCACCAAGACAAGCCGCTCCCTGTGAGCGGCTTTTTTTATGATGCGCCCCGGCTGCTGGCAATCCGGTTGGCCGGGCAGGCTCTGAATATGAACATGGAACCTCTTGCAGAAACGGCCGTTCCCCCCTTACCTTCTTCGCCCTTTGCCCCCATTCGGCGTTGGTGGTGGCTGCCTTTTTTGTTTGGCTGTTTGGCGGCGCTGATCTGGGTGTGGGCCGACGGCCGTGGTGTGTGGAGTCCGATAACGGCCGTCGACGCCAGCCAAACCCGCGCCAATACCACCTTACCCATCCCCCGCGACACGCTGCGCCTGGAACAAACCTTCACCCCCCACCGCGACGGACTGTCTGAGGTGGAACTGATTCTATCTGGCAATGGCAGCGATGGCGGCAGCGGCGATGACCTCGTTCTCCAGCTTTTCGATGCCGCCGACGGCCTGATTGCCGAAAAACGGCTGCCAACTGCTGCCCTGACTCATAATCAAACCGCGCTTCTCAGCTTCTCGCCGCAGCCCCATTCCGCCGGACAACAATACACCATCCACATCAGCGGCAGCGCCGGAAACCCGATGTCCGTGTGGGGCTACGACCTGGACGTGTACGCCGGGGGCGCGCTGCGCCTGCAAAGCGGGCCGCTGGATCCGCCGCCGCCCACCACCAACGCCCAGGATTTACGCCTGATCACCCGCTACCAGCTCGCCTGGAGCGATGTCTGGCAAACGCTGCGGGCGGCTCTGGCGCAGGCCGGATTCTTGTTTGGCGCAGCGCTGCTTTTTTTGCCGCTGCCGGGCGTGCTGCTGCTGTTGGCCGGGCCGGCCGCCTGGCGGCGCTGGGATGCGTTGGCCTGGGTCGGCACGGCCGTGGCCTTGGGCGCAGCCGGTTGGGCTGTTCTGTGGCAGTGGGTGTCGCTGGTCGGCGGCCGTTTTTCCGGCGGCCTGCTCTGGGGAGTGGTGATCGGTGGTTGGGCGCTGGCCGTTTTTCTCTGGCGCTGGCGGTTGGCGGATTTCAACTGGCGGCAACGGCCGTCTCTCATCCCCAACCCCCAGTCCCCAACCCCGAATCCCCGCTTCCACAAAGAACACGCTGCCCTGCTGGCCTTGCTGCTGGTGGGTTTTGTCGTGCGCCTGCTGGCCGTGCGCGATCTCGCTTTTTTGCCCTGGGTAGATGCCAGCCGTCATGGGTTGATCACGGCCGTGATGACCAACAAAGGCGCCATCCCCGACAATTACGCTCCTTACCTGCCCGTCGACCATTTTCCCTATCACTTTGGCTTCCACACCCTCTCCGCCAGCCTGAGCCTGATGACCGGCACGCCGCTGGCTTCCTTATTGCTCTACCTGAGCCAGCTGCTCAATGCGCTGGTTCCGCTGGCGATTTACGCCGCCGGTTGGCTCATCACCCGCCGCCGCCGTGCCGGGTTGGCGGCCGCTTTTCTGGTGGCGCTGCCCTTCTTTTTCCCGGCCTACTACCTCTCCTGGGGGCGCATGACGCAGCTCACGGCCGTTCTCCTTATGCCGGTTCTGCTGGGGCTGACGTGGCAGTTGGCGCGCGGCGGGCGTGCATGGCGGCGCGTCTGGTGGTTGGTTGGCGTGCTGGCCGCCGGAATGTTCCTGGTACACTTTCGCGTTTTTCTGTTTTATTTGCCCTTTGCTTTTCTGGTCTGGTTGATTAGCTGGGGGCGCAACGGCCGTTGGCTGGCCGCCGCCGCCTCTCTGGGCGTTTTCCTGGCGGGTCCCCACATGCTTAACCTGCTGCGTGTCACCGAGCCGGTCGCCACCGTCCAGCGCAACATCGAAAATTACAACACCTTTCCGGTGGCTTATCTGGATGTGGCCTGGGAACGGCCGTTTCTCTACGTAGCCGCCGGTGTGTTTGGGCTGCTGCTTGTGCCCGCGCTGCGCCGCCGCCGCTGGACCACGGCGCCGCTGGCGCTGGTGGGCTGGGTAGCCGTGCTGTTCATTTTGTTGTCTGGCGAACGGCTCGGTTTGCCGGAAACGTCGTTGGTGAACATGAACAGCATGTACATCACCATTTTCATTCCCCTCAGCCTGTTTCTGGGTATTGCCGCCGATCAGGTTTGGCGCTGGCTGCGGCGGCGACATTGGATTTTGCAGGCGGTGGGCTGGTTTGTGACGGGGGCGGGGGTAACGGCCGTGTTCATCTTCGGCCTCCATCAGCAAATCGTCGTCCTCAACAGTCAGACGGTACTGGCTTATCCTGCCGATACCGCCGGATTGGCCTGGCTGGATGAAAACGCCCCGTCCGACGCCAAAATCGCGGCCAGCAGTTGGTTGTGGTTGGGGGCAACCTGGGCCGGCAGCGATGGCGGCGCGTGGATTTTGCCCCTCACCGGCCGCGAAACGACCATCCCGCCCATCGACCACATCTACAATCGCGCCTATTTCCAGGAAATTCAGGAATTCAACCGCGCCGCCACCGATACGCCGGATTGGTCTGATCCGGCCGCCGCCGATTGGCTGCGGGCGCAGGGTGTGACGCACATTTATGTGGGCGCACGCGGCGGTTTTTTTGACCCCGCAACGCTGGCGCGCAATCCACAGATACGTTTGCTTTATGGGTATGATGGGGTGTTTGTGTTTGCAATAGATGATTAACGGCCGTTGCCCATCACTTTCCTCCCTCTCCCCTTTTTTTATGGCGCACCGCGTCATGTTGCGTGTCATTTGCCCTGCCGTTATAATGATGCAAGCTGAGAAAGCTATATCCTGAGAACCCACGAGAACCCGAACATGCTAGATTTTTCCCTGACCGAAGAACAATTACAAGCAGCGGCCATGGTCCGCGAATTTGGCGCAAAAGAAATCATACCCACCATCAAAGAATATGATCGCCAGCAAACCATGAATCCCATCGCCCTGCCGCGCATGGCCGAACTGGGCATTTTGGGCATTAATATCCCTGTCCGTTACGGGGGCCAGGGCTTCGATTACGTCACTCTCGGGCTGGTGTGCGAAGAATTGGAACGCATCGACACCACCCTGCGCGTCGTCATGTCGGTCCACATGGGGCTGAACAGCATGGGCGTGCTGCAATGGGGCACCGAAGAGCAAAAGCAGCGCTTTCTCGCGCCGCAAGCGCGCGGCGAAAAATACGCCGCCTTTGGTCTCACCGAACCGGGCGCCGGTTCCGATGTGGCTGGGCTGCGCTCCACCGCCCGCAAAGACGGCGACGACTACATCATCAACGGCGAAAAGATGTGGATCAGTCTGGCGACCAAAGCCCACCACGTCCTCTGGTTCGCCAAAACGGACACGAACGCCAAACCGTCCCACGCCGGCCTGACCGCCTTCATGGTGGAAACCGACATGCCTGGCGTGACCACCGGCGACATTCACGGCAAATTGGGCGTGCGCGCCGGTTCGACCGGCTGGGTCAACTGCCAGGATGTGCGCGTGCCGGCAGCCAATCGTATTGGCGAAGAGGGTGAAGGGTTTAAGATTGCCATGAGCTGTCTGGATAACGGCCGTTACACCGTGGCCTCCGGCGCAACCGGCCTCACCCGCGCCTGCTTAGACGCCTCCATCCGCTACGCCCAGGAACGCGAAACCTTCGGCCGGCCCATCGCCGATTACCAGCTCATCCAGCAAAAGATCGCCTGGATGCAGCAGTGGTATGACGTGTCGCGCCTGCTCTATTTACAGGTGGGCTGGCTGAAAAACCAGGGCCTTCGCAACACCCGCGAGGTGTCTATGGCCAAGTGGTATGCCACCGACCATTCCTTCAAAGCCGCCCACGAAGCCATTCAAGTGCATGGCGCGTATGGCTTTTCTGACGAGTATGATGTGGAGCGTTATTTGCGCAACGGCCGTGGGGCCATCATCTACGAAGGCACCAGCGAAATTCACCAACTGATGCAGGCCGCCTACGCCTTTGGCCAGCGCGAAGACAAACCGCTGCGCTGCGAACTGCCCGCCTACGACGAGGCGTTCTGGCAAAGTTAGAAGTTGTTCGTTGACTGTTTGGGAGCTGTTATGACCAACCAGACCATCAAAATCAAAGCGCGACCTGACGAAACCATCCGTTTCCCCGGTGTGTGTGTCTACTGCGCCCAACCGGGAGCCACACCTCTGCGCCTGAAGAAGCGCCACGGCCGTATCACCCGCCTGGTGGATGTGCCCCTCTGCGCCGACTGCGCCCAGGAGCTAGCCCGCAAATCGGGCGAAGAAGAGCGGCTGGAAAAGATGGGTTGGGCGGCGGCCGGGATCACGGCCGTTATCTTGCTGGCCCTTGGTTTGCTGCTGACGCCGGCCGGGTTGGCCTTCTGGCTGCGGCTGCTGGTGGGGTTGGTTGCCGGGTTGGGCGGGGGAACGGCCGTGCTGCTCACCTCTCGCCGCCTCGCCTTGCAAAAAGCGTTGCCCGCCAAACTGGCCATCCTGCAAGCCGCCCAAATCGAGACCTTTTCCTGGCGCGCCGTCACTTTTACGTTTTCCAACGAAACGTTCTCCGAGCGTTTTCGCGCATTAAATCAGCCATTGTTGATGGAACTGAACAATTGACAATTGGCTAGCGGTAATTAGCAATTGACAATTTATGGAGGTAGCTAAATGAAGGTTGTTGTTTGTACCAAACAAACCCCCAGCACCACCGCCGATCTGACTGTCAGGCCAGACGGCAGCGTGAGTTGGGACGATCCCGGTGGCAAGCCCAATGTGGTCAACCCCTGGGATGAATACTCAATCGAAGAAGGCATCCGTCTGAAAGAAAATCACGGCGCGTCTGACGTCATCGCCGTTACCATGGGCGGCGAGGAGAGCCAGGAAGCCCTGAAGACGGCTTTGGCCATGGGCTGCACGGAAGCGATTTTGCTGTCGGATGCGGCCTTTGCCGGCGCAGACACCCTGGGCACGGCCAAAGTGCTGGCCGCCGCCATCCACAAAGTGGGTGACGTGCAGATCGCCATTTTTGGCAAGTCGGCGATTGACGGGGATACGGGGCAAACGGCCGTGCAAACCGCCCGCAAACTGGGTTGGACGCCGCTTACCTTTGTCTCGGCCATTACGGCCGTTGGCAATGGCCAGATCACCGTCGAACGCCTGCTCGACGACGGCAAAGAAACCGTCACCGCCCCTCTGCCGGTGGTCATCAGCACCGTCAAAGAAATCAACGAACCGCGCTACCCCTCCTTCATGGGCATCCGCAAAGCCAGCCGGGCCACTATCCCCGTCTGGAGCGCGGGCGACCTTGGCGTCAGCGGCGTCGGCAGCAAAGTAGACTGGTCCAAAGTCTATGCCCTCCCGCCCCGCGAAGGCAGCGTGGAAATCATCGACGGTGATTCGGTTCAGGAAAAAGCAGCCAAACTGGTTGCCAAACTGTTTGAGGAGAAAGTGATATGAGCGGCGTATGGGTTTTCATCGAAAATCGTGATGGGGAAATTGCGGCCATCGCCAAAGAAGCCCTGGCCGCTTCGCGTACTGTCGCTGATGGGTTAGGCGAAACACTCACCGCCCTGGTATTTGGCCAGGGGGTGGCCGGCGTTGCCGATGCCGCCTTCGACCTGGGCGCAGACGCCGTTTTGGGCGCAGACGATGCCACGCTGTCCCCTTTCCGCGTCGAAGCGGTGGGGCCATTGCTTGCCCAATTGGCCAAAGATCGCCAGCCCAGTGTCATCCTGGCCGGGGCCTCCACGCGCGGCCGTGATCTGGCCGCCTGGGTCGCCGCCGATCTGGACGCCGGTCTTGTGGCCGATGGCACAGACATCGCCGTTGATGGCGGCACAGTCAAAGTGACGCGCCCGGTTTATGCCAGCAAACTTCTCGCCACCGTCTTCGTCACCGAAGGGATGCAAGTGATTACCCTGCGTAACCGCGCCTTCCCACAGGCTGAATCGACTGGCGGCAGTGGCAGCGCGGAATGGGTGGATACGGCCGTTGCCGAAGCCGACATCCCGACGAAAGTCACCGGCTTTGCCGGCAAAGAAGGCACCATCAGCCTCACCGACGCCAACATCATCGTCAGCGGCGGCCGCGGCGTGGGCGGACCAGAAGGGTTTGCCCCCGTGCAGGAGCTGGCGAACGTACTCGGCGCGGCGCTCGGCGCTTCCCGCGCGGCCGTCGACGCCGGCTGGATCCCCTACGAGCACCAGGTTGGCCAGACCGGTAAAACCGTCAGCCCAGACCTCTACATTGCCAATGGCATCAGCGGCGCCATTCAGCATCAGGCTGGCATGCGTACCTCTAAAGTCGTCGTAGCCATCAACAAAGACCCCGAAGCGCCCATCTTTAAGCTGGCGCAGTATGGCATCGTGGGCGATTTGTTTGAAGTGCTGCCGGCGTTAACGGCCGAATTTAAGAAGAAACTCGGTTAAATACCCTTCGACCTGACAGGTTTCCCAAACCTGTCAGGTCTTTTTTATCACCAGCCCCAATTTGACATTTGCCTGCCGCTGTGGCAGAATCCCCCTCGCATCACGCCCCTGTAGCTCAGAGGATAGAGCGTCGGCCTCCGAAGCCGGAAGCCCAGGTTCGAGTCCTGGCAGGGGCATTTTTTATCAGTCGCACCCCACCCAACAACTCACCGACACAATTATTCCAAATCTAAAAACATCCTCCTACACTGGTTTCAGGTAACGGGTATTATATTTGTACCTTTTTTCACAAGAAACACATTACATTTGTCACTCTTGCCATCAATTTGCCTGTAATACAATTTCTAAAGGTTTGAGCCACAACCATAAAAAATTTGGGGGGAGCATCCTTGAGCACATATGGTGCCAGAGGGTGCTTTTTATTTATAAAAACATTGCATCCACTGAATCTGCCGATTTGCCAAACGCATACATGTGCCCATATACAACTAAAACAAGCAGCCGCAGCACCTATTGCATGTAGGCGCCGGTTTCGTAACGCAATTTTCACATATCATTTTAGGAGGCTCTTATGGCCGGTTTAGATCAAGAAACTCGTGACATGATCTTAGATACATTAAAAAAGTATGCCGAACGCAAATTAACCCCTGATTACTTGCTCAAACTGGATCATGAAGACCGGTTTCCCCATGATGTTTTGCAAGAACTCTACGATCCCATGCAGTTGGGACTGCATCTTATCTTTATTCCCGAAGAGTATGATGGTTTGGGCGGCGGAGCTTACGACATTTACCGTGTCTCTGAATTGATGGCGTCTATTGATTTGGGCGTCGCCACCGGGGTTCTGGCGACGTTTCTAGGGTCTGATCCTATTCGGGTTGGGGGAACAGAAGCACAAAAATCGTTGTGGATGGGCCGCATTGCTGAAGAAGCTTTGCTGATGGCTTATGGCGCAACCGAGCCGCAGGCCGGCAGCGACCTGGCGGCTATGACCACCAAAGCCGTGCCGGTACAGGAAAATGGCGCGGTGGTCGGCTACAAAATAAGCGGGCAAAAGCAGTGGATCAGCAATGGGGCGGTGGCCGATTTATACACTGTGCTGGCCCTGGCTCCTGGCGGCCCGACCTGGTTTGTGGTGGATAAAGACACACCCGGCTTCACCAAAGGTAAACCGGAAGACAAACACGGTATTCGCGCCAGCAATACGGCCGCGCTCTTCCTGGAAGATGTCTACGTGCCAGTTGACCGGCTGGTGGGCGGCGTGGAAGGGCAGGGGCTGGCCCAGGCTCAGGCTGTTTTTGGTTATACGCGCCTGATGGTAGGCGCGTTTGGGCTGGGCGCAGGTTGGGAAGCGCTGCGACGCGCTATCCGCTATTCGCAGGATCGTATTCAGGGCGGCGCGCCGTTGAGCCAAAAGCAAGGGTATACCCACAAGCTCATCGTGCCCAATGCCGCCCGTTTGGAAGCGGCGCGCAGTTATATTGAATGGGTGGCCGAGCGGCTGGACAGTGAGGACGGCGAACACGGCTTGCAAACCGAGGGAGCCATCGCCAAATACATGGCGACGGAGGCGGGCAATAAGGCCGCCGAAGACGCCATCCAGGCGCATGGCGGTTACGGCTACACCAAAGAGTATATGGTCGAGAAAATCAAGCGCGATGTGCGCATCACCACCATTTACGAAGGTACGTCGGAGATTATGGAATGGACCATTGCTCGCGACCGCTGGCAGCTTCATTTGAAGTCGCGCATGGCTTTTTATAACGATTGGGCCGACCGGCTGGATGTGCTGCACCAAACGCAGCCCAACAACGGCGCGAATATTGCTGCGCTGGCTTTGCGCGCCCTGTCGGTCATTCTGGAGCGCTGCCGGATAGACCGCCTGACGCGGCAGCAGCATGTGTTGTTCCGCCTCGGCGAGTTGATTGCTTATGCGGAAACGGCCGCTGTGTTTGCCGAGCGGGTGGTGGACAAACCGACCACGGCGATCAATCTGGACATCCCCACCCGGCAGGCATTGGCGCGCATACACGGCCGTGAAGCCGCCCTCAAAGTCGCGGCCGATGGCCTGCGCTGGTCCATCGGCGCCGGGCAAACGGACCCTGCTCTGGCAAATTCCCTGAATTTGCCGGGCATTTACCAGGCGCAAACCGGCCTGTTGGAAGACATGGATTTAGCGGCGGCGGCCTTGAATAAGGCGTTTAAGTAATTTTGCAAGGGGTGAAAGATGGATTCAGCAGAAAGAGCAGTGGCCATTGTCGGGGTAGGCGCGATTTTACCGGACGCGCCCAACGCGCCCGCCTTTTGGCAAAACATCGTCAACAAGCGGTACAGCATCACCGATGTGCCGCCGGAACGGTGGAACCCTGAATTTTATTATGACCCGGACCCGTATGCGCCGGATAAAACCTACAGCAAGATCGGCGGCTGGGTGCGCGGTTTTGAATTTGATTGGAAGCAGTTCCGTATGCCGCCCAAAGTGGCGGCGGCGATGGACGAAGGCCAGCAGTGGGCGGTGACGATTGCCGCTGAAGCGCTGGCCGATTATGGGTATCCGGCACGGCCGTTACCCACCGAACGCACGGCCGTTATCCTCGGCACAGCCATGGGCGGCGAACTGCATTACATCACGCAAAACCGCATCGTTTTCCCTGAGTATGCCGATGCGCTGGCCTCCTCGGCCGCCTTCAACCAACTTCCGCCCGATTTGCGGCGGCAAATCATCGCCGAATGGCACAGCGTCATCGACCAGCGCATCCCGGCCATCACCGAAGACACCATGCCCGGCGAACTGCCCAACATCGTCTCCGGGCGCGTGGCCAATTTGCTCAACTTACGCGGCCCCAACTTCATCACCGACGCCGCCTGCGCTTCCAGCTTTGCCGCCCTCAACGCGGCCATCGAAATGCTGACCCAACACCAGGTAGACGCGGTCATCGCCGGCGGCGTGGACCGCAACATGGGCGCGCCCATTTTTGTTAAATTCTGCAAAATCGGCGCGCTCAGCGCCACCGGCAGCCGTCCCTTTGGCGATGGGGCCGATGGCTTTGTGATGGGCGAAGGTTCTGGCGCGTTTCTGCTCAAACGGCTGGCCGATGCCGAACGCAATGGTGACAAAATTTATGCTGTGATTCGCGGCGTGGGTGGCAGCAGCGATGGCAAAGGCAAAGGCATCACCGCGCCCAACCCTGTCGGCCAGCAGCTAGCCATCGAGCGCGCCTGGGAGATTGCCGGGCTGGACCCGGCCACGGCCACTTTGGTCGAAGCCCATGGAACCTCCACCCGCGTCGGCGACGTGGTGGAAGTTGAAAGTTTGGCCAAAGTGTTTGGCGGCGCGGCGCGGCAAAGCATTGCCATCGGCTCGGCCAAGAGCAACATTGGCCACCTGAAAGCGGGCGCGGGCGCGGCCGGTTTGCTTAAAGCCACCCTGGCGCTGTACCACAAAATTTTGCCGCCCACGCTCAACGCCGAACGGCCGAATCCCAACATCGATTTCAGCCGCACGCCTTTCTATCCCAATCACAACACGCGCGAATGGTCCCAGCAAAATGGCGCGCCGCGCCGCTGCGGCGTGAGCGCCTATGGGTTTGGCGGCACCAATTTCCATGTGGTGCTAGAAGAACACATCCCCGGCGCACTGACACAAAAGAACAAATCCTTCGCGGGCGTCTCTGTCCCGCAACCCACCTCTGGATCGGAGTCCAATGGAGCCACGTTGATGGCGGCGAGACCCGCACCCGTGCGCGGAATTTTTGCGCTGGGTGCGGGTTCACCGCTAACCCTTCAAGAAAAACTGGATGAGGTATTGGTGCGCGTAAGAAATGGATGGATGCCGCCGATGGCTGCGCTGCCGGACACGGCCGTTATCCACTCCCCCGAACGCCTCATCATCGACTACGGCGACCACGACGAACTGCTGGATCGCCTGCAAAAAGCGCGTAAAGTGATGAGTTTCGACAACCCGCAGGCCTGGAAAGCGGTCCAGGCGCAGGGCATTTTCCGCGGCAGCGGCCGGACGGAGGGCAAAATCGCCTTCCTGTTCCCCGGCCAGGGCAGCCAATACGCCAACATGGGGCGCGAACTGGCCGAACTCTCGCCGACCGTGGCCAAAATCTTTGCCGAAGCCGACGCGGTGATGACGCCCATCTTGGGCAAGCCCCTGACCGACTACATTTTTGTGAATGCCGACGATTCGGCGGCCATGATGCAGGCCAATTTTGACCTGATGCAAACCGAGATTTGCCAGCCGGCCATGCTGACGCTGGACATGGCCATGATGGCTCTGCTGGCCGATTATGGCTTCAAGCCGGATGTGGTGATGGGGCACTCGCTAGGTGAATACGCGGCGCTCATCGCCGCCGGGATTATGCCTTTTGCCGATGCCCTGGAAGCGGCGGCGGCGCGCGGCAGCGAAATGGCCAATCTGGACGTGCCGGACAATGGCAAAATGGCCGCGGTTCTGGCCCCGTATAACAAAGTGGAAGAGATTTTGGGTCAGATTGATGGGTATGTGGTCCCGGCGAATATCAACAGCAGCAGCCAGTGCGTGATTGGCGGGGCGAGTACGGCCGTTGAGCAAGCCGTCGCCCAGTTTGAAGCGCAAGGTTACCGGGCCATGACCATTCCGGTCAGCCATGCCTTCCACACCAGCATCGTCGCTCCGGCCAGCGCGCCGCTGCGCCAGGTGTTGGACCGCCTGCGCATCAGCGAGCCGACCCTGCCGCTGGTGGCCAATGTGACGGGGGCGGTGTACCCGACGGCCGTTAACGCCATCAAAGACATTCTGCAAAAACAAATCGCCTCGCCGGTGCAGTGGGTGAAAGGTCTGGAAACGCTTTACGATATGGGCGTGCGCCTGTTCCTGGAAGTTGGTCCCAAACGCGCCCTGCGCGGTTTTGTCAATGACGTGTTCGGTGACAAAGAAGACGTCACCGCCCTGCTGACCAATCACCCCAAACAAGGCACGCTGCCCACCTTTAACCAGGCGCTTTGCGGCCTGTATGCGGCGGGTTACAACGGCCAGCAATCAACAAGCAACAATCAGCAGGTAACAAATAACAGTAGAGATGAAATGATGGAAAGTAACGGCTCAACGCCAGTTCAACTAGAGGCGCTCGGCAAACTTTTAACGCAAGCCCTCCAACAAACCAACCAACCAACAAACCAACCAACCAACCAAGTCTACGACCGCAACGCCGTCCCCCTCGGCTCTGTCGTCATCAGCGGCACTGGCCTGGGGCTGCCGGGCGCGGAAAAGCCGGTGATGGACCCCGACAACGCCCTGCGCATTTTGCGCGGCGAGCAGTTTATCGACCTGATCCCCGAACGGTTCCGCAACAAGATCGTGGCAAAACGCATCACCCGGCTGGTGAAGGCCGCCGATGGCTCCGGCAGTTTTGTCACCATCGACGATCCCTCGGAGGTGATTAAACTGGCCGGACGGCCGGGCAGTTTTGACCTGGAAGCTGAATACGGCGTGGACGGCAAGCTGGTAGAAGCGCTGGACATCACCACGCAGTTGGCGATGGCCGCCGGGCTGGACGCGCTGCGCGAGGCGGGCATCCCGCTGACGCAAACCTACAAGAAAACGACCACCGGCAAATACCTGCCGCAAGATTGGAAACTGCCGCCATCGCTGCAAGACGAAACGGGCGTGATTTTTGCCAGCGCCTTCCCCGGCGGCGACCGGTTTGCCGAGGAATTCAGCCGGTATTACACCTACGTCAACCGGCGCAGTCAGTTGGAGGCGCTGGAAGATGTACGCCGCTACGCCAGCGATGGGGCGGCGCTGAACGAATTGAACCGGCGCATTGGCGAACTGCGCGGCGAGTTGGAGCGTGAGCCGTACACGTTTGATCGGCGCTTCCTGTTCCGCATTTTGGCGATGGGGCACAGCCAGTTTGCCCAGTACATCGGCGCGCGCGGCCCGAACACGCATGTGAATGCAGCCTGTGCCAGCACGGCGCAGGGCGTGGCCATTGCCGAGGATTGGATTCGTAACGGCCGTTGCCGCCGCGTCATCGTTTTGGGCGCAGACAACGTCACCGGTGACAACCTGATGGAATGGGTAGGAGCCGGTTTCCTGGCGGTTGGCGCGGCCACCACCAACGACCGCGTCGCCGAAGCAGCTTTGCCCTTCGATCTGCGCCGCCACGGCACTATCATGGGCATGGGCGCGTGCGCCCTCGTGGTGGAAAGTGAAGACGCCGTGCGTGAACGCGGTATGCGCGGCATTGTGGAACTGCTCAGCAGCGAAACCAGCAACAGCGCTTTCCACGGCACGCGGCTGGATGTTAACCACATCGCCCTGGTGATGAACAATCTGGTCACGGCCGCCGAACGCCGGTTTGGCCTGAACCGTTTTGCTATGGCCGCGCAAACCGTCTTTATGTCCCACGAAACTTACACGCCGGCACGCGGCGGCAGCGCCGCCGCCGAAGTGACCGCCCTGCGCGAAACCTTTGGCGAAGCGGCCAACGAAATCATCATGGCCAACACCAAAGGCTTCACCGGCCACCCGATGGGCGTGGGCGTGGAAGACGTGATCGCCGTGAAGATTTTGGAGTATGGCATTGTGCCGCCCGTGCCCAACTTTAAGGTGGTAGACCCCGACCTGGGACCGCTGAATTTGAGTCGTGGCGGGCGTTATCCGGTGCAGTACGCGCTGCATCTGGCGGCCGGGTTTGGCTCGCAAATTGCCATGACGCTGACACGGCGCATTCCCGGCGGTCTGAACCGCAGCGAAAACCCGCTGCTGTACCAGCGCTGGCTGGCTGACATCAGCGGTTATGACGTGGCTGAGACAGAGGTAGAGAAACGCGTCCTGCGCATCAAAGCGGATGGCGCGCCGCCGCGTGTGCCCGCGCCCAATCGCTGGCAGGTGGGCACCGGGCCAGTGCAGCGCACTCTGGCGGGTGATGGGGCGATGGCGACGGCCGTTGCCCCGGCGCGCATGGTGATGGAGAAAACGGCCGTTCCTGCCCCCATGCCTCCGGCCATGACCCCGCCGCCTGCCCCCAAACTGGAACCCGCGCCCGCGCCCGTGCAGGTTGAAAAAATAGTCGAACCGGTGACGGAAACGGCCGTGCCTCAGCCCCAATCTCCAGTCTCCAATCGCCAATCTCCCGCCGCCGATACCATCGCCGCCCAGATCATCGCCCTGGTGGCCGAGCAAACCGGCTACCCGGAAGACATGCTCGATTTAGATTTGGACATGGAAGCGGATTTGGGCATCGACACCGTGAAGCAGGCAGAAACCTTCGCCGCTATCCGCGAAGAATTCGCCATCCCGGCGCGCAGCGACCTGAACCTGCGCGCCTACAACACCCTGGAAAAAGTGGTCGGGTTTGTGAAAGAAATGCGGCCGGATTTGGCAGAAAGCTCTAAGCCAGAAGCCGTTCGCTCCGAGCCGGAAGTTGTAAGCGACCTGCAAGTTTCCAATCGCCAATCTCCCGCCGCCGATACCATCGCCGCCCAGATCATCGCCCTGGTGGCCGAGCAAACCGGCTATCCAGAAGACATGCTCGATTTAGATTTGGACATGGAAGCGGATTTGGGCATCGACACCGTGAAGCAGGCCGAAACCTTCGCCGCCATCCGCGAAGAATTCGCCATTCCGGCGCGCAGCGACCTGAACCTGCGCGCTTACAACACCCTGGAAAAAGTGGTCGGGTTTGTGAAAGAGATGCGGCCGGATTTGGCGGCAATCTCTGAGCCGGAAGCTGTTAGCGCTAAGCCAGAAGTGGCGCAAAGCACACCATCGGCCGCTGCCGCCCAATCTCCAATCTCCAATCTCCAGTCTCCCCCCGCCGATTCCATCGTTGCGCAGGTTCTGGCTCTGGTAGCCGAGCAGACCGGTTACCCGGAAGACATGCTGGAACTGGACCTGGACATGGAGGCCGATCTGGGGATCGACACGGTGAAACAGGCGGAAACCTTCGCCGCCATCCGTCAGACCTTCGACATCCCGCGCCGCGACGACCTGAATTTGCGGACCTACAACACCCTGGAACGGGTGATCGAGTTTGTGCGGGAAATGCGGCCAGATTTGGCCGAAAGCTCTAAGCCAGAAGATGTTAGCTCTGAGCCAGAAGAGGCCGCCCCTCAATCGCCAATCGCCAATCGCCAATCTCTAACTTACCGCCTGGAAGACGCCGACCAGATGCCCCGCCGCGTGGCGGTAGCCGCGTTACGGCCGTCTCTCTCCCTCTGCAAGCCAACCGGCGTCACTCTGGATGAAAACAGCCGGGTCATTGTGGCTATGGACGAGGGTGGCATTGGCAAAGCGCTGACCGGCCGTTTGCGCAAATTGGGCGTCAACGTTCTTAGCCTGGAAACCAGCAAAGCCGGCGAGCTCATTGAAAAGCAGCTGGCCGCCTGGCTGGCCGAAGGGCCGGTGCAAGGCGTCTACTGGCTGCCGGCGTTGGACGTGGAACCGGCCATCGACGAGATGGATCTGGCGATGTGGCGCGAATTAAACCGCGTGCGCGTCAAAAACCTTTACACCACCATGCGCTCGCTGTATGAGTCTGTTAGCGAGCCGGGGAGTTTCCTGGTGGCGGCCACGCGCATGGGTGGCCTGCACGGCTATGGACCGGAAGGCGCGGCGGCCCCGCTGGGCGGCGGCGTGACCGGCTTCACGAAGGCGTACAAACGCGAACGCCCCGACGTACTCGTTAAAGCGGTCGATTTTGAGGTCAGCCGCAAGACGGCGCAGCCCGCCGACCTGCTCATCGCCGAAACCCTGAGCGATCCGGGCGTGGTGGAAGTGGGTTACGTGGAGGAGCAGCGCTTTACGGTGACAGTCGTGGAGCAGCCGGCGACTTATGGCATGAATGGCCTGACTCTCAATCGGGACAGCGTGTTTGTGGTGACGGGAGCGGCGGGCGGCATCACCAGCGAGATCATCGGCGATCTGGCGGCCCACAGCGGCGGCACGTTCTACCTGCTGGACCTGGTGGGCGAGCCGGATCGGGCCAGCGAAAAAATCGCGCTGTTCCGCAGCGACAAGGAAGCCTTGAAGCAGCAGCTTATCGCCGAGGCCAAAACGGCCGGTGAACGGCCGACTCCGGCGTTCATCGAAAAGCAGTTGGCGACAATTGAACGGGACGAAGCGGCGCTGCGGGCCATTGAAGCGGTGGAAGCGGCGGGCGGCGTGGCCTATTACCACAGCGTGAATTTGCTGGATGGATCGGCGGTGGCGGCGGTGGTGGCGGATGTAAGAAGGCGATACGGCCGTATCGACGTCCTCATCCACGCCGGCGGCATCGAAATTAGCAAAATCTTGCCGGACAAACCGGCCGAGCAATTCAACCTGGTCTTCGACATCAAGGCCGATGGCTTCTTCAGCCTGCTGAACGCGGCCAAAGGCATGGACATCGGGGCGACGGTGGTCTTTAGCTCTGTGGCCGGCCGCTTTGGCAACAACGGCCAGACCGATTACAGTGCGGCCAACGATCTGCTGTGCAAGATGACCAGCAGTCTGCGCACCACGCGGCCAAAAACCAAAGGCATCGCCATCGACTGGACCGCCTGGGGCGGCATTGGCATGGCCTCGCGCGGTTCGCTGCCTAAAATTATGGCCATGGCGGGCATCGACATGCTGCCGCCGGAAGCGGGCGTGCCGACTGTGCGCCGCGAACTGGTGGCCAACGCGTTTAAGGGCGAGATTGTGGTGGGCGGCGCGTTGGGCGTGATGGCCGAGGAGTTTGACGCGACGGGCGGCCTGGACCTGGGGAAAGCGGAAGAATTTTTGACGCAAAGGCGCGAAGGCGCAAAGTTTTTAATGGTGGGCAACCTGACAGGGGCGAAGTTGTATGGCGGCTGGCAGGCGACGACGACGCTGGACCCAAAGGCGCAGCCGTTCTTGTACGATCATGCCATGGAAGGCACGCCGCTGCTGCCGGGGGTGATGGGTACGGAGACCTTTGCCCAACTGGCGGCGCTGCTGGCTCCTGGCTACCATGTGGCCGCTGTGGAGCAGGAAGAATTTTCCAGCCCGTTTAAGTTTTACCGGTTGGAGGCGCAAACGTTGTGGTTAACGGCCGTTCTCACCCCGGTACGCGGCGGCAGCCTCATCGCCCACACAGAATTGTGGTCACGGCGCGATCTGGGCAAAGCGGGCCAGCAAGAAAAGCGGCACTTCACTGCCAATGTCCGCCTGACGCCGACACCGTTGGGCAAACCTGACCTCACCCTGACGCCGCCGCCAGCCAAAGAGATGGATATCACGGCGGAAGCGATTTACAACATCTACTTTCATGGTCCCGCTTACCAGGTTTTGGAGCGGGCAAAAGTGGAAGGCAGCCAGGCCATCGGCCTGCTGGCCGACAATCTGCCGCCCAATACGCAGCCGGCGGAAGCGGCGGCGCTGATGGCCCCGCGCCTGATCGAACTGGTTTTCCAAACGGCGGGCGTGTGGCAAATTCGCACCCACGGCGAGATGGCCTTACCGGCAGCCATCCACTCGGTGACGACATTCCGCCAGCCTGAAGCGGCGAACGGCCGTCGCCTGTACGCCATAGTAAAAGCCCTGGACAACGGCGCAGCCTATGACGCCCAGGTTGTGGACGAAAAAGGTAATCTGTATGTCATCGTCAGCGCGTATCAGACGGTGGCGCTGCCGGGAAAAGTCACTTTGTAGTCGAGTATTGATGATGATTCATTGGCTCATTCAATCCGCGCAGGCGCATCCGGAATTGGCTGACGGCGTGGTCTTAGCCGGGGTGCTGCATCCCGACGAGCAGATCAAGCTGGCCACCTTGCGGACGGAGAAGCGGCGGCGGGATTGGCTGTTGGGCCGCTGGACGGCGAAGCAGTTGATTCAGGAAGTTGTGCGCCAGCAGACAGGCCAGGAATTGACCTTGCCGGAGATTGAGGTGCGCAACGGCCGTCGCGGCGACCCGATTGTGAATGGGCAGTTGTCGATGGGTAACGGCCAGCCGCAGGAAACGGAACTGAACTCGCTGGTAACGCTGTCGATCAGCCATGCGCATGGGCATGCGTTTTGCGCGTTGGTGGAACGGCCGTCCTGGCCCATCGGCGCAGACCTGGAATGGATTGAGCGCCGGTCAGAGGTGTTTGTGGCCGATTATTTTACGGCGGCAGAGCGCGAGCTGGTGGGCCAGGCGGTGGGTGAGATGCGGGATGTGCTGGTAACGGCCGTCTGGAGCGCCAAGGAAGCCGTGCTGAAAGCGCTGCACCTGGGCCTGACGGTGGACACGCGGTATGTGGAATGTATGCTGCCGCCGGTGGAGGAACGGCCGTCCAACTGGACCCCGTTCGCCATTCGCTGCGATGATAACCGGCTGCCCCGCCCCGCCCCGTCGTTTAGCGGCTGGTGGCGCACCTGGGAAAACTTTGTCCTGACATTGGTCGTGGGAGAAGAGGTGGCGTAGTTGGTTAGTTTGCCGATCGCCAACTAACCAACCAGCTAACCAACCAACTAACTAACAAACTCCAGTCTGGAGGAGACACTATGGTTCGAGAAATGGATGATTACTTGCAGGATTTGCGCCAGCGCAAAGCAGAAACATTTGGCACGGCCGAAGAAGCCGACCGCCAGCACAGCAAAGGCCGCCTGACGGCCCGCGAGCGCATCGATCTATTGTTTGATCCGGGCACGTTTGAAGAAATCGACTCGCTGGTGCTGCCGCGTTACGAGACGTATCTGGGCGGCAAGGAGTCCCGGTATGGCGATGGCGTGGTGACGGGGTTTGGGCTGGTAAACGGCCGTCACGTCTTCATCGCCGCCCAAGATGTGTCCGTTATGGGCGGGTCGCTCGGTGAAATGCACGCCAACAAGATCGTCAAGGCCATGCGTATGGCCTTGCAATATGGCTGCCCCTTCATCGCCCTCAACGACTCCGGCGGCGCGCGCATCCAGGAAGGCGTAGACAGCCTGGGCGGCTACGCCAAAATCTTCGACGCCAACTGCGAAGCCTCCGGCGTCATCCCCCAGCTTTCGCTCATCATGGGGCCATGCGCCGGTGGCGCGGTCTACTCCCCGGCGCTCACCGACTTCGTCTTCATGACCGAGAACAGCTTTATGTTCATCACCGGGCCGGACGTGGTCAAATCGGTGATGCAGGAGAATGTCAGTCTGGAAGATCTGGGCGGCGGCATGATCCACAGCCACGAAAGCGGCGTCTGCCACTTCCTCACCCAGGATGACCGCACCTGCCTGAACCGGGCACGGCAGCTTCTCAGCTACCTGCCATCCAACAACAAAGAAGACCCACCCTACATCCAGCCGGTAGACGACCCCAACCGGCGCTGCCCGGAACTGGAAAAAATCGTCCCCACCGACCCCCACAAACCCTACGACGTGCATCAGGTCATCACCAGCATCGTGGATGATGGCGCATTCTTCGAGGTACACCAGCTGTGGGCCGAAAACATGGTTGTCGGATTTGCCCGTCTCAACGGCTGGGTGATCGGCATTGTGGCCAACCAGCCAATGGTGCTGGCGGGCTGCATCGACATCAAAGCGTCGATCAAGACCGCCCATTTCATCCGCATTTGCGATGCCTACAACATCCCGATTCTGACGCTGCAAGACGTGCCCGGCTTTTTGCCCGGCACCGACCAGGAGTACAGCGGCATCATTCGCAATGGGGCGCGCATGATTTACGCCTACAGCGAGGCGACGGTGCCCAAGCTGATGGTGATCTTGCGCAAAAGCTACGGCGGCGCGTACTGCGTGATGAGCAGCAAGGGGCTGCGCGGCGATCTGCTGTATGCCTGGCCTAACGCTGAAATCGCCGTGATGGGCGCGGAAGGGGCCGTCAACATCCTTTTCCGGCGCGAGCTAAAGGCGGCGGAAAATTCCCAGTCCGAGCGGGAAAAATTGGTGGACAACTACGAACGCAGCTTCAACAATCCTTACGTCGCCGCGTCGCGCGGCCTGATCGACGAGGTGATTGAACCAAAAGATACCCGGCGCATCCTGATACGCGGCCTGGAAGTGTCGCTGTCGAAGCGCGAGCGGCATTTGCCGAAGAAGCATGGAATTTCGCCGATGTAGGCTGAGGAGTCGAGTGGTCGAAAGGATGATTACCAGACCACCAGACTGCACGACTACTGGACTAAGAGAAAACTATGTTTAAGAAAATCTTGATTGCGAACCGTGGTGAGATTGCCACGCGAATTATTATAACGTGCCGGGAGATGGGGCTGCATACGATTGCGTTGTATGAAGCGCCAGACGCCGGTTCGCGGCATGTGCGCATTGCCGATGAATGTGTGCGGCTGGATTCTCCCCGAGGTTTTCTGGATCAGGAGGCGATTTTGCGCATTGCTCAGGAGCGGGGCGCGGAGGCGATCCATCCGGGGTATGGCTATCTGGCGGAGGAGGCGGACTTTGTGGCGGCGTGTGAGGCGGCGGGGATGGTGTTTGTGGGGCCGGGAACGGCCGTTCTCCAAACCTTACGCAACAAAATCGAGGCCCTGGCTAAAGCGCGCGCCGCCGGGTTCCCGGTCGTCGATTATGCGCCCATTTCCTTCGATGAAAGTGATCTCAATGCCCTGGAAGCCGCCGCCGACCTGATCGGGTATCCGCTGGTGGTGAAATCTTGCAGCGGCGGGCGCGGCTCAGCCGAACGGCTGCTGAAAAGCCCGCAAAATTTGGAAGCCACCGTGCAGCGGGCGCAAATGGAAGCGCAGGCCGTCTATGGCAACCGGCGCGTCTATCTGGAAAAGGCGATACTGCCAGCTCATCAAGTGGGCGTGCAAATACTGGCGGACAAATCGGGCAATATCATCCACCTGGGCGAGCGTGAAGGCTCGCTGCAATACAGCAACCGCAAAGTGGTAGAAGAATCGCCTGCGCCTTGCCTGACCCCCGCGCTGCGCCAGGAAATCTGGGCTGCGGCACTGGGCATTGCCCGCCTGTTCAACTATGAAAACGCGGGCACGGTCGAATTTTTGGTGGATACCGAGGGCAAATTTTTCTTCACCGAGATCAAATCGCGCATCCAGGTTGACCATGCGTTGACGGAGATGATCACGCGCATGAATCTGGTCCAGGAACAACTGCGCATTGCCGCCGGGGAGCCGTTAGGCCGGACACAGGCCGATGTGCGCCTGGAAGGTTGGGCGATGTTGTGCCGTATCCACGCCGAAGACCCGTGGCGGCGGCTGCCCAGCCCTGGGCGGCTGCGGCGGGTGCGCCTGCCCGGTGGGCCAGAAGTGCGTGTGGACACGTATGTTTATTCAGAATGTGACGTGCCGGGCAATTATGATTCGCTGATTGCCAAGCTGACGGTTTGGGGCGCGGACCGAGCGCAGTGCCTGGCACGGATCCGCCGGGCGGTGGAAGATTTTCAACTGGTAGGGACGCCGACGAATCTGCCTTTGTTGCAGCATGTGTTATGCGCGCCGGCGTTTGAGAACGGCCGTTACGATACCAATCTGCTCAACACCGCCTTCAGTTGTACGCCACCGCGCGAAACCTACTTTAGCGATCTGGCGGTGATTGCCGCGATGTTGTATGTGCGGCGCAACCAGATGTTTCGGCCAACTGTTCCGGCGCGGACCGCACACGGCTGGCATCAAGACAGCCGCCGGCTGCCCGAATAACACTCATCCGCCAATATCGAGAGGTGATCTATGCCTAAACTTGCTGTCACAATTGATGATCAACTGTTTGAAATTGAAGCTGCGGTTTTTCCGCAAAATGAATCTACGTTTACGGTGGTGGTTGATGGTAAACCGGTTTCGGTGTTGATTCCGGAGTTGGAAGCGGCCTTTGCGGAGATGGAGTGGATGGTGGTAGACGGCCGTCCGTACGAAGTGACCTTTCATCCCAACCTCGACTGGATAAAAGCCTATGGTGGTTTGCATACGTTGGAAGTTCACGATATGGCGGTCACGGCCGCGCAGCCGGTCCGCAGCGGCGACGGCCGTGTCAAAGCCCCTATTCCCGGTCTCATCACCCGGGTCATGGTGGCGGCCGGGCAGTCCGTCAAAGCCGGTCAGCCGCTGCTTATTCTGGAAGCAATGAAAATGGAAAACGAGATTCGCGCCCCCCGCGCCGGTGTGGTACGGGCGCTGCCGGTGGCTGTAAACCAGTCTGTTTTGCGGGAACAGGTGCTGGCGGAGATAGCGTAACAGGGTAACCGCGCGACAAAATTTGGAGGGAAATGTTTAGCGCGCCACCAGGCAAACGGGCACGGCCGTTCCCTCCCCCCTATTCCCCGCCGCATCAAACGCCACCACTTTGAAGGTATGGCAGCCCGGCCCGGGAATCGTCCACTTCTCCGTGAACGGCGGCACCGTGCTGATGGCAAATGGCACTTCCGCGCCGTCGGCGTAAAACTCCACCCGGTCCACCGACAAATCGTCGCTGACTTGAGCCTGCACCAGCACCCACTCCTCGTCGGTGAAGATTTGCTGATTGGGCAGTGGGAAGAGGATTTCGGCCGTGGGCGGCTGGTTGTCCACGGTCACGTGTACGCTGGTCTCGGCAAAGCTGCCATCGTCCCGTACCACGGTCAGCAGCAGGGTGTATAGGCCGCTCAACTGACTGGCGTCCCACACGCCCAACACCTCGTCCGTCTTTGGCTCGGTCACGTTGTCGATGATGATTTGCACGGCGTCGGGCGACAGGCCGGCGAAGTAGGCCAGCCGGTAGTGGGCGAAGTTGTCGCCGCGCGCCGTGCCGGTGATGGTGAGCGTGCCGGTGATGGCGGCGAAGTTGGCCGGGCTGGTGATGGCGGCATCGGCGGTGGACACGGCCGTATCCACAATCGTGTCATATTCCGTCGGCGGCTGCTCGATCTCGTTCTCGCGCACCCAGTCGGCGGCCGCTTCCGGGTAGACGCGGTAGACGCGGTTCTCCACCAGTTCCGGCGGCGTGTACAGCGTCGCCAGCCGCCCGGTCTCCCGGTTCACGGCAAACTCCTGGTAGATGTTGTCGTAAATGGTCGGCTGCGTGCCGGCGATGAACAATTCGGACACGGTGGGGCATAAATTGGTGGGCAGCAGGCCGGAGATGTTGCACACGGCCATTTCCACCAGGCCAGACGGCCGTTCCCACACCGCCACCGCTTCATCTTGCAGCGCCCAACTCATCAGCGCGTGCCAGATGGGGGCGGCGCCCTTGCTGCCTGGCACGGTGTCCATCGGCGTATTGTCGGTGTTGCCCACCCACACGCCGGTCACCAGTTGCGGCGTGTAGCCCACCGTCCAGCCGTCGCGGTAATCGTTGGTCGTGCCGGTTTTGACGGCCGCCGGGCGGTTGTCCGGCAGTTCCAGGGCGTTGGGGCAGCCAAAGCCGGCGCAGCGCGCCTGCCGGTCGGACAGGATGTCGTTCATCAGGTAGGCCAACTGCGGCGTCAGGATTTCGCGGCGCTGCGGCTGGTTGTATTCGTAGAGGACACGGCCGTTGCGGTCTTCCACACGCAAGATCATCACCGGGTCCAGCGTGCGGTAGCCCAGGCGCTGCTCGGCTTCCGGGCGCGGCTGCCCCACCATCACGCCCATGTTGTCCATCACCGAGTAGGCGTAAACCATGTCCATCAGCGTGACCTCGCCGCCGCCCAACGTCAGCGAGAGGCCGTAGGCGTTGGCCCCTTTGTCCAGGCTGGTGATGCCCAGGTTGTGGGCCGTGCGGATAACTTTGTCCACGCCGACCCAGCTGGTGGCCTGCACGGCGGGCACGTTGTAACTGTTGCCCAGCGCTTCGCGCAGGCGCAGGGGGCCGTGGAACTGGCGATCGTAGTTTTGTGGCACGTAGGGCACGCCGTTGTAGGGCGTGCCAAAGTCGGTTTCCACGTCGAGCATCATGGTGGCGGCGGTGTAGCCCTGGCTGAGCGCCGTCAGATAGGTGAAGGGCTTAAAGGAGCTGCCCGGCTGGCGCAGGCCGTCCACAGCCACGTTGAAGGAGCCGTCGATGCTGGCGTCCCAATAGCTGCGGCTGCCGACCAGGGCTTTGATTTCGGCCGTGCGCGGGTCTAGCATGACAACGGCCGTGTTGTTGACTTTGTGATCCACGCCCACGTCGGCGGCGTTGAGCGGCGGCAAGAAGGCCAGCGCCGGGCAGTTGTCACGCTCGTCGGCGGGCAGTCCGTCGCCCAGGTCGCCGGAGAGCCGGGCAATTTGCGCCCGCGCCACGCATTCCGCCTGCCGCTGCATGGTCAAATCCAGCGTGGTGTAGACGCGCAGCCCGCCGCCCAGCACCAGCTCCGGGCCAAACATGGCTTCCAATTGCTGCCGCACCTCCAGGGCAAAGTGCGGCGCGATGATGTCGAAGCGCGCTTCCGGCCCTTCGACCAATTGCAGCGGAGCCAGTTTGGCCGCCGCCGCTTCTTCGCTGGTGATGTAGCCCTCGCGGGCCATGGTGTCCAGCACCAGTTCTTGCCGCTCTTTGGCTGCCGCCGGGTTGTCCAATGGATTCAGCGCGGGGGATTGGGGGATGGCGGCGAGCATGGCGGCTTCGGGTAGGGTGAGCTGCGCGGCCGTTTTGTCGAAATAAACGCGCGCCGCCGCCTCGATGCCGTAAGCCAGGTTGCCGTAAAAGTTGGTGTTGAGGTACCACTCCAAAACTTGCTCTTTGGTGTAGGTGTTGGCGGCGCGATGGGCCAGCAGCAGTTCTTCCACTTTGCGCCGGTAATCGTCGAAGCCGACTTCCGCGCCCACGGCGCGGCGCTCCGGCTCGATGAGGTTATTTTTGACGACCTGTTGGGTGATGGAGGAGCCGCCCTGCACGCCGCCGCCTTCGAGGACGTATTCGTAGAAGGCGCGGCCAATGCCTTGCAGATCGTAACCGGGGTTGGTCCAGAAGGTTTTGTCTTCGATGGCGACGGTGGCGTCGACCAGGGCTTGCGGCGTCTGGTCCAACTTCACCCACTGCCGGTCGCCGCCGAGCGGGTCGATGATTTCGTAGATGAGGACAAGATCGCGGGTTGTGTCGGGCTGGGGGTCGCCCCAGGCGTAGATTTTGCTGGTCTCGAAGGTGTCGCTTTCGTTCTGGCCAAGGGCTTCCAGTTGGGTGAAGTCGGGCAGGTTTTGGGTGAAGTAGGCGTAGACGGCCGTTACCGCCCCCACGCTCCCTATCATCCCGAACAAACCAACCAACAAACCAACCAACAACAACAAACCAGCTATCTTGAGGACAGCCTGCCCGCTGCGCTGCCGCCGCCGCT
>JAGOMA010000038.1 GCA_017993775.1 Chloroflexota bacterium | reverse complement strand
TGACCACCGTCATGGCATAGCTGCGGGCAATTTCAGACAGCCGCTGCGCAGCCCTGTCTACCCCGTTGGCAAATTTAGCGACGCTGGCAACATAAACCGCAGCGCCTCTTTGAAAAGCCTGCGCCGCGTGTGCGGGCACAGACAATTCGTAACAGATAGCCAGAGCGACGTTGTTCCCGCCGGCTACCAGATTCTCCGAGATGCCGCCGCTGACAAAAAATGCTTCTTCGTCGGGGTGCAGATATTGCTTGGCATAGATGTGCCTGGGTTTGTTGGGCCGAAAAATAATCAGACTGATGCAGACCCCATCCGGGTGGCGGGTGGGCGCGCCAATCCCAATCGTCAGGTTGTGGGTGGCGGCCATCGACTGGAAAACATCGAGACGGCCGTCTTCCGGGCGAAGGGCCAATACCTGCGCCAGAGCTGGTTCGTAACCGGTTAGCGACAGTTCCGGGAAAACAATCAGGTCTGCACCTCCGGTGGCGGCTTGCTCAATGAAGCGCCGGTGTAAGATGATGTTTTGGTCAATGTCACCGGTGACCGGCCTGGTTTGCGCGACACAAATCTTCATAAACCTCTTGACTCATCCCCTGGGGCTAAGTGTATCATACCACCAAGGGTGATCGAGAAAAAACACAGTTAGCCATTGGGTAGAATTGAGTGAAACAACAGACCTCAGCCATTCCTGGGCCGATATGAATCGTCAAGACAAGTCTGGACAACTTCTCGCACTTTGCGAGAAGTTCCTCATGAAGGGCCGAAAAAACAACCGGACCTACCAGACAGATTGTGCTAACCAGATAGGGCTTTTGCGTGTTATGCAACCCATCCTTTTTACCAAAGCAGAACCTGGTGTTCCCCCACGTTTGAAGACACAGGCGCGAATGGGCGTTCGCAGAACCTGTAGGTAGGCCGTAGGGTTCCTAAGGCATACATGAGACTTTCTCTTGCGATCTTCTCCAGTTGGGGTATCGAACTGGCTGCGCTCATCACCGGTGTCACTGTCCAGAGCTAGCAGCTGGCTGCCCACGACGTTAGCCTTCACGCGGTAGGTGGTGCGGTAGTGAGGGTTGGTAGGAGTGGGTCGGTGGTGTCGCTTGTGGCGATGGAGAGCAGTCCAGGCATAGCCTTCGCGAATGGCAGCCAGCAGTTTGGGTAGAGTGAGCCGGGTATTCTGGAAAGTCATGTTAAAGCGCCAGAAACGGCCGTCACCTGGTTTAACTTTGTCGCAGTACTTCTGGTTGATGGCAATCTGGAAAGGGGCGTCGTTCATCTCGTTTTGTATGACCGACTTTCTCAGAGAGACTCAGATACTTGCAATCCTAACAACAACCCTAATTCGATTTTCCCGTGATCTATTGATATTTGTTCCAAAGAAAGCTGTGATGCATCCCCCACGGCCGTTTCCACCAACCATAAATCTTGAGCCGATCGTAAAAACGAAACCGATCTTACTGGCGCAGACACAAGGCCCTCAGCGCCGTTAAGGGTTTCTAGCAAAGACACCATGCTGTTGGCCCGAACATTCCTCACGGCCGTTACCCACGCCTCTCCTGCCATCCCCGTAACACCCGCCTTAGCCAGCAGGTTGGCCACGGCCGTTTCCCGCCCATCCCCGCCGGCCAATTCCATCACCTCTGCCAACGCCACATCGCTCAAAATCAGCTTCAGCCCTTCCGGCAATGTGACCTCATCCAACTGCAAAAGCGCGCTAATCTCGGCCAGCGCTTCGGCCGGGACCACCGTCGCCCACATTTCATGCACCCCCGGCATCGTCGTCCGGTGAATCACCGTCATACTGGGACCTAAATGGACATACCAGGTGCGCGGCGGCGCATCTGCCCGCCAATGGCTGATATACAACAGGCGGTCGGCGGATAGACAGACGCCCAACAAGGCCAGGACTGTGCTGTCCACACGCAGGCGAATCTGGCCGTCTTCCACTTCTTCGCGCAGCCAGCCTTTGGCCCGCAGCGCATTGGCCCCGGCCCGTAAGATTTGCCGTTGGGCATCTTCGGAAAAATCGGCCAGATAATCTTTGCCCAAACCCAGCATTCCTTTGAAGCCCAATAAATTCAGCAAACTGACCAGTTCCTCGCGGCCAAGCTGGATTGACATGCTATTTTCTGTCATCATTGTAAGTTCCTCTAAAAGTCGATTAGCCCAATAAGCCAGTCAGCCTGTTTTTGCTGCGCCCGGACCATGTCTTTGGCTCCTTCGGTGACCGCCGATTTCAGGGCGTCAGGGACAAAGGGCGATGAATTGGCCCACTGCGCCAGGCTATTGACGCCCATATGGGCGTTGGAAGCAGCTGAGGCAATACCCCAATCGGCCAAACCATCCAGAACATTGGCTGACGCCTTGCCTACATCAAAAAGATTTTGCCAGTCGTTGCCTGAACCGGAAGGCAGAAAAGCCAGCATTGGATTTGTCATGTAGAAAAGGTCCGCCCCGTGCCCGTCTACGGCCTGGGCTAGCGAACTGCCGACGCGGGACAGCGTGTGAAAGGATGGGTCCTGCGCCAGGGCCAGCATTCCATTGCCGCTGACGCGGCTTAATTCTGATAAGATACCCAGGCGTCGAGCGCCCGTTTCGTAAACGACTTCGCTGAATTCTTTGGTAATATTGCCCAGGTCCATCTTGTTTAACGCTGCGTCCATTTGGTCGGCGTCATGACGCAGCATTGCGCCCATTTCGGCATCAACGGCAAACAGATCGGCCAGGGTTCTGCGAATGCCAACCTCCATATTTCCCCCGACCTGTACAGCGCTGTTCACGAGCAGGGCCACCATGGCATAAGGATGTGCTTTGGAAATGGCAAGCTGAATCAAAGAGTCTATCGTGTTGACGCCTCCGGCTTTCAGATAATCATTGCCATAGGTTCCTTGCTGCAAATCCTCGAAAAAGCCGAACGTCGCATCAACCCCCACCAACCCGCCTTCGAACCACCGGCTACCTAAAAATTTATCGAGGCCATCCAGAAAACCCAGGTTATCGAGGAAGGGAATGTGCTTCACAAAAAAGGTGCGGTAGACGTCGTCCATCAGTCCGACATGTCCGCGCTGCCCGGTCAGCTCGTTTAGGAAGCGCCCGAATTCTTTGAACAGCTCCCTGGTCACACCGCGGTTCTCGGACATGGCCAGCAGAATATCCAGGAAAAGCCGGTTCGATTGAAAGAATAAAGCAGGGAGATCAAAATTGTTTCCTGTAGCGGAGCCGCCGTTAGCGGGCGGCAGCAGCGCGCCATCCCCGGCATCGATTTGCGCGGCGGCTTCCTCTTCGGCGGCGGAAAAGAGGTCGCTGATCTTTTGGATGGTGGCGCTGGCTTCACCCAGGCTTTCAGCCAGACGGCCGATTCCCGGCAACACAGTCTCATTCATCTCCACAAAGAAGGCTTTGGACCCTCTTCCCTGCCAGCCGCCGCTTTCCAGTGCACGCAAAAAGCCAGCTACAGTTTGCTGCAACGCCTCGATATCAACCTGCTGCCGCTGAAACCGTTGCGCCGCCATGGCCAATTCTTCGTAATCAACCTGGATAATGTCTGCCGTCATCTGCCCTCCATGGCTTGTTTATCCCACAGTGTTTAATAAAGCGTCATCGTGTCCGTCATCCTTCTCGGATCTTTTTCCTTTCTTGGCGGCGGCGGCTGGGCACTTCGCAACGGCCGTTTTCGCTGATGGTGTGGCGGAGGACGCCTTCTAGGGAGGTTGCTGTCTCCTGGAAGCCGTGACCAGGGACGACCACCACTTATCCTACCAGCCGACCATCGACGGCTACGGCGTATCCTGCGCTCGCCGGTAATGGGTGGCGCGTCCCTGACCCTGACGCACAATCAGTCCCAGAGCAATGAGTTTGTTGAAATCTAATGAGCGCGTCGCTTTAGCCCGCTCGGTGCGCGCGGCGTACGCTTTGTCGGTAATAAAACCGTGGGCGTCAATGTAATCCAGAATCATCTGGTGATAAGGCTGCAAGCTGGTCTCCGGCGTCGCCTGGCGCTGCGCCATCTCTTTTTCGACGCGCCACAATTCGTCCAGAATGCCGGCGGCAAAGTATTCCAGCCAGGGGGTGAAATCCAGGCTGTCTACGATGTCATAATAGTTGCCCAAAACGCCTACTTGTTGGAAGTAACGGGTCACATTACGCTGGTAATAGGTTTCGAAGCTAAAGAGGTTGAAGGTATTGACCCCTAATCCCGCCAGCAGAAGTTTGGTGGTCAGGCGCGTGGCACGGCCGTTTCCATCTATAAACGGGTGAATGATAACCAGCTGCTTATGCAGCAGCCCGGCCAGTATCACCGCGTCCAACTGCTCCTGGTGCATTCGCACAAAGGCGAGCAAATCATCTACCAGCGCGGGCACGTCGCCATGATCGGGGGGCAGGTAAACAGCCTCCCGCGTGCGTGGATTGTGGATGACGACCGGCTCCTGGCGAAAACGGCCGTTCTGATGCGGCGGCAGCAGCCCTTCCATCACCTGGGCGTGGATGTGCAGCAGCAGGTCACAGGTCAACGGCCGTTGCCAATCGCCACTCAACGTCACCAACGCCCGATTATAATTCAGCACCTCCAGTTCGCTTTGCCGCGCCTGGTCTGGCTGCTGCCGCAGAAGACGTCGCACTTCGGTGAGCGGCAGAGGATTCCCTTCAATGCTGGTGGAGGCGTAGGCAGAAACGGCCGCCGCTTCGGCCTGTAGTTCTGCCATAATCACCTGGGACCAGGCTCGTTTGTTCAGATCGTGAACCAGGATGGCGATCTGCTTCAGACTGTTGAGTAGTTGGGGCGAAATCTGGTACTGGGGTTGAAACATGCGTCACCTTTCGTCTAATTATAGCCTAAAATTGGACGATTTCCTAACCTGTGCCGAAACGCTTGCAATGCAGTTTAATCTGCATCCATCATCCGTTATCCAGAAACTGATAGTCCCCGACGGCACACCCATTGACTTATAAATAATCTAACTTGGCGCGCGGTTTTCATTGCCGCAAATAAACCTGTCTATCTACGGCGCTGAGGGGAGATTACGGCGCCGTTACTTTGCCAGACGGTTATCACCAGCTCCTGGTTGTGCCAAGGCAACGGCCGTTTTCTGCCTCGATGGATGCTCGCAAACTGGGCCGTTTCCCAACTATATTTGGCCCGCCAAACAGCCGCTTGCCCGACAATTTCAGCCTGATTTCCCCCTGTAACCAACCGTACATATCAGCGCTATTTGGCGGGTGTGCAGATAACCATTATTGCCTACAACTAAGAACATGCCTCTCACGGTCTTCATGCGCACTATTTTGGATACAATACACAGGCCGACATTGATCGTCTGTGCATCGACACAACGTGTCGTCAGTGGGGTGAATCATGACCGGCACAATCCAGGTGGGGTCAATTCTTCTACTACTCATTTGGCGGCCTGTGGCCAGGGTGTTCAGTCTGGATGCGTCGGTAGATTTCCTGCGCGGCCTCGTCCTGCCCCTCGGCTTCCAAAGCCGCCGCTGACGCCGCTGCTTCCTCCGGTTTCATGCCCTCCGGCGTCATCTTGCCGGTAAGCAGGTAGCAGAATGCCTTGTAGCCTACCTTGCTGCCGTGCTGGCGAGTCGCTTCGCGGATGTCGTCAACGGTGGTCGCGTTGTTAATGGCCGCTTCGGCCTCTTTGAGTTGGTCATAAGAAGCGACGGGTGTGTAGCTTTTTTCTTGGGCCATGGGCAATATACCTCCTGTTTACGTTGAATTTTACCCCGGTTGCGGCCAATCTCATCTATTTTGCGCAGGCACGTTGTGATTGCGAGCAGCGTTCGGAGATGGTGGGGAACGGCCGTCTCCGAACCCCTTCCAGGCGATGACCGTGCGGGAAGGCTGGTGGCGGTCGCTCGCCATCTCTTGTCGCTTTGCCGTATTTTGCTACCATCTGCCCCATGACAACCACCGCCACCCTCACCCGGCAACAAATCATTGACACCTTGCATCAGGTGTTACGCGCTTCCCCTGCCGTTCATGCCGCCTGGCTGGGCGGCAGTGACGCCACCGGGCGCACCGACCGCTATTCTGACGTGGACTCCCAGGCTCTGGTAGACGATGAGGCGGTAGAAGCGGTTATTACGGCCGTTACCGCCGCCCTCAACGCCCTATCACCCGTCGACCAGCAGTATCGCATCCCTGAACCCACCTGGCATGGGCACTCGCAAATCTTCTATCGCCTGCAAGACGCGCCACCCTGGCTGCTGGTGGATTTAGCTGTCCTGAAAATGAGCAGTTCCCCGGCCAACCGCTTTCTGGAGCCGGAACGGCACGGCCGTCAGCTTGTTCTCTTTGACGATGGCGGCCTGGTGCAGCCCACACCCTTGGACCGCCCTGCCCACGAAGCGGCGCTGCGGGCGCGTCTGGTCCATTTAGTCGCCCGCTTCGATCTGTTCCACATCTTTGTCGACAAAGCGATCTGGCGGCAAGACGCGGCCGACGCCATCAGCACCTACCATGCGGTCACAGTGCGCTCGCTGGTAGAGCTGCTGCGGATGCGCTACTGTCCCGACCGGTACGATTTCGGCCTGCGCTATCTGGACCGGGATTTGCCGCCGGAGGTGCGCCGGCAGGTAGAATCGCTGCTTTTCTGCGGCAGTTTAGCGGAGTTGGCCGACAAACAGGCAACGGCCGTTGTCCTTTTCCAGGCCACGCTGAACGACCTGCGCCAGGCCGGGTTGATGGATTCGTGTAAATGATGACCACGCCAACCAATCGTTTATATGCTGGGCCAGACGATCTTCACGCCATGTTACAGTTCTTGTTTGCCGTCAGGCCGGCCGAACGTCGGCCAGATTTTCCCGGCCAGTTACCCGCTAGAGATGCTTGCTGTTATCCGGGAGCGAGGCAGCCCCACGATTGTGAGCTATACCGATCTGGGATTGGGCAGCTTAACGACGACTGCAGCGGGCGTTGTCTGCAGGCAGCTTACGGCCGTTCAGCCAAAACCGATAGTGCGGGCAAAGCCTGGCCATTGAAATCGAAAAGGGCCACGTTCTCCCAGAACGAGCCAAAGCCGGGGGCCGCCACCGCTTCCGGCGCCCAGTAATACACCCCCCTACCCTGCGGCGCAGCCTGAACCAGCGCCAGCACGTCGCGCAAAAAAGCCGCCTGCCCGGCAGGCGTGGCCGCTGGGGTGAACGGCCGTTTCTGTTGGCGGCACATGAAAAGCATCCCCAACTGTATCCGGCGAGTATCCCGGAGCGTTTACCTGACAGCCGGTTACCAAGCTGACAGAGAGGCGCCATATCCAAAGCCATCGCTGGGACAACTTCCTCACCTTGACGATGTCCAGGGCAAATAGAGGAAATGGCTGGGCGTAAAGGGCGGGACATATTCATCCGCGCCGATGTCTGGGGCCGGGCCGTAGGGTCGTGGAAAGCCGTCGTAATCGTCGGGCACGGCGGCGAGAGGGGCTGCCTGGTCGATAACGGCCGTTGCCCCCGCTGCCAGATGCAAATCTGCCGCCGCCACAAACCAGTCACTTAGGGCATCGGTCACATTACCCACGCCGCTGCCCTGGGCGCCATCCCGATCCAGCCAGATGTCCATGTTGGTCAGGTTGTAGGCAAACGTGCCACTGCTGTCGCTGAAGCGCGCTTCCATGCCCCAGGTCAGACCGCCATCGGGGTTCAGCAGCAGGGCGGTGTTGTGGGCTACCAGCCAGCCGCTGGCGTGGACCATTTCAATGACCGAATCGTGAGGCAAACTGGCATAAATCATGTTGTTGCGCACAATGCCCCCTTTGTGGTCGCCGGCGTCGTGGCTGGCGTTGCCGAAGGCAATACCCTGATAACAGTCGACGAGCAGGTTGCGCTCGACGATGGTATCGGACGAGCCTGACCAAAAGAGGATGGCGGGGGCGGGAACCTGATTGGGGGTGCGGATACGCCGCCACTCGTTGTCGCGTACCGTCCAGCGGTGGGCATTGTGGGCGCTGATGCCGTTGGTGTAATCTTCGGGGGAGGTGGTGGTGTATTCCAGGCGGGAGCAGGCGAGCAGGCCATCCTCGCTGCCATCGCCGACGGGGTTAACTTTGACCAGTTGGTAACCGGTATCCAGGATGTGCAGGTTGTAGAGGCTGGGACGGTCGGTGCCGTTGACGGAGACGCCATGTTCATCGCCGTTGCGCAGGGTGAGGTCGGCGATGGTGACATCGTCGGCGAAGATGGCGATGATGTGGGTATGGGTCCAGGTGAGCATCCCGCCGCCGTCGAGGATGACGTCGCCCCGGTGGCCGGTGGCCCCGCGAATGGTCAGGTTGTTCACAGTGACATAGACGGCGTCTTGCAGGTTGTAGGTTCCAGGAGCGACGAGGACGGTGGCGCCTGGGGCAGCGTGCTGCGCCTGATAGCGCAGGTCGGTTTCGGTGGTCACGGTGATGGTGGGTCCGGTCGACGGGGGGAGCGGCGGACAGTGCGCGGCAGCGGGTTGGCTAACGGCCGTTGCCCCCGCCGCCGGAGAGAGCATGACCCCTGGGCCGGCAAGAGCAAATAGGCAGGCTGCAGCCAGGCCAAAAAGGGTGCTGAATGCTAACAGCCGCTCGTGGTTGAGGCGGATGACAAGCCAGGTGACTTCCACGTAGCGCAAGAAATTACCTGCGCACCGACCATTCGCTTCCACGCCAAAGATAGCCATGGGTAGATTGTAACGGCCGTTAGCGGTCGGGACGAGAAGGCCGCCGCAGTTGGGTTATTTCTGGGTACAATTTCTCCACTTGTCCATCAGGCGGCTCTTCCTTATATAATGGACAACAAAGCCGTTTCAGACAAACGGCCGTTCATGCAACAAAAGGTAGGCAGTCAATGACGATGGCCAACAAACAAATGACGCTGCGGGCAGGGTTAATAGGGCTGATTACCTGGGGATGGATCCTGGTCGGCGCACGGCCGTTACAGGCAGCCGGGGTTGTCGGCAATGGGACACCTGCAAGCTGCACCGCCGCCGCGCTGACGACCGCCCTCAGTGGTGGCGGCACGGTCACGTTCAACTGCGGCCCCGCGCCGCACATCATCACCCCGACGGCCGTGCAGACCATCACGACCGACACCACGATAGACGGCGGCGGCCTGATAACCCTCAGCGGCGGCATGGCGACTCGCCTGTTCAGCGTGCAAAATGGCGCGACTTTCATAGTACGCGGTTTACAGCTGGTGGACGGCTACACAACCGGCAACGGTGGCGCCATCTACACCGAACGCCTGAGCACGCTCACCATTGAGGACTGCCTGTTTCAGGACAACGTCGCCGCCAACGGTGGGGCCATCGCCACCAACGGCTGGGGCGCCAACGATGACGGCGTGGTGGTGAGTATCAGCGGCAGTACGTTCAGTCACAACACGGCCACTGCCTCGGCCCTCCCCGGCGGCGGCAACGGCGGCGGCGCGATTTACCTCTCCGGCGGTTCGTTGGCAGCGGTAAGCGACACGACGTTCAGCGGCAACACGGCGGGCAATGGCGGGGCCATCCACCTGCTGCACAGTAATTTGTGGGCCGCGGATGTCACCTTTACCGGCAACAGCGCCCAGAATACCGCCGGCGGCGGGGGCGGCGGCGCGATTTACATGGATGGCACAAAGGCGCTTAGCGGTCAGGTACGCCTCCAGGCTTGCACATTCCGCCAGAACAGCACCAACCAGTTGGGCGGCGCGATTTTCAGCTTCCCCGAGGGAACGGGGACGACGGCCATTGACCAGAGTACCTTCGACGGCAACGCCTCCACCAACCGTGGGCAGGGCGGCGCGATTTACCACCAGAGCGCCCTGGGATCCGGCTCCTTGACCATCACGCGCAGCCTGTTTGTTGCTAACCGGGCGGCGGCCGAACCGTTGGATGCGGCCAGCCAGGGCGGCGCCTTGTGGCTGTTGGATGCGCCGGTGACAATTGTCAACAGCACGTTTACCGGCAATCAGGCGGTTCACGCCCACAGCGACGACCTGGCCGCCGACGACTGGCGGCGCGGTTTCGGCGGCGCGATTCGGACCAGCAGCCAGACGACCATCGTCAACAGCACCGTTGTCGGCAACATGGCCGGGTTTGTCGGCGGGGCGATGGCCGGACCGGCGACGGTGACGAACAGTATCGTCGCCCATAACACGGGGGGCAACCCGTGGAGCATCCAGCAAAACTGCACGGTGGAACTGAGCAACGGCGGCGGCAGCATCCAGTATCCCCAGAAAACGACCGGTAACTGGAACGATTACGAATGTTTTGGCGGGCAAACGGCCGTCAATCCCCAACTTGGCGCTCTGTCCGCCAACGGCGGGCCGACGCTGACCATTCCGCTGCTGGCGGGCAGCCCGGCCATTGGCGGGGGTCTGAACACCCCCTGCCCGGCTACTGACCAGCGTGGCTTCTTCCGCGTGGACGGGCAGTGCGACGCCGGGGCGTATGAAGCGGGTGCGGTGGTCTTTGTGCCGTCGCAGTGGGTTTACCTGCCACTGACCACGCGTTGAGCCGCGACTTGTCAGGGGCAAGCATTTGCCGCTAGCAGGCGGTCGAAGGTTTGTTCCCTCAAAATGCGAAAAGGATACCGACCTGGGTAGGATAAACGGCCGTTTATGTTATAAATCCGCGTAGAGTATTATGGCCCGATTCGCCATCCAGGCGATGAAGGCAACAGGGGAGCAGAAACCATGAAACACGCCACCGCCTTCATCTATATCCTGATCCTGGGGCTGGCGGGCTGCTGTCCAGACCCCATGCCATCTCCCAACCCACCACCGGCTGCGCCAACCGCTGTGCCGCCGACACCCACCCCCACCATCGCCCCAGAAACACCTGACCAGAACGAACCGGGGTCGCCCCCGGCAGGCCAGGAGGTGCTGGCCTTTTACTCCAATCGCGATGGCAACCCGGAAATATACGTCATCAACGTGGATGGTTCCGGGCTGCGGCGTCTGACCGACGACCCCGCCTTCGACGACAGCCCGGCCTTGTCGCCTGACGGCACGCAGGTCGCTTTTCTGACTGCCCGACACGATCCCAACCCCCGGTTTCCCAACCTCAAATATGAACTCTACGTGACGGCCGTCGACGGCAGCCGTTTGCGCCGCCTGACAAGCACCGAAGCGGCTGAAGATCATCCGGCATGGTCACCCGACGGCCGTCAACTCCTCTTCGACGCCGATTATGACGGGGATGGTTACTACGAAATCTACACGATGAATGCCGACGGTTCCGGCGTGCTGCGCCTGACGGCTAACACCGCCAATGACCAGTTTGCCGACTGGTCGCCTGACGGCGCGCAGATTGCTTTTGCCTCCGACCGCAGCGGCAACTGGGATATTTTTGTGATGAACGCCGACGGCAGCGAGCAACGGCCGTTAACCGACAGTCCGGATTGGGAACTGTTTCCGGCCTGGTCGCCCGACGGGACGCAAATTGCCTACACCGGCCTGGTTCCGCGCTCCCGAAACACCGACGTGTTTGTGATGAACGTGGACGGTAAAGATGTCCGCCAGCTCACCACTGCGCCCGGCTTTGACGAAAATCCGGCCTGGTCGCCGGCGGGTGGTTTGCTGGCCTTCCAGACCAATCGGGACGGCAACTTTGAAATTTACCTGATGAATCCGGACGGCAGCGACCAGCGCCCTCTGGCAGCTCATGCCGCCGATGACCTGTGGCCTTCCTGGGGAATGGTTGTGTCGCCGGCAACGGCCGTTTCCCCTTGAATGTCACAAGTGGCCCGGCTCATAAGCCCTTTCTGGCGCTGGGTACTAAATCAGGAAAAATGGCCTCATGAAGTGAACGGCCCGCCCTTACCAAAACCAAGCAGATTATAAGCGTCTGCGCGATTTTTTACGCCAGGTAACAGCCATTGCCCTTTGACGCCAGGCTGGTTGATCAAAACCAGTCCATCAGGCTCGGCAGGAAACGACGCTGCCCCGCCGTGTCTGGCAACGACAGTAGGGTCCGCAGGTCGTTTGCGCCCACTGTTGGCACCAAAAACGCCAGGCTTCCAGCGGCGACCGGCCCTGTTCCCATCGGCCGTCCCCCGCTGCAAAAACCAGTTGAAATCTCAAGTTCCAGCATCCGACAGACCATGACAAAAGTCACATGACAAATTTGCCCCAGATTTTTTATCATATGCGGTGCAGTCCAGTCTAACTGAAACTAACATCGAGGAGGCTTGTGTCATGTCTAGACGAAAGAAACTTTTAATCGGCATTATCGGATTCATCATTGTTTGCTTAGGCGTGAGCTGCCAGGCCGACCCATCAGGCAGCGAAGATGAAGCAGAACCAACGGCCGTTGCCTTGGTGGAAGAGGTGCAGCCGACGGCCACAATGCCAACCAAGACCCCTGAATCAACAGCTACAAATACCAGAACACCACGGCCGATGGCCACCAGCACGCCCGAAATCGAGACTGCCACAGTCGTCGATCCTGCTGGCAATGAAGTATCCGGCGAAACGGCCGTTGTCACCCAGATCATCGACGGCGACACCATCGATGTCGAAATTAACGGCGAAACCTACCGTGTCCGCTATATCGGTATGGATACGCCAGAGCGAGACGAGCCGCTTTTCATGGAGGCTGCCGAAGCTAACGCCCGCCTGGTCGCCAACCAAACCGTCATCCTGGTCAAAGACGTGTCTGAAACTGACCGCTACGGCCGTTTGCTGCGCTACGTTTACCTGGAAGATGGCACATTCGTTAACGGCGAGCTAGTGCGCAAAGGTTATGCACAGACCAGCACCTACCCGCCGGACGTGGCTTTTCAGGACACGTTCACCGAGCTGCAGCGCATGGCCGTGAATGTCGGAGCAGGACTATGGGCGTCGCCGACGGTTGCTGAAGCGCCGACTAATACGGCCGCGCCTCAACCGCAACCCACGGCCGTGCCAACAACAGCGCCCGAGCAGCCGCAGCCGACTAGCCCACCAGCTCCGCCCACAGAAGCACCACAGCCAACCAGTCTACCAACGGAAGTACCTGCACCTACCGAAGCGCCGCCGGTCGTGCCCGGTCCGGTGGTCATTGTCAGGGTAGACAAACGAGAGGAATTCGTGGACATCCAGAATCAGGGCGGTGCAGATTTGGATCTGGGCGGCTGGGTTTTGGTCTCCGAAAAGGGCAATCAAGCCTGCCCGCTGGGTGACGTCATCGCTGGTGGTCAGGTGTTGCGCATCTGGGCCTTGTCGGAAGACGCCGGCAATGGTGGATTCAACCGCGGATTCGGCTCAAACATCTGGAACAACAGCGACCCGGATCCAGCCGTACTGTATGATGCGTCTGGGAATGTGGTGTCAAGGTGGTGAAAAAATGACAATGCTAGATGGTGAACATGATTTTGTTCGTCAACTTCAGCGTGTTTTGGATAGCTCTCACTATATCATCTACCGGTTGCAGCAGAAAAGGAGCGATGACATTGATGTAACCGTTGTTGGACCAACTGGAATATGGGTATTTGAAGTCAAGTACTGGGCAGGTTCGATCACATGACAAGACCGCCTGTGGGTAACAAACCCGCCATATGAGGCAGGCTCTCGAGTGCATATGAGAAATTTTCGGGACTTTTTCACATATTTACACTTTCCATACTCGAGAGGTTGCCCCATATGGTTAATTAGTTACCCGTGGGCCAACCACAACAAAAATATCTACAGCAAATTGGGCGTCAACAAACGCACCTTAGCTATCGCTAAAGCAAAAGAATTAAACCTTATTGAATCGTAGCGATTTGTCAAATCGTTAATCTCTTAATTTCCCCTTCCCCACAGTTTTTTAACCCTAAACCACAGTTTTTACCCCAATAACCACAAGTTCATGTGGGCATTTATCGTGCCAACTGCCCTATCCTATGGACATGATGAACGAGCACACAGACAAACAGCCCCAGTACGAAATCAAAGTTGCCGATCAGTTAGACGGCCGTTGACAGGAGTGGTTTCAGGCAGCACTTCATGGTGTGCTTAAGAAAATCAACAATCCGAGTTTGACGTTAATTTTCGTCTGGCTGTTATTGTTTAGGTCATCAAATTAATCAACTAATCAAAAAAAGGAGTTAGTTATGGACGCTTTATACGATGTTTTATCTTGGGGTTCTCCCATCGGCATATCGTTATTTTTATTCTTTATGGCTAGCGGTGCGGGCATTTTCTTTTGGGGGATTTCCCATCTCCCAAAAAGCGCGAAGAAAGATAAAGAAGAAAAAATCTAGTCATTTACTCAAGCGTTTGGGTCGATGACTTCGCCTAACAGTAGGATCACCGGAACCTAATCGCGCCGGTGATCCTACTGTTAGGCGGATTAGAAAGGAAATCACAAATGCAAAAAAAAAACGAATCGTTCAAATACTTAGAATAATCATGCCTATCATGGGGATAATCTGTATCGTGGTATTCCCGCCCTGGGACGGAATATGGGCTTGGATACCACCATTACCTGATACTGTCCAAGAACAAGTCGATGACGCAATTGGTCATGGATTAGATGGCATTATTGTGTATGTGGATGAAGCAGGCCAACCACCAGCATTTTATTCTGCTGGTTGGGAAAATAAAGAGACGCAAGTGCCAGCCGATCCGCACGCCTTGTTCAAAATTGCCAGTATCAGCAAGCTGTATATCGCCACCGCAACCGCCAAATTGGTCAACAACGGCCGTTTGTCGCTGGATGATACGCTCGCTGATTACTTGTCTGAACTTGTGGGAAGAATTGAATATGCAGATCAGATTACCCTGAGAATGATGCTGCAACATCGCAGTGGCATTCCTAATTTCACTGACCAGGACGAGTTCGACTGGTTCACTCCGCAAACAGACATCAACAAGGCCCTGGAACTGGTATTAGATAAACCCGCAGATTTTGAGCCTGACACACGTACCAGTTATTCCAACACGAACTACCTGTTGATAGGTCGCATCCTGGACAACGTGTTGGGATACAGTCACCATCAATATATCGATGAAGAAATATTGGCTCCTCTTGGGCTAACGAATACGTACAGTTTGCTCAGTCAGGTGGAAGATGAAGATGTGGTCAGCGGGTACTGGTATCAATATGACGACGATCTGATGGCGCTTGATTTTGTAATTCCTGGTGGATCGATGGTCGCAACTGCACAGGATGTCGGAATATTCCTGAGAGCATTGAATGATGGCTCATTACTGAATGACGATGAACAGGCTATCTACTCCTCTATTTACGTGTATGACCATACCGGCTGGTTACCAGGATACCAGAGTATTGCACACTATCACGAGGACATTGATACGGTCGTCGTTCAGTTTGTGAACACAACCGGTGGAACCCCGATGGTTCAGTCTTTCGATACACAGGGTGGAACCAAGGTGATGGTATCGAATATTGTTTACAACCGTATTGTCCGGGTTCTGCGCGGGGAAATAAATATTGATGAGTAAACATCTGAATTCTTCGGACAATTAGAGGCTCGTCATAGCGCCGTCTAGGTCATCAATGGACGGACTGGTTTGATGGCTTGACCATCACACTGCGAATAACGTCAGTGACGAACAAAATGGAAAGGGACGACACTTACAGTCGTTGACCTACATGAATGAAAATCGTAGGTTGGATTGTCAATCCGACCTACATTTACAAAGGAAAATCCCATGAATAAAAAACTTATCTTGAACCTTACCTTAATCATGCTGTTGCTGCTGATTGGTTGCAGCAGCACCGCCCAGGCCGACCCGCAGGCGTCCCCGCCGGATGTCGTTACAGAGACAGAAGCGGAAATGGACGAGACCACCACCCAGGATATCCCACAGGCACTCCCGCAGGCGTTTTCGCCCGATGTCGTTGCGGAGATACAAGCAGAAATGGACGATCTAACCACCGGCGGACTCCCGCCCGGCATGATCGTGTGGATCGACGCACCGGAGAACCGCTTTGAGGGAGCCAGTGGGTCCGCGAACCTTTCGGACGACATCCCGATGCCGCCGGAGGGCGCGTTCCGAATTGGTAGTATCACCAAGATGTTCACCGCGACGGTTATCGTCCAACTGGCGGAGGACGGCGTGCTAACTCTGGACGATCCGCTGGCGTTGTGGCTGCCGGAGGTAGCCGCTCAACTGCCTTATGGTGACCAGATCACGCTGCGCCACCTGCTGACGCATACATCCGGTCTGTTTAACGTGGTCGAACACGAGGCTTACTGGGCAGATCTCTTCACTGAGATGGTTGTTGATGAGGAGGCAGGGACCGTGACACTGCCCTGCGTGCAACGGGACCCCCACGACACGCTCACCCGCTACGTCTATGGTAAAGATGCTAACTTTGAGCCGGGGGCACAGTGGTACTACAGCAATACAAACTACACGCTGCTCGGCATGGTTATTGAAGCGGCGACGGAAATGCCCCTCGCCGAGGCGTATCGCACGCACATTTATGAACCACTGGGCATGGCGTCAACGTTCCTGGATTGCTACGAAGAGCCGCTGATTGACGTGGTACACGGCTATTCGGGAATTGGGGACGCCATGAACGATGTCACTGAACTGCATGAATCCGTCGGCTGGTCGGCGGGCGGTATCGTCTCTACCGCATCGGACCTGATCGCCTTCGCCCGTGGGCTGTTCGGTGGGGCGCTGTTTGATGACCCAGCGTCGCTGGTGGCGATGACGACACCCACCCCCGGCAGTTCCTACGGTCTGGGCATCACCCTCCAGAAAGAATATATGGGGCATGCAGGCTATATTGCCGGTTTTCGCTCGGTGCTCAATTATGCGCCTGAGTTGGATACCGTTGTGGTGATGGTTTACAACCACGATAGTGCCGATCCCGAACAAAGTCTGGCAGATGTGCTGAATCCGGTACTCCCGCTGCTGCGTGTGGAGGACTAAGAATCAGCCACCCCCCTGCCCTGCTTCCCAGAAGCGTCTCCGAGACCTGGTCATCCTTAATAACCAGAGATCAGGTCTCGGAGAAGTAAATGTTCACAAATAAATGATTGTGAAGTAAAGATTACACGGAGGCTGTAAACTCATACTTTTTTCGCTCCAGTTGGCTAGGGCAAAATCCCATGTTTGAGATGGGATTATAAAATCGTCTACCTTTCCTCGCCATTTTCTCCTATACTCCTACCGTGGAAACTATATTCCTACAAACCAAACTCTTCATCCCGTCACTTCGTTCCAGCTTTGTCCCCCGTCCTCATTTAGTCGCCAAGCTGAATAAAGAACGGTCGCCAAAGTTGGTTCTGTTTTCGGCGCCGGCTGGTTATGGCAAAACCACGCTCGTTACAGAATGGATCAATCAAATACAGGTGGAAACGGCCGTTTGTTGGCTGTCACTAGATGAAGATGATAGCGACCTGAAACAGTTTTTCAATTACCTGGCAGCCGCGATACGGCCGTTACCCGACAGCCAATCCTCTCTGCTGCTACTGCTGCAATCCCCGCAAACATTGCCCGCCAAAAATTTGATGGCCGCATTTGTGAACGATGTAACCCCCATTTCAACCCCCTTCCTGCTTATTCTCGATGACTACCACGCCATTGAATCGGCCGAAATAGATCACGCAATGGCCTTTCTACTAGACAATATGCCGCCGCAAATGACCCTGGCGATCACCAGCCGCGCGGATCCCGGCTTTCCTATCTCGCGTCTACGGGCCAGGGGTGAACTAATCGAGTTCCGCGCCGACGATTTGCGCTTTACCGAAGCAGAAGCGGCGCAGTTCCTCCAGCAAAACATGAACATCACGCTATCTTCCGACCAGATTGCCGCCCTGGAGAATCGCACCGAAGGGTGGATTGCCGGGCTGCAGATGGCGGTGCTATCCATGCAGAATCGGGGCGATGTGGCTGGTTTTATCGATAGTTTTACGGGCAGCCATCGCTTCATCATGGATTACTTATTGGAAGAGGTACTCAATCAGCAGTCAGTTGAAGTGCAGGACTTTTTGTTGCAAACGGCCGTTCTCACCCACCTCTGCGCCGATTTATGTGATGCGCTACGCCAAACACCGCCCCCCAGCCAACAAATTCTGGAACAGCTAGAAACCCACAACATCTTCCTCATCCCCCTGGACAATGATCGGCGCTGGTACCGCTATCACCATCTCTTTGCCGATTTACTGCGACAGCGACTCCAGCAGCAACAACCTGATAAAGTGGCCGACTTAAACGGCCGTGCCAGCGTATGGTATGAAAACAACGGCCAACCAATCAAAGCGATTCAGCACGCGCTTGCCGCCAAAAATGTCGAGCGGGTGGCCGACCTCCTTGAGTTGGCCTGGCCCACAATGGACAGAACGTTTCAGTATGCCGCTTGGCTGGGCTGGGCAAAAACAGTGCCAGATGAGATCGTCCGCACCAGACCCGTCCTCGGCATCTCCTACACTTGGGCCCTTCTAAATGCTGGCGACATGGCGGCTGCCGATGCCCGCTTGCGCGATGTAGAACAACGCCTACAACAACCATCCCCCCAGATAATTATCGTAGATAAAAAACAGTTTCAGTCGCTGCCAGTGTTCATAGCCAGTGCTCGTGCCTACCATGCACAGGCGCTCGGAGATACGCCCGGCACCATGAAGTATGCGCAGCAAGCACTCGACTTGCTGCCTGAAGATGATTACATTAAACGCATCCCAGCGATGATGCTTTTAGGGCTGATGTATTGGGGACAAGGCAAGCTAGATACCGCCTACCAATCCGTTGACGATGCCATGAGCGTTTTCCAGAAGGCGGGTCAATTCATCTTTGCCATTGGCGGCACATGTTGCCTAGCCAACATGCGAATCGCTCAAGGTCGGCTTCAAGATGCAGTGAGCGTCTATGACCAAGCTTTGCAGCTGGCGCTGACGCAAGGCGATCCCGCCATTCCGGGAACAGCAGACCTCTATTTAGGCTTGGCTGGCCTGCACCATGAACGCGGCAATGTGGAAGAGGCTCAGCAGAACCTGTCGAAAAGCGAGGCATTGGGCGAGGAGGCGTTAGCAGATTGGCCCTATCGTTTGCGGATTGCTCAGGCACAAATCAAACAATCGCAAGGGGATATGGCTGGCGCAATTACGTTGCTCGACGAGGCCGAAACCCTCTATTTCAGCACGCCCGTCCCTAACTTGCGTCCGGTTTCGGCATTAAAAACGCGGGTATGGATTGCCCAAGGCAAATTGACATCTGCCCTAAGTTGGGAGCACGAACAGGGTCTATCTGTAGCTGATGATCTCAGCTTCCTGCGCCAATTCGAGCATATCACCCTCGCCAGATTGCGTATCGCCCAGTATAAGCAAGGGGGCAATGACCACGCCATGCTTGAAGCGATGGCACTACTCAATCGTCTCTTAAAAGCAGCGGAAGAAGGCCGATGGCTGACGAGTATGATCGAGATTCTATTGCTACAGGCAGTGGCACACCAGGCACAGGACAATCTCCCCTTGGCTCGCGTGCCGCTGGCGCGTGCCTTGACCTTGGCCGAGCCAGAAGATTATGTCCGCATCTTCGTTGACGAAGGGTTGCTGATGGCGCAACTCTTGTCTGATACTGCGGCCCAGGGCATACAGCCAGACTATACGGGTAAGTTGCTGGCTGCTTTTGAAACGGCCGTTCCGCAGCCCAACGCCAATCTCACTCTACCCCCAATCTCACCTGAGCATACGTCCATTGATTCCCTCAGCAAACGGGAGCTAGAAATCCTGACCCTTATTGCCGCCGGGCTTAAAAGCAAAGAGATTGCCGAACAGCTGGTCATTAGCCTCAACACCGTCCTCTACCACAACAAAAATATCTACGCCAAATTGGGCGTCAACAAACGCACCTTAGCTATCGCTAAAGCAAAAGAATTAAACCTCATTGAATCGTAGCGATTTGTCCAATTGTTAACCTCTTAATTTCCCTTTCCCCACAGTTTTTTAACCCTAAACCACAGTTTTTACCCTAATAACCACAAGTTCATGTGGGAATTTATCGTGCCAACTGCCCTATCCTATGGACATGATGAACAAACACACCATCTACCACATCAAAATCAAGGGGCATTTAGATGCCCGTTGGCAGGAGTGGTTCGATGGCTTAACCATCACTAGCACCGCCGACGGTCATACGCTTTTGAGTGGTTCCATCCACGACCAGGCAGCACTGCATGGCGTGCTTAAGAAAATTAACAATCTGGGTTTGACGTTAATTTCCGTCAACCCACAGCAGGAGACAAATGATGAATGATTTATAAGATGCAATATCAACCTGACTACGAACAATTTATAAAAATCAAAGGAGAAATATGATGACTTCAAATCCAAACGATAAAAAGAATGAAAAATCCAGCACCAACAAGCTTGGTGCAGGTATTGCATTAGGCGTAGGCGTTGGACTTGCCATTGGCACTGCAATAGGAAATCCCGGCGCGGGCTTAGCGATTGGCATCGCGTTTGGTGTTGGGATTGGCGCAACATTGCAAAAAAAGAAAAATGCTGAACAAGATGACGATTAATGCCGAACAGGAAAGGCTTTAGATGAAGCTATTAAAGAAAAAAACAACCAGATCAGGCATTATCGTGCTTCTTATGGCTACGTTAACGGCCGTTTCCATCAGCTATTTTGGTGGCAGAGAAACGGCCGTTAGTGTCCCCCACAACGCCCAGGCAGGCGACCTGACAGTCGAACCCTGCATCGTCGAATTTGAATCTGGCACATACGCTGCCGATTGCGGCACAGTCATCGTTCGCGAAAATAGGGGAAAGGCAGACTCTCGCCTCATCGCCCTGCCCGTCACCCGTATACATGCCACATCAGAAAATCCTGCCGAACCAATCTTCTTTTTAGGAGGCGGGCCAGGAAGCAGCAATATGCACATCGAGCCGTTTCCCGCCATTTTCGCCAACAATGACTTTGTGATGGTCGGCTATCGCGGCGTGGATGGTTCCACCGTGTTAGATTGCCCGGAAGTGGCACAGGCCATCAAGGGGGATGGGGTTGATGTATTGAATGAACAATCGCGGGCTGGCATGTCGGCAGCCATGCGCCAATGCGCCGCACGGCTACAGGCAGAGGGGGTCGATTTAGACGGCTACTCCATTCAGGAAGTGATTGGCGATATGGAAGCGGCACGAGATGGGCTTGGCTACGAGCGTATCCACTTGCTCAGTGCCAGCTATGGCACGCGGGTGGCGCAACTTTATGCCCATCAACATCCCACCCGCATCGTCCGTTCGGCAATGATGGGCGTGAACCCGCCCGGCCGCTTTGTCTGGGAACCCGATAGGATCGATGCGCAAATCGAGCAATACGCCCAACTGTACGCCCAAACTGACAACCCACGCACCACTGACTTAGCCGAAACAATGCGCAGTGTCAGCCACAACATGCCAAAGCGATGGCTATTTTTTAAGATAGATCCCGGCAAGGTGAAAGGGACAACCTTTGTGATGCTGTTCCATCGTGATACGGCCGCTATCGTGTTTGACGCCTGGTTGGCAGCGGCAGAAGGGGATCCTAGTGGCTTAGCACTCATGTCACTGGCATACGATTTTGTCATGCCCAAGCAGAGCGTCTATGGTGAATTCTTCTCGAAAGGAGTCAGCGCCGATTATGATGCCAATCGTGATTATTTCACCGAAATGGATCCGCCAGATTCAATCATCGGTGCCCCACTCTCTAAATTAATCTGGGGTAGTGCAACCGATGAGGACGGGGTGACGTGGCCGACACAGTTGATGCCCGCAGAATTCCTACAAGTACACCCATCTGATGTGGAGACACTGTTGATCAGCGGCAATATCGATTTTTCGACCCCAGCCGAATTTGCAACGGATGATCTAATGCCCGCATTAACCAACGGCACACAGGTCATTTTATCTGAGATGGGGCATGTCAATGATGTGATGAGCTTGCAGCCAGAAGCGAATGCGCGGTTGTTAACCAGCTTTTTTGACAGTGGCGAGGTAGATGATTCACGCTTTGTCTATGAACCGATGGATTTTCAGGTAGGGAATGGCTTCCCTCAATTAGCAAAAATTGGGGTGGGTGCTGCGTTGGCCTTGATTGTCATTGTTATCGGGGTGGTTTGGTTCGTTGTGCGCCGCGTACGCAGGAAATAATGGGGCGACAAGCGTGGCTTATGGACAAAATATTCAATTTACTACTATCGTTCAATAAAATGGAGATTAAAAATGAATACATACAAAATGGCTGCTAGAACGTTTGGAATATTCTTTATTATCGCGTTTTTATCCTATGGAATAGGAAGTGGACTTATAGATTCTGTGACAAATGTTCCAGATTTTCTTTCTAACGTTTATGCCAACAAAACAACAATCATCGTTGGTGCCATTCTCATGGCCTTAGTTCATAGTTTTGTAAATATTGGACTGCCCGTATTAATGCTGCCCATACTAAAGCCATTCAATAGAAATTTGGCGTATGGTTATCTTGGTATCGCCATCGCGGCGACTACCGTCCTTGTCATTGGGGCAATTTTCTTGCTGTTACTCATTCCCCTCAGTGATGAGTATGCAAACGCTGGCTCCGCCGCACCACCTTATTTTGAGACTATGGGTATTCTCTTTAAACAGGGCGGGTTTTATGCTTACCAAATCGGCATGGCGTTATGGGGTCTTGGTGGATTGTTGTTTGTTACTGTTTTATACAAATCAAAGCTCGTGCCACGACTCCTACCAGTCTGGGGCATTATCGGATACATCGTTTTTATAGCAGGCACTATTTTTGAGCTTTTTGGGAATAACATTGGTATTTATTTATCTATTCCCGGAGGCTTGTTTGAAATTTCTCTAAGCGTCTGGCTGATCGTTAAAAGTTTCAGCTCATCTGCAATTGCTTCTGTAACTTTACAACAAGGGTAAGCAAAGGATGCCGCCTGATATCGCTGATGATAACAAGCGGCACCAAAAAATAATATCGCCAGAATAAGAAAACTATTTGGCGAATGCAGATAAAGGAATCAATCATGGAATTACAAATCAAACATGTTAGTAAAAAATACGGCCGTAACGCACCCTACCGTTTACAAGACATCAACCTTACCCTACAACCAGGCATCATCGGGCTGCTTGGTCCCAATGGGGCCGGCAAATCGACAATGATGAACGTCATTGCCACCCTGCTTAAACCAAGTGAAGGGCAGGTGCTGTGGAATGGCGTTGATATTAGCAAAAAACCAGATGCGCTGCGCCGCGACTTGGGTTATTTGCCACAAGATTTTGGCGTTTATCCATAGTTAACGGCCGTTGAGTTTTTACAATATATGGCGGCGCTCAAAGGCGTCCCCCACCGCGCCGCCAAACAACGCATCGAAGAACTCCTCCATCTGGTGAACCTGACCGAAGCAGGCAGTCGCCCCATCGGTGGTTACTCTGGCGGGATGCGCCAGCGCGTGGGCATTGCCCAGGCATTGCTCAACGACCCAGGTCTACTCATTGTCGATGAACCCACTGTGGGTCTCGATCCTGGTGAGCGGATGCGTTTCCGCAATTTGCTGGCCGATCTCGCCGCTGACCGTATTATCCTCCTCTCCACACATATCGTTTCCGATGTAGAAGCGACGGCCAGCCACATTGCCCTGATCAACCAGGGTCGCCTCCTGCGCTATGACACACCAGAAGCCTTACTGAACACCATGAATGGTTGTGTCTGGGATTGGGTAATCGATTTTGAGGAACTCGACAGCGTCAAACAAACTCATCTCGTCAGCCAATCCATCCGTCGCGCCGAAGGGTTGCATGTGCGCGTGGTGCAAGACACCTCACCCGCTACCAATGCCCAACCGGGTATACCAACTTTGGAAGATGCTTATCTCAGTTTGGCTGTTGGAGCTGCGTAGACGCCCCAGCGGGACGTCTCTACATGACAATTATTAAGGGGTTATTATGACTGTAAATAAATTCTACCAACTCACTCGTGCTGACTTTTTACAACGGGTTTGTGCCTGCCTTGGCATTGGCGCTCGGTGTACTCAGCGGCACAAACCGCCTGTTTGAAATTGTTTACCTGACGTGGTGGTACATAGTCCTCAATCTGGGGAATGAGAACGCGATGCTCAACTTCATACCCCTTGCCAATCCACAAGCTATCCTCGTGTATTTGGCGGCGACGGGTTTGTTGTTGGGAGTGGCGGTTGTTGGGCGTATGGCGCATGTATAACGGAGATGGCAAATGATTGCGGAGATAGGTAGGTTTTTACTCATTTCGGGGCTGATTTATGTGGGCATAACGGCCGTTCTCATCATCACCAATCGACCGACGAGAAAAATAATAGATGGGCCATTGGATTTTGGCGTGTTAACGGCCGTTTCCTACCAAACCCTCCCAGAATTGCAGCCCTACACCGCCCGCGACGGTTCACAATTGTCGCTCCGGCTGTATGAAAGCAATACCGCAACCGACAAAGTCATCATTTTGCTGCACGGCTCTGGCTGGCACAGTATGCAGTTCTATCCGCTGGCAACCTATCTCAGCCGCAATGGATTGGCACATGTCATTACCCCGGATCTGCGCGGACACGGCTTCACTCCTGAACAGCGGGGTGATGTCGCCTATATCGGTCAGCTAGAAGACGATTTGGCCGATTTGATAGGTTTTGCCCAACAGAATTTTCCCGAGGCGACGATGATTATTGGCGGACATTCTTCAGGTGGTGGGCTGGCGGTCCGCTTTGCCGGCGGCAAGCACGCGACAATGGCCGATGCCTATCTGTTACTGGCGCCCTTCCTTAAACACAATGCGCCAACCACTCGTCGAGGCTCTGGGGGATGGGCACGGCCGTTAACCCGGCGCATTATTGGCCTTGCCATGCTGAACAATATTGGCATTCGTTGGTTTAACGGGCTGACCGTGATTCAATTTAATATGCCGCAAGCGGTTTTAGATGGCCCTTTGGGCGATAGTGCGACCACTGCCTACAGCTATCGACTGAACACCGCCTATGCACCACGATCTAAGTATGGTCGTGATTTGGCCGCTATCACCCAGCCATTGCTCGTCGTCGCTGGCACAGACGATGAATCCTTCAACGCTGAGCAATACGAGCCGACTATTTCAGCCCATACCAGCACCGGAACCTATTCGCTTCTGCCTGATGTTGGTCACATTGACCTGCTCACCACGCCGGAAATCGAGCCGGTTTTGGCGGAGTGGTTGGTAGATTTGGATTGAGAGGCGGTTACACTTCGCTTCCGTCACGACCCCGTATGATGCAAAAAATACAACCATACTCAAATCTCTCGTGTATGGAAAGCGTACATATGTGAAAAAGTCCCGAAAATTTCTCGTATGCACTCGAGAGCCTGCCTCATATGGCGGGTTTGTTACCCACAGGCGAACCCGCAATCCAGCGGGCAATTCGTTCACCCATAGGACTAATAGGCTATATTTTCCACCTCGTTACGCCCTCGCACGAACCTTAATTCAACGCCTCTTTCACGAAGCCCAACCTCATAAGTGGATACAATGAACCCGTAAGTTGCATCAACGCGGATGTGTGAAGTCTTACCGCACAAACCCGGCCATTCACCGCATTTTGGCCCCGTTGCGAAGGCGAATGCTTTGCTCCTGTCGGCGCTTACGGGAACCATCATGACATTATCTTCGCCCACCAAAGCAGCCACACGAATACGCATCTATGGGATGTTGTTTGTCCTGATGGCGACGGCACGCTTCTTGTTGCCGGCCGACTCCTGGCAGGGCAACCTGACGCGCCACATGGCGCTGGAATTTATGGCCGCCATGCTGGCCGGATTTGTGGGGACGTTGGCGTTGGTACGCTATTTCACGCGCCGCGACAACGTGTTTTTGTTTATTGGCGTTGGCTTTGTGGGAGCGGGGTTGTTGGATGGCCTGCATGTGCTGGCGATTCATCCGCACCTGACCGATATTTTGCCCTGGCTGGACTTTACGCCGCGCTGGATTTGGAATACATCGCCGACGTTTCTTTCGATTTTGATATTAGGCAGTTGGCTGACATGGCGGCGGGAAGTGGAAACGGGGTGGTACGGCCGTATGACCAGCCGCCGCCTATTTATCCTCATTGTCAGCCTCACACTGGTCAACCTGCTGCTGTTTGTATTGGTAGCTCAAAGCGAAGCCGCGCCCTCGTTGCCCCTGGCGCGCATCGAACTGTTTATCTCCACAACATTTTACCTCTGGGCGCTGGTTAATTATCTGGCCAAAGGCCATTGGCAGCACGACGCCTTTGAACATTGGCTGGTCGTGGCCTTGCTTCTCAGCTTCTCCGGCCAGATATTTTTCATGTTTTCCTCTGTCGCATTGTTCGACGCCTTCTTCGAAGTCGCTCTGGCTATGAAACTGGCGAGTTATTTTTGCGTGCTGGTTGGGTTGATGGGCAGTATTGTCCTTATCTTTCGGCAGGCGGCCGGCAGCGCCGCCCAATTGCAGCAGACCAATGATTCTTTACAGCAGGAGATAAACGAACGCCAGCGGGCGGAACGGGCTGAATACGAACAGCGCCGTCTGGCCGAAGCGCTGCGCGATGTGGGCACAGCCCTCAGCGCCACGTTGGATTTTGATCAGTTGTTGGAGCGACTGCTGGACCAGATTGCCCATGTTGTGCCCTATGACACGGCCAATGTGATGCTGCTGCGCGGCGCGGAAGTGGACATTGTGTGTACGCGGGGATACGGCCGTTCCCAAATACAGCCCATCAACCACTTTGCCCTCGCCGACATGCCCAGTTTGCAGCGCATGGCACGGTCCCGCCAACCCCTCGTCATTCCCGACATCGCCACCGATCCCGACTGGGTGCGCGCCGACGCATCGCCACACGTACGCTCCTGGGCGGGCATTCCCATCGCCGTGCAGCAAGAAGTGGTCGCTTTCCTGGCGCTGAATTACAGCCAGCCGAACTTCTACCAACCGGCCCACGCCACGCGCCTGGCCGCCTTTGCCGGGCAGGCGGCCATCGCCATCCAAAACGCCCGCTTATATAAAGCCCTCCAACAGCGCGTCGCTGAATTGACCACCCTGAATCAGATTAGCCATGCCGTCACCTCATCGCTAGATTTGCAGACCACGCTGACCATTGTTACGGCGCAGGCCACGCGGCTGCTAGATGTGGATGCGACCTCGGTGGTATTGCTGGACAGGGAGCAGGGCGATTTGTGGTTTGCCGCCGCGTTTGGGCAGGCGGCCGAATTTGTGCGCGGTAAGCGGCTGTCATTGGGCCAGGGTATTGTCGGTTGGGTAGCCGAGCATGGCGAACCGCTGCTGATCACCGACGCCAAGGCCGACCAGCGCCACTTCCCCGATTTTGACGAGATGAGCAAATTTACGGCGCGCACACTTTTATGCGCGCCTCTGCAAGTGAAAGGACAGACGATTGGCGCGATAGAAGCCATCAACAAAGCCACCGGGCCATTTGACGAGGCCGATTTGCGCTTGCTGACGTTGTTGGCCGGTCCGGCGGCGGCGGCCATTGAAAATGCGCGGTTGTACGAACAGGCGCGGCGCGAAATTGAGGAACGGCTGCGTGCGGAGGCGGCCTTGCAGGCGGAGCGCGCCCAACTGGCACAGCATGTGGCGGAGCGCACTGCCGACCTGAGCGCGGCGAATGCGAAACTGGCGCGCGCCAACCGGTTGAAGGATGAATTTTTGGCTTCGATGAGCCATGAACTGCGCACGCCGCTGAATGCGCTGCTGGGGATTGGCGAGGCGCTGCAAGAGGGCGTGTATGGCACGCTCAACGGCAACCAGAGCCGGTCGCTGCGCAGTATTGAGGAAAGTGGCCATCACCTGCTGGATTTGATCAACGATATTTTGGACCTGTCCAAGATTGAGGCTGGCAAGCTGATTTTAGAACCGGGACCGGTGTCGGTGCGGGAGGTGTGCCAGGCCAGCTTGCGTTTTATCCGGCAAGAGGCGCACAAGAAGGAATTGCAGGTTGATTTGTCTGTGGACCCGGCCGTGACCACGATCTGGGCCGATGAGCGGCGGGTGAAGCAGATTTTGGTGAATTTGTTGAGTAACGCGGTGAAGTTTACGGCCGTTGGCGGCCGCATTGGCCTGGCCGTGATGGGCGATCTGGGACAAAAGGCTGTGTGTTTTGTGGTGTGGGACGAAGGTATTGGCATTGCCTCGGAAGACATGCAAAAGTTGTTTCGGCCGTTTGTGCAGCTAGACAGCCGCCTGTCGCGGGAATACAACGGCACCGGCCTGGGACTCTCGCTGGTGTACCGCATGGCTGAACTGCACGGCGGCAGCGTCAGCCTGACCAGCGAGGTGGGGCGTGGCAGCCGGTTTGCGGTGATGCTGCCGTGGGATCCGGCGGATAAGCTGGGCCGTCCGGTAAACGAAACGGCGCAGTCACCGACGGCCGTCCAGGCCACAGAGGGTAAACTCATTTTGTTGGCCGAGGATAACGAGATTTTTATTGAGACGGTGGGCGATTATTTACGTGAGAAGGGTTATAGGTTGTTGGTGGCGCGTAACGGCCGTGAAGCCATCGAGCAGGCGGCTTTGCTGCCGGACCTGGTCCTGATGGATATTCAGATGCCGGAAATGGACGGCTTGCAGGCAATTAAACGGCTGCGTGCGGATGAGGCAACGGCCGTTTTACCCATCATCGCTCTGACAGCCCTGGCAATGCCCGGCGACCGCGAGCGCTGTCTGGCTGCCGGAGCCGACGCTTATTTGAGCAAGCCTCTCAGCCTGAAAGCTTTGCTGGCGGTGATCGAGACATTTCCCAAAACGCGAAACCCGTAGCGGGCCACATTCGCCTTGCCAACTTCTATGATGTGCGTAACGACAATGAACGAGCAACCGGTAATTTTGATTGTAGATGATGATTTTACGGCGCGACAGACGGCGGAAATGCTGCTGCTGCAAGAAGGGTATGCGCTGCATGTTGCGGCCAGCGGACCGGAGGCGCTGCAACGTGTGCCCAAACTGAACCCTGACGTGATTCTGTTGGATGTGATGATGCCAGGCATGGATGGGTTTGCGGTGTGTCGGACGTTGAAAACGGCCGTTGCCACCCAACACATTCCTGTTGTCCTGGTGACAGCGCTGGACAGCAAAGAAGATGTGGCGCGCGGCCTAGACGCCGGAGCCGACGACTTTATCCACAAGCCGGTGAACGGCCTGGAACTGCGCGCCCGCGTGCGCTCAATGCTGCGCATTAAGCAGCGCCACGACGAGCTGCAAACGATGATGCATCTGCGCCAGGATTTGGCGGATATGATCATCCACGATATTCGCAACCCGCTGACCACTATCACCATGTACTGCGATTTGTTGCGGCGTTATACGCCCCAACCCGAGGCGCAAGAGGCGCTGCACACCATCACCAGCCAGGTGGTCCGGCTGAATGCGTACCTGACAGATATGCTGATGATGGCCAAGATGGAGCATGGCAAGCTGGTGCTGCTGCAAACGGCCGTTTCCCTGAACGATCTGCTGCAAACGGCTTGCGACGCCTATCAGCCGCTGGCGGCGCAAAGGTCGGTGACGTTGACCTTGGAGACGCCGCCGGAGCCGCTGGTAGTTAGCCTGGACGCGAACTTATGGCAGCGCGTGCTGGATAATTTGTTGTCTAATGCCCTGAAATTTTCGCCGGTAAACGGCCGTGTCACTGTGCAGTTACGGCCGTTACCCCACGCCCGCTTTTACCTGCAAGTTTGCGACGAAGGGCCAGGCATTCCGCCAGAACACCGAGAGACAATTTTCGATAAATTCCAGATTGTGGCCGCCGGACAGCGCAACGTAAAACAGGTGGGTCTGGGGCTGGCTTTTTGCCGCATGGTGGTAGAGGCGCATAACGGCCGTATCGCCGTCCACGCCAACGACCCCCACGGCGCAATCTTCACCGTGGAAGTATAGAGCGAGAGTGTAGAGCGAGAGCGAGAGCGAGAGGAAGAAATAAGCGTCCTTTTTCTACACTCCGCACTCTCCACTCGGCACTCTTTAGGAAGGCTTATAGATGGCTCCAAACATATTATTAGTTGACGATGACACTGAATTGGTTCGCAGCTTGCGGTTGGTGCTGACGCAAGACGGGTATGAAGTTCTGACGGCGCATAATGGGCTGGAGGGGCTGCAAACCGCCCACCAGATGCAGCCCGATCTGATTGTGCTGGACGTGAACATGCCGTGGATGGATGGCCTGGAAGTTTGCCGCCGCCTGCGCCTGGACGCTGACTCAGCGCTGCGCTATGTGCCTATCCTCTTCCTGACATCGCAAGACAGCGTGGATGACCATGTAACCGGCCTGGACGCCGGGGCCGATGATTATCTGGACAAGCCCTTTCAATCTAAAGAGCTGAAAGCGCGGGTGCGCGCTTTGCTGCGGCGGCGTGAGGCTGCCGCGCCGCCAGCGGCGGGCGGTATGCAAGAACTGACAGTGGGGCCGCTGACGCTGCATTTGCAGGCGTGTTGGGTGCGCCGGGGCGTCGGCGAGATGGTGCAGCTTACCCCGGCCGAGTTCGAGCTGCTGTACCACCTGATGACGCATCCGAAACGGCCGTTTTCCAGCAAGGACCTGTTGGAAGAAGTATGGGCCTACGCACCCGGCACGGCCGATCCCAGTCTAGCGCGCTGGCACATAAAAAATCTTCGCCTCAAGATAGAACCAGACGCCAGCCAGCCATCACTCATCCGCACGGTGTCTCGTCGGGGCTACATGTTGGTTCCGGAATGATGGGTGGACCAGCCCTCACGCAAGCCTCACGCAAGCCTCGCGCCAGGCCCACGCTCCGCAAGATAAGTCTGTTGTACAGTAACCACATCGAACAAAAACGGTGCAGCGCAAAAATTGAATGAGCAGCGCACCGAAAAAAAATCAACATTCATATCTTGCATAAGGAGCAAAAAATGAACAGCAACAATTTTTGGAAGAAGTTGGGTCGGGATGAAAGCGGTATCACCGCTCTGGAAACAGCCATCATCTTGATCGCCTTTATCGTGGTAGCTTCGGTTTTTGCCTTTACCATCCTGTCAGCCGGTACATTCTCCACCGAACGTGGGAAGGAAGCCGTCTACTCCGGTTTAGGCGAAGTGCAGTCTTCGATGGAAGTCAAAGGTTCCCTCATCGCCACGGCCGCCGTAAGCGGCACCACCACTGCAGAAATGGACACGTTGGTCTTTACGGTCGGCAACGTTGTTGGCGGTGAACCGCTGGACCTGAATACAACGACTCCGGTGATGGTGGTGAATTACGTGGACGCGGCGCAGTTCGAGAATGACTTGCCCTGGAGCACGAACTGGATTGTGTCCCACGACGGTGACGAACTGTTGGATAAAGGCGAACTGGTAGAAATTACTCTGGACTTGAGCAGCCTGACCACTCCTCTGGGCATCAATACGCAGTTCTCGGTGGAAATGAAACCGCCCAAGGGCGCGGCGCTGAGCATCCAACGCACCACTCCCCCGTACTTCGATGAAGTGATGGACCTGAAATAAAAATCACAGTTAAAACATGAGTGAACAGTTCAGCCGGGCTTACGAGTCCGGCTAAACTGTTGTCAGCAATAGGAGCAGCCTGATGGACATCGAACAAAGAGTGAAATCTCTGGAACAAGAAATGAAGATTTTGAAGAATCAAATTCAGAAAACGTTATTGGAAATCCAAGAACAAATTCTCGTTCATTACCATCCGGCGCTCCGCACAGAAGATGAATCGTATGACGAAATTGGCCTGCTGGCGCAGGGCGCGGCCAGACCGGCGCACAGCAATGGGCAGCCGGCGGCGGATTCCGAGCTGAACCAGCCCGCAGGGTTGAAGATGCGTCAGGTTTCGTTGGCCGATTTGCGCGAGACGACACGGCCGTTACCTGAACCACTGTCCACCACTCCCCCCGCCACGGCTCCTGCCGCCACGACTCCCGCCGCCGCCGACCAGGCTTTTGCCGGTCTGGTGGACTGGGTTGGGGGCAGCGTGGCCAAGATTGGCGCCGAGCGAACCCGCAAACTGTTGGACCTGCGCGCTTCTTCCGGCGCAGTCCCCCCGGACGTGTACGACACCTTGCAGCAGTTGATTATTTTGTGTGACGAGAATGAAGGGGCGGATGCGGCGGAAACGGCCGTTCTTCTGCAACAACTCGCCCAACTGCTGAGCTAACTACCGACAGATTGGTCCCATTTATTCGCTGGGTCTAATCGCTACAAGTACCAGAGGCATCACATGGACAAAGCAATCATGACCACAATGCTCATCGTCATCAGTATGGTGATGGGAGTTCTCCTGTTTAACGCCGCCTATCCGGCCATCATCGAAAGCAACGACGCCATGACCAGCATGACCAGCCGCGCCGACGAAAAGCTAAAAAGCCAGATCACCATCATCCATTCCGTAGGCGAGTTGGACAGCAGCAGCTGGTGGCAAGACACCAACGGCGATGGTGATTTTGATGTATTTGCCTGGGTTAAGAATGTGGGCGAAACGCGCATTGTGGCTCTGGAACAGACCGACGTATTTTTTGGCCCTGAAGGCGCATTTAATCGCATTCCGCATCAAAGCAATGCCAGCGGTTACCCCTATTGGACCTGGCAGGTGGAAAACGGCGACCAATGGACGCCAACGGCCACCTTGAAAATTACCATTCATTATGGCGTGCCTTTGGGAAGCGGCCGTTACTTCCTAAAGGTCATCACTCCCAACGGCGTAGACGCCGAATACTTCTTCAGCATGTAAGTCTGTTGAAAAAGTGGGATAGCTTTTATGGAAACCATACTGACTGCTTTTATTGTCCTGGCCCTCATCTTATTTGCCAGCCTCACTATCTTCACCAGCTACCTGAGCGCGCAAGACACGCTGCGCGCCTCCTGGCAAGAGATGCAGACCCGCCTGAGCGACCAGATGCACACCGACCTGACGCCCATCCTGGCGCAAACCAAAAGTTCTGGCGCGGTCATCGAACTCACGCTGCGCAACGATGGCGACACCCGTCTGGCCGATTTCGCCAATTGGGACGTCATCGCCGAGTACTATACCCCGCCCGACGACCTTGCGGTGGGCTGGTACACCTATAACACCGGCGAACCAGCCGCCGGTGAGTGGAGCGTGATTGGCATTTATATAGACGCGGCCACGGCCGAGGGCGAAGTGTTTGAACCTGGGATTCTGAATCCGGGCGAGGAAGTTTTGCTGCGCCTGCGCGTCCTGCCCCCGGTCGGACCAAACACCACGAATATGTTGACCATTGCCGCCGAGAACGGCGTGAGCGCCAGTATGCAGTTTGTTCGTTGATTTAGAAGCATCTGGCACAGGCGCAAGGCAAACTTTTATAGGCGCTACGGCCGAAACCCTTTATTGGCAGTTCTGGCAAGTTCAGCCGAGGAAAGAGCATGACTCAATTATCACCACCAACCCGCAAATCGTATCCGATTGATTTGGCTTATGCCCGCGATATTATGGATGGCGACCTGGAATTGTTGCAGGAGATCGTGGCGCTCTTTTTGTTCGACTGTTCAGACCAGGTAGCGGCGTTGCAAGCGGCTGCCACCTATGGCAAGGGGGCCGATGTGAAAGCCAAAGCCCATCGTCTGAAGTGCAGCCTGGGCAACATTGGCGGTTGGCAGGCTTACAAATTGGCCTGCGAGATCGAACTCATGGGAATAAGAAATGATCTGAGCGGGGTAGACGAGTATGTGTTCCAACTGACGGCCGCTATGGAGGACATTGTGGCCTTCTTTGCGCAGCCAGACTGGGCGAACCAAGCGAAAGATTGGGCGAAGTTCGACGAGGTACAATGAACCAATCGCATCGCATCTTGGCTATAGATGACGATCTGCTGACGCTGCACATTGTAGAGCATGTGCTGCAAAAGCATGGGTATGAGGTATTTACGGCTGTTAACGGCCACGATGGCCTGGAATTGGCCCGTGTTCTAAAACCCGACCTGGTGATTTTGGACATTATGATGCCGGGGTTGGATGGTTTTCAGGTGTGCCGCAAGCTGCGCGAAAACCCGGAAACGGCCGTTATCACCGTCCTCATGCTCACAGCTCGTGGCGCTATAGACAAACCGGTCAGCGACCCGGTGGATTTTGCCCAGCGGGTGCGCGACCAGCTAAACGGCTACCGCGTGGGTGCATCCGATTTCCTGACCAAGCCGGTAAAAGCGGCCGTTCTGGTGGAAAGAGTACGCTCGTTAATCTGGAGTGGTAGGAATTAAAATGGCGCAGAAGATTTTGGTCATCGAAGGTGATGGGCAGATGTTGGCGTGGACCCAGGGCCTCCTGGAGGACGAAGGCTACGATGTGCTGGTAGCTATTGACGATGGGACGGGATTAAAAACGGCCGTGGCCGAAAAACCCGACCTCATCCTGTTGGACATTTTTTTGCCCGGCATGGGTGGCGAAGAAGTCGCCCACTATTTGCGCGCCGACCCCGAAACGGCCGAAATCCCCCTCATCATGCTCGCTAACGACAACGACCTGGACAGCCTCACCATCGGCCACGAATCTCCCGTAGATGATTACCTCATCAAGCCCTTCGATGCCGTCACACTGGTTACTAAAATCCTACCATACCTGGGTCGAAAAGGACCGCAAAAAAACGTCATTTCCTCCGGCAACGGCGAATTAGACAGCAAAATGGGTGGCGGCATTCCCTTAGGGTCTCTCACCCTTGTCGAAGGCAGTTCTGGAGCCGGCAAATCCGTCCTTTCGCAGCAGATGATGTTTGGTTCATTAAACGACAGTTTCACCCTCTCGCTCTTTACCAGCGAAAACAGCGTCAAGAGCCTGGTGAAGCAAATGCGCAGCCTGGACCTGGATATTCTGGACTATTTGCTCCTGGGCAAAATTCGTATTTACCCTATGGAGTTGTCCCAATTGGGCAACACAGCCCCTCGCCGACTGCTGCAGGCCATGAGCCGGGAAACCAGCCGCGATATGATTATCGTGGATTCGTTGACCCTGGCAATCGGCCAATCCACCCTCGAAGAAGTATTGGGGTTTTTTGAAGAATGCAAACGGCTCTGCGCGCGCGGCAGCAGCATCATCCTCATCTTACATTCTCACGCGCTCAACAGTGAATTGTTGGTGCGCATCCGTTCGTTGTGTGACGCGCACTTGCAGCTTCGCACCGAAGAAGTAGGCAAAAAACTGGTTAAAACGTTGGAAGTAACCAAAGTTCGTGGCGCGGACAAAACCACTGGCAACATTGTCAGCTTTGAAGTGGAACCCGGATGGGGTATGCGCGTCATCCCGGTAAGCAAAGTGAAAGGTTAGTCTGGCAATCCTAACGACCAGACTACCACACTAAACGACTAAAAAATCATGTCTCAATCAGTCCTTCCTTTTCCCTTTCAAACAGGTGGCGCGCAGTGCGACCACGGTGTGGGCTGCAGTCTGCAAATGGTGCTGCCGCCGCCGCTGCGCGCCGCTTGCGAACAGGCGGATTTTCTGGCCGATTATTTGCATCAAGTTCCGTTGGGCGACATTGGCATTCCCATGTATTACCCCACGCTTTCTCGCAAGCTGCAATTGTTGGAACGGCGCAATCTTATTTACCCCATTGACGGCGGCCTGTTTGTCCATATTTATCCCGATGCTGTGGCTGCCCGCGACCATTACGTCTCAATTGAGCCGACCGTAATGGTAAATCTAGATGAGGTGATGCTGAAGATTGACGAACGTCTGGTGGAATGGGCCGAAGACATTGGGGAGGTCGTAGACGAAGAAGAAAAGAAGCAGATATTGCTGAAGTTACTTGACCAGATTTGCACAACGGAACTGCCACAGGCTAATGGGAATGGGAATGGCAACGGCCGTTCCCCCTCTGCCCGGTCCGCCGCCAAAAAAAGCAAAACCGACCCCATTTACGTTACCGCGCAGCAGCTGGAAGGCGTACGTTACCGCGTCCTGCGCGACAAAGTTGGGCTTGGGCCTTTGCAGCCGCTGCTGCTGGACCCCTACATTGAAGACATCAGCTGCAGCGGCGTCGGGGCCATCTTTGTTGAACATAAAATCTTCAAAAGCCTGCAAACCACCATCAACTTCGAAACCCTGGACCAGCTCGACGATTTCGCCGTCTGGCTGGGCGAATGGATCAAAAGTCCGGTCACTGTGCGTAACCCCATCGTGGATGCCGTGTTGCCGGACGGGTCACGTATTAACATCGTATACGGCCGTGAAATTTCCAAACGCGGCAGCAACTTTACCATCCGTAAATTTGGTGGCTCTACAACCAGCATCCTGGAGCTCATCGAATTTGGCACACTGGACTACACCATGGCCGCCTATCTTTCGCTCATCATGGAGGAGGGGATGAATGTCTTTGTTGTCGGGGCCACAGCCTCCGGCAAAACGACGACGTTGAACGCCATCAACACCTTCATTTTGCCGGAAGCCAAAATCATCACCATCGAAGACACCCCTGAAGTGATGGTTCCCCACAAAAACTGGATTCGGGAAGTCACCCGCGATATGGGGCGCGAGTCCGCAGGGGGCAGCGTGGGCATGTTCGATCTACTCAGAGCGGCGCTGCGGCAGCGGCCGGATCGCATCATCATCGGTGAAATTCGTGGCGAAGAAGGACGCATCGCCTTTCAGGCCATGCAAACCGGTCATGGCGTCATGTCTACCTTTCACGCCGCCTCTGTGGAAAAACTGATCCAACGTCTCACCGGCGACCCCATCAACGTGCCCAAAACTTATATAGACAACCTCAACGTCGCCGTGGTGCAATCGGCCGTGCGCCTGGCCGACAAAAAAATGGCCCGCCGCATCCTTAGCATCAATGAAATCATCGGCTATGACCCTTATACAGAAAGTTTCTCCTTTCTGGAAACTTTTCGCTGGAATCCGGCCAATGACACATTCGAGTTTCCCGGCTACATGAACAGCTTCTTGCTGGAAGAGCGCATTGCTATGCGGCGCGGCATTCCGCCCCAAAAGCGCAAAATGATTTATACCGAATTGAAACGCCGGGCAACCGTTTTTCAACGGCTGCATAAAGAAAAAGGAGTGCGTGGTTTTGATGACTTCTTCCAAATCCTTGCCGAAGCCCATCGCCAAAAGCTCTTATAAATTTAAGAACGTTACGGCTTTTGACCAGTTTTACCAGTTGACCTATATGTCGGCCACGGCCGCTGCCGGCATCTCGCGCAGCAAAACGTTTGAAATGGCTGCGGAATCGGGTTCGCCGGCGGCGAATTATTTTATCGCCATCAATTTGCTGGTGAACGAACTCCGTTTCGACTACCCGGAAGCGTGCCGCACGGTGGCCGATAAAGCGCCTGCCGACGAAATCAAAAGTTTTCTGCTGCGCTTGTCCGACGCGATGCGCTCTGGTGAGCCTTTGCCCGCTTTTCTGGCCCGCGAAGCGGCGGTGCAGGCGAATGTGTACGACAACGCTTACGAACGCGACCTGGAATCACTTAAAAAGTGGTCGGACGCGTTTTCTTCGATTGTGGTTTCGGTGGCCCTGATTGTGATCATTAATCTGGTGTCGACGATGATTTATTCGATGGGCATGGGCATGATTACCGGGTTGGTGATAACGGCCGTTATCATGGGTTTCTTTGGCGCCTGGATTCTCTCGCGCGCCGCGCCGCAGGAAGAGATGATCATCCCCTCGACCATTGGGTCAGACAGCCAGCGGCGCACATTGCAATTAAGCCGCATTATTATCCCCACGGCCGTTCTTCTCTGTGGCGTTCTGGTATTTCTTGGCTTTGGTCAGGCGTGGGTATTGGTCGGTGTGTCGGTTGTTTTATTGCCACTGGGCATTGTCAGTTCTCGCGCCGACGCCGAAATCACCAAAAAAGACGCGGAGATCAGTTCGTTTTTACGCTCGGTGGGCGGCATGGCCACTTCCACCGGCACCACCCTCAAAGAAGCCATCACCAAAATAGACATCAGCTCCTTCCCCAGGCTTCAGCCCGATGTGAAGCGGCTAGATACCCGCTTGCGTGCCCTGGTCAGCCCAACAGTTTGCTGGCAGCGTTTTGGCAACGAGACCGGCAGCCGGCTTATTCGGCAGGCCACCGGCATCTTTTACGAAGCGGTACGCCTGGGCGGCGATCCGGAACAGGTGGGATTTCTTTGCTCACTGTTTGCGTCGCGCACCGCGATGCTGCGCGCTAAAAGGCGCACAGTAGTCAGCACGTTTATCTGGCTAACCCTGGTTATGCATATCGTCGTCGCCGCGCTAATGGTATTTGTACTGCACATCATTCACAACTTTGTACTCCTGATGCAAACTGCCATGACTGCGGATCAGGCGGCCATGGCCTCGGAAAATCTGGCGATGCCGCTGGCCAATTTTAACCCGCAGCAAATGCAGTTTCTGGACGCCATTACCATCATGATGGTGGTCTTGTTGGCGGTTATAAGCGCGATGGCTATCGTCGCCAGTGATGGCGGGTATAAATTTAAGCTCACGCTTTATCTGGCGGTACTGCTTTTTATGTCGGGCATTAGCTTCTGGGTTGTGCCGCCTTTGGTAGCGCAGTTGTTGACAATTTGAGCAAAGGTTGAAGATTTACGCGTAATGACAACATGCGCAGTTTGGGCGGCAGGAAGTTTCTTTTTTCAATCTATAACTTTCTGATGACTGAGGAACGACGTTCTATGTCTAAATCCACACGGCCGTTTCACCTTCTTCTTCCCCTGGTTTTTGTCGGGGGACTGCTGTTGGGCTGGCTGGTCATTGGCTGGTGGTTGTGGCCTGTACAATGGGCCAACGTAGCTCCGGCGCAGCTATCGCCAGACCATCAGCGGACCTACGTGGCAATGGCCGCCGAAGCATATGCCCTGACGAGTGACGTAGCCCAGGCGCAGTCCCGGCTGGCGACCTGGGACGACGAGGCGCTGGCTGCGACCCTGACTTTGCTGATTCAGGAAACGACCGATCCTCTGGCCCGTGATCGTTACGTCGCCTTGGGAGAGGCGATGGCTATGCCGCAAGTAGACCTGAGCCTGATGGACGTGATTTTAGGGCAGAAAGCAATTCTGATAACGGCCGTCGCCGCCGTTGGCCTCTTCTTGGCCGCTTTGGGGATGGCCTTGTTTCCTATTTTGCAGCAAACCAGAGCGCGCCAACAGGAAGAGCTGCGCCTGTTGAACAGCGCCGAAGCGGGAACAGACATGGATGAAGATGAGCAAACGGCCGTTTCTTCCAGCAACGCTGTCCGGCAAAACAACGGCGGAACCGAAACGGGCGCTAAGGCTGGCCAGGGCAATCCCCCTGACTCGGCAGCCAACACCACCTCACAACCAAACGCCGGCGACCAGGCAAACGCTGGTAACGGTGGAACTGGACAGCCCGGCGCTGCCCAGGCCGCAGACGGGAAAAAGGCGCAGCAAAACCCGGCCGACGCCGCCGCGCAGCCACCCGAACAGCAGGCAACGGCCGTGCAAAATCCAGCCAACGCCGCCGCGCCGGCCGCCAACCAGCCACCACCCGAAGAAACGGCCGAAAAACTACTCGCCGAAGCAACCGGCGATATTCAAGCTCTGCTCAACAGCATCTTCGACGAAGACGACAAGCTTGCCCATTACGATACATTGCTGCACAACATGGGCGACGTAGATATGGTTCGATTGGCAGACCGCAGCGCCCAGATGCTGCGCCAACTGCGGCAAAAGAACCAGGAGATGATCTGACATGGGCCTTTTATGGCTGGTTTTGGGCTTTTTGTTGGGCTGGTTGTTAAACAGCCTAAGCGACTTTTTGCCGCGCCGCCTGGCCAAAACGCCGCGTCCGGCTAATCTACGGGGCCGGGCTGTCGGTTTGCCCTGGGCGTTAGGGTCGATGACGGCCGTTGCCTGTTATTACTTTGGTTTGCGCGGGCAATGGGTCTCTCTGGTCTTATACGCGTTTTTCTTGTTGATTGCCCTGATCGACGGCAAATACAGGCTGGTTCTGAACGTGCTGGTGTACCCGGCCATTGCCCTGACACTGGCTTATCATCTGGTCGCCGGGGTGCAGTCTTGGACGGCCGTCTTGTTGGGCGGTGGGTTGGCTTTGGCTGCTTTTGTCTTGGCTGCCTGGCTGCGCCCTGGCGATTTGGGCGGCGGCGACGTGAAACTGGCGGCGCTGATAGGCCTGATCTTCGGTTTTCCTGGTGTGTTGTGGCCTTTGCTGCTGGGTGTAGGGCTGGGTGGATTGGCCGCCGCCTTTTTGCTGCTGCGCGGATACGGCCGTCGCTACCACATCCCCTATGCTCCCTTTTTGTCCCTCGGCGTTTTCATCGCTCTCCTTTACACCCCTCTCTAACGCGCAACAAACTCGCGTATCTTATCGCTTCCTGCCCGTAATATTCACGTTTATTTTCCGCCTTGTGCGCCAATCTATTCATATAATGGGTGAACTTCCGCCAATGGAGACAAACATCTGCTAGACGTTTGTCTTCGGCGTCATTATGCTTTGCGGTTGAATCCCTGGAAGCAGTAGGCGTTGCCAATCGTTGCAAACGGCCTCCAGGCAAGTGCGGTTTGTACGTTTTGTTTGCGAAAAACAAGACATAACAACTCAAGTGAAGTAACCATTATGCGCGAATCTTCTTATGATTTAGACAAAGTTCTGAGTGATCAAACATCCACAAACATCCGGCGGCCCATCATTTTATGGTTGGTTGCCTTGGGACTGCTGATGCTGTTTGTGCCCTTGTATTTGGTAGCCACGGCCGTGCGCGCCGACACCCAACGCCTGGAGGGCGAATTAAGCCAGTTGCAAATGGCTGAAATCGGCAATCCGGGGGGTGATCCGACAATAAACGCCTTACAAACCAGAGTGGCAGAAGCCCAAACAGAGGCGGATAGTCTGGCCGCTATACAGTCCAGCACAGGCGCGCAGCATGTGGATTGGCCGGCCGTAGTGGATGCCATCAAGACCGACGCCAATCAGATCACGTTATTGGGTGTAGAACAGACGGATAATCGCCTGACTATTTCAGGTGAAGCGGCCGATGATACGGCCGTTATCGCCTATGCCCAGGAACTGGAAGCCTCCGGGCAGTTTTCGCGGATTGTGGTGCAGTCCATTACGTTGCTGCCTACACCCCTACCGGTCATCACGCCGACGTTGTCGCCCTCGCCTACTGCAACAACTGCACCCTCACCCACCACAGTTCCAGCAACAGCAACAAGCGCCGGCCCGGTGACAAACCCAACGGCCGTGCCCACCATCACCCCCACGCCCAATTTACGCGACGCTTACGAGATTGACGACAACCAGGCTAAACCTATTTTTGTTGGCGAAGTGCAGACCCGCAACTTCTACCCCGAAGGCGATGTGGACACCGCCTGGTTTTTAGCCAAGAACGGCCGTTTCTACACCATTGCCACCACCAACCTTTCCCCCGGCGTAGACACTGTGCTAACTGTTACCATCAATAACCAGGAATATGTCAACGATGACCGACAAGATGGAACCCTGGCCTCAGAAATTGGCGTCCAAAGTCTTGCGGGAGATGTGCAAGTCTTTATCCAGGTGACCAATCGCGGGCAGTTTGGGGCACAGATGGGCTATCAGCTTTTTGTGCAGGAAATGGTTCCCACGCCCGGTCCCACAGCTACCAATGCGCCGCCGCCGCCCACCGCCCAACCAGACCCCACCAATACCCCGGACTTGCGCGATGTGTTTGAACCCGACGAAATCACCCCATCCGTTATCCTGGTAGGCGAGACGCAAACGCGCAATTTCTTCCCTCAGGGAGACCAGGACAACGCCAGTTTTATCACCAAGGGCGGGCGTTTTTACCAGGTCGCCACGTCGAACCTGGCGCTGGGTGTAGATACCTTTCTGCGCGTGACGCTAGATGGCGCTCAATGGGAAAATGACGATTATGCCCCGGCGGGCACAGGCAACTTTGCCTCGTCGATTTGTTTTCCGGCGGCGTCGGTAGACGGTACGGCCGTTGCCAACATCACCAACAAAATGCAGCAGTTCAGCCCCAGCGCTGCCTACAACATCGCCGTTTTAGAAGTGCCGGCCCTGAGCCTAAATCTGGACCAACTGGCTTTTGGTCCGGCCGCCGCCGGCGGTGCCAACCCACCCAACCAATCTGTGCAAATCTTTGGCGACAGTACGTTGAGCTGGTCGGCCATTACCAGCGCGCCCTGGCTGCAAATCAGCCCAAACCAGGGCAGCGCGCCCAGCCTGATGGACGTCACGGCGAACATTACCGGGCTGCCGCAAGGCACGTATGAAGGGACCATCACCTTTTCTTGGGCTTCCTTATGCCGCCGCGAAGTGAAGGTGACGTTGCAGGTAGATCCCCCGGCGGTTAGCAACAATCAGACCGGACAGGAAAACGGGCTGGCTTTGGCAATGGGACGAGTGGGAGAAACGGCCGTTTCCCGCCACCTCATCCTGGCGAAGCAAATCGCCCAACCCTTAACCAGCGCCGCCACCCTGAACACCGTCGCTTTTGTCATCATTGTCGAATTGCAGGGGCAGTAACGAAGCAGCGAGTACATAACCCATGGACGTCTTATACGATATACGCGACACGATCCGCAGTAACATGTTATCTGTTTTGGCGATTGCTTTCATCGCTATTACCCTGATTTGGTTTGCCTATTTCCTTTCTGCCAACATCCTGCCCCAATGGGCGGCCCGGCAGGAATTGGCTGCCCAAGTCTTAGCCATGCAGCAAACCACGCACCAGGGCGAACAGGCGCAACAAAACTCGGCCGCCGCGCTGCAAGCACAACTGGCCGATTCGCAGACGAAACTCAACGCAACGACCGGCGCTTTCTTAAGCGAAGCTCAGGCGGCGGCCATTTTGGACAGCCTTTACCGTTATGCGGCCAGCAGCAGCGTCACCATCACCGGTTTGCAGGCGCAATCTGCAGCCGAGCCGGTTGCCCCCGACGCCTTGTACAGCGTACAGTCGTTCGCCGTGCAGATGACAGGGCCTGTGCTGCAATTGTTGGATTTTCTCGGTCGTTTTCAAGAGACCACCTGGCCTGGCGTATCCTTGAAAGACGTTAAGCTTGCCCAAGGGGAAGGACAATCCACATTGGCCATGAGTCTGGCTCTTTATACGTCGCCTTTTGCCACCGGTGCCGCCCTCGAAGCAGCGCCGTTTATGGAAATATCCCCCAACAGCGTGGGCGGAACGGCCGTTAATGACGCAGCCACAGCCATCAGCACCGCGCCAGCCGCCGACCTGACAACGCTGGTTAACAGCCTCTACGAACCCTGGATGGCCGAAGACTGGTCCGAAGCGATCCGCATTTTGGAGCAAATTTTGCTCCTTACCCCCGACGATTTTGATATGCAAACACGGCTGTATGCAGCTTATCTTTATCGAGCTTACCAGCTTTCCGCCGCCCAACAGCCAGAAGAAGCCAAAGCCGACCTCAAGCGCGCCATTCAGTTTCGCCCGGACGGCCAGGAAGCCATCACCGCTCTCCAGCGTTTGAACAATGGACTTCCGGCCGAGGCTGTTGTTCCCTGACCTGCCAGCACCAACTGCCAAGTTTACGGTGACTCCCACCCTTGTTTGTGGTACAGCCGTATTACCCTAAAACTCACTCGATACAAAGTGACAACAGCTTGCGGTTCGGTTACACTCATCATATGCCGCTCCCTTCCGATTTTTACACCCTGCTGTCCAATCTGCTCTCCCAATTGGTCCTTACGCCAGACGCGCCGCCTGTGATTCCCGAAGGGCAATGGCCTTCGGGTTCTCAGGAACAACGACTGCTGGCGGTTTTTCAAACGGCCGTGGCCGAATGGCAGACCCGCAACCAGGAACGTCAATCACGGATGGAAGCTGGTATGCGCGAACAAGCCACCTTGTTGGAAATTTCCCAAACGCTGGCCTCTGCCTTGGAGCTGAAGCCCAGATTGATTCTGGACCAGCTACGCATGATTGTCGAATATACCCATGCCGCGCTGTTTGTCCTAGACGACTTGACCCTGGTCACGCTGGCTGTGCGCGGATCGCCGCAATTAAAAGAGGCCATGCCCTTTAGCATTCGCTTGGACAAGTTGGAAACATTGTCAACGCTGTTAAACGGGCACCAACCACAACGAATCGCTGATGTATGGAGCGCCACCGAGGCGGCGGGACTTCTCCGATCCCTCCTGAACGAGCACGCTGCCGGGCTGTTAGAGGGAGTACGGGCCTGGATGTGGGTGCCCCTGGCTGTGAAAAACCACATTATCGGTGGCATTGGCGTAGCCCATACTGAGCCAGACTACTTCACGGCCCACCACGCTGACCTGGCCCTCATCGTAGCCAACCAGGCAGCCATCACCCTCGTCAACGCTCAACTATACGAGCAGGCGCAAACGGTCGCAATGTTGCAGGAGCGGCAACGCCTGGCCCAGAACCTGCACGACGCGGTTAACCAGTCGCTTTTTTCGGCCAGTCTCATCGCCGAAGTCTTACCGAGGCTGTGGGAGCGAAACCCGGATGAGGGGCGACAGTCGCTGGAAGACCTGCGCCGGTTAATACGCGGGGCGACGGCCGAAATGCGTGGCTTACTGGCAGAACTCCGCCCTCTGGTCTTGATTGATTCTGATCTGGGTGACCTTCTGCGCCAATTAGGCGACGCGCTGACTGGACGAACAAACATTCCCGTCGCCGTAACGATGAGAGGCCAAGGTTCCTTGCCCTCTGAGGTACAAGTGGCGCTTTACCGTCTATGTCAGGAAGGGCTGAATAATATTGCCAAACATGCCCGGGCCAAACAGGTGACGATCACCGTGCAATACGATTCTGACTCGGCAGCTATACACCTTGGCGATGACGGCTGCGGCTTTGATGTCATGCACACACCGCCTGGTCATTATGGCCTGAGTATTATGCGGGAGCGGGCCAAGGCGATTGGAGCAAGTCTGGCAATTAGCAGTCAACCAGGACAGGGCACAGAAATCGCTATTCATTGGGTAAAGGCTGCCAAACGGGAGGTACTATGACCCCTTCTCAACCGATACGGGTAATGCTCGTTGATGATCATGCGATGGTACGCCGTGGCCTGGCTACCTTCTTAAAGGTTTTCGACGACCTTGAACTGGTAGGCGAAGCAGGCAGCGCCGCTGTGGCTATCCAGATCTGTGCCCAATTGGAGACCAACACCCTGCCTGATGTGATCCTGATGGATATGGTCATGCCCGATATGGATGGCGTGACGGCTACACGCCGCATTCGCCAGCAGTTTCCCTCAGTGCAGGTGATAGCTCTAACCAGTTTTAAAGAAGAGGAACTGGTGCAGAATGCGCTTCAAGCCGGGGCGATTGGCTATTTGCTCAAGGACATTTCGGCCGAAAAATTGGCCCAGGCCATCCGAGCGGCCCATGTTGGTCGCAGTACGCTTTCGCCGGCAGCTACCCAGGCTTTGGTTCAGGCGGCTTCCCAGCAGCAATCTCCTGGCCGGGATCTGACAGAGCGTGAATGGGAGGTGTTGGGATTGATGGTCGAAGGGTTGAACAATACGGAGATTGCCGAAAAGCTGGTTGTCAGCCCGTCTACCATCAAGTCTCATGTCAGCCATATTCTGGCGAAGCTTGGTGTTGCCGGGCGCACGGAAGCGGTGGCGCTGGCTGTGCGTCATCATCTGGTTGAGTGACACGGCCGTTCCTAAAGCCGCCTCATCTCCTGGTTATCCCCCAAGTGGGGGATTTAAATTTCCCCCGACCAGCCGATGCCCCAAGAAGATGTTGCGTGTATGATGATCTTACGCCCCTATGTAAATCACAAGTGGTGATAAATCTTGTGTGCATCGTTCGGGGGGTGACGGATACAAGGTAGAAAATGGCAGAGACAGATTTAGCGTTTCACAACAATGTAAAAATCAGGGTGCAGGCACAACTGTTTACAGGTTTCACGCTTATCAGCACCTGTGTGGCTAATCCGGGAGAGGTCTGTATCCTGCCATCTGTGGCAACACGATACGATATTTATTTAAAAAACAGCAGCACTGGTTGGGAAATTGCGCGCAAACTCGATAATGAGGCGAAATCCCTGACCCTAAGTCAACTCAATGGACGTTACGTCATAACCTGAAAGCTGTTTAAGGCAAAAAAGCAACTCGCTCTATTCCGCAGCCGGGGATTAGTTCATCATTAAACAAGTGATGAAAGAAGAGATAGATAATGGTTTTAAGATTCGATGAGTGGCTCAATGACCAACAAAATCGAGATGATCTCATTGGGGATTTGGCGCGCGTTCCGGGAATGCAGAATGCGAATCATAAACCCTCCAGTCGCCGGTTTGATGAACACAAAAGCTGGGTTGATATCATTATAGGCATTGCTGAACCGGGGCAAGTTTATGCATTTAACGAGGCATGGCAGGAATTTCTCCTGGCCAAACAAGAGGCGACAGATTTTCCGGATTGATCTCGATTTCTTGGACGTAGCCTTCCTCAACTAAAACATCTCCAATTCCTCTCTCCGTGCTTTTTCAGGTCTCCCCCAAGTGGGGGAGCGATATCTCCGCTGACCAGCCGATGTGGTCACCGTGGGTTGGCTGTAAGATTAACCTATGACCCGAGTTTTTTTAGCCGACAGTCAACCCGAAGTCCGTTCGGCCTTACGGCTGCTGCTGCTGGATATTGATATGCAGGTGGTTGGCAATGCGGGCGACTGGCTTACAGCTTTAGACCAGACTGCCAGGACGCAACCTGATATGGTGGTGGTAGATTGGGACCTGATCCCGACCAACGCTTCCCTGATGGATTTACGCGCGACTTGCCCGACGGCCGTTGTCATTGTCCTTATCAGCCATTTGGATGCCCGGCAGCAGGCCGCGCTCTCGGTGGGAGCCGATAGTTTTATAAGCAAAAGCGAAACGCCGGATCGGGTAGTGGAACGTTTGCGAACTGCCACGATGTACGGCCGTGCCACATAACAGAATGAATTATAGGCGAACAATATGAATGTCATCAAAGTGGCAGCCCATTCAAGGACCGCCAAAGTGGCTGGAGCAATTGCCGGCGTATACCGCGAAAACGGTTCCGCGGAAGTCCAGGCCATCGGCGCTGGCGCAGTCAATCAGGCGATTAAGGCCGTCGCCATTGCAAAAGGGTACCTTGCAGAAGAAGGGAAACCCATCATGTTTGTTCCTACCTTTGTCGATGTGGAAATTGATGGCGAAGCGCGAACGGCCGTCAGATTATCGATTGAGGCCAATTCGCGCGAGATCCAACAAGACCCCTCTGGCGACGAGTTAGTTGCGCGATCAGGATAACATTCCTAACCATCCTAACATGTTAACCCCAACCGATAGCGCTGCCCTCATGATCCCATTGTGTCACCAACACTTTGGCCGGCGCGGTGTTCAGGTTTAGCGGTGTGACCAGCAGAATTAGTTGCACTAGCGGTCCCGACGCCGGGATCTGTAGATAGTTGTCTGGCCTGGGCTGAGTCTTAAAATGCTGTAAGGCGTGGGCTACGCCCTCGCTTACCAGGCACAGGACAATGTCTGTTTGCGCGGTTTCGTCAAGCGACTGCTCAATCACGGGTAATCCCCCGGCGGCAGTGCGTATCGCGGCAACCGCCGGTCGCAGGTTCTCCAGCGGGCCTGCAGCCGGCGCACCGACCATCTCGGCCATTTTAACCAGGGCGGTGTCCGTCACAAACCCCCATTGTGTCAATATAGAGTGGGACACTCCAAGCCTCGAATTTAGTGTACGAGTTTTGTCTAAACTCGAGAAATTAGATTAAACCAAGAAATTTCCACCAAGTGATTTCAACCGGAACAAGGATAATCAAGGTTATCAACGTTTGCGGGATGCCGTATCGAAGGACATTTTTGGTCCCGTATCCACCTGTTTCCCCATGCCCCAGCAAAATGGCAACATGCTGAAAGGGAAGAATATAATGAATAGCCACTGCGGTATAAACCAATAAAGCGGGAACGAGTGGGCTGATACCAGCAGAAGCAGCATAATGTACCATTGGTGGGGAAACAATCGACATACATGCCAAAGCACTGCCTAAAACCATGTGAATCAGGATGGTCACGCCCCCAACCAGAGATGCGAAGATATAAGGATTTTCAGGCGGATTTGCGGGTAACAAAATGTGTGCAAGCCAATCGGACATGCCCGTACTCTTACTTACAGAGCCTATCGCTAACGCACCCATCACAAAGAAAATAATGGGCCAATTGACACCACTACTAATATCTTTTACATCCAGAACATCCCCAACAACCGGCAGCGAAAGACCGACAACAACCAACAAGGCAACCCAGGCCGCATCAATATGATGAAGGAAATCGGTAGACCAAAGCACAAGCGCCAGTAATATCCATAACAACGTAATCATTTCAGAACGTGTTATCGCCCCCAATTTCTCTTGCTCCAGCTTCAAGGAAGCTCTATCAATAGAGAGCGGTGCAGTTTGTTTAAAAACCATCAAGTGCAAAAACATCATCATAAGGGATGCGATTACCCCCGGAACAGCCATGTACTTGATCCAGTCCAGCCATCCAAGCGAGATGCCGCTAAAGCCAACTGTTGCGATATTAAGCGTTGAGTCCCCCGTCAGTAAAATCATGGAGGTTGCCGTGATTGAAACAAAAACGGAAAGCCCCACAGAGGCGGCATCTCGCCCAGACATCTTTGATTTTTCAATGATCGGGCGTATCAAGGACATGACAAGCAATGCCCGTGGAAAAGGATGCGGGATTAGAAAACTGAGGACAAATCCAAGAACATAGATCAGGAAGATTAAACTACGATACGAAGTCGCATAGCGGGTCATAAAAAAGAAAGCGACCCGTTGGGCTAAGCCCGATTTTGTGACCGCAGCAGCAATTAAAAAAGAGCCGATGATGAGCCACATGAGGGGTAGAGTCCAGATATGGAAGATCACATCCGGACTCTCTAACCCAAGAAGGATATACCCCAAGAGCATCAACAACGTTGAATATGCCGGAGGGATTACGTTAAACACCCACCAGATGACCGTAAACAAGGTTACAACCAAAGCCTTTTTCCCCGTCAGGCTGAGGTCACCCGGCAGAGGAGTCAACCATAAAGCCATAGCAACGACAAAAGACAGGAAAATGCCTATAAATTTACGGTCTCTGAAAAAGTTTTGGGGGAAATTACTTGAGATACGTGTCAAGAAAATCCAACACTTTCTGCACATTGTCTGGTGCTTCAAAAGCAGGATCACCATGACGGGCATTCGGCAGAGTCTCGAACTTAACATGATCTTCGCCAAGCGCGGCTTTTAATTTTTGTGCAATGTTCACAGACTGCTGATGTGGGACCGTGTCATCCCTGTACCCATGCTGGATATAAAATGGAGGTAATCCTACCCGAATATAGGTTTCGGGATTCGCAACTTTAACTTTGTCGGGGATTTCGGTGATCTTCTGCCCAAGCAGCAGCGATTCAGGGGAATTTGCTCCGCTGTGAGAAAACGCCAGGAGAGGAGCCATATTCGTTTCGGTGAGTTGTTCGTCCATTTTGAGAAAATCGGTGGGACCAAACCAATCGACGACAGCCTGCACATTGGATGGTTGGTCTGCGTTACCAAGCGACAGGTCTTCAAATTCAGGCAGACCTGCGGTGACGCCTAGCATCAGGGACTGGTAGCCCCCTGCGGAACCGCCCCACGCAGCTATTTTAGCGGCATCAAACTGAAATTCAGAGGCGTTCGCCCGGATCCAACGCACAGCAGCCTTCGCATCATGGATCAGGGCAGGAAAGGTCGCTTCCCAACTTAATCGGTAATTGATAGAAACGACAGCATAGTTTCGCTTGAGCGCTTCCAACATGGGCAGAACTTGCACATCACCTTTATCACATCCCATGAAGGCGCCACCGTGGATGGCGACGATAACCGGAAAAAGACCGCTCCCTTCATCAGGCAGATAGATGTCTAATTTTTGAGATTCAGAGAGATCGGCATAGCGAACATCAAGGCAGCGTCTCTTGACGTGTTCAGTGTCAGCCAGTGGGGGCTGTTCATGAATGGCATAATGCGTAAGGGGGTCAAAGAGTTTGCCAGACACGGTTATCTCCTTTTCATCGACTAACGGATAAGATATTTGGGTGTTGCCAAAGTGACTGTCACCTACAAAACCATTCAGGGATTAACTTGATCATCTTTCTGTAACGCTTTGCTGGTTTTCGATGGTTCCGAAGATGACAGTCGCTTCACTATTTAAAAGTTTTGTCTACTTTTTTGATAAGATCACTTTGAAAATAAATTTTGATAAATAGCGTTTACGCCGCTACTTTTTTCACGGTCTCTTTTGCTTTGGCGCTTTTTTGGTAAACATCAAACGCCACTGCGGCGAGTAATACAGCCCCTTTGACAACATTCTGAGAGAAATCGGGGAAACTTGCCAGTTGCA
>JAGOMA010000084.1 GCA_017993775.1 Chloroflexota bacterium | reverse complement strand
CAAACTGCTTCAGAACCTGCACAGCCATCGCCAACTGCCCCTTTCCGCCATCCACAATCAGCAGGTCTGGTAGCAGCGCCCAGGCCGTCTCTTTTTTTTGTTTGCCAATTTGGCCAGGATCGTGCAGCTCGCCGGACAACGTGTCTTTGTAACGCTGGAACCGGCGCGTCAGCACTTCGGTCATTGCGCCATAATCGTCGTTGCCCACGGTTTGCACGTTGAAGCGGCGGTAATCGCTCTTTTTGGGCGCGCCCTGCACAAAAACGACCATCGACCCCACCGTTTGTGTCCCCTGCGTATGGCTGATGTCGTAACATTCGATACGCGCCGGCGGCGTGGGCAAATTCAACGCCTGCTGCAATTCCGACATGGCCGTGACGTGCTTGGACCGGTCGGCCGCCCACTGCTGGCGCAGCGTGGCCAGCGTATCGGAGGCGTTGGTAGCCGCCATTTCCACCAATTCACGTTTTTTGCCCCGGCGCGGCACTTGCAGCGTCACCTTGGTGCTGCGTTTTCGTCGCAGCCATTCTTCAATCACCATCGCTTCAGAGATTTCCTGGGGCAGCAGTACTTCTTTGGGGACATGAGCGGCCTCGTCATAAAATTGTGTCAGGAAATTTTCAAGCACCGATTCGTCGGCCTCATCTTCAGTGCCTTCCAACAAAAAATATTCGCGGCCAATCAATTTGCCATAACGTATGAAAAACACTTGCACGCAAGCGCCGCCTTCATCGCGGGCAAAGGCGATCACGTCCTGATCAGCATTGGCGGCCGAAATAACCTTTTGTTTGGCGACTACCTGATTCACCGCCCGCAGTTGGTCGCGGTATTCGGCTGCTTTTTCAAATTGCAGGTTAACGGCCGCTTTTTCCATGCGGGTTTCAATTTGCTGCACCACTTCTTCGGTTTTGCCGTTGAGAAAGTCCATCAGCTGCTTGATCATGGCGCGATATTCTTGTTTGTTAACGGCGCCAATACACGGCCCGGTACACAGTTTGATGTCGAAATACAAGCAAGCCCGTGGATCCTGGCCGGTGATCACCCGGTCGCAGGTAAGGTAAGGGAACACTTTGCGCAGCATGTCCAGCGTTTGGTGGACAGCCCAAACGGAGGTGTAGGGGCCAAAATAACGCGAGCCGTCACGGTCCATGCGCCGGGTGAGGGTGACTTTGGGGAAATCGTCGGCCCAATGGACTTTGATGTAGGGGTAGCGTTTGTCGTCTTTCAGGCGGACGTTGTAACGGGGCAGGTGTTTTTTGATGAGGGTGTTTTCCAGCAACAGCGCTTCGAGTTCGGAATCGGTGGTGATGATTTCGATATCGGCGACTTCGTGGCGCAGGCGCTGGGTTTTGACGGAATCGACGTTGGCGTGGAAATATGAACGGACGCGGCTGCGAAGGTTGATGGCTTTACCAACGTAAATAATGGTCCCATGTTTATCTTTATGTAAATAAACGCCGGGTTTGGTGGGTAAATTATTGAGGATTTCCTGGACGTTTTCCGGTGGTGTGTATGCCATGCGGGAAATTATAGCTCATTTGGTCGGAAAAATAGTAGCTGGAAAATGAGGAATACGGCCGTTAATCCCCCCCGCCCGCCAACGGCACAAACCCTATCGCCTGGGCCGTGCCGTGCATGGTCAGCTGGCGAAAAAAATCGTCCATTTGAGCCACCGTGTAAGCCTGCTCGCTCTCTAGCCACCAGGCGATCAGACCAAGCAGCGAGCTGGCAATGTAGTTCGAAAGCACGTCAATCGGCAGCGATAGCGATGCGCCAAGTTCCTCGGCCCGCCGGGTGATGGTCGTTTTGGCAGTGGCGGCAATGTAAGCCTGGACGCGCCGCTTGAGGCCATCGCCGCCCTGTCCGCTAAGGATAATCTGGTAGAAACGCGCATTTTCGGCGGCATGTTCAAACGCCAGCGTCCAGGGACCCTGGCCGTGGGCCACCCATTCATCAATCGAACGCTGTTGAATTTGAGCTACCAGATCATCAAAAACCGCTTCCAGACTTTGCATGAGCAGTTCTTCTTTATCTTTGTAATGGAGATAAAATGTGGTACGGCCCAAATCGGCCTGCTCGGTGATGTCCTCGATGGTCACGGCGTCGTACCCTTTTGCCAGAATCAACGACGTCAGGGACTCTTGCAGTTGGCGGCGGGTGCGTTGGACGCGCCTATCTGGCTTGCGCTGGTTCATGGGCGGCTCCTTGAAGGGCGAACGGTGGGTGGGCAATGATGATTTTTGAACGGCCGTCTAAAAATAGACGCTCCTGAGATTTGCTAGTTGACGGCTTGGCGACAAGCTCTACAATTGTGAACATGGTGTTCATAATATAACATAAGATTTAATTATTGTCATCGGGTACAAGTTCGAAAGATAGTATGTTTGCACGATTTTCACACCAACAACTACAGGCGCAGAACGGCCGTTTATCCCCCGACGCAGCCAACCACCTCATCGACGTACGGCAGGTGGTCAAAACCTACCACGGCAGCGCCGGTGACTTTACCGCCCTCAAAGGCATCGATCTGACGGTGCATAAAGGGGAATTTGTGGCCATCATCGGCAAATCAGGCTGCGGCAAGTCGACGTTGATCAACATGATCACGGGCATCGACCGGCCAACGGGCGGCGAAGTATGGGTGAACAACACGGCCGTACACACCCTCAGCGAAGGGCAAATCGCCGAATGGCGCGGGCGCGAACTGGGCGTTATTTTCCAATTCTTCCAGTTGCTGCCCACGCTCACCGTGATGCAAAATGTAATGCTGCCCATGGATTTTTGCCACACCTACCCCATTCCACAGAGGCGCGAGCGGGCCATGCACCTGCTGGAGCAGGTCGGGCTGGCCGATGTGGCCCACAAACTGCCCTCGTCGGTGTCCGGCGGGCAGCAGCAGTTGGCGGCCATTGCCCGCGCCCTGGCCAACGACCCGCCCATCCTGGCCGCCGACGAACCAACCGGCAACCTGGATTCGGCCACGGCCGAAATCATCTTCCAGCTCTTTAATCAATTTGTGGACCAGGGTAAAACCATTCTCATGGTGACCCACGACCCGGACAAAGCCCGGCGCGTCACCCGTGTCGTCACCATCGTCGATGGGGAGATTTTGGGGCAGCAAGGGGAATTTACAAGGGAAGTTGTTAGATGAAGCGTGATGCGTGAAAAAGCAAATCACGCATCACGCATCACGCTTCACGCCAAATAATATGTTCATTCGACCACGTTGGAAAAAAGTTTTAGCTGACCTGTGGGGCAACAAATCGCGCACGGTGTTGGTGGTGCTGTCTATCGCTATCGGCGTGTTTGCCGTGGGCATGGTGGCCAATGCCTACCTGATTTTGGACCAGGCGAGCACGGTGGGCTATGAGGCGGTCAACCCTACCAGCGCCTTCATCATTACCTCGCCGTTTGGCGATGATCTGGTGGACGCGGTTCGGAATATGCCCGAAGTGGCAGACGCGGAAGGGCGGCGGGTGCGCGCCGTGCGCATGCTGCTGCACGGCCGTTGGTACAACGCCCCGCTCTCAGCCCAAGATTACGAAAACGGCCGTGTCAACCTGCTCCAATCCACCGGCGGCAAAGCCATCCCCGGCGACCACGAACTGCTGATTGACCAGACGGCCGTGGCCCTGACCGATTTTGCCATTGGCGATGTGGTCACGGTGGAGATGAGCGACGGCCGTCATTACGACATGACCATCGTCGGCACAGTACGCGATCAGAACAGCAATCCCTCCATCAACACCGGCGGCATCAACGTCTATACTACCCTGGACACCTTTGAATGGCTGGGCGAAACGGCCGATTACAACCGCCTGCTCTACGTCGCCGCCGAAAACAAACATGATCGCGCCTACATCCAGGCGCTCACCGGCGACATCAAAGACAAAATCGAAAAAAGCGGCGTCCTGGTCTTTTTTACCCTGGTATTCCCCGAACCCGGCGTCAGTCCCACCAAATTTATCATCCAATCTATCCGCTCGGTGCTGGGCATTCTGGCGGTTGTCTCGCTGGCCCTCAGCGCGTTTCTGGTCTTCAACACCATGTCGGCGCTGATTTTGCGGCAAGTGCAATACATCGGCATCATGAAAGCCATTGGCGGCCTGACCCGGAATTTGGTGACCATGTATTTATTGATGGTAATGCTGTTTGGCCTGCTGGCTTTTGCGGTGGCCGCGCCGTTGGCAGCCATCGCGGCACAAAAATTTGCCGGATTCATTGCCAGTCCTGGCTTGCTTGATTTGCCCCTGCCAACCTACCAGATCCGCCCGGCAATCATCCTGTTAGAATTGATTGTCAGTTTGCTGGTGCCGGTGTTGGCGGCGCTGCCGGCCATCTGGCAGGGCACGCGGGTGACAGTGTTTGCCGCGCTCAATTCCACCGGCCTGAGCCAGGAAAACCTGAGCAACAGCCTGCTAGAACGGGTCATCGAGCGCATTCGGTTTGTGACCGGGCCGTGGCTGCTGTCGCTGGGCAATATCCTGCGTAATCGCGGGCGGGCAACGCTGACTTTGGGCACGTTGGTGCTGGGCGGCGCGGTGTTTATCGGCGTGCTCAGCGTCGGCGCGTCATCGGATAAAACAGTGGCGGAGCTGGGCGAGGCGTTCCGGTTTGATGTACAGGTGGAGTTTGAACGGCCGTATCGCCTGGCGCAAATCGAGGAGTATGCCCTGCACGTACCGGGAGTAGAGCGGGTAGAGGGGTGGACGGCCGTGAACGGCTCCATCATCAACGCCAACGGCGAGGAAGGCAATTCCATGACCATCCTGGCCCCGCCCGGCGGCAGCGACCTCACCCATCCCAAAATTGTAGCCGGCCGCTGGCTGGAACCCGACGACGAAAATGCTCTGGTCATCGACAGCAGTTTGCTGCGCGAAGACCCATCGCTGCAAATTGGGGATGAGATTGTGCTGAAGATAAACGGCCGTGAAAATCCCTGGACCATCGTCGGCGTTTATCAGGCTATCGGCGTCACCGTTTGGTATGAATCGTACGCCAACTACCCCTACGTGTCGCGGCTGGCCCGCGAAGTGGCCCAAACCCGCCGCGTGCAATTAGTCACCAACGCCCACGATCCCGTCTCCCAAGCAGAAATTGCGGCACGCGTCGATGATTATTTCCAGCAAGTAGGCATCCGCATCAGCCGAATTGAAACAAGTTCCGTCCTGCGCGGCGTGCAGGAGGATCAGTTCAGCATCATCGTCTCGGTGCTGATGGTGATGGCGCTGCTCATTACCCTGGTGGGCGGCCTGGGCCTGGCGGGCACAATGAGCATGAACGTGCTAGAGCGCACACGCGAAATTGGCGTCATGCGCGCCGTCGGCGCGTCGGATGGGGCTGTACTGCGGGTGATTTTGGTGGAAGGGGTGCTGATGGCTTTGATAAGTTGGGCGCTGGCGATATTTTTTGCCATCCCGGCCGGGAAGCTGCTGAGTTCGGTGGTGGGGCAGCATATTGTGAACGGTAAATTGAGTTATGTCTACTCAGTTTCGGGGGCCTTTATGTGGCTGGCGTTGGTCCTGGTTGTGGCGGTGATTGCCAGCTACCTACCGGCGCGCAGCGCCTCGCGGCTAACGGTGCGAGATGTGCTGGCGTATGAGTAATTCACAGTCCACGATCCTTCTGCTGGAAACCCCAAGGGACGAGAAGTGAATAATTTACATCAGCAATTCTCAATTTAACTACAAATGTGTCATGCTGAGAGCCTGTGCTGAGCCTGCCGAAGCATCCTCCGAGGCATCCCCTTCTTCTGGTTAAATTGAGAATTGCTGGTGACAGGGAGACGGCCGTTACGCCCACCCCACCGGCAACATGGTACAATACGCACCTGTAGGTTAATGACACAAAGGAGTCAACCATGTCTGACTATGCAATCGAAACAAAAGGCCTATCGGTTTATTACGGCCGTCACCGAGGCATCCTGGACTTAGATTTACAAATCAATAAAGGGGAAATCTTCGGCTTTCTTGGACCCAACGGTGCCGGCAAAACCACCACCGAACGCGTGTTAATGGACATCATTCGCCCCACAACAGGCACAGCCCACATCTTCGGCCAGGACTGCCAAAAAGAAGGCGTCGCCATCCGTGAACACGTCGGCTACCTGCCAGGCGAATTGAGCCTGTACAAAAACATGAAAGCCAGCCAATTCTTCGAGATGTATTATTCCCTGCAAAAGAACAACACAGATCCCGGATACTGGAAAGAATTGGCGGCGCGGCTGGAACTAGACCCCCACCGCAAAATTCGTGAATTTTCGCGGGGCAACAAACAAAAAGTGGGTATTGTAGCCGCATTCATGAATAAACCGGACCTGCTAATTTTAGACGAGCCGACTTCCGGACTGGACCCACTGGTCCAGCAAACGGTGATGGAATTGGTGCGTGAAGCCAACCAATCCGGCGCAACCGTGTTCTTTTCCTCGCATATTTTGCCGGAAGTCCAGGCCGTCTGCGACCGCGTGGGCATCATCCGTGAAGGGCAGCTAGTCGCCACCGAACGGGTCGAAGATTTGACCACGCAGCACTTCAAGCGCATCCGCTTCACCTTCGCCAACACGCCGCCAACCGACGCCTTCGCTCAAGATGGCGTCATCGAAACAAGCCGAGAAGCTGGAAATATCACTCTGGAAATTAGTGGTCGCCTGGATGAGGCCATGGCCAAAGCAGCCACATTCGGCATCACCGACATCGAAACAATTCCGGTCAGTTTGGAAGAAATCTTTCTGGCCTATTACGGAAAGGGGAACGGGGACAAACATGATTAAACTTTTATGGCAAGAATTACGCTTTCGCCGCAACGGGATAATTGGCTGGGGGATTGCCTTATGCTTTTTCCCAGTTGTCTACGTCGGGCTGTATCCATCCTTTGCCGACCAGATGGCCAATTTCCAATCTATCCTGGACCTGCCAATTTATCAGGCAATGGGCATCAGCATGAGTTCATTTGAAAGCTACATGGCTTCCACCGTAACCAACCTTGTGCCGGTGATCCTCTGCATTTACGCGGTGATGAATGGCACCGGAACCCTGGCCGGTGAAGAAGATGACGGCTTGCTGGAACTCATTGTGACGCTGCCCATTCACCGCTGGCAAATTGTCGCCGTGAAGGCCGTCGCTCTCGGCATCGCTCTGGTTGGCATTCTGGTCGTTGTGTCTGCGGGCGCGGCGCTGACGTTGCAAACGATCATCAGCCAGATCGAAACGTTGGTAACGCCGATGGATGTGTTTCTGGGTTTGCTAACTGCCTGGCCGCTGCTGATGGCTGTGGGGATGATCAGTCTGTTTCTGGGCGCGTTCAGTCCAAACCGGCGTATTGCGGCGATGCTCGCCACGGTGGTCGTGGTGGTTAGTTATCTGGGCAGCAATTTGAGTGGAATGATCACGTCGCTGGAAAACATGCGGGTTTTCTTCTTGTTTCATTATTACAAAGCAACGGCCGAAGCGCTTGAAGTGGGTCAATCGACCGGTGACATGCTCGTTTTGTTAATGATTGCGCTGGCGTCTTTTGGCCTGGCGTTACTTTTTTTCCAGAGACGAAATATTACCGTTGGGGCGTGGCCCTGGCAGCGGGCGGTCATCAGCCGCTGAGGTTGTGACTGGTGTAAACGGCCGTCCCAATCCCCCATCAAACCTAAAATTGGCGGAAACTATCCAGACCCCAAGGGTTTGCTCCTGAGAATATGGATTCTTTGGGCACCAAACCCTTGGGGTCTTACCACAGGCGATGCAGCTGCGCGTAACGGCCGTGTCCCCTCACGTTGCTACTTAAAAACCACTCCGTCTTTTTTCTCGTTATTATCCTTCAGGAAAATGTTCAGGATACCGCTAACGATACTGATCACAATCGCGCCCCAAAACGTGGGCCAAAACCCATCAGACGTAAACCCCAAATTAAACACATCCGACGAAATCCAAATGGTCAGCGACAACATGGCCCAGTTCACTACCAGGACAAATAGACCCAGCGTCAGCACGACCAGCGGACAACTTAACAGCAGCACAAACGGGCGAATGATGGCATTCACCAGACCAAAAATAGCGGCCACAATGAACCACGTCCAGATATTGCCATCTTTAGACAAGCCCGGCACAATCAAAACAGCCACCCACAAGGCAATTGCAATCACCACCCAACGAATTAACAAACGCATGAGTTTACTCTCCTTTGTCCTTGGTCTCCGTCTCGTCCTCATCGTCAGAGGATTTGATGTAGACAACTTCATTTTTATTGTAGATGCCGCTGATCAATTCCCAACCCATAAACAAGGGGCCTAAATGCAAAATTGCCAGCCAGATCATCAAGGCTGTCAGCACATTTTTTATGATTTGCAAATAGGAAGTCAGGTTGCTTTGCACTTGTTTGATGCCATCTTCAACCTGAACAACCGTATCCACATACTGGTCCAAGAGCGGGTTAATATCGGCCACGACATCGTTAATGGCGGAAATATCTTCGGCAATTAACTGCACATTGTCGCTCATCATGCCCAGATTGCTCGAATTGACCTCGAAAATGGGGCCGAGATTCCCTAACTGCGTCGAAACGCCGTCCAAACTATCGGCAATACCCACCAGCGATTCATCCAGCGCCGTTTGCGGATCGTAATTGATGCCCAGGTCAAAATTAAGATCAATACTCTGGCCTAGGGGCAGTGGGATAGATTGCGCCAGTTGGAAGTCGCTTAGTGAACGGAGCGTGTTATCTACCTGGCGGGCCAGTTCGGCCGACGAGACGAGCGAAACTTGAATCGCATCCACGCTGTTGGGGATTTCAACGCTGGCTACTTGTGAAATTTGGTTAACGAGGGGCTGTGTGTCGCCGATGGTCTGGCTGAGTCCGGCGGTTGTGGTTTCGACGGTTTTGATGCTGGCCGCAGCTTGATCGACGGCCGTCTTCGTCAGCGCGAAGGTGTCTTTCACCGTCGATAACGTATCCAGGGTGAGAACCAGCGTATTGTTTAATCCCACCCCAATCTGATCAACGGCCTGCCGGCCAAAATAGATTCCGGCAAAGGCCAGCGCCAACCCAATCAGACCTGTGATAAACATGATAAACCCGATAATTCTTTTTAACATGCGTCCTCCTGAGACAATTTTTTAGCAATTCCTACCATCGCCGCGTACTCCGCGTGAAAGGCCAAAATATAGTCGTCCGGATTATCCATCAATTTGGGGTCTACGCTTACACCTACGTACACATAGCCGGCGAAGCTGTAGATGGTAATCCCCAAACCGACGCGCCCAGACTGCGGCGCCCAAAACATGACTTCGTCGATTTTTTGCCCGGCCAGATAGCGGTCTTCCGTTGGCCCTGGTACATTGGAGATCACGGCCGTTGCCAACGTCCCCAACTGCTTTACCAGAGCATTCTGCACCGCCGCCGGCGCAAACGCCAGCACACTGATAATCCGATACGCCGTCACCGCATCCGGTGATTGTTTCAATCGGTCCATCGAGGCGCTCACTTCTGCCAACCGTTCCTGCGGGTCCGCCATCCCCAATGGTGCGGATAAAAACACCACGCCAAACTCGTTGCCCAGGTCCGCGGCCCGCTTTTTGGGCCGCAAATTCACCGGAATGGCCGCCCGAAACCGCTCGCCGTTCACCGGCAAATTCTGCGCCAGCATATAACGACGCAGCCCGCCAACCAACGCCGTCACCATCACATCGTTCAGAGTGCCACCCAACTGGTCGCGGATCAGCTGCACCTCGCTCAGTGGCAACGGCCGTGACCAGGCCACGCGCTTGCTCACTCCCAACGGTCCGCCAAATATCGTCTCTGGTTCAGCCACCTTCAGGGCCAACTGAACGGCCGATTGGGTGTAAGCCGCCCCTTTGTCGAATAATTCGCGCGCCTTTTCCGGCTCACTCAACACATCCAGGCCAGTTATGGCCAGCCGCCGCGCCAGCCGACGGCCCATGTTGGTGGCAATCGCCAGTTGTTTGCTAATTTCGGTAACGCCTTCGGGTTTATGGCCGTTGCGGGCAACGGCCGTTGCCCCCACCCCAACCATCGACCCTACGGCCGTCACATCCGTCAGCGATGTTAACAAAGCCGCCAACGCCACCCCATCGGCAATCGCATGATGAATACGAAACATCACCGCGCCGCCCGTTCCATAATTCTCAATCACATGCACCTGCCACAATGGCTTGGAATAATCCAACGGCATACTTACCAAATCGCTGGCCAACGATTGCAGCGCCGCCTGATCGCCCGGCTCAGGCAGCGCCAGACGGTGCACATGCGCATTCAAATCGAAATATGGATCGTCTTCCCAATATGCCCGCCCCAGCAGCATCCCCGGACGAACCAGGCGCTGTCGCATGCGCCGTTGGGTAAGCCAGCGCTGCGTCAAGACAGTTTTCAGGTCTTCCACTGCCATCGGCCGGGCAAATGTCAACACACCGGAGACGAGCATTAAATTTGTTTTATCTTCGATGCCTAAAATAGCGGCATCCATGCTGGAAAGAGGTTCAAACTGTACTGGCACGAAGTATTACTCCTTGGTTCCCTCTGGTGACGCGGGCTGAACTTCAGTTTGGAGTTCAGGCTTGAGCAGCGACGCACCCTCTTTTTTCATCTTTTGCTCTATACGCGGCACAAACTTCGCCATGCGACCTAACAATTGCTCGCTATATTTAGCTTCGTGATCATAAATAACGCTGGTTCCAGCAAGCATATCATGCCAACTTAGCCGGTTATCATTAACCAACACCCAGAAATAACCCAGAAATAAGGGCAGCGCCGAAATCCAATAGCCCATATAACGTTTAATTGCCCGCCAAAACGAGATGCGCGCCCCTTTCGGACCTATCACCTGCAAGCCCATAATCGCTTTACCAATGGTTTTACCCGCAACCATCCAAAAGAAGGTTGAATAGACCAGATTCACAAGAAATGTAAAGGTAAAGCTGGTTAGAAATAGCAAGATGTTGCGCAGGGTAGCATGTGAAACCGTTGACCCTGACCCCATCAGCGCCAAAGGATCCAGGTTAAAAAAATTCAAAATCAGGCGACCGCCGCCTAACATGACCCCAATCGTGAGCGACACAATCAAGATGTCAATCACAAATGCAATAAGCCGCGATACAAACCCCGCATAATGCCCTAGAAAGGTAGGCGGTGGAGTCTTTTTCTTATGCGCTAGATGAATGGTCACCAGTTTTTACCAGCCTTTTACGCAGAAGGGAGTTTTTTAGGATATTCGGACAGATCGGCCATAGGCGGCGCTACCCGTGGACTGCGCCGCGTCACGGCGCGGGCAATGCGCTCGATGAGCGTGTCGGCCGTAAACGTCCGTTCCCGCACCTGATCGACAACTTCACCTGCCAGTCCAACCCCCTGTTCCTGTACCAGCGTTTGCACTTCTTTGTTTTGGGCTAATTGATTGATAAATTCATCTACGATTTCTTGGACGCCCAAGCGGGCCAGGTTGCGACTAAATGGTTCTTCCGACTGGCCGCGTTGGATCCAGCGGGTTAATTGTTCTTCGCCACGCCCGGCTAACCGGTCTATGCGGCGCTGGAGTGGTTTGGCAAAGCGGCTGTTGGTGACGGGTTTGGCCGTGCGCACGGCCGTGCGCGCTACGCCGCCTGGCACTTTCAGCAATTTAGACGCCAGCGTCCGTGAAGCATCCTCCGATTCAAGCAGAAATCCGATCAAGGCAAAACGCAGCATATCCTTTTCCGCGACCTCGGCCGAATCCGGCGACGTTTTTGGCAGTTCCTCATGCAAATAAGCTTCCCACAACTGCAATCGCAAAGCCATCTCTTTGCTCCCCTCTATCGCTATGCCAACCAGGAAACGCGTGAGAGAGTGCAAATTATCGAATTCAGGGTCATCCGGGGGAGTCACAATGGTATTGGGGTCTGTCAGCACATCGGCGATCTGGTCCGCAATATCCATGACCTGGGATCGCGTCAGGTTTACCGCAGTCGTTCCACCCACCTCGACATCAGCCGCCGTCAACGTCACGGGGTCGCTTTGCACCACCATCGGCCCATCGTCTTCATTGATAATGGGGATCGCTGTAGGCGGTACGGCCGTAGGATAGGTGTCTTTTCGGCCATCTACAGGATTCCCATTCACATACGGTGATAAGGGTTGTTCCATTTCATTCATGGTATGATTACCTTTAGAATTGGGGCTGATTACAGTAGCCTCAAGCTTATTGACTGTCAGGCTAGTTGTCAAGATAATGACAATCGACCTTGACTCTCTCATCTTCAGGAGGCTTTTATGGACCACGCAAAATTCATCGTCCCACCGGGGCAACAGATTCACCTGGCTGACTACGACACCACTTACACGGGCGAATTCGCCAAGAAAAAAGCGGCCAAGCAAAACCTGCAAGACGACATCGATCAACTCGCCGACTTGCAAGATAAATTTTACGCTCAGGACAACTATTCCTTGCTCATCATTTTGCAAGCGCCAGACGCCGCCGGCAAAGATGGAATCATCAAACATGTCATGTCCGGCGTCAATCCGCAGGGCTGCCAGGTATTCAGCTTCAAAAAACCATCCAGTGAAGAATTAGACCATGATTTTCTCTGGCGCTGCATGATCCGCCTGCCAGAACGCGGCCGTTTCGGCATATTCAATCGTTCATATTACGAAGAAGTGCTCGTCGTGCGCGTTCATCCGGGCATTTTGGACGGGCAAAAGCTGCCCCCCGAATGCAAAGGCCCCGATGTCTGGCAGAACCGCTACGAGGATATTAACAACTTCGAGAAATATCTGGTGCGTAATGGCATCATCGTCCTGAAATTTTTCCTCAACCTTTCCCGCGAAGAGCAGAAAAGGCGCTTCCTGGCCCGATTGGATGAGCCGGAGAAAAATTGGAAGTTTTCCACGGCCGATTCCAAAGAGCGCGGCTATTGGGACCAATACCAGACAGCTTATGAAGACTGCTTCAACCATACCAGCACCGAATGGGCGCCCTGGCACATCATCCCCGCCGACAACAAGTGGTTCACCCGCACGGCCGTTGCCAACATCATCGTCGAAAAACTCAAATCGCTCCACCTGGCCTACCCGGTGGTAGACGAGGCCCAGCAGCAAGAACTAACCGCCGCCCGCACCGCCTTGATGAGCGAATAAGTAACCATGCCAGACGGCCGTTCCTTCCCATCAGGCGCGAAAAGGCGCGCCCCGCACCAAGCCCTATGACCAACCGCATTCTGCTCTTACTCACAGCCCACACCTACCGCGCCGCGCCGTTTTTAGCGGCGGCGGAACGATTAGGCATCGAGATCGCCACGGCCGTTGACCTGCCCCCACAGCTCGCGGCCCAGTGGCAAGTTACCCTGGGGCTGGATTACCGCGATCCGGACACGGCCGTTGCCGCCATCACCGCCTACGCCCAAAACCACCCCCTGGCCGCCATCCTGGCCGTCGACGACAGCGGCACGCTGCTCGCCGCCCGCGCCGCCGCCGCCCTGGGCCTGCCGCACAACTACCCCGCCGCCGCCCTGGCCGCCCGCAACAAACTCGTCATGCGCCAGATGCTGCACA
>JAGOMA010000011.1 GCA_017993775.1 Chloroflexota bacterium | reverse complement strand
GATCGAGTTTGGATTGAAAGTGAATTAGAAAAACTTGAGCTGCAAAGTTAACCAACTCATGATGCTGAATTTTATTTCGTAGTGGGCAAGCGTTGTCAAATGAAGAACCAGCCTAACACGCCATCCATCCGACGCTGGCGCGATGCCTCGGACGGCTGGCGATTTGGTGAATGGCGAAGGCGTTGGATGACCGCACCAGCGCGGCTGATGGTGGCGTTGGTCGGTTCGCCATTTGGGTAGTTTTTGGGGTGCGGTTCTCTGGACTTTGACAAAAAGAAGCAGGTTTTTAAGGCCGGCAAGGCTGTCTTGGTTTTGGTGAACGGCGAGAAAGTTGGATGGGGAACGGCCGTTCGCCCTGGAAGTAGTTTCGTTGGGCGTAGAGTTTGGTGGGGAAACGGCCGTCAGGTCTTCCAACAACTTTTGGCAAGCATAGGCTTTGTCTCGTTTTAGGCAAGGCGGCGGCAAGAGAAGGCCGGTCGGTTAGCCAGTTTGCACGTTGAAAAGTATTTTGGTGGGCGGGAACGGCCGTTTGCTGCGCACTTTTCTGGCAAGGCCAGCGCCAGTTCCTGGCAAAGCGTTTTGGTGCCGGCAAAAGTTTTGGTGTTTGCGCGGCAGGCTGGTCGGTGAAGGTTGTGAGATTTTTAGAAAACTTGGAAGGCGAACGGCCGTTTTGAAAAGCAAATGTTGTGGCAGGTGAACGGCCGTCAGGTTTTGTGGGTTTTGGGGATTTCGAGAAGTTGGGTTGGGAACGGCCGTTTTGTGAAGCGAGTGTGATGGATGGGGAACGGCCGTCCTGCCTTAAAAATTTAGGGTAACAGCCAGTGCCTTTTCTGGCATAGTCAGCCAGCTTCGGCACAGGTTTTAACAATTCGTACTCAAGAAAGCCGGCAGAGGCTTTGCGGGCAGCCCGCCCAACAACGCTTCCAGGTTGACGCTGGCGCGAGTCCTCGGACGGCTGGCTTTTGGGCTGCGGTTGAGGTTTTGGTTGACCGCGCCAGCGCACCTGAAGCTGGCGTTGGTCGGTTTGCCATTTGGGTGGTTTTTGGGTGTGGTTCTCTGGACTTTGACAGAAAGCAGCAGGTTTTTGAGGCCAGAAAGGCTGGCTTGGTTTTGGTGAACGGCGAGAAAGTTGGATGGGGAACGGCCGTTCGGCCTTGAAGTAGTTTCGTTGGGCGTAGGTTTTGGTGGGGAAACGGCCGTCAAGTCTTCCAACAACTTTTGGAAAGCATAGGCTTTGTCTCGTTTTCGGCAAGGCGGCGGCAAGCAAAGGCCGGTCGGTTGGTCAGTTTGCACGTTGAGAAAGTATTTTGGTGGGCGGGAACGGCCGTTTGCTGCGCACTTTTCTGGCAAGGCCAGCGCCAGTTCCTGGCAAAGCGTTTTGGTGCCGGCAAAAGTTTTGGTGTTTGCGCGGCAGGCTGGTCGGTGAAGGTTGTGAGGTTTTTAGAAAACTTGGAAGGCGAACGGCCGTTTTGAAGGGCAAATGTTGTGGAAGGTGAACGGCCGTCAGGTTTTGCGGGTTTTGGGGATTTCGAGAAGTTGGGTTGGGAACGGCCATGCCCACAGGAATAATTATCAGAAGAGCAACGGCCGTGCTGCCTCAAAATTTTAGGGCAACAGCCAGCGCCTTTTCTGGCAAAGTCAGTCAGCTTGGGCGCAGGTTTTAACAATTCGTACTCAAGAAAGCCGGCAGAGGCTGTGCGGGCAGCAATTGGGCCCACTTTAGCTGCTTTCTTGATAACGGCATTCACTGAGGGGAAACTCGGCGTAAAAGCCCTGTGGAGACGTTTTTGGAACCGCAACTTGAGCATCAAATGGCTGCTTGTGACCCTGCTGGGTTTTGAAGTGCTGAAGTTGCTTGCCAATCTTGCCGTTCGTACGATAGATGGCCAACCCTATCCGATCATTGACACAGCTAATCCGTTCTCGATGACAATTACGGTATTCCTTGCTACCTTTATTTCCAGTGGGATGGGCGAGGAATTTGGTTGGCGCGGTTATGTCCTGACGCGTCTCCAAGCCAAATGGAATGCACTAACTTCCAGTATTGTTCTCGGCCTTCTCTGGGCTGCCTGGCATATCCCCGCCTTTATTACCCCTAACGTATCTCCTCTTTACCAAAGGAATTTCTGGGAATGGCTTCCCATGGTACTGTTTTGGTTCAGCGTCAAATGGACACGGCCGTGCAAAAAAGTGAGAGTCTCAATGGTCAGAAACCACGTCGGTTTCTTGCCAAAACAGCTTGCGTTGTTGCCGGGCATCAGCCAGTTTCTGCTGTCGGGCAGCGAATATGACCGACTCGCGTTGTTGGAGCTTGTCCCAAGGCGTCACATAGCCAATGGCTGAGTGGAGCCGGTGATAGTTGTACTGTTCCACAAACGTGGCAACCACCCGCTGCCCATCAGCCAGTGACAAAGGCGTGCCCGGCCGGATGGCTTCCTGCTTCAACGTTTGATGCCAGCGCTCAATCTTACCGTTGCTTTGCGGGTAGTAGGGCGACGTGCGCACATGCTGCATCTCGCAAAGCCGAATGAAATGTTTGAAGTCACGGGCGATAAACTGTGGCCCATTGTCGCTGATGACTCTGGGTTTGGCGTCTGGATATTGCTCCCGCGCCCGTTGCAGGATAATTTCCACGTCCGCCTCGGTCATCGCCGGTCGAATTTGCCAGTGGACGATAAACCGGCTGTAACCATCGAGAATCGTACACAAATAGTAGAAGGTGCCGCTGATGTTCAAGTAGGTGATGTCAATGTGCCAGTGTTGATGCGGTCGCTCCGGCTGGTGAAATCCCTGGCCTTTACTCGAGGGTTGAGCCTGAGAGAGGCGCAGCAGGCCGGTTTCCAGGAGGAGGCGGTAGACGCTGCTGGGGCTGACGGCGGCCACATCCTCGTCCAGCATCATGTAAGCCAGGCGACGATAACCCGTTGTCCGGTGGTCGGCGTAGTAGGTGATAATGGCGGCCTTTTCGTTCTCGGTCAGCCAATGATGCTTCGGCTGCTGCCCATTATGATTATGCTGGTTCACCTGGCCCTGCCGCCCAACCCAACTGTAGTACTTGCTGCGGCCGATACCCAACCAGGTAATGAACTGCGTCACGTCGTACTCCGTTTTGCCTTGCCACTTTTGCACAAAAGCCACCACTTCATCCCGAATTTCCGGGGACACCCATTCACCGGTTAGCGCGCCCCACTGTTTTTTTTAACGCCACATATTCTTCCATGACCTCGCCCAGGACGGCATCTTTGCGGGCCAGCCTGGCCGTCAACTGGCTCACTTCTTCCTTGAGGTGCGTCTCGGCGGTGGCAGTGGTGGCGGCAAACGCCTTTTCACCCTGCTCGAAGAACTGCTTCTGCCAGCGGTAGTAGACACTTGGATGAATGCCATAGGCATCACAAATGTCGGACAAAGCCCTCTTTTCAACCAGGTGTTCGCGGATGATGGCTACTTTTTGCGCCGGTTGATACTGTTTTTGCTTGCGTATATTTGTCGTCATGTTGGTCTTCATTTCCTTGTACTTTCTTGTTGTTTATTCTCTTTCTAAATGAAGGCCATGTCCATTTCCATCTGAACTATCACAGTACTCCTATACACATTCATCTTCACATGGATCTTCAACAACTCCAAAGGGAGTGTTCTTGCTGCAGCACTCCTGCATGGCGCAATGAATACTTCTGTGGTGTTATTGCCCACATACACCTCGCTTTGGTACTACTATGGTATCTTACTGCTTGCGGCCATTCTCATCGTGATCATCTTTGGCCCAGAGAATTTCGTGAGGGAACGATCTGAAGGGACTATGTGATGGGAAGAGGTTTCTCATTCGTACGCCTCATAGGGGCTGCTGGCGACAGCGGCTACGCCGCTGCGGGTACGGTACGCGATTTTGAGAAAAGGCGCGATATTGTGAAGGTATCTTGCAGTCACGCCGCTGCGCCTGAGCCAAACCGTTAGGCGCGGGGTAAGTGTAGGGTGAGCAAGTGGCCGCACGCGGTGCGGCAATAGCAGTCAGTATGATTTTTCTTTTAGGTGGCCCTCCAAGAGTTGGGAAATCAATAATCTCCGGTGAGATTCGACAGAAACATGCTGTGAGTGTTGTTTCAACGGATACTCTTGGTGCAGTGCTGGAGAATGTTCTGAGCCCGGAAGCGGCACCAGACTTGTTTGTTTTTAGCAAGTTTAATGAAATGCCCATAGCGGAACGGGTGAAGGTAATAATGCAGGACCCTGCAGAGCTTATTGAGTATGTGAGAAAGGAAAGTCATGTCGTTTGGAAAGCGGTAGAGGCTTTTGTCAGGAGAGAGAATCATGAGGGTCGAGATGCACTGATTGAGGGAGTTGCTGTTCTTCCCGAGTTGATGAGACAGCTTGAGGATATCCCTCATCGGGTTGTATTTATCGGAAATCAAGGAGAAAATCACAAAGAGAACATCAAGAAATCTTCTCAAGAGAATGAGCATGATTGGATGCAGGGTGTAAGCGACCAATACATTGACGCTTTTGCAATGTTTGTGAAGCAGATGAGTGCCTACATCGAGCAAGAGGCTAAGAAATATGGCTTCAAGTATATAGAGATGGACAAAGAGCTATTGGGGGATGTAGCGGAAGAGGTTATGAAGTCACTAGGACTGAGCACAAGATAACCATGCATAGGCGCGTGCCTACGCCTAACACTGCCTGTACCCGACTGGCCTTACGCGCTGAGTTCCAGAGTTACTTTCGCGTGGTCATCGTTTTTCGGGACGCAGGCGTTCCTCGTCGCAACCGACCAGCGGGTGATGCTCCCGTCAGGCGGCTAAGGTCTGTGAAGATATGCCCATTTTGAATCATAAGAAGCGAGTAAAGTAATATGAAAGATTTTGACCCAGCGACAAGTTTCGGCTCAGATAAAGCTGCGCACTACGATGATTACAAACGCGGCGATGAAGAAGATGCGGCTACGTTTCTTGCAGAGTTAGCAAAAGAAGGTTCTGCTCTTGAGTTTGCAATTGGCACAGGGCGCATCGCGCTACCGCTGGTATCCAAGGGCGTCCAAGTGGATGGCATTGAATTATCGCCTCATATGGTTGAGCAACTTCGCGCCAAACCCGATGGGCAAAATATTAATGTGATCATCGGAGATATGAGTAGTGCAACGACCTATCGTCATTACTCTCTCGTGTACCTGGTCTTTAACACAATTTTTAATCTCCTCACCGTGGATGACCAGATTAGCTGCTTTGAAAACGCTGCACGCCACCTTACACCTGATGGATATTTTGTAGTTGAAACCGCTCTGCCTCATGCATGGATTTCCCCAGACAAGTCGGATTATGTTCATACTGAGTATGTAGGCAAAGAAAAGGTCACACTTGATGTCGCCCGTTATGACCCAGTAACACAGTTACTTGAAGAAAACCATGTTCTATTGACTACACAGGGCATAACGATGGCGCCGATTGTTTGTCGCCTGATTACTCCAGGCGAAATGGATTTAATGGCTCGCATTGCAGGAATGCGGCTTATCCAAAGATTTGCTAATTGGCAGCGAACTCCTTTCGATATAAATAGCAAGGCGCATGTATCAATCTATGGTTTTTAAGAGTCGCCAATATCGTTTCAAGTCCGACGCGGCTGGCAAGCGCGCTGTTGGAGCAGCTATGCGCACAACGAGATCTGCTCGCAAAGGTCCGTCGCCGCAATCGCCGCATGGCTTAAGCCATGCATTGGTCGGTTCGCCATTTGGGCAGTTTTTGGGCGTGGTTCTCTGGACTTTGACAAAAAGCAGCGGGTTTTTGAGGCCGGCAAGGCTGGCTTGGTTTTGGTGAACGGCGAGAAAGTTGGAAGTGGGAACGGCCGTTTGCCCCGCCCTTCTCTGGCAAAGCGTTTTGGTGTCGGCAAAAGTTTTGGTGTTTGCGCGGCAGACTGGTCGGTGAAGGTTTTGAGGTTTGTAGAAAACTTGGAAGGACAACTATTGTGGCCATCGACAGCACCAGGCAGAACCGGTTCAGCGTAGCGACTGAACGCAGTAGAGAGGACTCCAGTTGGAAGCCGTTGGACATATCGTCCAAAAAGTTCTCCCCAATGTCAAAACGGAGGCCATACTCATCAAACGTCTTCACATCTGGCGGCTGATCACTCACAATCAACCAGGTACCTTTGACCCCTTGTGGTTTGGCCAAAGCCAGGGGAACAAGCGCGTCCGCGGTAAATAACCGAGATGCGAATGAGGCAATATTGATCCCACAACATAGATGGATCCAAGGCGAGATACAACGTATTTGTGCCCCATTCAGCCAACGCTTCTTGAATAATGGGGCCATAGAAACCATTGCCCTTGATACGTTCATTTTCCAACCAACGCCGATAGCGGCGGACGGTGCTTTGCGCAAAGGTAACCCGACTATCCACCTCTGGCGTCCAAGCCGACAAGCTAATCAGGCTACTTTCGAGCAGACCCACGATCATCCAGGTCAAGGTCTGGAAATGGTGTTTGTCAAGCCAATACTGATATTGACAGCAATTCTCAATTTGACGAGAAAGATGTCATGCTGAGAGCCTGTACTGAGCCTGCCGAAGCATCCCCCGAAGCATCCCAGTCCCCTGGAAAATCCGAGGCCATAGGGATGCTTCACTTCGTTCAGCATGACATTTGAGCGTAAATAGGGCAGAAACGAGCTTGTTCACGCAAATACCAGGTCCAAATTGAGAATTGCTGTGATATTGACCAAAGATATGAGTCAAGGCGCCGTACAAATTGGGAGCGTTTTTCATGGCTACCTTCCTTTTGTTGTGATGAACTGAGAAAGATAATCTGGTTTTTGTTTTTGAAAAACGCTCCCGAAAAAGAATTGTCAGTCAATCAGGAGGCTCGTCAGTAATACAATTTAGTTCACACTCTCAAGCGGTCATCTCGGCCTTAGACAAACTTGCGCCCACCGCTGACGCCCAAATCACTTCGGCATTGGGGTATGTGGCCCGGCAGCAAGAGCGCATGGCCTACCATCGATACCGGGTTGCCGGGTATCCAATTGGCTGGCTGTGCCGAAAAGGGGATCAACACGGTGGTTCACTGTCGGATGAAAACCCAAACGCGTGGTTGGGAACGTGACAATGCTCAAGCTATGTTAGCGGCTTTGAGTGAATTGCATAGCGGGCGTTTCATTACTGGGCATTCCATCAACTAATGCCCAGAATCCTTGCAATACTCATAGGTCAATCCCGATCCTTACGTATAGATGTTGTCTCAAAAACTGATATAATTAGCTGTACATGTGAACGGGTAGCCGCCCAACACCAACTCCACCGGACAGCATCTCCACCGCTCGAAAACTGGCACGATTCGCCAGAAATAGTACCTAATTGTGAATGAGTCTCGACCCTCCCGCCGGTGTCGCTGAGCCAAACCATAAGACGGCTTAACTTGCTTATGTGCAATCTGTCATTTGGCGAAACAATCACAGCGAACATCGGTCAAGCCGTCTCATTTACAATAGGAAACGACCATGAAAAAGATTGTCTATCTACCACTCATTATGCTGTTCGTTATTATCTTAGGCGCATGTGCGAAGGCAACGCCACAACCTGCCGATGAGATGATCAATCCAGGGGATAAGATCGGTGATTTTCTCATCACCACAGGTGATGATGATAGTGTTATTTACACAACAAAAATCCATTGCCCCTTCGACCTAAGCACAAAGACAGAGACTTGTGAAATAGCCATAAACACAAAGGTTAATGTCGCATTAGGTGTCTATGGTAATAGCGTGGAGAAGTTAGATACGTACTGGTCAGGACAGACCTATGTGATGACGATTGAAGGTCGCCCCGTCAACCTCCAAGCCTTTGGGCCAATTGATATTACCCATCCCGCCGTTGGTAAGATGCGTCTATGGAATGTCGTAATTGTTACCGATAAGCCAGGTAAAATAACAATTCAGCATTCTGGAGAAATGGCTGGTGATTTGCAAGAAGGAACGAATGTCCTGGTTTATACTTTACCGTAATTGAAACCCTTGATCACATCTGCTGATGAAATGTAGTGTTGTTGGCGAACGTGTTTTGCCGTCCCAAAGGGCACAACTTTCAGCCGCTTCGACATGAAAAAGCATCAATATTGGCTCGTTTCAATGTCGGTTTTCGTTCATTTTTGAATTCGCCAACAGCATCTCTTTGGTGCAATGGCGGCGAATAAAGCAGCCTTATCCTCAGCAATTCGAGGCTTACTCGTCCAAATATGATTTCAGGAGTCACGCCCTAACCTCATTACTTGTCCCGTGAGACCTTTTGCACCATAGTTGTTGAAGATCCCCTTTGAGGGAATCCCAATTCGATACAACCCCAACAGAATCTCCATCACATCTTGATAATTCGTACGTATCCTTGTGGCAGAACAAAAAAACGGCCGTAACCGGGTTCGCCCTCCTCCGGCCGTCTGCAACTGCACACGACAAAAGGAACACATATGAATGGATTACTAAAAACAACGGGCATCATGCTTCTTCTTCTCCTTGCCCTGGGTGCGGGGTACGCAGGGTATTCCGGCTCCAACAACCAGACAACCGACCTGATAGCGCAAATACAGGCCAGACTCGGCTCAGGCGACACGCCCGTTGCCAACCCCATGCCCACCCCACCCCCCACCGTGCCTGTCGAACGCGGCGGTGTTGAAGAAACCATCATCGCCCCCGGTCAGTTAGCCGGCACAAAAGAACAGATCTTGCCCGCCGGCGTAGGCGGCACAATCGCGGAATTACACGCCCGGCCGGGTGATAGGGTGAAGGCCGGAGATGTGCTGGCGCAGATTGACCGACGGCCGTATGAAGAAGCCCTCTCCCTCGCCCAACTAAAACTTTCCCTGGCGCAAGAAGAGTTAGCGCGCCAGATTGCCAACGCGGAATTAGCCGTGCAGAGCGCCGCAACCGGCGTCGCCTCGGCACAGGCGGGTTATCCCAGCCTGACAGCTGCCCAAATCAGGGTGCAGCAGGCCCAACAGTCCCTCACCGATGCCCAGGCCGCCTACAACAAAGCGCTTGATCCGGGGCGCGACTGGGAACTCAACGACCCTTACCGCGCCGAGACGCTCAAAGCAGAGCGCGAAGCCGCTCCCCGACAGGTGCAAATGGCCGAAGACAGCCTGTCCATCGCTCAGGCAGAGTTGGCCAGCGTGCAAAACCAAAGTTGGGCCAACAGCCAGAGCGTCAACGGAGCCGAAATCGGCGTCGCCAAAGCGCAAGCCGAATTGGATGCCTTACGAGCCAACGGCGTAAACCCCTTGCTGCAATGGGAAGTGAACAAGGCACAGGCTGATCTGGACGCGACCACCATCACCGCCCCGTTTGCGGGCGTAGTGCTGGAGGTGGGGGTTCGCGTGGGCCAAAATGTAGGCGCAGGTCAGATGCTGTTACTGCTGGCCGATGTGCAGCAGGGAGAGGTGCTGGCCTCGGTCATTGAGGAAGATTTGCCCCTGGTACGTGTGGGACAACGTGTCGAACTCTACTTCGACGCCGCGCCCGACAGCACGATTGCCGGCACGGTCAGCCGCATTGTGCCCCAGCGCACAGGCACGGAGCGCCCGCTTTACGCGGTGTATATCACCGTGGATGATCTGCCAGAGACGCTGCTGCCAGGCATGACGGCCGACGCCATCATCATCATCCAGCGGCAGGAAGATGTGCTGCGGCTGCCCCGCACCTTGATTCGGGCGGGTAGTGATGATACGGCGACGGTGCAGGTGTGGAACGACCGTGCCGCGGAACCGCGCACAATAAAGATCGGCCTGCGTGGTGACACGTATGTGGAAATCCTCTCTGGATTGACAGAGGGGGAACTGGTACTAGGCCAATAAATGTTAGGAGATGCGGGTTAGTCAATCTGTGGGAGATTGGAGATCGGAAATTGAACCAATCTCCAATCCCCAATCCCCAATCTCCAATCTCAGTTCTGTTCTAAAGGACTTACCCCCAATGACAAGCATCATTCAAGTTGAGAATTTGCAAAAGACCTACACGCTGGGCCAGAACGATGTTCATGCCCTACGCGGCGTCACCTTTCAGGTGGCTGCCGGTGAATTTGTGGCCCTGACGGGGCCTTCGGGCAGCGGCAAATCGACGCTCATGCACCTGTTGGGCTGTTTGGACCGGCCGTCCAACGGCCGTTACCTCCTGCAAAACCGCGATGTTGGCCGTCTGTCGGCGGACGAACAGGCGGAAGTGCGGAACCAACACATTGGTTTTGTCTTCCAAAAATTTAACCTGCTGCCCCGCATCACGGCTTTGGAAAACGTCATGCTGCCCCTGCTTTATCGTGGCCGGGTAAAAGATGCCAGCCAGAAAGCCACAGCCGCGCTGCACACCGTGGGGCTGGCCGACCGCGCCCACCATCGCCCGGCCGAGATGTCTGGCGGGCAGCAGCAGCGGGTGGCTGTCGCCCGCGCTCTGGTAACGGACCCGGCCATCATTCTGGCCGACGAACCGACCGGTAACCTGGACAGCCGCACCGGCGCGGAGGTGTTGGATTTGCTGCTCAATCTGGCGGCAAACGGCCGTACCATCCTTGTTGTCACCCATGATCCCTCTGTGGCCGGCCGCGCCGGGCGGGTGTTGCAGATGATGGACGGGGTGATGAATTAACCAGGCGACCTCGTGCGCCAATTCAGGAGAAAAATGAGATGACGTGGCTAAACATTATGCGCACGGCCGTGCAAGGCATTACCAGCAATAAACTGCGCTCCGCCCTGACCATGACAGGCATTATCATCGGCGTGGCTTCGGTGATCGCCATGCTGGCTTTGGGTAACGGCGCCCGCCAAGAAGTAGAATCCAGCTTCCGCTTTCTCGGTTCGGACGAAATCGAAATTGGCATGGAACAGATGTTGGAAGATGGCGAAATGAAACCGAAAGGCAAGCTGCTCTCCTTTGCCGATGGTCTGGAAATGGCGGCCAATGTGCCCCTGGTTGACCGGGTAGAGATGACGGTGATGGGATATGGCAAAGCGCGCAACGGCCGTTTCGTGGCCGACATTACCGCGACAGGCGCCATGGCCGATGCCCTACCCGGTCTGGCGCAAAAGAATCAGACACAGCCGCTGGGCTGGCCGGATGGGCAACCTTTGACAAACGAGGCGTTTTTGGCAAACGGCCGTTTCTTCACCCCTGCCGAAGTGGCTGGCGGCGCGGAGGTGTGCGTGCTGGCGCACAAAACCGCGCTCGACCTCTTTGCCGGGGACAACCCCGTGGGCGAGACCATCTGGTTAAACCGTCAGCGGTGCCAGGTCATTGGGGTGCTGCGCGAATTAGAATCCACCGATCCACGGGATCGCTATGGCAGTACCAATATCAATGAAGGGCTTTATCTGCCGATAAGTACGGCCGTAACCCACTTGTTTACCGAAGAACCGGCCGTGGGCATCACCGCCCATGTGCGCGACGAGGCGCAGATGGAAACGGCCAAAGAGCAAATAAAACGCTACTTGCGCCAGCAGCACAACATCGTCCCAGACGGCGAGGGTCCGTATGCCGATGATTTCTTTCTGACCACGCGCCAGGATGTATTGGGCGCCAGGCTGGAAGCCGCCCGCACCTTTTCCCTGCTGCTGGCGGCCATGGCCACCGTCTCGTTGGTGGTGGGCGGCATCGGCATTATGAACGTGATGCTGGTGAGTGTGACAGAACGCACACGAGAAATTGGGGTGCGCATGGCAATTGGGGCGCGGCGGCGCGACCTCATTCGGCACTTTTTGCTGGAAGCAGTGTTGATCAGTGCGCTGGGCGGGTTGTTGGGCACGGCCGTTGGCATCCTGGCAATTCCTTTGGCGGCGCAGTTAAACGGCAGCCCGGCGCTGTTGCAGCCCAACAGCATCCCCCTGGCCTTTGGCGTGGCTCTGCTGACCGGGGTGGTTTTTGGCCTTTACCCGGCCGTGCGGGCAGCGTATTTGAAGCCGATAGATGCGTTGCGCTACGAATAAGGCCGTGCGTCAAACCCGACCCAAAGCCCACACAATCTTCATCAAATCTTGACAACCGCTTACCTATAATACTTTCAAAACATGACAGGCACATTTCTTAAGCCGTCGCTCAAACAAACAAACAAATTCGAGGAGAAATTGAAATGACAGAAGAAACAATTGGCAAGAAAAACAACCGCGTAGGTTTTTTCTTTGGTGGAGCTTTCGTATTGCTGCTGTTGTTGGCCGCGACCTTTTTAGGCGGCAAACTAATGGCTCAAGGTGAGGGAGGGGTGCCCTTATCCGATGTAGCTCAGCCCATCACCTTGCAAGATGGCAGTGTAGCCCAAAGCGTCCCGGCCCCACTTATGGAGATGGCGGCCGAACTGCCCGCCAGAGCGCCGGAAACAAAAGGGCTGTTTGTGGGCCGCACCGATGACACCCTGACCATTGGGACAGGCAATGTCATGGCTATGATTTCCACTGAACCCAACGCCGTGCCGGAGTTTAGCTACGACGGCATACAGCAAAATGTCTTGGTGACGAACCAAACCAGGTTGTACATTGACAAAACAGAGTACACTTTGGGGCAAACGGCCGTCCAACAAAAATTGGAGGAAATGGACAGCCTGGATGTTCTGACAGAAAATGCAATGCTCGAAGTGTGGGGCGAGCGGTCTGGCGACCAAATCGTGGCCGAGGCTATTCTCATGCAATTACCTAAGCGGTAAAATAATGGGCAATGCAAGGCAAGTGGTAAATGACCAACATCATCTACCACTTGCCCTTTATTCCTTTGTCTTTGACTTCCTTTCCGTTAAGATTCCGATGCCGCCTCAGTCAGATGGCCTGGTCAGGAGACCAGCCACAGCGGGGGTAAACGGTTGAGATTCCGATAATGCCGCAAAAGATATTGGTAGTAGACGACGATGTGAAAATTGTGAACCTGGTGAAATTGTACCTGGAACAGGAACGGTATCAGGTGTTCACGGCATACGATGGGCTGCAGGCGCTAGAAATAGCCCGGCAAAAACAACCCGACCTGATCATTTTGGATTTGATGCTGCCAAAGGTAGATGGGCTGGATGTGCTGCGGCTGCTCACCCAAGAAGGTGGGCCGCCCATCATCATGCTCACCGCCCGGCGCACGGAAGACGATAAACTGATTGGCCTGGAACTGGGCGCGGACGATTATGTGACCAAACCGTTCAGTCCACGCGAATTGGTGGCGCGGGTGCGGGTGGTGCTGCGACGGCTGCAAAAGGCCCAGTCTAATCAGCCGGAGCAGGTGCAGCTTGGCGAGTTGGTGGTGGATTATATGCGGCGAGAAGCGAGACAAAACGGCCGTATTCTTCCCCTGACCCCGGCGGAGTTTAACCTGCTGGCTTTCATGGCCCAAAACCCGGGCCGCGTTTACTCCCGCCAGGACTTGTTAGACGAACTGTTTGGCCACGAGGCCGCCAGCCTGGAACGCACCATTGATACACACATCATGAACCTGCGCCGCAAAATAGAGCCTGACCCGGCCCACCCCATTTATGTGCAGACAGTGTATGGGCAGGGGTATCGGGTGGAAGAAGGTAATCCGTAATCGGTGGCCGGTGGCTGGCGGCCAGAAAATTGTAAAGCAGCTACTCCAGAGTACCGACTATTACCGGAAAAAGATATGCGCCACAAACTACAAACCCGCCTTTTCTTCACCTTGATCAGCGTCGCCGTGATTGCGTTGGCGATTGTGGTCATGGTTGCCATGCAACAGACGCGCCGCCAGTTTGGGGCGTATGTGGCTCGTGACCAGATGATCACCCTGAACCAGACGGCGCAACTGTTCGAAACGCCCATTCTGACCGGCTCGTTGACGGAACTGGACAGCCTGACGGCCGAAGTTGCCCAGGCGTATGGCATTACGGCCTACGTGTACAATACGGTGGGGGTGATTGTGTCTGCTTCTGATCTGGCGCAGGTAGGGCAGAGGGCAACGGCCGTTCCCCTCCCTTCTGTGGGTCTGGCTCTCAAACAAGATGCGCCCAATGGAGAAGCCAGCACCATCCACTTCTTTCCTGCATTGGGAAACAACCAATTGGTAGAAGCAAAGATAAAGATGTCCAGCAGCGTCGATATAACCGATAGCCGTCAATGGCTGGCGTCGGATTTAGCGTTCTCTGATGAATCTTTCCTTGTAAGCGGTGAGGCCACTTCCCAGCCCATCAGTCCCTCCCTGAACGTGATCTACTCACCTGTGTCGCTGCCCGATGTGCTGGTAGACACGTCTGCCAGCCAGAGCGCCTTCATCCAACTTGTCAATCGCGCCTTTTTGGCGGCTCTGGGCGTCTCGCTGCTGGTGGCCGTGCTGCTCAGTTGGGTCACGGCCCGCCGCATTTTGCGCCCCGTGCAAACACTCACCACGGCCACCCGGCAAATGGGACAGGGTGATCTAAGCGTTCGCGTGGCCGTGCGAGGCAAAGATGAACTGGCCGAATTGGGGCAATCGTTTAACCAGATGGCCGCCGATCTGGCGCATCAAGAGGAACTGCGCCGGCATCTGGCCGCCGACGTAGCGCATGAATTGTTGACGCCGCTCACGGCCGTGCGCGGCCACCTGGAAGCGGTGCAAGATGGCCTGCTGGAACCCACGCCCGACTTGATCAACTCCCTGCATGACGAGGTGATGTTGTTGGACAAATTGATTGCCGATCTGCAAGAACTGTCGCTGGCGGAAGCGGGACAACTGCACCTGGATGTGCAGCCGGTTTCGTTGGTTGAAGTCGTTATGGGCGCGGTAACGGCCGTTACCCCCCAACTCGTCGCCCGTGATCTGACATTGACGACCGACCTGCCAGACAATTTACCCCTCATGGAACTGGATGCCCGGCGCATGGGGCAAGTGTTCCGCAATCTCCTCGGCAACGCCATCAAATACAGCGACCCCGGCGGGCAATTGACCGTGACCGCCAGGCGGTCGGGGGACGAACTGCTTGTTGGTGTGCGCGACACAGGCGCAGGCATTGCGCCAGAACATCTGCCTTATATTTTCGACCGTTTCTACCGCGCCGACCCTTCACGGGCACGCGATACCGGCGGTTCCGGCCTGGGGTTGGCCATTGTGAAAGGAGTGGTGGAAGCACATCACGGCCGTGTGTGGGCTGAAAGCACACCCGGCGCAGGTTCCATCTTTACCGTCAGCCTGCCGCTTTAATGCGCAGCTGGAAACTTCTGTATGGCTGCTTTAGTCTACACGCTCTGACTCTCTGACCAGAGAGGCCCCACGCATCCCGTCATCCGGCAAACCTCAGGAAATCCGCAAGTTTCACTTTTTAGAAGGAAGGGAAAGACATATGAAACGGGATTTTGCATACATTGTTCTAGGATTGGGGGGCATCGGCAGCGGGGCGCTCTATTGGCTGGCGCGGCAGGCAGGCGGCGAGGTGCTGGGGCTGGAGCAATTTGCCATCGGCCACGTGCGCGGCGGTTCGCAGGATCATTCACGCATCATCCGTCTGTCTTACCACACGCCGGGCTATGTGGAACTGGCCAAAGCAGCTTATCGGGCGTGGACGGCCGTCGAAACCGACCTGGGCGAACCACTCATCGTCAAAACGGGCGGGCTGGATTTGTTCCCGGCCAATGCGGCCATCCCCAGCCGCGATTACACGGCCAGCATGGACGCCGGCAGCGTGCCCTACGAATGGCTGAGCGCCGCCGAGATCATGGCCCGCTGGCCCCAATTTCGCCTGACCGACGACGTAGGCGCGCTCTTCCAGGCGGAAAGCGGCATCGCCCCGGCGGCGAAGTGCAACGCGGCTCATCTGCGTTTGGCGCAGCAGGTTGGGGCTGTGGTGAAGGATGGCGTGGGGGAAACGGCCGTCTCCACCCAAGGCAATGCCATCGTCGTAAAAACCGGCGGCGAAACCTACCACTGTCACAAACTCATCGTCGCCAACGGCGCGTGGACCAATCACACCCTGGCCCAATTCGGCCGCAAGCTGCCGCTGACCGTCACCCAGGAGCAGGTCGTGTATTACCACACGCCCCACGCCGCCGAATTTACGCCAGACCGTTTCCCCATCTGGATTTGGATGGATGAGCCAAGTTTTTACGGCTTCCCGGTGTACGGCGAGGCCGGTCCCAAAGCCGCGCAAGACGTCGGCGGCGAGGTGGTAACGGCCGAATCACGCTCGTTTGAACCCAACCCGGCAGTGCAGCGGCGGGTGGATGAATTTGTGCAGCGCATCCTGCCCCGAGCCTATGGCCCGCCAATCCTCAGCAAAACCTGCCTGTACACCCTGACGCCCGATCGGGACTTCGTCATCGATACGCTGCCGGAGAATCCCAATGTGATAGTGGCCGTGGGCGCGGGACACGCTTTTAAGTTTGCCTCGGTGATTGGCCGGATTTTGAGCGAATTAGCTTTAAAGGGGACAACAGATCAGGACATCAGCGCGTTCCGCATCAACCGCGATATTTTGCTGGCGGAAAATCCAAAGACCCATTTTTTGGTGTAAAACTTTGGCTGATTGGCCGTCAGGGCGATGTGTCCGCCCGGCGAATCAAGTCCAGGGTGTAATCTAGTGCCGGGTCTCGGCCAGCAAAGCGATCCTGCAGCGTCGTTTCCACAAGGTGATCGGGAATAACGCCGTGCGTGCCCTGGACGCCGTTGGGACGGATAAAACAGGTGGTCGGGCAAAAATAAGGCAGCTTCGTTTTGGGCAAAATGGTCGGCGAAAATACGCTGCCGCAGGAAGCGAGGGTGGCCGTCTCCTCGCCAATCAGCACGGCCAGGTCATAATCTTGCAGAATAGCGGCGAAAACCGCGGCGTTGGAGAACGAATCCGGACCGATGAGCAGGTAAAGGTCGCCCTGAAAAAGAAGCGGGGTGGCAAACGGCCGCCGCTCATCACAGTCCACCATCGTCGGCACGGCCGTTGCGCCGGGCGGCGGCGCGGTAAACGATTGGGAGCAATGCCGGTAAGGCTGGTCGGTGAGGTAGCGCATGAGCGCATCCACCTGGACATACGTGCCGCCAGGATTGGCCCGCACGTCGATGATCAGATGCTCCACGCCATCGGCCTGAATTTGGGTGAAGGCTGATTTCAGGTCTGGGGCAAGATCGTCCACAAAATTGTTGACGGTGAGCAGGCCGATCTTTTCGCCGGGCAAGGTGGCGTAAACGACCGGCTCTGGCGGCGGGGCCATCAACTGCTGCACGGCGACGCCGGGAACGAGAAGGGTCACGGCCGTTTCCGCCCCTGGCAGCCTCGCCTCCACCTGATATTCAGCCACAGAGCCGAACAAAAACCAAAGCCCTGGGGCAAAACTGGTTCCGTTCGCGTGCAGACGCGGCAGTCGGGCCTGGATGTCGGCAACGGCCGTGCCGTTGATCGCCAGCAGTTCCGTGCCCACCGGCACGCCAGGAACTTCGGCAGGATTCATGGTGACAAAGGCTTGCCCGTCCTGAAATTCCACCCACAACGGGAAAAACAATTCGTTTTCCGCAAAAACGGCCATCGTTTCCGGCGGCAAACTCACGTCCAGGTGATAATCGCCAAAGGCACTGACCAGTTCGGCCATTTTTTCGTAGTAGCGCAGGATGCTCATGGGCTGGCTCAATTCGTCGGCGAGGCGCTGCCGGGCAGCGGCCGCCTCGGCCGGCGAAAGCTGGGCATACAGGTTGGGGTGAGTGGTTTCCAGGCGGTGGAATAATTCGTCTAGGTCGGCGCGCATGGTGGCAGGAGACAGCTCTTCGTAGCTGCCCAAAATCAGCGGCGCTTCGGGTGATGGTGTCGGCGTCGGAGGTGAAATGAGCGTGGGAACGGCCGTTGCTGTGGCCGTCGGCGGCACGGTGATGGTTACGCGAACGGATGTGTCCGTCGCCGCAGGGGAATTGTGGGGGGAGGTACAGGCAGTCAGGCCATAAACCAGCGCAATAATCGCTAATACAGGCGATAGGACTCGCGGATAGATTCGCATCGTGTCACCTCAATCCGCCTAGTGTAACATGATGCGTACGGCCGTTTCACCTGACAAAATTCACCTGTTGGCGCGCTGAAATTTACTCTAAACCCGACGATTCGTCCTCGCGGCAAAAAGAAACGGCCGTTACCTGTTGGCAACGGCCGTTTTTACCTGCATACGCCCGGAGGGGCTCGAACCCCCAACCCTTTGATTCGAAGTCAAATGCTCTATCCATTGAGCTACGGGCGCTTATTCGATTCTGGTCCCGGCTAAACCTGACAGGTTTTGGAAACCTGTCAGGTTTTTTATGCGGAACAAAAAAGCTGACAGCCAGTTGACCATCAGCTTCAGGGCGAGTGGTGGGATTTGAACCCACGATCTTCTGGGCCACAACCAGATGTGTTAACCCCTACACCACACCCGCCACACGCATGAGTGCAGGCAGAATGCTATCATACCTGACCTTGTCGGGCAAGTGGAATTCGCGGGCTGTCGCGCCTATGCCCCAAGCGGCGCATGAATTGCCATCCCCGGTTCCCGCCCCACCCTTTGCCTTTTTCACAATCCGCTCTACAATCTTTGCCATGCAAGCAGAGCTAAGGACATTAAACGGCCGTTACCGGCTCCTGGAACGCATCGGCAGTGGCGGCATGGCCGCCGTTTACCGCGCCCAAGATTTGAAACTGGGGCGCATCGTGGCCATCAAAATGCTCCACGAAAGCCTGACCAGCGACGAAGGCTTTTTGATGCGCTTCCAACGCGAAGCCCACGCCGCCGCCAACCTCACCCACCCCAACATCGTCACCGTCCACGACATCGGCCAGGAAGAACATCGGCACTACATCGTCATGGAATATGTCGATGGCTTTACGCTCAAACAAATCATACGCGACGCCAACGAAGACGGCCGTTTCCTGCCCGTCAGCCGCGTCCTTGATCTCGCCATCCAAATTTGCAACGGCATCGGCTACGCCCACCGCGCCAATCTGGTCCACTGCGACATGAAGCCGCAAAACGTACTCGTCACCCGCGATGATCGCGTCAAAGTAGCCGATTTTGGCATCGCCCGCGCCATCACCGAAGCCAGCCAACACCTGGCCGACAGCCAGGTCTGGGGCACGCCGCAGTACTTCTCGCCCGAGCAAGCCGCCGGCGAAGCGCCCTCCCCCGCCTCCGACGTGTACGGCATCGGCGTGGTGCTGTTCGAGATGCTCACCGGCCGTCTGCCCTTCGCCGCCGACTCCCCCACGGCCGTTGCCCTCAAACATATGCAAGAACCTGCGCCCTCAGTACTCACCTACAACCCCGGCGTGCCGCGCCAATTAGACGATATCGTCCACAAACTGCTGGCCAAAGAGCCAGCAGCTCGGTACAGCACCGCCGGACAACTCGGCCGCATCCTCAGCACCTACCGCGAGCGCAGCATGGCCGATACCGGGCCGGTTTATCCGGTTCTAGTCAAACAGCAAGTAACGGCCAAAACGGCCGTGCCCGTAACCGAACAAAACACCCAATTCCACCAACGCCCGCCTCACCCCCAACCATCAGCCGAAGACGAACAAAACACACCCGTCCGACCGGTACACGCCGCCAGAGCGGCAGACCCCCTGGCCGATAATGAGGCAACGGCCGTCAGCCGCCAACCCGCCACGCCATCCACCGCCAACGATTGGACCATCATCCTTCTGGGCATTACCGCCACCATCGCCTTGATGGGACTCATTCCGCTTTGGTACTTTGTCTACCGCGCCTGGGCCGGCTGACACACTCGCAGCCCTCTTTGCTTTCTGCTATACTGGATTCTGATTCAACCGAATTTTGTAACTACTAAGACCCGAAGGCTTTTCCCTCTGGTACCAGAAGTATTAGGGCACAAAACCCTTCGGGTCTTTCAATTTATTCACGCAGCAAGCAAATTTTGTAGGCCCAAAACAGCCGTCCAAAACAAACAAAACGGCTAAATCGGAGACCTGTTCATGAATGCAGCACGAATTTCTAGATGGCTAATTTATGGCCTTATCGCGGTCGCTCTCTTAGCCATCGTTTGGAACTTCAGCGCCACACCCCCGGCCAGCGAAGATATTTCCATCAGCCAGCTTGCCCAACAAATCAAAGAAAACCAAATCGTCAAAATCGAGGTAAGCAGCAGCGGCCAACAGGTCACCATCCATTATGCCGACACCGAACAGCCGCCCGCCAAAGCCAACATCAGCGGCGTCAGTTCGCTGGAAGAGGTGCTGCAAAGTTATGGCGTCACCCAGGATGATTACGCCGACGGCCGTCCCAACATCCTCTACGCCAGACCCAGCCAACTCGGCGGCTGGCTCAGTTTCCTCGGCATCTTGTTGCCCGTCATCCTCATGGTTGGCTTCTTTTACTTCATCTTCCGCCAATCCCAAGGCTCCAACAACCAGGCCATGTCCTTCGGCAAAAGCCGCGCCCGCATGTTCACCAGCGACCACCCCACCGTCACCTTCGCCGACGTAGCCGGCGCAGATGAATCCAAAGAGGAGCTGCGCGAAATCGTCGAATTTCTGCGCGACCCATCCCGATTTGTCAGCTTTGGCGCACGCATTCCCAAAGGCGTTCTCCTGGTCGGCAGCCCAGGCACCGGCAAAACTTTGATGGCCAAAGCGGTTTCCGGCGAAGCTGGCGTCCCCTTCTTCTCAATCGCCGGTTCGGAATTTGTGGAAATGTTTGTCGGCGTAGGCGCCAGCCGCGTGCGCGATTTATTTGAAACGGCCAAGCGCCACAGCCCATGCATCATCTTCATCGACGAAATCGACGCCGTCGGTCGGCAGCGCGGGGCTGGCCTCGGCGGCTCCCACGACGAGCGCGAGCAAACCCTCAACCAAATTTTGGTCGAGATGGACGGCTTCGACACAGACGTCCACATCATCATTCTGGCCGCTACCAACCGGCCAGATATTCTGGACCCCGCTTTGATGCGCCCGGGTCGATTTGATCGCCGCGTAGTTCTGGACCGGCCCGACATTCGCGGCCGGGAAGCGATTTTCAAGGTCCATCTGCGCGGCAAACCGGTCGCCAGCACAGTCAACATTCACCGCCTGGCCAAATCAACGCCCGGTTTTGTCGGCGCAGACATCGAAAACACAGTCAACGAAGCGGCGCTGCTGGCCGCCCGCCGCAATCGCAAAAACATCGGCATGGCCGAATTTCAGGAAGCGGTGGAACGCGTCCAACTCGGCCCGGAACGAAAAAGCCGCATCATTTCCCCGGAAGAGCGGGAAATCATCGCCTATCACGAAGCAGGTCACGCCCTGGTAAGCCATTTTTTGCCTGCCGCGCCGCCGCTGCGCAAAATCACCATCGTGCCGCGCGGCATGGGGCTGGGTCTGACCTGGTACATGGAAACAGACAATCTGCTGCCCAACAAATCGCAGCTTCTGGCGCAAATCGCCAGCACGCTGGGCGGCCGAGCCGCCGAAGAAATCGTCTTTGGCGAAGTGACGGCCGGAGCCAGCAATGATTTACAGCGCGTCACCCAAATTTCCCGCCAGATGATCACCCAATTCGGCATGAGCGAAGATTTGGGCTTGCGCGTTTACGGTCAAAAACAAGAAATGGTGTTTCTGGGGCGCGAAATTAGCGAGCAGCGGGATTATTCGGATGCCGTGGCTGAGCTGATTGACAACGAAGTCCGCGGCATGATCGACCGTGAACACCAGCGGGCGCGGCGCATCTTGATAGAGAATCGTGAGACGTTGGACCGGGTGGCTGCGGCCCTGATGGAAGAAGAGACGCTGGAAGCAGAAGAGTTTATAGCGATTATTGACGGCTTAGAACGGCCGTTACCCGCGCCAGAAACGGCCGTTAAACCACCCCTGCCTCCCGACAAAGACGATGCCCTGGATTGGAACAACTCCAAACGAAACCTGCCGCCTGCACCCTCGCCCGCCTGATCAGCCAGCAGAAGCACGCCATCAAACCTCGGAGAATCGCTTTTCAGGCGGCTTCTTCGAGGTTTATTTGTGTAAAAAGGTAAATGTTAGAACCCAGCCTGGATAACTCGTTGGAACTCCTGGCAGCATTAACCAAACCAAACACGTTATGAAAACAGACGAACTTAGCTATCGCTCCGCCGAAATCGAAGACTTTGACCAATGCCTGGCCATCGATCACAGCTACCAAACCAGCCGCATCTGGCAAATGCACATCAACCAACAGCCGGAAACCATCGGCCTGCGCTTTCAAACCCTGCGCCTACCCCAAACAACCAGCATCCCCTACCCCTACGACCAGGAAGAACTGCCCAAGCGCTGGTGGGAAGCCCATTGGTTCCTCGTCGGCGAGCATCAAGCAAAAATTCAAGCCTATATCACCGCAACCTGTGAAACGTTGCGGCCGGTCGTCTGGATCAACGATCTGGCCGTAGCCCCAGATTTTCGCCTGCATGGGCACGGGTCCCACCTCATCGACGCCGCTCGCGGCTGGGCCAAACAAGAAAACGCCCGCCACCTCATGCTCGCCATTCCCATGAAAAACGATCCGGCCATAACCTTTCTCCGTAAAAATGGTTTTAATTTTTGTGGGTATAATGAAGCCCACATCAAACAACGAGATATTGACCTGTATTTCAGCGCTAAACTGTAACTGTAAATTAATTCTATGATTGAGTTTCTTGCACTTACCAACGACGTCCTGCAAGCGGTTATTGTTATTTTTGGTTCGGCCGTCGTTTTATACAATTTAGGCCGGAGTCTACGCATCCGAGTCATGAAGGCTTTTTGCGCCCTCGTGACTTTCGTGGTCATTGTTTACCTGTCGGAACTCCTGGTCAGCCGCATCATTCGCAACGATTTTGCCGTCAACTGGCTGCAAGTGGGCTGGATTGGCATCGCCCTGGTTCCGGCGGCGCAGTACCACCTGGCCGATACGCTGCTGGAAATCACTGGTGCGCCCAGCCGCAAATATCGCGTCCTGCTTGGGTATCTCAGCTCGCTGTTCTTTTTAGGCCTGGTGTTTTGGACAGATCTGATTGTTGGCAAGCCGGTATTTATACCCCACGCGCCCCATTTACAGGCCGGCCCCCTCTTCGTCCTGTTTGCCCTACATTTTTGGCTGGTGACTGTGGCCAGCATCCACAACGTCTGGCGCGCGCGCCAGCGCTGCATCACCCGCACCACCCAACGGCGCATGACCATCACCCTGGTTGCATTTTTGGCCGCGCCCCTGGCGGTGTTCCCCTATTTGATTGGGGATAACAACTCCAGCGTGTCGGCGTCAATCTGGTTCTGGCTGATTGCCATCACCGGCAATCTGGTCGTGGGGGTGATGTTTGCCGCGTTAACGGCCAATCTGGTTTACTTCGGGGCGGCGTCGCCGGACCGTGTGGTGCGGGTTCGATTGTTCAAATTTATGGCGCGCGTGCCGCTGGCCGGCACTATCGTGCTGGTGGTGTTTATTTACGTCAGCCGCAACAGCCCGATATTGGGACTGCCGGCGGAAACGGCGCTGGGTTTCGCCCTGGTGGTAACGGTGATGTTGGTGGAATGGGCGATTCATGCGTATAAACGGCCGTTAGAACGCTTCTTCCAACTCAACGACGACCCGGACGTGCGCCGGATTCAGGCGCTCAGCGAACGCCTGCTCACCACCGCCGACCTGCACCAATTCCTGGAAAGCATCCTGGCGACCACCTGTGAAGCGCTGCGCACGCCAACCACCTTCGTGGCCGCCATCACCCCAGACGGCCCCAAATTGGAAGCCGTCGTCGGCCCGCTGGCCGAGCCGGAGGCTGAAGCCATCTGGCAGCAAGCCGACTGGCGCGAACTTACCTCAACGGATGGTGAAAACGGCCACAGCGAGAAATTGCAAACGCTGGATGATTTTTTCTTGTGGCAAAATTATTGGATACGGCCGTTATACAACCGCCAGCAAGATGTTGTCATTGGCATCTTTGGCCTGCGCGCCCGCGCCAGCACACCGGACCTCTCGCCCAGCGAGCTGCTCACTCTGGACAAACTGCTCGATCAGGCCGAAAACGCCTTGCAAGATCGCATTTTGCAGCAAGAAGTATTTGCCGCCGTCGAGGGGCTGCTGCCGCAAATTACCGCCTTGCAAGAACGCCGCCGCGCGGCGACATTTGGCGGCCTGCCTGTTCTGACTGACCCGGAAATGGATGAGGAAACGGCCGTTTCCCCCAACAGCGTGGTTAACGATCCCGACTTCAACACCATGGTTAAAGACGCCCTCAGCCATTACTGGGGCGGCCCCAAATTAACCAAAAGCCCGCTGCTGGGCCTGCGCGTCGTTCAAAGCACCCTGGACGATTATGGCAACAATCCCTCCAGCGCCTTACGCGCCATCCTGGCCGACGCCATCGAGCTGCAAAAGCCAGAAGGCGAACGCAATCTTTCGACCACGGAATGGATTTTGTACAACATTTTGGAGCTTAAATTTGTCCAGGGGCGGCGCGTGCGCGACGTGGCCCGGCGGCTGGCTATGAGCGAAAGCGACCTGTATCGCAAACAGCGCATCGCCATCGAAAATGTGGCCCAAACGGTGGCTACCATGGAATTGGCCGCCCTGCAAGAACAACCTGCCGCCGAAGAACCACTCCTCCTGGCGGCGAATGTCTCAACGCAAGAAGAATTGATAGACTAGCGGTATCTACACAGACCCCAAGGGTTTGATGCCCAATAATCCAAATTCTCACGAGCAAACCCTTGGGGACTTGCCAGAGAAACCTGAACAGTTACGGACAGCGATGGGAAATTCGTCCCATCGCCAATCTCTTTACCCAGCGAGTAACCAACCATGACTTCATTTGCTTACCAGCAAGACCAACTTTTGTGCGAATCTGTGCCCCTGGCCGACATTGCGGCCCAGGTAGGCACGCCGGTTTACGTGTACAGTCAGGCAGAATTACAACGGCGCGCTTTGGCTTACGCTACGGCCGTTCCCCCGCAGCGCAGTCTCGTTTGTTATGCCGTCAAGGCCAACGGCAACCCGGCGCTGCTGCAACTCTTGCGCGACGCCGGCCTGGGCGCAGATGTGACCAGCGGCGGCGAATTGTTCCTGGCCCTCCACGCGGGCATTGCGCCAGACAAAATCATCTATTCAGGCGTGGGCAAAACACGGGCAGAAATTGAAACGGCCGTGCGCGCCAACATCCGCGCCCTCCATGTCGAATCGGAAATGGAACTGCTGACCATCGAGCGCGTGGCGCAGGAACTGCAAACCCGCGTCGCCATCGGTGTGCGCGTCAACCCGGATATCAACGTCGTCACCCATCCCTACATCAGCACCGGGCAGCATTCACACAAATTTGGCGTGCCGCTGCCCAGCGCCCTCCGCTTGCTGCGCCTGGCCGCCGATTCGCCCCACCTGCTCCCGGTCGGGTTGGCTACCCACATCGGCTCGCAAATTACCGACGTGGCCCCCTTTGGCGAAGCGGCCGCTTTTTTGGTGGCCGCCGCGCAGCAGTTGGCCGAGTCGGGCATTCGCCTGCGCTATCTAGACGTGGGCGGCGGGCTGGGCATTGATTATGAGCAGCACAATGCGCCGACGATTACGGCCTGGGCTACGGCCGTGACCCAACCGATTTTAGAGGCAGGCTACGACGTGGTGCTGGAGCCGGGGCGGTCGATCATCGGCCCGGTGGGCGCGCTGCTTACGCAGGTTGTGTACACAAAAATTCAGGGCGAAAAACATTTTACCATCGTCGACGCCGGCATGAATGACTTGATTCGGCCAACGCTGTACAGCGCCTACCACCCCCTGGAAACCGTCAAACAACCAAGCGGCAGCAGCGACCGATTGACAACCAATGTGGTGGGACCGATTTGTGAAACGGGGGATTTTTTGGCCAAGGAACGGCCGTTGCCCCCCATGCAGCCAGGCGATTTATTGGCCGTGCTGCAAGCGGGCGCGTATGGCTTTGCGATGAGTTCCAACTATAACGGCCGTGTCCGCGCCGCCGAAGTGCTGGTAAACGGCGACCAGTTCCGCGTGATCCGCCGCCGGCAAACGATTGAGCAGTTGTTGGATGGGTGTGCGTGAGACGGCCGTTTTCGTGTAAAATGGAAGGGACGCAGACTGAAGAATTAAGATTGAAGATTAGAGATTGGAGATTGAAGATTCATAGACAAAGGGATACCATCTCAAATTTCAACGCTTCGATCAGGAACGCCAGGTTGAATTTTAGAAAGAGGTGACTGTTATGTCTATTTGGCTTCTCGATAACAGCCTGAAAGTGAGCATTTACTACGACGAATGTGACTGCGAATATGACGACAATATTTGCGTTTCCATCATCGAAGATTGCCCGGAAGAGGAAAAAGTCTTCCGCCACGACGAGACCAACCTCTACCTGACGCCAGAACAGGCGCTGCAGCTCATCCAGGCGCTGAAGGCGGCCACAGCCGAAAGCAAGCTGCCGCAGCACGGTGACTAGTTTTTAGACCTGACAGGTTTGGGAAAACCTGTCAGGTCTGGTTAAGATTATTTACGCCTGCAACGCCGGATCGGCCAGACGCAGGTATTCCCAGGTGTAAATGCCCGTCCAGTGGCCGTCGCTCCACTGAAACTGCAAGGCATAACTCCCCACAGCCTCGACGCTCTCCAAATTCAGATCATCATCTTTGGCTGAACGCATCACGTCCAGATCGGGGGGTCCGCCCATGTTGTCGTGCCCGCCTTTGCATTCCACGCAGGGACACACAGCCCGTAAACCGGCAAACGACAGTCGGCTGGAACGGCCGTCACTCCAATTAACAATCAACACACGCTCATTTCGGTCGGCGGTTACGCCGGTTGGTCTTACTTTTTCCATCGCATCGCCCTATTTTTATTACTGTGCAAACCCCAAGGGTTTGCCATTGAGAATTTGGATTAGCTGGGCATCAACCCTTGGGGTTTTATACGCAGACCCCAAGGGTTTGCCGTTGGGAACTTGGATTAGGTGGGCATCAACCCTTGGGGTTTTATACGCAGACCCCAAGGGTTTGCCATTGGGAGTTTGGATTAGCTGGGCAACAACCCTTGGGGTTTTATACGCAGACCCCAAGGGTTTGCCGTTGGGAACTTGGATTAGCTGGGCATCAACCCTTGGGGTTTTATACGCAGACCCCAAGGGTTTGCCGTTGGGAACTTGGATTAGGTGGTTATCAAACCCTTGGGGTCTACAGGGAGGCCAAACGCTCGTTTAATTCGGCCTGACTGGCTTGCAGTTGGACCAGTTTATCGCGCTCTTTTTGGACGACGGCCGTTGGCGCTTTGGCGGCAAACGGGCTGTCCAACAACCCGGTCAGCCGGGCGATCTCCTTGTCCAGAGCCGCCAATTCCTGCGACATCCGTTCTTTTTCTTTGTCCAGGTCCACCATACCGGCCAGGGGCAGGTAGCAGGTCACATCACCCAGTGCCAGAGTAACGACCGCGTCGGGCGCGTCGGCCTGGGGGACAATTTGCAGATGGGCTTCGTCCAGCCGGGCCAGGAAGGCCAGGGTTGATTGCTGCGCCACGAAGACGGCCGTTTTCTCCCCAGCCGCCACAATCGCCGCAATTTTCTTCGCCGGTTCCACTTTGTTGTCCGAACGGACGGCGCGAATTTCACGCACCAGCTCACGCAGGCGTTCATAATCCGCCGACGCTTCGGAGAACGTCTGACCGGCAGCCGGCCAATCGGCAATGATCAGCGCCTCGGCCCAGCCTTCAACCGGCGCGATGTCCAGATCGGCCGCCACAAACGCCTGCTTAAGCTGCTGCCACGTTTCCTCGGTGACAAAAGGAATGTAGGGATGCAGCAGTCGCAAACTGTGATCTAGCACGCGCTGCAAAACAAGCAGCGTCGTCCAGGCGCGCGCGCCGCCCTCATCCAACTGCACCTTGGCCGTTTCCACGTACCAATCGGCAAAATCGCCCCAAAGAAAATCGTAGACCTGACGCCCCGCCTCGCCAAAGAGATAATTGTCCATCAGACGGTCCGTTTGCCGGACAATTTCAGCCAGGCGCGTCAGAATCCATTGATCGGCGACGGTGTAATCAAGCTGCGCCGGTTTGTCGCTTTTGGTCACTTTATCCAGGCTGCGGGTAATAAAGCGGGTCGCATTCCAGATTTTGTTGGCGAAGTTGCGATTGCTGGTCACTTTGTCCAGCGATAAATTGAGATCGTGGCCGGGCGTGCCGCTGGTCAGCAAGGTGAAGCGCAGGGCGTCGGTGCCATATTCACGCATCACATCCAACGGATCGGTCACGTTGCCCTTGGTCTTGCTCATCTTTTGGCCGTGCTCGTCGCGCACCAGGCCGTGCAAATAGATGGTGTGGAAGGGTACGTCGTTGGTGAACAGCGCCGCCGACATGACCATCCGCGCCACCCAGAAAAAGAGAATGTCGTACCCTGTTTCCATGACGTCTGTGGGATAGTAACGCCGCAAATCGGGCGTTTGCTCCGGCCAGCCAAGCGTAGAAAACGGCCACAACGCGCTGCTGAACCAGGTGTCTAACACGTCGGGGTCTTGCTCGATATGCGGACTGCCGCAAGCCGTGCAGTGAGTCGGATCCGTGGTGGTGACGGTTTGCCCGCCGCAGTCGGCGCAATACCAGACGGGGATGCGGTGGCCCCACCACAATTGGCGGCTAATGCACCAGGGACGGATGTTTTCTAACCAGTTGTCCCACACTTTAACAAAGCGATCGGGGACAATTTTGATGCGGCCGGAGTGGACGGCCGTTAACCCCATCTTAGCCAGCGGTTCCGCCTCGACAAACCACTGTTTGCTCACCAGCGGCTCGATAATTTCGCCGCCACGCTGGCTGCGCGGAACGTTTAGCGTGTAATTTTCTTTTTTGATGGTCAGACCCGCAGCCTCCATGTCGGCCCACAACTGCTTACGGCAGGCAAAACGGTCCATTTCGGCATACGGCCCGGCGTGATGGTTCATCGTGGCATCGCGGTTCATCACATTGATGATTTCCAGACCATGCTTTTTACCGATTTCAAAGTCGTTGGGATCATGGCCGGGGGTGATTTTGAGGGCGCCGGTGCCAAAAGCGATGTCCACGTATACGTCGGCGATGATCGGGATTTCGCGGTTGAGCATGGGAACCAGGCAAGTTTTGCCGATGAAAGCCTGATACCGCTCGTCGTCGGGGTGGACAGCCACGGCCGTGTCGCCCAATATCGTCTCGGGCCGGGTGGTGGCCACCGGCAGGGAACCGCCGCCGGCTACCGGGTAATTGAAGTAATAGAGGAAACCGGGTTCTTCGCTGTACTCTACTTCGAGGTCGGAAACGGCCGTTTGCAGTCCCGGCGACCAGTTCACCAAATACTCCGCCTGGTAAATCAGCCCCAGGCGATACATGCGCACAAACGCTTCCCGTACGGCCCGCGACAACCCTTCGTCCAGCGTAAACCGCTCCCGGTCCCAATCGCACGACGCCCCCAAATGGCGCAGTTGACCGGTGATGTAACTGCCGTACTTCTCTTTCCAGGCCCAGGTGCGCGCCAGGAACGCGTCACGGCCGATTTCCTGCCGGGACGTACCCTCGCCGATCAGCATCTTTTCCACCTGGAGCTGTGTGGCAATGCCAGCATGATCAACACCCGGAACCCACAGCGCCGCCTTTCCTTGCATGCGGGCGCGGCGAATCATTAAATCTTCCAGGGCGACAAACATGGCGTGGCCCATGTGCAGTTCACCGGTCACGTTGGGCGGCGGGATGGAGATCACAAATGGTTTGGCCTCGGCGGGTCGCGCCTCTGGTTTAAACCAACCGTTTTCTTCCCACCAGTGATAAAGGCGTTCCTCAGTGCTGAGAAAATCGTAAGCTTTGGGCATATCGGGCATAGTTTAACAATCCTTTGTTCGTTTGGACGATACAACAAAAAACTCTCTCATCCGGTCAAGGACGAGAGAGTTGCATCTCACGCGGTACCACCTTGGTTCCGTGGCTTGTAGTGCGCAGTCCGCCACATGTGGCGGCTTACGATTTACGGCCTACGGCGCTCTGGGCTGTAACGGGCTGACCCGGTTTTGCTTACTGGGCTTCAGCAAAACGATTCATGGGCGACTTGGGAAACGGCCGTTCCGGTCAAAGTTTTCAGCCAAGACTTCGACTCTCTAGCGGGGCCAATCACCTACTACTCCCACTCACAATCTTTATGTATGGCTGTTAGTATAACAACGGCCGCAGCGGAAACCAAATTTTCCCCACCGCCCCGGTGTGGTCGGTGGTGCTACTTTACTTTTTCCAGACGGTAAATGGCATAAAGACCAATAACGGCCGTAACCCCCGCCATCAAATACCCTTCTACAACGGTCGCCTGCGTCACAAACAGCCCGATCATGCCAAACGCGCCGGTGATTAAATAAAGCAGCAAAACAGCTTCGCGCTGACTGTAGCCCAGGTTAACCAAACGGTGGCTGGTGTGATCTTTACCGGCCGTGTTCGGGCTTACGCCGCGGCGCACGCGTGAAATGACCACCAGCGTTGTGTCGAAAATGGGCAGTCCCAAAATGAACACCGGCACCATCCAGGTGACAAAACTGACATTGCCAGGAAAACGGAGCTGAATGCCTAAAATCGCCAGCGAAAAACCCAAAAACAGAGACCCCGCATCACCCATGAAAATCTGCGCCGGTTTGAAGTTGTAGCGCAAAAAACCTAAACAAGACCCCAGAATGGCCGCCGCCAGCGAAGAGACCAGGAACTGACTATTTTGCAGACCAAGCAGCAGCATAAATGAGGCGGCCACCGCGCTCACGCCGGCGCTCAGACCATCCATGTTGTCCAAAAAATTGATGGCGTTGCTGATGCCTGCCAGCCACAAAAAAGTAAGAATGTAGTTGAGATAGTCGGGGATGGGTAGTTGGACGCGAATGCCAAAATAAACCAGTATGAGGAAGGCTAAAAATTGCCCGCTGAGTTTTACCCAGGCAGGCAGCCCTTTACGGTCATCCAACAGGCCGGTCAGAGCCACCAGACTGAGCGCCATGACCACGCCTGTCACCGAGCGAGCCAGGTCGCCGGAAAAAAAGAGGACGGCCGCCATGGCCCCGGAAAATATCGCCACACCACCCATCAGAGGGATGGGGGTGCTGTGCAGTTTGCGCTGCGCGGGCGCATCCACAAAGCCAAAGTTGATGGCGATTTTACGCACCCAGGGAATGCTAACGGCCGTTACCGTGAGAGCAATGACAAAAATGACCAGGGCAGCCTGCACGCTATTGTCCGCCCTCAAAAATGTCGATGCGCTCGATTAAATCACCGGGTTGCGTGGGGTTGGTCTCAGGGTCGCGCAGGGTCAGAGCATTCAGCACATCCTCGCCTTCCACCAATTCGCCAAAAATCGTATAGCCGCCATCCAGCCAGGGCGCCGGCGCAAAGGTGATAAAGAACTGGCTGCCATTCGTATCCGGACCGGCGTTCGCCATCGCCAAAATGCCGGGGCGATCAAAACTCAGGCTGTCGCTGGTTTCATTTTGGAATTCGTAGCCGGGGCCGCCTGCGCCAGTACCGGTCGGGTCGCCGCCCTGGGCCATAAAGCCGTCTAAGACACGGTGAAAGGTAGTGCCGTCATAAAAGCCCTGGTTAGCCAGGAAGATGAAACTATTTACGGCCAATGGTGCCTGATCGGCAAAGAGATTCAGGCGCATTTTACCTTTCTCGGTGGTAATGACAGCCTCGTACGTGCCGGCGGGGTCAATGGTCATAGGCGGCGGGGATTGGAAGATGTTGTTGCGCTCGACGGGGGGAATTTGGGCTAACGGCCGTTCTCCCTCCAAAGATACCGGCGGCGCAGGCGCGGGGGTGGAAACCGGTTCGCCGGTCAATTCTGCCAGCAAGGTTTGGATCTGCGGCGCAGATTCGGCCGGAGCCGCGCCCAAAGCGCGGGTCGCAGCCACCACCGCTTCGTCTACATTGCCGGCATCGCGGTACAACGTAGCCAGCAAATAATCCACCTGCCAGGCGGGCACAGAACCCGCCGCATTGAGAGCGCGCACCTGTTCATAGGCGGCAATCGCGCCGGCCACGTCGCCCAATTCCTGGTTCAACTGCCCGGCGCGCAGCCAGGCCTGTAAATTTCTCGGGTTCAGGTCTAATCCGGCCTGAATGTCGGCCAGCGCCTGCCGATAATTGTCGGCCTTTTCGGCTTCCGGCAGATCTGCGCCGCAGCTTACCAGAGTATCGGAACGGCCGTAATAATTAGCGTCATAATACGGGTCAATCTTCACCGCCTCGTCATAAATTGCCAGCGCTTTGGCGCAATCATTTTCCAGCGAATAGACCAGACGGGCATACTCGTTACGAATCACCGAATTTTGCGGGCTAAGGGATAACGCCTCCTGGTAATACTTCTCGGCATCCGCTAGATGAGCCGCTTGTTTGGCCGCATCCTGGCTTAATTCGGTCCATCGCGTATTTAGCCGGGCCAGATTGGCTGTATGGTCGGTATTTAATGGATTGATGGATTGGGCAATCTGCAGCTGCGCCGACGCTTCATTCAGCAAGGCTTCTTTTTCGGTCAGGCCTTCTGTCAGCGTCGAGCGTTCCAAAAAGGCGCGCCCCAAAAACAGATAATAAAAATCTTCACGCGGGGCCATAGCAATCGCTTTTTCATAAATGGCGATGGCTACATCCCAGGATTGTAAATCGCGCTGCGCCGCCGCCTGTTGGTCAAACGGTTTGCCGCGTTTATACACCATGTCAGCCTGGACGATACGCATATTGGTGGCGCTGACCAAATACAGGCCAACAATACCCAGCACTGCCAGACTGCCGTAGGCGGCCGCCGACCCGGATACTTTGGTCTGGGACATGGGATGACTGGACAAGGCAAACGCTGAAAAGACAAGGATTAGAATAACGAACAGGTAAACAAAGGTTAGGAAAGCGGCGGATTGGCTGGCCTCGTGCACCCGAAAGGCGAGCAGTTTGTCGATTGTGTCTAATGCCTCGGTGGGGCGCACAAACAGGCTGGCTTGCAGCAGCGAGGCCTGGGCATAAGCGACAACCAGCCCGATGACCAGGGAAGTGAAGGCAATAACGCCGATAGGCAACACGGAACTGCGCCAGGAGGGAGTCCAAACCAGCCATAACAAACCGGCGCTGATAACGGCCGTCGCCAACCCCCACGTCACGCCGCCAGCCACCATCACCGGCAGGGCAAATAAGAAGCCGCTTAAGGCCACCAGTCCGGCCGTCAGGCGGGCATGGCTCAGATGGACCAGCAGGCGCACAGCAACCCACAAACAAAGCCCGGCCCATAACATGAGCAGCACACGGCCAAGGTACCAGGTGGGGCCGGCATCCGGCGGTGTGGGCAGCCCGAAGCGCAAGCCCAGGCTGACCAGCCCTACGCCCAGGTAAGCCGCGCCTAAAAGCCGCGAACGGCCGTCCGGCAGCGGCACATCATCCTCCGGAAATTGTAATTCACCGGATTTGACCATTTCTGCGGTCACCAAAACGGTTCCCAACGTCCATGAAAGCACCAACAAGACAAAGGCATAGGGCGAATCAGCAAAATCATTGCCCGGATCGCGGAAAAAGGATTGGCGGAAAATTTCGGAGACAGGCAAATCTGTTGGGCTTTGGTAGGTAACGTCGGGCACTGGCGAAAAGCTGGTGAATTCGAAGCCCAAAATGCCCATCATCAGCGCCAACATGAGCGCCGACAACATGACCGGCCCCCAAAGGCCGCCGTTATCGGTTCGTGACGGAGCGCGTTTGCTGCGGGAACGAGAGGGGGCGGGAGTGGCAACGGCCGTTTCCTGCACCTGCGGCAGCACATACCCCACCACCAACATCAAGCCCACATACGCAAAAAAGTGCAGCCGCGTGGCCGCAATGGCTATCCCAAAGTGGACTTCCACGTAATGGGCCAACACGGCGGCCAACAAACCGGCCAGCAGCAGCCGGTTCGGCGCAAACGGATCGGCCTGCTCTTCGGGAACCGGCGAGAAAAAGGCGTAATACACTAGATAAATCACCAATCCGGCGATGCTGCCAAACGGGAAAGCCACCCCCAACCAGGCCGGCGACTGCCAGACCGAAAACAAGATGGCCGACAGCGTGCCCATGCCCAGCCACAAACCAATGAGCAAATTGCGCTCCAACTTGGTGCGCAGCACGCCCAGCCAGCGAAAACCATAATAAAACACGCTGATGTAAATAAGCTGCCAGATGGCAAACCCCAGCAGGCCGGTGATCACCAGGGCATCGAAAGTCTCGTTGTGCGAACGGTCGGGCGAGGCGTTACGCGCCTCGATGTTGGCCAGTTCGGGTGGATAGAAGCGGTTATAGGCCACGTACATAGACTCAGGGCCATAGCCGATGAACGGCCGTAAGAAATTCCACGTATCCGACCCGCCATTGGGGAAATCGAGCGGCTCGTGGGGCAAAATCAGTTTCAAAGCCCCTTCCCAAATCAGGGTTCGCACCCGGCCCGTACCGTCGTCGGCTTCCAGGAGCTGGCCCAAACGGCCGACACGCGGCAGTTCGCGCCAAGAATCCAGCGTAGTGAATATGCCGCCGACAATCGGCTTCTCGGCCAGTGGGGCAGATGCATCCGAAGGCACATTGAACAAAACCACCCAGGCGGAAATCGAAACCGCCAGCACAATCCAGCTCAACCAGAGCCAGCGCCAGCCGCGCCGGGCGGCGACCATCAAAAATATCATCAGCCCGGGGACGGCCAGGGCGATGAGAAAAGCGATAAAGGAGGTCATGCCGCCGGTGAGAGAGGCAAATCGGCCGGTTCGGGCCACCGCACCCACCAAAAGCGAGCCAAGCAAATAGGCCACAACTCCGCCGCCAAGCACCAAAAGCACCGCCTGCCCGGCCTCGGCCAGCCGGAAACGGCCGTGATCTTCCACGCCATTGCGCAGCGCGACCAACAAGATCAGCACAAAGGCAAATAAACCAACGCCTAGCCCCAGCCAGGGACCGCGGCTGCCAGACCAGATGATGGCAAAAAGCTGTAAAAAGAGGATGAAAATATAAATCGACGCCCGAACCACATCGGCGGAAGAAAGTTCCTCGTCGTTGAGGATGCTGTTGAAGGCGGAAATGATGCGCGAGACCGTCAGTGGGAAGACCATGATGAGATAGGCGCTGATGAAGATGGCGTTCCCCATATGCCCGGCCACGCGTTCCACCACGCTGCCGGCCCAGGGCAGCGGATCGTAATCAAAATGCTGCAAAAAACCGTAGAAAGACACCGGGACGCTGGTGATGATGGCAAACGTGACCAGTCGATTCACCTGTTGACGGGTACGCATGAGGTTGGCAATGAGGGCAAAAACGACGATGTAGGAGAAGGTGGTGTAGGTTCCTTGCAGGCGTTGATAGGAACCCGCCAGACTGATGCTGGGTGAAACGGAAAAGATGGTGGAGACGAGATAAGAAACCACCAGCAAAAAGATAGGCAGGGCGAAGGGAATGCGCCACACGGCCGTTTCCCCCTTCGGCTGCACCCACGCTTTTACCTGCCGCCAATCTTTCCGGTCGATAAATCGCACGATCCAGGCCGCGGACATTAGCACCACAATCGAGCGCAGCAGGGTTAATTTATCCGGTTCAAACACCCGGTCTGAGTGAATATTGAAAAAAAGCGGCACCGCGATAATCGCGGCAATCCAACCGGCCTCAATAAGGCCTTCACACCATTGAGAGAGCTTTGAATTCATACCACCACGAATCCTTGAGACTATTTTTGTACGGGAGTGAATGTTATCCTATCGACATAGGGGGGGCAAACGAGGGAATGGCTGTAAGCCTACGGCCTACAGCCTACAGCCTACGGCCTACAGCTTCATAAACGGCTTCTACTCGAGCCACCATCGTGGGCGTGGTAAATTCGGCCAGCAGGCGGGCACGGCCGTTTGCCCCCATTTGGCGGCGCAGTTCCGGGTGATCAAGCAGATGAGAAACGGCCGTGCTTAAGGCATTCTCATCTTGCGGCGGCACAACCAGGCCAGTCTGGCCATCCTGCACCACAAACGACGTGCCCGTGCCCACCTCGGTAGTAATGCACGGCAGTCCGGCGGCCATCGCCTCCAGCAACACCAGACCAAACGCCTCGGCGCGCACATTTGACGGCAGCACAAACAGATCGGCGGCGGCATACAGGCGCGGCAAATCATCATCGCTGATGTCGCCCAAAAACTGCACCCGGTCGGTCACATTTAGCTCCGCAGCCAACGCTTCCCACGCCGAACGCATGGGACCATCACCGGCGATGAGCAGGCGGGCGGCCACATGCGGCATAACCCGAATGAGCGTATCAACCCCTTTGTAGTAACGATGGCGGCCCACAAACAGCAGCGTGGGCAAATCGGACGGGGGCAAGGGCAGTGGTTCGGCGTGCAAAAATGGCGCCGGATCGATGCCCAACGGCACGACCGTGCAATGATCGGCCAGGGGGTTGAGATAGGGTGAACTGGCGATGTAATTGGGGCTGCTCGCCAAAATTCGCCCGGCGCGGCGCAGCACGCGGCGCAGCAGCGGCTCGTACAGGCGCAAAATGGTTTGCTGCTTAACTACGTCAGATTGATAGGAGATGAGGAACGGCCGTTTCCCTCCCGCCACCAATTGACTCATTTCCCCCAACGGGTACGGAAATTGCAGGTGCACAATATCGGCCTCCAGCGCGCCTAGTTGGCAGGGAAAGGTAACACTCAGCGGCGTCGAAGCGACAGTCGCCAGGCGGGCCGCCCGGACGACGCGCACTCCGTTCAGCAGCACGTCTGGCTTTTCACCGCCCGGATTGGTAACCAACACAGTAACTTGATGACCGGCGGCAACCTGCGCTTCGGCCAGCGTTCTGATGTGGTTTTCGATGCCACCCCGGATAGGGTGATAATCTTTGTAGACATGTAGAATTTTCATGATGCCTCTGTGCAAGCCCGCAAGTACAACCTGAAACTTGGGGACACGGCCGTTCATTTTAGCACTTCCCTACGTCCTGGGGTAGCGTGAACCGGCCCGTGCCAGGGCATCTGTTTGCCTGTGAAAATTGCTTCTAGTATGATTTCTTCATGCTTGGGACGAAATTGGCCGAGATACGGCCGTATTGGGATTGGTTTGTGTGACCATACAAAAATCATGGCGGCTGCGCCTGGCTAACATTGCCGCATTTTCCTATCTGGGTAAAGAATTTTTTTGGGTCATCTTGGGCGAGGGAACCTCTGTCATTGGCAGCGTGGTTGGACTGCGCCTGCTCACCGATTACCTATCGCCGGCCGTATTCGGCGAAATCGCCCTCGTGATGACCATTGCCGTACTGGTTAACCAGACAATTCTGGGACCATTGGCCGGCGCAGCCCTGCGCTTCCTTTCCCCAGCCAAAGAAGTAGGCTCAACCAGCGATTATCTCCACGCCTTACAAAGCATGATCATCCGCGTCAGCGGCTTTACGCTGCTGGCGGTGGCAGCGGTTTCCTTGGGACTGGTCGTCTGGCAGCGGTTGGATTGGGTGTTTTTCCTCATTTCGGCCATCACTTATGCCCTGCTTACCGGGTTTGCTCAGATATTAAATGGGATGCAAAACGCGCTGCGCCAGCGCAAAATTGTCGCCTGGCATTCCGCGATGGGGCAATGGTTACAAGTGGGATTGGTGCTAACGGCCGTGATTTACTTCGGTCCCACCAGCCGCAGCGCCATGATCGGATACGTCGCCGCCGCTTTTCTCATTTTGCCCTCCCAAATGTACTTCTTCCGCCGCAAAGTCCTCACCCTGCCCGGCATGACCACCCCGGCCAGCCAACCGGATACCCAAACCGCCCTGTGGCGGCGCAAACTGCGCGATTATGCCCTGCCTTTCGCCGGTTGGGGCGTCTTCACCTGGGCGCAAATGTCTTCCGATCGTTGGTCGCTGCAAGCCAGCGGCAGCACCAGCGATGTTGGCTATTATGCGGTTCTTTACCGCCTGGGCTATTACCCCATCACCCTGGCAACCGGACTGGTCATCCAGCTTATTTCGCCTATTCTTTTTCAGAAAGCGGGTGACGCCACCGACGAAAACCGCATGAAGGCCACCTTGCGCGTTAACCAGAGCCTGACAACGGCCGCCTTTTCGGTGACCCTGATTGCCGTCACTCTGGCTTATTTTTTGCATCCTTTGCTCTTCCGCGTCCTGGTATCGTCAGAATATCGCTCAATTTCCTGGCTTTTGCCCTGGATGATGCTGGCGGGCGGGTTGTTCGCCACCGGCCAGGTAGCCACAATTAGTCTATTGAGCGAAGTAAACACCAAACGACTGCTGCTGCCGAAGATCGGCACGGCCGTACTGGCCACAGCTCTCAATTTTGCCGCCGCTTTTCTTTACGGCCTGCCTGGGGTAATCTTTGCAGGCGTCATTTCTGGCGCCGTCTATGTCATCTGGATTTTGGCTTTAATCCGCCAAACCAGCCGGGAAGAACGCCGGCTGGTTTCGCAGAAAGTCCAAGACGCCCTGCAAACTGAAGAGGATAAATAAGATTGTGAACCGTTCTTTCAAATGGCTTTATGGATTGCTGCGCCCCGTAGCCGATCCCTTGAAAATGAGCCAGGGACTGCGCAGTTACCGCTGGTTTATCCAAGATTGGCGCGCCTATAAACAATTGCCCTTGGCCGAACCTTTGCGCCTGACGGACGCCTACCCCCAACTGCATGACCGCACGGCCGTTTCCACTATCGACCCCCACTATTTCTACGTCAACGCCTGGGCCATGCGGCGAGTTACCGCCAACAAACCGTCATATCACGTCGATGTCGCCTCTCAGGTCTTGTTTGCCAATCTGCTGGCAGCCACACTGCCCGTGCTGTTTGTGGATTATCGGCCGCTGCATGTGTCCCTGAGTGGTCTCCACTCGCTTGGCGGCAGCATTCTGGCCCTGCCGTTCGCCAATAATTCAGTGGGTTCGCTCTCTTGTTTGCATGTGGCCGAACATATCGGCTTAGGACGGTATGGCGATCCATTGGATCCGGCAGGCACAAAAAAGGCGGCCCGAGAATTAGCCCGCGTCCTGGCTCCCGGCGGCGATCTTTATTTTGCGCTGCCGGTTGGCCGCCCCAGACTGCAATTCAACGCCCACCGAATCCACGACCCACAAACCATCTGCGGCTATTTTGCCGATTGTGATCTGGTAGAATTTTGCGGCGTGGACGATCACGGCCGTTACGCCGAAGGCATCGATCCGGCAAGTTTGGCCCAGAGCCAGTACGCCTGCGGATTATTCTGGTTCAGAAAACCGGCCGCGCCCGCCGCCGTTCAGGTCTAGCGAATGACCCAAAAAATGTTTACAGTGACACACCATGACCATCAAAAATCGACTTTTTAATATCATACCGGCCAATAATCAGACACTTTACCACTTTTGCCGTCGCTACGTGGATCGGTACGATGGGGTGAACGACAGTGACATGACCACCAACGGAGAGACCAAGCTGTTAACGGCCGTTATCCCCGCCTGCCAGGTGGTCTTCGACGTGGGGGCCAATGTCGGCCACTGGACCCAGGCCGTTTTGGCGCTCAATCCACAGGCGGCCATTCACGCTTTTGAACCTTCTACGGCCGTTTACCAACAACTCATCACCCAAAACCTGCCGCCTAATGTTCGGGCACGGCCGTTTGGTCTAAGCTCCACTTCCGGCGAGCAAAATCTTTACGTATTTCCGCAGCACAGCGGCATGAACAGCCTCTATGCCCGCGCCAACGCCCCACAAGAAACGAGCGCGGCTCAGCCTCAGGAGCGCGTCCAATTAACCACGCTGGACGATTATTGCCAAAAAGAACAGGTGACCACCATTGATTTTCTAAAAATCGACGTAGAGGGGCATGATCTGGCGGTCTTGCAGGGCGCGAGGAAAATGTTGGAGAACGGCCGTATCCACCTCATCCAATTTGAATATGGCGGCACCCACATCGACGCCCGCATTTTCCTGAAAGATTTCTTCGCCTTGCTGCAGCCCTACAGCTATGTGCTGCACAAACTCCACCCCCAAGGCCTCAAAAAATATGACCATTACCAACTCGCGCTCGACACGTTTCAATATCAAAACTGGTTGGCCGTCCGCCAGCCCCAAGGCCAGAACTTGCTCGAAAAGGTGACCCTATGCTAACTGCTCCGCGTTCGCTGCGTATCTTTTACGCCGCCGCCGACGCCGCCACCGCCGATGTCCCCGGCTCGCGCATCTGGTATCACAATCTCTACCTGCCACTCGTCGAATTAGGCCACGACGTTATCCGCTTTGAGTATGATTTAGCCCCTCACGTCAGCCATCGTGATTTTACCCAACCACAAAACAGGGAATTTATCCAAAACCACCGTCCGCAACTCGAAGCGGCCCTGCTAGCCCAATTAGAGAAAGCGCACCAGGAACAACCAGTAGACCTGTTTTTCAGCTACTTTTATGCGGCGGATGTAACGGCCGTCACCATCCAAAAAATCCGCCAAGCCGGCATCGTCACCGTCAACTGGTACTGCAACGGCTCTTACCAATTCCACCTCGTCAGCGACATCGCCCCGGCCTACGACTACTGCCTGGTCCCCGAAAAATTCCGCATGGCAGATTATCGCCGCCTCGGCGCCAATCCCATCTACTGCCAGGAAGCCGCCAACCCCAACGTCTACCATCCCTACGAACTGCCCTATGAATTTGACGTGACCTTCGTCGGCCAAAAATATGGCGACCGGCCGGCGTATATCCATCACCTGCTGCGGCAGGGATTAGACGTGCGTGTCTGGGGGCCGCGCTGGCAGCAAGACAGCCTGGCCATTCCCCTATGGCGCAAAGCCGGCAGCCGCTTCAAACGCTTCCTGCGAGGCAGCGAACCACTGTTCCCCCCGCGCATCCCGGCCAACCGCTGTGGCCCGTCGCTCAGCGACGAAGCGCTCATCCAGATGTACAGCCGCTCACGGATTAACCTGGGCTTCTCCAACGTCGCCGATACAACCACCGGCATCAAACAGGTGCGGCTGCGCGATTTTGAAGTGCCCATGAGCGGCGGCTTCTACATGGTGGAAACCATGCCAGAACTGGCCGAATTTTTCGTCTACGACCGGGAAATCGTCGGCTACACGGGGAAGAAAGACCTGGCAGATAAGGCAGCCTACTACCTGGCGCATCCCGACGAACGCGAACAAATCCGCCGAGCCGGGTGGGAACGCGCCCGCAAAGACCACACCTGGCACAAACGGTTTCTGGACAGCTTTGCACAGATGCACCTGGACTAACCTCGCATGACCCACGATGCAGCCCACCCTCCGAAAGTTAGTGTCATGATGTGCGTCTACAACGGCGAGGCGCGCATTCTTGCGGCGGTGAACAGCGTCCTCAACCAGACCCTGGCCGATTTTGAACTGGTGGTGGTCGATGATGGCTCGACAGACGACACGGCCGTTATCCTGCAAACCATCCCCGATCCCCGCCTGCGCATTTTCCACCAACCCCACCGCGGCATTCCCCAGGCCCGCAACCACGCCCTGGCCCAGGCTCGCGGGGAATATCTGGCCGTACTAGACGCCGACGACACGGCTGCCCCAGAGCGGTTGCAGCGCCAGGTCGCCTACCTGGATGCCCACCCGCAAGTGGTGGTCGTCGGCTCGGCCTACGTACAAGAAGATCATCTGCGCGGTCGATCTATCCCGGTCACCCCTCCGCTAACCGATGCCGCCATTCGTCGGGCCATGGTGCAAGGAAATCCATTCTGCCACTCCACGGTGATGATGCGGCGCACGGCCGTTAACCAATCTGGCCCCTACGCCGATGATTTCCCCTTTGTCCAGGATTACGAATTGTGGACACGCCAGGCCCTAACCGGCGAAATGGCCAATCTGCCCGACCTTCTGGTGACCCGCCATTACCACCCGCACAACGTCTCCAACGATTGGCGCCGCGAAGGGCTGCGCCTCTGGCTCTTCATGCGCGCCAACAGCCGCGCCATTCGCCGCCTGGGCTACCCGTGGTATCATCAGCTGCGGGTCTTGCTGGCGCTAAAATTTATCCCCCTCGACCTTTACGCCGCCCTTAAAAGCCGGCGCGCCAAACGAGCAAATCATGAATGACGATCCCCTCTCCCTCCGGCTAACCATCCCGCCCGACGCCCTCGTCCTGGACGTGGGCAGCGGCCACAAACCCCACCCCCGCGCCGACGTTCTCTGCGACAAATTCCTGGAAGACGACACGGAACGCGGCTACCAACTGGTCGTCGACCGCCCCCTCGTGTGCGGCGACGTGCAAAACCTGCCCTTCCGCGCCGACGCTTTCGATTTCATCATTACCCGCCACATCCTGGAACACGTGGATCGCCCGGACGCTTTTTTTGCCGAAATTCAGCGCGTCGCCCCCGCCGGCTACATCGAAACGCCCAGCGTCATCTGGGAACATCTGCATCCTGTTCGCACTTTTCACCAATGGGTCCTGGTCTGCGTGGACGAAACCATCCACATGGCCCCCAAACCGGCCGGGCTAGAAGACGCCATCGTCGGGGTCGCCGTGGAGGAAATGGCCGCCAACAGCCTGGAGTATGGCCTGCTGGCCAAAACATACCCTGACCTGTTTTACATGCGCCACCAGTGGCAACGGCCGTTAGCCTACCACCTCCACCCTGCCCCAGACACCGCCCCGCCCTGGCTGCGCCAGCCCTGGACCAGCGACATGAGCCGCCGCTGGGTGGCCCAACGCACCACCGGCCAGCAAATGCTCGGCCTGGCGCAAAATCTGGCGGCCACGGCCGTTTTCACCCTATTGCGTCCCGTCAACCAGCGCCGCATTCGCCGCCAACTGCGCCAGCGCCAAAAGCGCCGCCCCATCCAGCTGGCCAGCCTGATGCAATGCCCCGCCTGCCAATCCACCACCATCCACATACAGGGCCAGACCGCAGCCTGCGCCGTCTGCGACTGGCAAACCACCGTGCTGCTGCCTGGGGCTTAAACCGATGAAACCGCGCGTCCATTTGCTGACCAACGTGCCTGCGCCCTACCGCCTGCCCGTCTTTGCCGAACTGGGCCGGGAGGTTCAGCTCACGGTCTGTTTTGGCCGCGCCGCCGCCGCCGACCGCCGCTGGCAAACATCTCCTCTGCCCGATTATGTCAATTCGGAATTTTTACCCCATCGGGCGCTGCCCCTGCCCGGCATTGAACTGACCTGGAATTCGGGTTACGGCCGTTTCCTGACCGCCCATCCCGCCGCCGTCTACATCGCCGGAGAAAACGTCACCGACCTGCCGGCCGTCGTGGCCACGCTGCGCGCCGCCCGCCGCCGCCGCGCTCCGTTCATTCTCTGGTCGGAAGCCATCGACACGCCCTACGCCAGCGGCAACCGCCTGAGCAACGCCTACCGCCGCTGGCTTTACCCGCAGATCAGCGTGTTCCTGGCTTACGGCCGTCGCGCCCAGGAATTTTTGGAAACGCGCGGCGCACCGACCAACCGCATCCTCCAAGGCTGGCAGGTTGTCCCACCCGAGCAGCTGCCGCCGCCAACCCGCACACGCGCGCAGTTGGGGCTGGACGACACGCCAATCATCCTGGCGGTGGGCTACCTGACAACCCGCAAAGGGTTCGACCTGCTCATTCGCGCCGTGCAACAACTAGAGGGCCGCGCCCAGCTGGTGATTGTGGGCGACGGACCGGAGCGAGCCGCATTACAGCAGCTTGCCGCAAGCAACGGCCGTATCCACTTCACCGGCCATCAGGATGGCTCCGCCCGCTCCGACTGGTACGCCGCCGCCGATTTGTTTGTGCTGCCCACCCACCATGACCCGTGGGGGCTGGTGGTCAACGAGGCAATGGCTTTTGGCCTGCCGATCATCGTCTCCGAAGCGGCCGGCTGCGCCCCCGACCTGGTGCAGGATAACGGCCGCATCCTGCCCACTAACGACGTTACCACACTCACGGCCGCGCTCGCCGACCTGCTCGCCCGGCCGGAAGAGCGCCGTCGCATGGGCCAACGCTCGCAAGAAATCATCGCCCCATACACCGTCACCCGCGCCGCCGCCGCCTTCGTCGCCGCCATCGAACTGGCGCAAAGGGTGGCCGATGCGTAATCGTGATGGGCGCGGGGCGCGCATCCTCTACCTCGACCATGCGCCGATTTGGGGCGGGGCTGAAGCCGTGCTGGTGAACCTGCTGCCGCACCTGGACCGGCGGCAATTTTTGCCCCTGGTGGCCACTGCGCCGGCTTCGCCGCTGGCCCAACGGCTGGCTCACAGCGAGACGCCCGTGCTGCCCGTGCCGTTGGACACCCTGAACCGGGCCGGCTGGCGGCTGCCGCTGCACCTGGCGCAAAGCGTAACGGCCGTAACCCGCCTCATCCGCCAGCAGCACATCGCCCTCATCCACACCAACACCGTCCGCGCCCACGTTGTTGGCAGTCTGGCTGGGTGGCTTACGCGCACGCCGGTCGTCTGGACCCTGCACGACAACACCTTTCCGCCGGGGCTGGTGCGCCTGCTGGCCCCCATTCCCCGGCGGGTCATCGCCGTTTCCGGCTGGCTGGCCGCCGTCTACACCCCCGCCGGTCTGGCCGGCAAGCTCACCATCATCCCCAACGGCCTGAACCAGATCAACCCGCCGGCCGACGCCACGGCCGTTCGCGCCGAACTGCGCATCCCGCCCGACGCGCCGCTGGTCTTGAACGTAGGCCGGCTGGTAGCCGGTAAAGCGCCCCATTTGTTCATCCAGGCGGCAGAAATGGTGGCCGCTCGGCACGCCAAAGTCCATTTTGTGCTGGTGGGCGGAGCCGACAACGCAGAACCCACCACCCAAGCCGCCGCCTACGACCAACTGTTGGCGCAAACCGTGGCCCAATCCACGCTGGGCAGCCGCCTGCTGCTGACCGGGCCGCGTCCGGACGCGCTGCGTTTTTTCGCCACGGCCGATGTGTGCGTCTACAACGCGGTCCTGCCGGAAGGTTTGCCGACCGTGCTGCTCGAAGCGATGGCCCTGGCCAAACCCACCGTGGCCTCGGCGATTGGCGGCGCGCTGGAGATTGTGGTGGATGGGGTAACCGGCTTGCTGGCCGCGCCGGGCAGCCCCGGCGAATTGGCCGATAAACTATGCGCTTTGCTGGCCAACTCGGCGCAGATGCGCCAGATGGGCGAAGCTGGGCTGGCCCGCGTCCGGGAAACCTTCAACCTGGAAAAGCAGGCGGCGGCCACGGCCGTTCTCTACCAACAACTCCTGGCCACGTCGCCACAGGCGGCGCCGCAATGATGAAACGCTACGTGCTCGACGTCCGCACCGCCACCGACCACTTTCCGGGCATTGGCCGCTATGTTAGCAATCTGGCGCGGGCGCTCCCGGCGCAGTTGGCCGCCGATGAACAGCTCGTCCTGCTGCAAGATCCCTCACGGCCGTCGCGCTGGCAGCTCCCGGCGCCGTCGGCGCAGGTGCGGTGGGTGGAAACGGCCGTTTCCACCTTCTCGCCCAGCCAACACTGGCAAATCTCTCGTTTGCTACGCGAAATCCAGGCCGATCTATACCACAGTCCCTACTACCTCATGCCCTACCGCCCTGGCGTGCCAACCCTGCTCACCTTCTACGACCTCATTCCCCAGCGCTTTCCGCGCTACGTGTCGCCCCGCGCCCGCCTGCTAACCAACCTGCTGACGCGGCTGGCCCTACGCGCCGCGGGGCATGTGGTGGCCATCTCCGAAGCCACACGGCAGGATATGCTGGCTTTCTATCACACGGCGCCGGAAAAAGTAACGGCCGTCCCTCTGGCTCCTGACCCGCATTTCCAGCCCCAGCCACCGGCCGAAATTGAGCGGATTCGCGCGCAGTACAACCTGCCGCCCGCTTACGTCTTGTACCTGGGCATTAACAAGCCGCACAAAAATCTGGTCAATCTGGTTCTGGCCTGGGAAAAAATCGTGGCGAAACTGGCCGACCCGCCGCGGTTGGTGATTGCCGGAGCCTGGGATACGCGCTACCCGGATGCCAGGGAAACGGCCGTCGCCCTGAATCTCACATCACACATCACATTTCTGGGGCCGGTAGCCGAAGGGGATTTGCCGGGATTGTACGCCGGAGCAGCGCTGTTTGTCTTTCCCAGCCAGTATGAAGGGTTTGGCCTCCCGGTGATCGAGGCGATGGCTTGCGGCACGGCCGTGGCCTGCGCCAACGCTTCCAGCCTGCCAGAGGTGGGCGGCGATGCAGCCGCCTACTTTGATCCCACCAAACCTGAGGAGATAACGGCCGTTCTCCACCACCTGCTCACCGACGAATCTGCCCGGCAGCGCCGCCAGACCCTGGGATTAGAACGAGCAAGCGCTTTCTCATGGGAGAAAACGGCCGTGGCGACCCTCGCGCTCTACCGCCAGCTCTTGCTCCCCGCCTGATAACCCATCACCGCATCGAGCGCGTGTTGAGCAGTTCCCGCAGCCGCGAAACCACCATCTCCATCGCCACCTGATTGCGCCCGCCGTTAGGAATAATCACGTCCGCGTACCGCTTGCTTGGCTCCACAAATTTCAGGTGCATTGGCCGTACCGTCTCCACATACTGCGCCACTACCGAATCTAAAGAGCGATTGCGTTCGTTCATGTCACGCTCCAGGCGGCGAATAAAGCGGATGTCGGCATCCGTATCGACATAGATTTTGATGTCCATCAGATCGCGCAGCCGACGGCGGGTGAAAATGAGAATCCCCTCTATCAGCACAATAGGCGCAGGTTCGACCAGGATTGTCTCTTTCTTCCGCCGGTGCAAGGTAAAATCATAAACTGGCACTTGCACTGGCTGTCCGGCCAACAACTGCTGCACTTGCTGCACCAACAGCTTGTTTTCCAACGAATTTGGATGGTCGTAATTCTGCTGCGCTCTCTCCTCAAACGATAGGTGTGGGCTGTCGCGGTAATAGGCGTCATGAGGGAAATAGGCTACTTGTTCCGCCCCAACCGATTCCAAAATTGTGCGGGCTACGGTCGTTTTGCCCGAGGCCGTGCCCCCGGCAACCCCAAAAACAATCGGCAAATAGTTGCTCATCGCCCTCTCCTTTGCCTGTACCAGACAAAAAAATACCCCGGCCGTGCGCCAGGGTACGATCAAATTAGAAGCCACCCAAGGGACTTGAACCCTTAACCTATCGCTTACGAAGCGATTGCTCTGCCATTGAGCTAGGGTGGCGAAGTGGCGAAATTATATCAGGGCGACCAGTGCTTGACAAACAAGATTTACATCCTATATTTTCTTACACGGTAATCACCCGGGTTTTTTCTGCCGCTGATACGTTTCGGGAGAGGAAACTGGGTGGGAAAACCGGCAAAACCGCAAAGGTTACCTATTTTTCGCACTCAAAGGTACGCATGGAAGCAATCACCCGTCAGACAATTGAAGAAACGGCCGTTCTCGTTGGCTCAAAATCCGTCACCCTTGCCGGGCAGGATTTGCGTGACATTGATGACCTTTCCAAAATTAATCTGGAAGGGGCCAATCTTAGCGAATCCCGCCTCGACAAGGTCAACCTGGAAGGCGCTAAACTAAAAGGCGCTAAATTTGACAGCGCCCACCTGAGAAAAACCAGCCTCAAGGAAGCCGAGCTGCAAGAAACAAGTTTTTACCGCGCCGACCTGCGCGACGCTGATTTTTCCGATTGTTTGTTGCAAAAAACTTACCTCGGCAGCGCCAATTTGCAGGGAGCCATTCTGGTTCGCGCCAATCTTACGGAGGCCAACCTGCATTTTGCCGATTTGCGCGGCGCAGACCTGAGCGAGGCAATTATTATTGGCATTAACCTCAACGGCGCACGCTACAATGAAAAGACTCAATGGCCGGACAAGCTTGTCCCAGAGCTGGTCGGGGCCATTTTTGAGCGAAAATAGGCTGGCTACAACAATTCGATGATGGTTGCCTCACCCTGCCCGACCCCCACGCACAGTGTCGCCAGGCCGTAGCGCACGGCCGTTCCCGTTCCTAATTCCGCCCGCCGCTGCATCTCGTGCAGCAGCGTGGTTAAAATTCGCGCCCCCGAGCAGCCCAACGGATGTCCCAAGGCAATCGCCCCGCCGTTCACATTCACAAGGTCCGGGTCCAGGCCCAATTCCTGGATCACCGCCAGCGACTGCACGGCAAACGCCTCGTTCAATTCCACCAGATCGATGTCGGCCAAAGTCAGGCCGGCGCGGACCAGCGCTTTGCGCGTCGCGCCTACCGGTCCCAGACCCATCACGCGGGGATCCACTCCCGCTGCGCCAGAAGCCACCCAGCGGGCCATCGGTTTTAGCCCCAGTTCGTCCGCCTTGGCCCGCGACATCAGCAGCAGGGCGGCCGCGCCGTCGTTCAGACCGCTGGCGTTTCCGGCCGTGACAGTGCCGCCGGCGCGAAATGCCGGGCGCAGTTTGGCCAGCACAGCGGCGCTTGTATCCAGTTCAAACGAGCCGCCGACTGCCAGGACGCGCGGGTGTTCGTCGGTGGTCACATACAGCGGCTCGCCTTTGCGTTGGGGAATGGGAACCGGCACGATTTCGGCGTGGAAACGGCCGTTATTCATCGCCGCACACGCTCGCCTCTGGCTCTCCAGCGCAAATGCGTCTTGCGCTTCCCGGGTGATCTCGCCGCCGGCAATCTTGCCCTCGCGGCTCATCTCGTAAATGTTTTCGGCCGTCTCGCCCATCGCTTCCAGGGGAAACAACGCTTCCATTTTAGGATTGGGGAACCGCCAGCCCAACGTTGTGTCGTAGCCGGTGATATTGCCCGATGGCCCCCAGGCGCGCGAATTTTTGGGGAACGAATAAGGCGCGCGGCTCATCGACTCCACGCCGCCGGCCACAAACACATCACCCTCGCCCACCATAATCGCCCGCGCCGCCTGATTCACGGCATTCAGCCCGCTGGCGCACAGCCGGTTAAATGTCACAGCGGCCACATGCTGCGGCAAACCCGCCAGCAGCGCGGCCATCCGCGCCACATCGCGGTTATCTTCGCCCGCCTGATTGGCGCAGCCCAAATACACTTCCTCAATCAGATTCGGGTCGATGCCGGCCCGATCTACAACCGTTTTCACAACCAGCGCCGCCATATCATCCGGGCGCACATCGGCCAAAGCGCCGCCATGCCGCCCAATCGGTGTGCGGAATGCGTTAATAATCACTACTTCGTTCATGGGAAATTTTCCTTTTGGTAAACCTTTCATGTTTCTCTAACAAGACCCCAAGGGTTTAACACCCAAATAATCCAAATTCTCAGGAGAAAACCCTTGGGGTCTGTACCAACGGATCAACCAATCTCCAATCGCTAATCTCCACTCCCCAACTTTGCTTCAACCGCTTCTTTAATGGCTCCCGTGGCCACCAGACGCCTCACGGACTCAATATGCGGCGACAGGACCGTATCGGCCGTCAGGAAGGGCACTTTTTGGCGGATGAGGTCATACGCCGTGCGTGTGCCTGCGCCCTGCGCCGGCTGGCCGCCCATTTGCTGACGCCGGAAATCCACGCCCTGCGCCGCCGCCAGAAGTTCGATGGCCACAATGGTTTCCACATGGTCGAGGATTTGGGCAACCTGACGCACGGCCGTTGCCCCCATGCTCACGTGGTCTTCAATATTTGCGCTGCTCGGTATCGTGTCTGCGCTGGCCGGGTGAGCCAGTACCTTATTCTCCGAAGCCAGGGCTGCGGCCGTGTATTGGGCCATCATCAGGCCGCTTTCCAGGCCGCCATGCTGCGTTAAAAACATGGGCAGCACGCCGCCATTGCTATCGGCGTCCACCAGTCGGGCAATCCGCCGCTCGCTCATGTTGCCCAACTCTGTCAGCGCCAGGGCCATGTAATCCATGGCGATGGCAATCGGCTCGCCATGAAAATTACCGGCCGAAATTACGTCTGTCTGCCCAGTTTCCTCATCGACAAAGATGATGGGGTTGTCGTTGACAGCGTTAAGCTCGATGCCGATCACCCACTGGGCGTAAGCGATGGCGTCGCGCACGGCGCCATGCACCTGCGGCACACAGCGCAGGGTATATGGGTCTTGCACATTGTTGGAATCCAGGCCGCGTAAAAACTGGCTGCCTGCCAGATTACGCCGCAAAAAAGCGGCGCAGTCGATCTGGCGTGGATGCGGCCGTACGCGGTGAACGCGCTCGTCGTAGGCGCGTTCGGTTCCGTGCAGCGCTTCCAGGCTCAGGCTGGCGGCTATGTCGCCGGTGAGGGCCAGGTTGATGGCTCGCCGCACCTGCAAAGCGCCCATGCCCACCATGAAGGCTGTGCCATTGAGCAGCGCCAATCCTTCTTTGGCCTGCAACTGCAAGGGCTGAAGTCCGGCGCGCATGAGGGCGGAACGGCCGTCTACCAAATCTCCCTGATGCCACGCTTCCCCCTCGCCAATCACCACCAGGGCCAGGTGCGCCAGCGGAGCCAGATCGCCGCTGGCGCCCAACGACCCCTGCGACGGAATACGCGGGTGGACGCCGGCGTTGAGCATATCCAACAGCAGGTTAATCACTTCTGGACGCACGCCGGAATACCCCAGCGCCAACGTATTGGCCCGCACCAACAGCATGGCCCGCACCACGCGCTCCGGCAGTTCCGGGCCAACGCCCACGGCGTGACTGCGCACCAGATTCACCTGGAGTTGTTGGACTTCGGCGGGGGAAATGATTTTGTCTTTGAAGCGACCAAAACCGGTGGTGATGCCATACACCACCTCGCCTCGGGCCACCAGGTCTTCCACAGCCTGGCGGGAGCGCTGAATTTTGGGTAAAACGGCAGGGTCCAGACGGGCGGAACGGCCGTTGGCCACCGCCACCACGTCATCAACTTGTAACTGATCACCGGAAATAGTTAAGGGATTCATGCTGCAATTATAGCCAGTTTGCCAGAGACCTGACAGGGTTCACAAACCTGCCCGGTCTGATTGGTCAGCGCTCTTGTCAGACGGCCGTATCCACCCTACAATCGGCTTATGAGCAACCAATGGGATCAAGTAATCGGCCACGAATGGGCCGCCGAGCTGCTGGCCGGGTCTATTGCCAACCAGCGCATCGGCCACGCTTATCTGCTAACCGGCCCAGACCAGATTGGCAAAACGACGCTGGCGCGCACCTTTGCCCAGGCGTTAAACTGCGAAGCGGTCGATGAGGCTGCACGGCCGTGCGGCCAATGCCGCCCCTGCCAACTCATCGCCGCCAACCGCCATCCCGACGTACGCCTGATTACTCCGGAGGTGAGTGGGCGGGGTAAACTGACCCTAAAAATCGACGAAATCCGCACCCTGCAGCAAGATTTGAGCCTGGCTGCTTATGAGGCGCGTTACAAAGTCGCCATCCTGAAACGGTTTGACGCCGCCACGGAAGGGGCGGCCAACGCCTTTCTGAAAACCTTGGAAGAGCCGCCGCGTAACGTGGTGCTGCTGCTGACCGCCAACGACGCCGATACCATGATGGCTACCATCACGTCGCGCTGCCGGACGATTGCGTTACGGCCGTTAGCCACCCCGCGCATCGAAGACAGCCTGCAAAGCCGCTGGCGTATGCCCGAAGACAAAGCCCACCTGCTGGCTCATCTGGCCGACGGCCGTTTAGGCTGGGCCATCCGCGCCTACGAAGACAGCACCATCCTGGTCGAACGACAGCAAAACCTGGACTATTTGCAGCAAGCGCTGGCCGGCGACCGCATCGACCGCTTTGCCCTGGCAGACAAATTGGGGCGCAAGCCAGAACTGCTGCCGGAAATTTTGCAGACCTGGCTGAGTTGGTGGCGGGATGTTACGCTCTTAACCCAGGGGGAAAACGGCCGTACTCTCACCCTCACCAACATCGACCATCAGGCCGATTTGATCGCCCGCGCGGCAAACTGGACCGCTGAACAAAGCCTGACCGGCCTGCAACAAACCGATCAGGCCATCCGCCAATTGCGGCGCAACGCCAATACCCGCCTCGTTATCGAAAACCTTTTCCTCGTTTACCCCCTGCCGTAAACCGTCCACCCGCATAAAACCTTCATTCGTCCCGACAAATGCTCCATTTGTTTCCACCAATGCTTGCCGTTTGCCCGCCCAGGTCTCATTTTGCCGCGCCCCAAAGTGCAAGTACAATCCTGTCTATCGAACGGGAGGCGCAAGCTTATGAACAAAACATTCAAACTCGGCTCCATTGCCGGTCTTAAAATCCTCGTTAAACCCACTGCCCTGCTCAGCATGGTTCTGGTCTGGGCATTATACAGCCTGATGGGCCGCAAGCTGTTCAAACTCAAACCGGAACAGGCCGTTCTGGGCGGATTTTTGGCCATGCTGCTCCATTGGCTGAGTGAGTTTTGGCACCACGTCGGCCATGCGCAAGCCGCCAAACAGACCGGCTACCCCATGAGCGGCGTCTGCTTCGTCGGCCCGTTGGCCAGCTCGCTTTACCCGCCAGAGGAACCCACGCTGCCGCCGCCTGTCCACATCAAACGCGCCCTCGGCGGCCCCATCGCCAGCGGATCGCTGGCGCTGTTAACCGGGCTGCTGGCTTTGGCAGCGCAATGGGTTGGCGGCGTGCCCGCCATGGTGGCCACGCTGACCTTTTTGGATAATTTACTCGTTCTCACGCTCGGCGCATTTCTGCCGCTGGGTTTTACCGATGGCAGCACGCTGCTGCGCTACATGAACCAGAGCCAACGGCCGTCCCGCTGGCTCACCGTCGCCGAATAAACCAATGACCGCCACACCCAACCCTCAAACGCTGCTCGAATTTGCTCTGGACGCCGCCTGGCAGGCCGGGCGCATCACCCTGAGCTATTTCCAAAATCAGGTAGCCGCCGAACGCAAAGCCGACAACACCCCGGTCACCATCGCCGACCGGCAGGCGGAGCAAAAACTGCGCGACCTGATCACCCACTACTGGCCCGACCACAGCTTTCTGGGCGAAGAATTTGGCCAGCAGGCAGGCAATTCCGGCTATCGCTGGCTAATCGACCCCATTGATGGCACTAAATCGTTTGTTTCCGGCGTGCCGTTTTACGCCAATCTGCTCGCCCTGACCAAAGACGACGAGCCGCTGCTGGGCGTGGCCCATTTCCCGGCGCTGAACGAAACCGTCTATGCGCTGCGGGGTGAGGGGTGTTATTGGAACGGCCGTCGCGCTCACGTTTCCCAGGTAGACAAATTAGCCGACGCCGTGCTGCTGTTTAGCGACATGGATACCTTTGGCGAGAAAACGGCCGTCTGGCAAAACCTCATCGCCGCCACTTACGTCCAGCGCACCTGGGGCGACGCCTACGGATACAGTCTTGTAGCCACCGGCCGCGCCGAAATTATGCTGGACCCCATCATGGCGTTGTGGGACTGCGGCCCCTTCCAGGTGATTTTAGAAGAAGCCGGCGGCACCTTCACCGACTGGCACGGCCGTCCGACAATTTACAGCGGGGAAAGTTTGGCTACGAACGGGCGTCTCTATTCTCAGGTCATGGCTATCGTGCAGTCGGTCTGACAGTGCTATAATTACCTACATGACAGACAACTATCCGCGCGTCTTTTCGTTCGAGAGGAGATTCATCCCATGATCCCCACCATCAATGAAGAAAAAATGGTCGATTTTCTGGTTGGGCTGCTCAACACGCCCAGCCCCACAGGCGACACCAACCGGGCCATCACCTACGTGCAGCAAGCCTTTGCCGAACTACCTTTTTCCACCCAAATCGCGGCCAAAGGCTTTTTGACGGGCACTTGGACCGGCGTCCGCCAGGATGCGCCCCGCGCCCTGACTGCCCACGTGGACACCTTGGGGGCGATGGTACGAGAAGTGAAGGAAAACGGCCGTCTGCGCATCACCCAACTCGGCGGCTGGTCGTGGACCTCTGTGGAAGGAGAAGGCGTTACTATTTTCGCGGCAAACGGCCGTGCCTACCGGGGAACCATCCTGCCCACCACCGCTTCCGTCCACGCCCATACCCGCGACGAACGCAACGCCACCCGCGACGATACCAACACCGAAGTCCGCATCGACGCTGTCACTGCCAGCCGCGAGGAAACACGCCAACTAGGCATCCGGGTTGGCGACATCATCGCCTTCGATCCACGAGTAGAACTCAGCGACACTGGCTTCATTCGCTCGCGTCATCTCGATGACAAAGCATGCGTGGCCACCATTTACGCCGCCCTGCTGGCCCTGGCCGATGCCGGTTTACAGCCCCAACAAACCACCACCATCCACATCAGCAACTACGAAGAAGTCGGCCACGGCGCGGCCACCGGCTTCCCCCCGGACCTCGTCGATTTGCTCACCGTCGACATGGCCGTCGTCGCCCCCCACCAAGAATCGGATGAATATTCCGTGACCATTTGTGCCAAAGATTCCGCAGGACCGTATCATCTAGGCTTCAGGCGAGAGTTGGAAGCATTGGCGCAAAGCAATCAGCTCAACTTTAAAACGGATATTTACCCATATTATGCATCCGATGGCGAAGCGTTCTGGCATGCTGGCGGCAATGTGCGCGTCGGGCTGATTGGGCCAGGCGTCGATGCCTCCCACCATTACGAGCGAACCCATCGTGATGCGCTAAAACAAACGGCGCAGCTCATTGCCGCTTACCTTTTAAGCTAACACACCAACACCCAGCCAGGAATATAGAATCATTCGGGGGGTTACAACGCCTTGTTCTTTACCCTTTCGCCTGCCTATATTCTTCCCTGCGCCGCAAAAAGAAGAGTCATTGTTCAGATTACTCCAGGAAGACCCTGAGGGTTTGCGTTCCAAAGGTCTAACTCCTCAAAAGAAAACTTTTAGGGTCTGTAAGGTTACAAAGGAGATAAGAATATGTATTTAACACGTTTACCCCTCATCTTGCTTGCTATATTTACCCTGGCGATTACAGCCTGTGGCAGTCAGGAGCCTGAACCCACGGCCGTCCCGACGCCCATTGTAGAAGCTGCACCCACAGCCACCCTCCCCCCCACGTCCACCCCGCTCACAGAGCCTGTTTTTGGCGTGGCCAATGTGGAAAGCGTGCAAGTCCTGACGCTGGAATCCTTCCCTGTGCAGATCAACGTGCTGGCTCGCGGCGCGCTGCCCAATGGCTGCACCACCATCAACGACATCGTCAGCCAGCGTGAGGAAAATGCCTTTAACGTCGTCATCACCACCGTACAGCAGCCGGGGCAAATTTGCACCGAGGCAATTGTTCCCTTCGAAGAAACCATTGCCCTGGATGTGCTGGACCTGCCGGCCGGAGCCTACACGGTTGGCGTTAATGGCGTGAGCGGTTCGTTTACGCTGGATGTGGACAACAGCGCCCAAACGGCGATGCCCGACACGGCCGTTTCCACAGCTAAAGGCGCGATTAACGGCCGTGTGTGGCACGACCTGTGCGCTGTCAACGAAGGCGACACGGCCCCCGCCGAGGGCTGTGTGGCGTTAACCGGTGGCGGGTTTGCCGCCAACGGCCAGTTGGAAGTGGGCGAGCCGGGAATTGAAGGCGTGCGCGTCAGCCTGGGCGAGGGTGAATGCCCGGCGGATGGTATTGGCACGGCCGTTACCGACATTGCCGGCAACTACGCCTTCGCCGAACTTAGCCCCGGACCCTACTGCGTATCCATCGATCCGCAAGACGAGCAAAACCAGGACATCCTGATCCCCGGCCAATGGACTTTCCCCGAAATTGATTTGGGCCAGACCTCCATCGAAGTCGCAGCCGGCAGCGTCATCAGCGATGTGAATTTTGGTTGGGACTTCCAATTCCTGCCTCTACCCGAAACCAATGCCGCCGACTGCACCAACAAAATCGAATTTGTGCAAGACCTGAATATCCCCGACGATACCGCCTTCACCCCCGGCGCAGAATTCACCAAACGCTGGCAGCTGCGCAACAGCGGCACCTGCATCTGGACCAAAGAATACAGCGTAGTCTTTGTCGGCGGCGACGCCATGTCGGCCCAGGAGGTCATCACCCTCACCAAAGCGGTCGCCCCAGGCCAGCCGGTGGAAATCGCCATAGACATGGTCGCCCCGCAAACGCCCGGCACCTACCGCGGCAACTGGCAAATCGCCGACGCCAATGGCGATCCTTTTGGCATTGATGGCTTCATTGAAGACGCGTTCTGGCTGCAAATTGTGGTGGCCGAAAACGCCGCGCCGCAGGCGACGCCGGCGCCCAATTCGGCCGCTCTGGGCGGCATTGTCTGGGAAGATTTTTGCGTCAACAGCAACCCGGGTCGCGGCTGCTGGGAATACCCGGATGGGAGCGGCAATTTCATCGGCGAAGGCTCCCAAACCGGCAGCGAACCGGCCATGCCGGGCATCACCATCGGCCTATCAGGCGGCGTGTGCCCCAGCGATGGGAGCGTCCCGGCTGCAGCGCAGGTGATTTCGACGGTCGTGACGGGGGAAGACGGCCGTTACCTCTTCGACAAGCTCTCCAGCGGCACGTACTGCGTCTTTATGGACGCACTCAGCACGGCCAACGTAAACCTGCTAATCCCCGGTAACTGGACCTGGCCAGCCGTTGGCGTGGGCCGCCACACCTTCGTTCTCGACGAAGGGGAGCAGAAGCTCGATCTGGATTTTGGTTGGGATTTTCAGGATTAGTAAGCTGTTGGATACAAGCTACAAGCTGTAAGCTGTAAGCTGTGCATAAAACGGCCGTTTCTTCGCAACAAGAGGAAACGGCCGTTTTTTATTTGTCTTCCTTTCGTCGCCCGGCAGTTCCCCCCTTGACACTGCCCCTGGAATCTGCCATACTTCCCCTAACTGGTCAGACCACTTACCAGTAATTCAGATCGAATGGAAATCTGTTATGAACAATTGGGCCTCACCCCAAAAACCAAATGATTACGCCGAACAATCCCTGCTCCAAGCCATTCTAGATGGCACTTTTCCGCCGGGTTCCGCCTTACCGGGCGAACGAACCCTGGCCGAGCAGCTAGGCGTCACCCGCCCCACTTTGCGCGAAACCATCCAGCGGCTGTCCCGCGATGGCTGGCTGACAGTGCAGCAAGGCAAATCAACCGTCGTTAACAATTTCTGGCAAGATGGCGGTCTCAACGTCCTAGAAGCCCTCGTCGCATACCCCGACCACTTGCCGCGTGGCTTCATCACCAACCTGCTGGAGGTGCGGCTAAACCTGGCTCCAGCGTACACGCGGGCGGCGGTAAGCCAATCGGCCACGGCCGTGGCCGATTTCCTGGCCGATCATTTAACGCTGGCAGACGACACGGCCGTCTACGCCGCCTATGATTGGCAGTTACACCGCCACCTCACCATCCAGTCCGGCAACGCCATCTACACCCTCATCCTAAACGGCTTTACCGGCTTCTACGAACAACTAGCCCGCCTCTATTTTGCCAGCGGCGCAGCCCGCGCGCGTTCGCGCCTCTTTTATGCCGACCTCTATGCCGCCGCCCAACAAGGCGACGCCGACCACGCCGAGGCGCTGACCCGCGCCACCATGATCGAAAGTATCCAGCTCTGGCAAACCATGCGGGCACGCGCGAAAGAATAAAGAACAAGAAACAGGGCACGGATAATTGCGGATTTTTTTGATGTGATTGGCAAAAATCCAAACAAACCGCACGAACCCGCATCCCACAAAAGGAGTCCACAGATGAGACGATGGAATGGATGGGGCGACACCACGACAGAGTATCCTTTACCAGCCTCAGCGGCGGCCTTTCTTACCGAACTCGTCGGGCCAGGCACGCCGCCACAAGACGCTGCCCTGGCCGAGGTGGTCGCCCGCGTGCCGCCATCACGCCTGAAAGCCCACCGCCTGATCAACCAAGAATCAGAAATACGCCTGCGCCACGCCTGCGGCCAAAGTTTTCCTGATTGGGTGGCCATGCGCTACGGCCGTTACCCGGCCTTCCCAGACGGCGTCGCCTTCCCCACCACCGACGCCGACGTACGCAAATTGATCCAGTTCGCCATCGACACTGAAGTCAGCCTCATCCCTTATGGCGGCGGGACCAGCGTCGTCGGCCACATCAACCCGCAGCCGGACAGCGCACCCGTTCTAACCATCGACATGGGGCGGCTGAACCAACTGCGCCATTTCGACCAGCAAAGCTTGCTGGCGACTTTTGGCGCTGGCACCCAGGGGCCAGATGTGGAAGCGCAGCTGCGCGCTCAGGGCTGCACGCTGGGCCATTACCCGCAGTCGTTCGAATTGTCGTCCATAGGCGGCTGGGTGGTCACCCGCTCCAGCGGGCAGCAGTCGCGGGGTTACGGCCGTATCGAAGACCTGTTTGCCGGCGGCGCATTAGAATCACCCGCCGGGAGCATGAAACTGCTGCCGCATCCTGCTTCCGCCGCCGGGCCGGATTTGCGCCAGCTTGTGCTCGGCTCCGAAGGGCGGCTGGGCATCCTGACGGAAGCCACCGTGCGCGCCCGCCCACTGCCAGAAAGCGAAGAATTCCACGCCGTGTTTTTCGCCGATTTTGCCCAGGGGCAAACGGCCGTGCGCCAGATAATGCAAGTCGGCGTGCCAGTTTCCATGCTGCGGCTGAGCACGGCCGTAGAAACCACCACCACCCTCGCCCTGGCCGGGCACGAACGGCTTATTGGCGGCCTGGAAACGCTCCTGGGGCTGCGCGGCGTAGACGAAAACAAAGTCATGCTGGTGATTGGCGCCACAGGCAGCAGCGCCCTGGTAAAAATGGCACGCAAGGCAGCCATTGACGCGGCCAAAGAATTTGGCGGCATCCACGTGGGACAAACCTTCGGCAAACAGTGGATAAAAGGACGGTTCCACACGCCTTATTTGCGCAATACCTTATGGGAGATGGGCTACGCGGTGGATACGCTGGAAACGGCCGTTCCCTGGTCCAAAGTCGATAAAACCCTGGCCGACATCGAAGCCGCGCTGCACGCCGCTCTGGCCGATGAAGGCGAAAAGGTACACGTTTTTACCCATTTGTCGCACGTCTATGCGACAGGGGCCAGCATTTATACAACCTTTTTATTCCGGCTGGCGAACGATCCGGAAGCATTGTTGGCGCGTTGGCGCAAATTGAAAGCGGCGGGATCGACGGCCGTAGTCGCCAACCAGGGCACCATCAGCCACCAACACGGCGTAGGCGCCGACCACGCATCCTACCTGCCCGCCGAAAAGGGCGAACTGGGCATGGCCGTCTTGCAAGACGCCCTGCGCCGCTTTGATCCGTATGGGGTGATGAACCCTGGGAAACTTTTAGCCTAGGAATGGAACGCGGAAAAACGCAGATAAGATGGGTTTTAACGGAAATAAAAATCCGTATTTATCCACCGCATCCGCGCAAATCCGCATCCCGTTCTCTTTTGCAGGAGACACTATGTGGATGGGTAATTGGCGGGAAGAGGTGTGGCGGGAAGTAGAACGGCCGTATGACATTCTCATCGTCGGCGGCGGCATCACCGGCGCGGGGATTTTACGCGAGGCAGCGCGGTTGGGGCTGCGCGCCCTGCTGGTTGAGCAAAAAGATTTCGCCTGGGGCACATCCAGCCGTTCCTCCAAGCTGGTGCATGGCGGGCTGCGCTATCTCAAAGAAGGCAAAATCGGCCTGACGCGCGCTTCCGTGTCGGAACGGGAGCACTTGTTGGAAGAAGGACCAGGGCTAATAGACCCCCTGGGCTTTTTGCTGGCAACCTACAAAAGCGACAAAACGGGCCGCCTGGTGTTTCGCGCTGGGCTGACGGTGTACGATCTGCTGGCGCTGCAATGGAGCCACCGCTACTACAGCCCGCGCGATTTCCAAATGCTGGCCCCGCACCTCACCGCCGCCGGTCTGAAAGGCGGCTTTCGCTACGGCGACGCCCAAACCGACGACGCCCGATTGGTGCTGCGGGTGATTGCCGAAGCGGTGGCCGACGGGGCAACGGCCGTCAACTACGTCCTCGCCGAGCAATTGTTACGCGATGAAAACGGCCGTGTCCACGGCCTGATCCTGCGCGACCAACTGACCAACCAAACCGCCAACGTGACTGCGCGCGTGGTCATCAGCGCCACCGGCGCCTGGGCCGACGAACTGCGCGGACAAGTGGGCGGCGAAGCCAGGATACGGCCGTTGCGCGGCAGCCACCTTGTCTTCCCTAATTGGCGGCTGCCGGTCGCCCAGGCCATCAGTTTTTTGCACCCAATTGACCAGCGCCCGGTCATGATTTTTCCCTGGGAAGGCGTCACCCTGGTCGGCACAACCGACGTTGACCACGCCCGAACGCTGGACAAAGAACCATGCATTTCCCCCGACGAAACCGCCTACCTGCTGGCAGCCGTGGAGTCGCAATTCCCCTCGCTGGGCATTACCCTAGGCGACGTGGTGGCCGCTTTTGCCGGCGTGCGCCCGGTGATTGGCAGCGGCAAAGAAGACCCATCGGACGAATCGCGCGACCACGTGGTTTGGGTGGAAAGCGGCCTGCTGACGGTGACCGGCGGCAAAATGACCACCTTTCGCCTGATTGCTCTGGATGCATTGAAAGAAGTGCGCCACCTGCTGCCTGATTTGCCGGAATTGGCCGACAACTTGCCGGTGCTCAATCCGGTGAACGTGGCTTTGCCCGGCGGCGAACTATTGCCGGAAGAAGTACGCCGCCGTCTGCTGGGGCGTTATGGCGCGGCTGCTCCGGCGCTGGTTGCGGCCGCACAGGCGGGCGAACTGGACATCATCCCCGGCACGCAAACGTTGTGGGCGGAGCTGCGCTGGGCGGCTCGCGCCGAGGCAATTAGCCATCTGGATGATTTGCTGCTGCGGCGGGTACGCCTGGGCATTCTGCTGCCGGAGGGCGGCGCGGCGCTGCTGCCGCGCATTCGGGCCATTTGCCAGACGGAATTGGGGTGGGATGACGGCCGTTGGCAATCCGAACAGGCTGCGTATCTGGCACTGGTGCGCGGCTGCTACAGCGTACCGGATGCGGCGCTGATCCCGGATTGGCGGGCGCTGCTGGCCAAGGCAAAACAGGCCGATTTGGCGGCGGCGGCGGAAGAGGGCGATGGGGGCAGGAAACGGCCGTTGCTGCTGGCAGTGGCGCTGGCCCTGAGCCTCCTCATCCTCTGGCGGCTGACCCATCCTTCACGAAAAAAAGTTAGCCCCACATGAAGAAACCAACCAGGACCAGGCCAATTTTGGCAAGCGCCCCCGGCTGGGTTATAATTCTACTTCGGCTCGACAGTACGATGCTATTCGGCGCGACGGCCGTCGGGCTACATATTTCATAATTGGAGGATATTCCAAATGCCGTTAGAAGTGGCAGAAAAAGCCGAAATTTTTCAAGAGTTTGGCGTCCATGAGGGCGACACAGGTTCAGCCGAGGTGCAAATTGCCATGTTTGATATGCGTATCAAGCAATTGCAAGAGCATCTGAAAATCCACAAGCACGACGAAAGCTCCCGGCGCGGGCTGCTGAAGCTCGTCGGCAAGCGTCGACGGATGCTCGCCTATTTACGCAAAAAAGACCCAGAACGGTATCGCGCCATCATCAAGCGTTTGGGCTTGCGCCGTTAAAAATTTATAAATAATCCAGGGGGCGAACGGTGTTCGCCCCCACTTTGTTGACGCCAGGGAGATAGGTTTAGGAATTGGGTAGTGTCCCTTACTGAGCCAGTGGACTCAGGTAAGAGCCAGTCCCCAGTCCCTAACCTCCCGGTCTCAACGTCTTATTGATTGGTTGAATAGAAACAGCAAGCGGTCTGCATGATTCGCTGTTCAGTCGCAACCAGTTTGCCCTCAACAGAGGCGGCTTGTCAGTGCCTGCTGAAAATCAATCTAATTCAACCCGAGATGTTTTTGGAGGTTTAAATAACATGTTACCTGATCATACCTTTACCACAACCGTGGCCGGTAAAACCATTACCTTTGCCAGCGGTAAATTAGCCGAACAGGCCGGGGGAGCTGTCACCATTCGTGTCGGCGACTGCCTGTTGCTGGCCGTAGCAACCATGTCTAAAAATGTTCGCGAAGGGCTGGATTTCTTCCCTTTGAGTGTGGATTACGAAGAAAAAATGTACGCCGCCGGCCGTATCCCCGGTGGTTTTTATCGCCGCGAGGGTAAGCCCACCACGGACGCTATTTTGACATCGCGCCTGACGGACCGACCGTTACGGCCGTTATTCCCCGATGGCATGCGCAATGAAGTCCAGGTCATCGTCACCACCTTGTCTTCGGACAGCCTGCACCACATGGACATCATGTCGGTTAATGCCGCCAGCGCCGCGCTGACCATTTCCGACGTACCCTGGAATGGACCGGTGGCCGCTGTGCGCGTGGCTTACATCAACGATCAATTCGTCGTTAATCCCACCATTCCCGAAATGGAAGCCAGCAAGCTGGACCTGCGCATCGCCGGAACCCGCGACGCCATCATCATGGTAGAAGCTGGCGCAGACGAACTGCCGGAACACTTGTTTGTTGAGGCATTGGCGTTTGGCCACAAGGCGATGCAGCCCTTGATTGATATTCAGGAAGAAATGCGCGCCGCCATCGGCAAAGAAAAAGCCCAACCAACGCTGGCCAGCATTGACAGTGAAATTGAAACGGCCGTTAAAGCCCGCCTGGGCAGCCGCATCAAAGACATCATCGCCACCATTACGGACCGCGACGGCCGTAACGCTGCCATGGACGAACTGCGCGAAGAAGTTGTGAACAGCTTCCTGGCGGAAGAAGATTCACCCAATCCCGGCGTCATCCGCGAAGTAATTGCCAACGAACTGAAATACGCCGTACGCCACCAAATTTTGTACGAAGGCATTCGCCCGGACGGCCGTGATTATACGACGATACGGCCGTTATCCTCCGAGATCGGCATCAGCCCGCGCGCGCACGGCTCTGGCCTGTTCCGCCGTGGGCAAACCCAGGTACTCTCCATCGTGGCCCTGGGCACACCCCGCGAAGCGCAAAAATTGGACGGCCTCTCGCCCGAAGAAACCCTGCGCTACATGCACCACTACAACTTCCCACCTTTCTCCACCGGCGAGACCTGGCCCATGCGCGGCCCCAAACGGCGCGAAATTGGCCACGGCGCCCTGGCCGGCAACGCCCTACGCCCGATGATTCCTTCGGAAGATGAATTCCCCTACAGCATCCGCGTCGTCTCCGAGGTCTTGTCTTCCAATGGCTCCACCAGCCAGGCCAGCGTCTGCGCCTCTACTCTGGCGCTCATGGACTGCGGCGTGCCGATCAAACGGCCGGTTGCCGGTGTGGCCATGGGTCTGGTAAGCGACGGCGCAAAATTCGCCGTTCTGACCGATATCCAGGGCATGGAAGACCACCTGGGCGACATGGACTTTAAGGTCGCCGGGACCAGCGAAGGCATCACGGCCATTCAGATGGACATCAAAATTGATGGCCTGACCCAAGAATTAATGGCTCAGGCGCTGGAACAAGCCCGCGTCGGCCGTCTGCAAATTCTAGATTCAATGATGGCCACCATCAGCGAACCGCGTAAGGAGCTTAGCCCCTTTGCGCCGCGTATGCTCACCATCAAAATCGATCCCGACAAAATTGGCGCAGTCATCGGCAAGGGTGGCGCAACCATCCGCAGCCTGGAAGAAACCTATGAAGTATCGGTGGACATCCAGGAAGACGGCACGATTTTTGTGGCTGGCGTGGATGGGCTGAAGGCCGAAGCGGCTGTCGAGGCCATCGGCGCGATGACTAAATCCCCAGAACCGGGCCAGATTTACACCGGCAAAGTGGTCCGCACCACCGATTTCGGCGCGTTTGTGGAATTTATTCCCGGCACCGATGGCATGGTCCACATATCCCAAATTTCCAGCGATCATTTGCGCAACGTCGAAGACGCCATCAAGGTGGGCGACGAAGTCATGGTGATGGTGACGGATATCAGCCCTGAGGGCAAGGTTCGGCTGTCACGCCGCGCCGTGTTGGAAGGGTGGAGCCTGGACGAAGCGCGCGCCAGCGACAATCCACGCAGCGGCGGCGGCGGCAATCGCGGGCGCAGTGGTGGTGGCTCGAGAGATGGTGGTGGTGGTTCGCGTGACGGCCGTTCCCGTGGTCCGCGCCGTTAAACCCAGCCTTTGAATATCGAGTAAAAATTCTCAATAAAAGCCCCGCCCAACATCCGGCGGGGCTTTTTCGCTTACTTTCAAGGATGATGAGGAACGAGAATTGAATACTCTACCTGTTCAGATTGGACCAATCTTCTGAGATTGATCCAATCTGAACATGTTATTTAATTTTCATTCCTTAAAGTATAATTGCGGCTGATGAACATACGCTAAAACACCACGCTTAATTATGACTTTACCCCAAAACACAAACTCGCCTGGCTGGAGTACCGGAACAAAACGCTTGATTTTAATCACCCTGGCGTTGATCTTTGTGTTATTCGTTTTGCGGGTAAAGATATTATTGCCACCGTTCATTTTGGCGGTCATTCTGGCCTACCTGGTTGAACCAATGGTCAACTTCGTCACCGGACGAATGCCTGTCCCACGTATTTTAACCCTCGGACTTATTTATCTGGTCATCATTGCCGCGCTCATTGCCATTCCCGCCAGCGCCATACCGCCTATCATCACGCAAGTCAATGCGCTAATTACCAACATCCCAGCCTTCATACACCAGTTAAGCCACCTGCTTGTCGAACTTCAAGAACCCATCTTCATCACCGAAGACATCATTATTCCCATCAATCAACTGCCGCTGGACCAGGCATTTTTGTCATTGAGCGGCAACTTGCTCAATCTTGTGCAGGGTTTTGGCGGGCAAACCATCAGCATTTTTGGCAGCGTGCTGGGCGCATCGCTGAGCACAGTCGGCTGGGTGGTTTTGGTGCTGTTTCTTTCATTTTACATGGTCAAAGACCACGAAAGCCTTTTTCAGGCAATGCTTGCTTTAGCCCCGCCAAATTATCGGAGCGATGTAATCAATCTGAGCCAGCAAATCAGCGATTTGTGGAATGCCTTTCTGCGGGGCCAATTGGTGCTGTGCATGGTTGTAGGCAGCATCGTATTTGTGATGGCCTTAATCATTGGACTGCCGAACGCTTTGCTGCTGGCGCTAATTGCCGGCCTGATGGAGTTTTTACCGACAATCGGACCGGTGCTGGCAGCCATTCCAGCTGTTTTCCTGGGCTATTTTCAGAGCAATGGCAGTTGGTTGGGCCAGTTAATTGGCCCATTTTGGTTTGTTATTGTTATTATTATTCTTTATACGGTCATTTATCAGATGGAGAATTATTATCTGGTACCACGGATTATTGGGCAGCGGCTGCAATTACACCCAATCGTTGTAGTCTTAGGCGCAATTGCCGGAGCCAGCATTGCCGGGATATTTGGCATTATGCTGGCAGCGCCATTGTTAGCCAGCGGGCGGATACTTTTTTCTTACATTTACGCTAAATTAACCGACCAACCTCCATTTCCCAACGCTCTCATCTCATCACAGAGCGATCAACAAGTAGCTTTACCGGATTCTAATCCACAAAATTCTGAGGTTTAACCCTATTATCAAAGGAGATTTTTCATGAACGCAAACGAGAACGGTTCCCAATTTGATGCAGATATCATTGCTGAAACAGAAAACTTTGCCATTTGGCGCAGTGAAGAAAGCGATGACTTTGTGTATCATGTCGAGATGGGCGGCATTACGCTCCATCTGGCAGCGGAAGAATGGGAAGAATTTGTGATTCTGATCAAGAGCGCCGCTTAGACTGTTCAGGAAGGTCGTAGGCTGTTGGCGTAGTGGTGGCAGCTTACGACCTACCAACTCAGAACAACCACGTCTTTTCATTTAGGAGGGTGAAATGGACAGAGAAGAAACGGCCGTTTACGTCCCTAAAATCCGAGATATGGCCGAAAATGACCGCCCACGAGAAAGGCTCATTCAAGTCGGTCCTGGGGCCGTCTCCACGGCCGAATTATTGGCCATCATTCTGCGTACAGGCAGCGGCGGCGAAAACGTCTTGAGGCTGGCCGAACGGCTGCTGCTGAAATTCGGTTCTATCCCTGGCCTGGCGCGGGCCACAATTCCTGAATTGATGTCCGTGAAAGGTATCGGCCAGGCCAAAGCAGTGGAAATTAAGGCGGCGCTAGAAATTGGGCGGCGTCTGATGGCCAGCGCTCCTGAAGAACGGCCGCGCGTCTCCTCCCCGGCAGACGCAGCCAATTTGTTGATGTCGGAGATGATGTTTTTGGAGCAGGAACATCTGCGGCTGGTGCTGCTGGACACCCGGAACCGGGTTTTGGGCACGCCCAACATTTACGTAGGCAGCCTGAATACATCGGTTATCCGCATTGGGGAATTGTTTCGCGCCGCAATTAAGGCCAATGCCGCCGCTTTCATCGTCGCGCATAATCATCCCTCCGGCGACCCCTCACCCTCACCTGAAGATATCAACGTAACCCGGCAGCTTGTGGCTGCCGGAAAACTGTTGGACATGGAAGTCTTGGATCATATTGTGATCGGCCACCAGCGGTATGTGTCGCTGAAAGAGCGCGGCCTGGGCTTCGACAATTAGGACGAGTTATGAGTAAAGGCGAGTTGTTGATCAATGGCAGTCTGGGGGAATCTTTTTATCCGGTTGGGGGTGATAATCAGCAAATAACGGCCGTTGGCTGGATGTGTTGGTGGCTGCCGCCGCACGCTGACGATCCCAATTGGAAAAATCGCCAGCCCGTCTTCAGCAACTTTACCATCGACAACCGGCCCGTGCAGCAGCTTTCTACGCCTTGGGGAACCCATGTGGGCGGGGTATGGCAGCAAGTCCCGGCCGCCCCCGGCAACCGCTACGAACTGACTGTCGAAGCTCAAGCCTGGTCCAGTGACGATGCCACGCCGGGCAGCCGCGTCGAAGCCAGCGACGTTAATTTGCAAATTGGCATCGATCCAACCGGCGGTCTGGACCCGGAAAGCCCGCTGATCATCTGGAGTCCGGCGGTGCAGCCGCTGAGCCATTGGGAAACCCTGCACCTGACAGCCGACGCCGAAACGGCCACAATAACCATTTATCTGAAATCCGCGCCGGCTTTGCCCAAACGGCAGCAGAGCATTTTTTGGCGTAATGCCTTTTTGCGGCCCATCGGCCGTCACAAACGCAGCATCAACATCATTGGCGCGGGCGATACGCACATTATTTTGGAACCTGAGCACCCCTATCCCGGCCAAACAATTCGGGTAACGGTATCTTCGACTCGGCTGCACAAACAGGCCGAACTGATGGTGATGAACCCGGATGATGAGAAAACGGCCGTTTCCCCCCAGGGTCATACACTGGACGAAGAGCGCCACTTATGGCGTTACCAGTTCCAAACGCAGCAGGATGGTTTGTACGAAATTCGATTTGTAGGGGATAAAGGGGCGCGATTGTTAGCTTTGCGCCTGCTGCAAGTCGCGCGTGATGTCCAATTGGTTCCCAGCGATGCCTCGCGGCTCAATTACAATCGTGTCTATGTGCTGCTGCCGCCAACGGCCGATATCAACTGGTTTACGGCGGCGGCGCGTGGGGGGTTTGACGGCCGTTTCACCATTGGTTTCTCGGCCGATGACGCAGGTGTGGGCGACCTGGGGAGTAAACATGTGATTGCCGTGAATCCTCACCATTGGCCGGAAATTCTGACTGCCTCCTGGTTTCAACATCATTATCCGGGGGTGAAGTTTACGGCCGTTGTCGCCAACAAACCCGACGACCTGGAAGCATGGCTGAAAGAGTGGCTAGAAGACGTTTAGATGGGGTAATGGATGCGTGATGCGTGATGAGCGGCAAATCACGCATCACGTATCCATCACTCGCCTCTTGCCATGAGCTGAATTCGGACAACCTGTACCACTATTCCTCAACGATCAATGCCACATCCAAAATTCCCACCTGAAAACTGTGACCGGAAGCCACAAGGCTAATATCATCAATAAACGTGGGCAGCGGCGCGCCTTGCCGCGCCAATTCTTCAATCAGATCGGCCTCATAAAACGAAATTTGCCCCAAAGGCACACGCTGGTGCGTACCTTGCACCACGGCACAAGACACACAGGCATCCGGCGTCGTCGGGGAAACGTCGCCCATGCTATAAAATCCATGCTGCCAGGTTCGCTTCACGCCGCGATCATCGGTGTAATTTAGCCGCACAAACAAGGGGCATTCGCTGCCCTGAATGCCGCACACGCCCAGGCTGTGGCTGGTGATCTGGAAGGTCAGCAGCATACGCAGCGTCGCGTAATCGGTGACATCCTGACCAATAATCTGACGCAGTCGCACATCAGCATGACCGGCGCCTTCGCGTTTAAATTCCACGGCCGGCTCACCACCCAGTTCCACAATCTCCGACGTCCCTTCCGGTTGATCGCTCAATTCTACGTTCCACACGTAAAGGGACCAGTCGGCCCAACTGTCGTAAAAGTCGCCATTGCGCACCAAATTCCGGCTGGTTGCCAGTGGGCCTTCCGGCTCGCCGCCGGCCGAAATGACGACGCGCTGCCCGGTCCCAATCCGTTTGCCGCTGGTTACAGCCAGGACATCGGCCTGGCCTTCCTGCACCAACACTTGTGTTTCCATATTATCGACAACCAGGGCGTACTGCCCTGGCTCGGATACAAAGACCTGCCCATGCGGCGTGTTGATAATGACGGTGAAGGGGCGGGAGCCATCCTGAAGGACGTTGAGCTGGAGACGGCCGTTATCCAAATGAAAGCGTAACATCTGCGTCTCATCACTCATGGCAAAACGCGGTGTAGTAGCTTCTTCCAAATTAACCAGCGAGCGGCTGTAAATCTGCAAACGCGCCAACGGGTTGGTTGAATTGTCCGGCGGGTAGACCAACAAAGAGGCCGTGGATGTTTCATCTGTTAAAATGCGCGCGCCTGTTTCCACAACCAGGCCATCTTCGCCAGCAATAACCACCCGCGACACGCCGCTGGCGTCATCAACTCTCACCGTCCCCTGGTTGGCTTGCATAACGGTATTGAGACTTTTTTTTGTGTTTTGCAGCATGGCATTCACGCCCAAAGGCACAGCCACGGTCACAATCATGCACAGGGTAAAACTGGCAAGCAGCACGATCCAGGCCAAACGCTGCCGGTCGATGAATGGTTCTTCGCTGGTATTGGTCATATCCGTCGCACCTTAAATCCCATAAATTCTCCTGTCGCTTCTGTCCAATCGATGGCGACACGCTCGACCCAGGCTGATGGGGATCCACGATGCAAAAAGTTGATGAGTTTATCAAGCTGCGCTTCCGGTCCTTCGGCCACAACGCGCACGGTTCCGTCAAACTGATTGGCCACCCAGCCGCTCAGTTGAAGGCGGTTCGCTTCGCGTTCCGTAAAATAGCGGAAACTGACTCCCTGCACACGGCCGTACACCACGGCCTCCATTCGTTTATCCATCATCACACACTTTGGTGGGCATTATACCCCGGTCGCGGCTTAAATTGGCTCATCGCCAACGGCCGTAGGGGTATCAATCGGGAATCATTCAGAATGCGTCGCCTGGGAATCGGCGGCCATCTGGCGCAAGATGGTTCCGGCAATACCTGGCCCGCCGTACACCAGACCGGTGTACAACTGCACCAGGGACGCGCCCGCATCCAACTTGGCCTGCACATCAACGGCCGTCTGCACCCCACCCACGCCAATAATCGGCAGCCGCCCGCCCGTTTGCCGGGCAATATAAGCGACGATCTCCGTGCTGCGCGTGGTTAACGGCCGTCCGCTCAAGCCCCCCGCCTCTCCCCGCAACTCCGATTGCAGCCCTTCACGGCTTAATGTGGTATTGGTGGCGATGAGGCCGTTGATTCCGGCGGCCTGCACGGCCGTTAAAATTTCGTCCAATTCGCTCCAACTCAGGTCTGGCGCAATTTTAACCAGCAGCGGGCGGGGAGAAATGGCGTGTTGTTGGGCAAGACGGCCGTTTTCGGCCACCAACGCGCTCAACAACTGCCCCAAATAATTGCCGCCTTGCAGTTCGCGCAGTCCGGGCGTATTCGGCGAACTGATGTTGATGGCCAGGTAATCGGCATACGCGTAAACCGCGTGCATCACCAGGAGGTAATCCTTTTCAGCTTCGTCCAGAGGGGTTTGTTTTTGTTTGCCCAGACTGACGCCCAGGATAAACGGCCGTTCCCCAGCCGCCAACGCCCGCAGCCGGGGCAGCGCCCGCACCACCCCCCCGTTGGGAAAACCCATCCGGTTGATGATCGCCTCATCCACCGGCAGCCGAAAGACGCGCGGTTTAGGATTGCCGGGCTGCGGCCAGGGCGTTAACGTACCCACTTCAATGTGCCCAAACCCCAACATACCCAACCCGGCAGCCACGCGCACATCCTTGTCAAACCCGGCGGCAATGCCCAGCACATTGGGAAAGGTCAGGCCACATACCGTAACCGGCCGCTGTGGCAGCACACCGGCAATACGCCGCAGCACCGACTGACCAATCGGATTGGTTTGCGCCCTTTCCAGAGCGGTCAGGGTGCGGTCATGCGCGGTTTCTGCGTCGATTTGTTTGAAAGCAGGGAAAAATAGTTTGTCGTAAAATGTCATGGGGGAATTGTAATAGATCGGCCTCACTGCGTCCATTGACGGGAGCCATGGAAGAGGGAAACGGCCGTCTCCCTCTTCCATGGCTTCATCTCCAAAGCAATTTCCTTAAATAGTAGACCATACGTTCTAAATATGGTATACTTTCAGTTCGATTGTCGGCCTGTTTGAAAACATTTCTGGCATATAAGGAGAAACGAAAATGCATGTCGTAAAAAGTTATCCGGATGGCATATTTAATTGGGTAGACTTGTCCACAACGGACATCGAGGGAGCCAAAAAATTCTACAGCGCCCTGTTCGATTGGGAGGCCGTAGACATCCCAATCGGTGACGGCGCGGAGTATTACACCATGTTCCGGCTAAACGGCCACAACGTCGCCGGCGGCGGCTCCCTACCACCGGAAATGCAAGCGCAGGGCATCCCCCCTAATTGGACCTCCTATGTCAAGCACGACAACGCCGACGCAATCGCCCAAAAAGTAACTGCCGCCGGAGGGATGCTGACCGTGCCGCCCATGGACGTCATGGAAGAAGGCCGCATGATGATGGCCCTGGATCCCACCGGCGCCTCCTTTGGCGTCTGGCAGCCAAAAGACCACATCGGCGCGCAGGTGGTAAATGTGCCCAACGCCCTGGTCTGGAATGAGCTGCAAACCCGCGATACGGAAGCGGCGCGCTCCTTCTATGGCGCGGTATTCGGCTGGGATTACGCTACAGACGAAAATGGTTATGTGATGTGCAAGACAGACGGCCGTGTCCAGGCCGGCATGATGGCCATGGACGACAGTTGGGGCGACATCCCCGCCTCCTGGTCGGTCTATTTCATGACCGACGACGTAGAAGCCAAAGTCGCCAAAGTAAGCGAATTAGGCGGCAGCATCCTCGTCCCCCTCACCGCCGCCGGTGAAATGGGCAAATTTGCCGTCGTCCAAGACCCGCAAGGCGGCGTCTTTACCATCATGCAATTCAACGGTCCCGGCGACCCCCCGCCTGGATAAAAGAACTCGAGACTGGAGACCTGGCTGACAGACAAATTTCAGATTTTTACTGCGGAGAGCGCGGAGGACGTAGAGATTTTCTCTGGTGCATACTCGCGCTCTCTACGTTCTCCGCAGTTAGATAAGTTTTGTCAGGCAATCAGGGCTGGAGACTAAAAAGTCTCCAGTCTCATCTCCCCATCAACTCCACCAACCGCTTCTCCAACGCCCCATACCCCACCACTTCAACCTCCAACGGCAGGCCCAACTGCGCCGCCGCCCAGGCGGCCCGCTGACGCAAAGCCGGGTCGTCGCGCTGCGCCAGGTAGACAACGCGCGTGTAATGGCGAAAGTACTCCTCGCGCAGTTCAGGGAAACGGTCCAGGCCCAATCCCTCAATCACCAGATGGTCAAACGACTGCACCAGGTAGTCGGTGAGGAAGTAGGTGCCGGGCGCTTCGTCCATCAGGGCGGCAAAACGGCCGTCGCCATACATCTCATAACAATGCGGCCCGGCTACCCGCTCCACACCTTCGGCGGCCAGCAGCGCGTCCAGTTGGCCGCCCGTGCCACAGTCGCCGTACACCACAATGACGCGGGCAAACTGCCGCCGCGCTTCCTGAATGCGGCGGGCCACGGCCGTCGGAATCCTGTCCGGCGCATTGTGCAGCAGCGATGGCACGGCCAGCACCTCGGCGTCCCAACCGTGGCGCTCTGTCAGCGCCAGCACTTCCCGCGCCAGCGCGCCGCAGGCAATCAGCGCCGTGGGCACTGGCAGTTCCGCCGTGGGCACTGGCGATTCCGCCGTGGGCACTGGCGATTGCGCCGTGCTCATCGGCTGTCGCTCCGGCGGCGGCTCCGCCGGGGGCGGGCTGCGCCCTGCCCGCCAGGAAAGTGCAGCGCGGCCACGAACTCGGCCTGGAAATCGGGATCAACGGCCGTTTCCACATACGTCACCCTCGCCGCCACCGCCGCCGCCTCTACCCGCCTGTGACGGTTGAGCAAGGCGATGCGCGCCCCATCGCCGGCGGCGTTGCCCACGGCCGTTACCTGCTCCAGCGGACACTCAGGAATGAGGCCCAAAATCTGGGCGTGGCGCGGGTCGATGTAGCTGCCAAACGCTCCGGCCAGCACGATGCGCTCCACGGCCGTGACCCCCGCCCGGTTCATCAACAGTTTGGCCCCGGCGTAAAGCGCCGCTTTCGCCAGTTGGATGGCGCGAATGTCGGCCTGGGTGATGAGCAGCGGACGGCCGTTGCTCGTCTGCTGCGCCGTCGCCAGGACGTAGGCTCCGGCGCGGTCGGGCCAGATCAGGCGGTCGGTGGGGTGATCGGGGTTGAAACGGCCGTCTGCTCCCACAATGCCCGCCAGATATAGTTCGGCCACGACCTCGATGATGCCGGAGCCGCAAATACCCGCCGCCAGATGCGCGGGCGGTTGGTCGGCCCCCCATGCATCCGACCAGCGCGTTTCGCCGATCACCTGGAAACGGGCCGCGCCGGTGGCCGGATCAATCCGCACACGCTCGATGGCTCCCGGCGCGGCGCGCATCCCGGCGCTGATTTGCGCCCCTTCAAAGGCCGGGCCGGTGGGGCTGGAGGCGCTGAGCAGCCACTCCCGGTTGCCCAGCACGATTTCGGCGTTGGTGCCCACATCCACCAGCAGGGTGATGGCTTCCTGGTGGTGGGGCGCTTCAGCCAGCAGCACAGCTACGTTGTCCGCGCCCACGTGGCCGGCTTCGGCGGGCAGGACGTGGACGCTGGCCCCCGGATGGAAGCGCAGCCCCAAGTCACGCGCTTTCACGTCCAGCGCGCCCTGGTTCGCCAGGGCGAAGGGCGCCTGCCCCAGTTCCACCGGGTCGATATTCAGGAAGATGTGGGTCATGGTGGTGTTGCCTACGACGACCGCTTCGTGGATGTCGCGGGCTTGCAATCCGGCGGCGCGGGCGGCCTGGGCGGCCAGTTGGTTGAGGGCGGTGATGACGGCCGTATGCAGCTTCGCCAGCCCATCTTTGTGCAGCATGGCGTAAGATACCCGGCTCATCAAATCCTCGCCATAGGCCACCTGCGGGTTCATGGCCGCCTCGGTGGCTAAAATCGCGCCGGTGCGCAAATCGCACAGGTGGGCGGCGATGGTGGTGCTGCCTACATCCACCGCCAGGCCGAAAATGCCTTCGTGGTAGCCGGGGCGCACGTCGATCACTTCCCGCGCCTGCCACACAATCACGGTGACGGCCCAATCGCCCTGGCGCAAAGCGGCTTGCAGGCGGCGCAGCGCGGGCAGGTCGATGGTCAGATCGGCCAACTGCCACTGCGCGGCCAGGGCGTCTTGCAGGCGGCCCCAATCGCCGCGATGGCGGCCCAACTCGGCCGGCTCCACGGTGACGTACAGCTGGCGGATGGCCGGGTCCACTTCAATGACACGCTCCCCGGCGCTTTTGCGGATGATTTGTTTGTGGGCGCGGCTTTCGTCGGGCACGGTGAGCAGCACGTCGCCCTGCACGCGGGCGGCGCAGGCCAGACGGCCGTCCGCACACCCCATTTTTGCCAGATGCGCGGCTTCGTCGGGCGCGACGGCCGTCAGATTTTCCGCGCGGGAGACGAGTCCGTGTTTGGGGAAATCGCCTGCTTGGACGTACACCAGGCATTTGTGGCAGGTTAAGCGCCCGCCGCAGATGCTCTCGATGTCTACGCCTAGCTGCTGCGCCGCAGCGAGAACGGCCGTGCCCGCCGCCACCCGCCCGCGCCGCCCGGAAGGCATGAAAATAACCAGGGGATTGTCGTGGTTTTCAGCCATAGGGATGCAAATTGGCCGTTCCGTCGGGTTAGATGGCGGTTCCTCAGCGTTAGACGGCCGTTCCTCGGCCAAGACCTGACAGGTTTAAGAAAACCTGTCAGGTCGGCGCTCAATCTTTGTAGTAATCGTCGGGGTAAGGGGCCACCACGGGGTCTTCGTCGCGGATGGAGAGGTGGACGACGGTGTCGCCGGGATAGAAGTAGATGCCGTGTTCACGGCCAATGACAAAGCCGTCGTGCTCGGAGCGAAGGGGGCTGGTAGGTAACGGCCGTCCCCACACATCAAACAATTCGGCCAGCGGGTCGCCTTTTTGCACCCGGTCGCCGGATTGCACGCAGTGCAAGGCGATGCAGGCTTCCTTTATCCGCGCGCCTTCGCTGCGCCGGGTACGGAAGCCGGGGTCGACGATGGCAATGCCGGTAATCGGCTCCATTGGGCCATCTAACATGCCCGCCCAGCGCAGCACATTGCGCGTGCCGGCCACCGAAGCGGCCACCATTTCCGGGTCGGGCATCAGGCCGGTGCCCAGTTCCACCGTGAAGCTGGGAATGCCGGCCACCAGCAGCGCCGCGCCCGTCGTCGAACGGTGCAAATCCTGCTTGATGTAGTACTTGGCCGGAAATTCGGTGATGACGGTGTGGCCGTAGGCGGCCATCATGTCATCTTGCTTGATGGCCAGGGCTTCGGCGGCGGCCTTGTTTTTCTCCGCGTCCTGGTCTGTGCGGTACAGCACACGGTCGCGGAAGACAAAGGAAATGGAATCGATCCAGGCGTTGTGGTAGTCGATCATGAAATCGGCCGTGTCTTTGATATGCTCAAACAGGCGGGCAAAAGCGATTTCCACCGAGGAAGGGGCTTCTTCGTCCGGGTCCTGGGGTTTGGACGGCTTGCCATCCGGCCACATGCGGTTGGGGTTTTTGGGCAGATGGTAAGGCACGTACTCCTTTGTGCGCAGTCCGGCCGGGCTGAGCGCAGGCAGGGCAATAATCGTGCCGCGCAGTTGGTGGACCAACTGTTGGTTAATAAGCCGGTAAAGCACCGTGGGGCCGGTATGCTCCGGGCCGTGAATGCCGGCCGTCAGCCAGATGCAGGGACCGTCCTCCTTACCCTGGGCGATGATCACCGGCAGGTAATCTTCGTGGCCGGTGGGATGGGTGATGGCGTCCCACTCGCCGTACTGGATGGTTCCGGGCTGGGCAACGGCCGTGCCCAACGTGATGCGTTTTGTCATACCTTCCTCCTAAACTACTTCTTTAACGCACTCAGCACTTCCCGCGCCGCGTTGTAACCGGGCGCGCCGGTAACACCGCCGCCGGGGTGCGTCCCGGCGCCGCACAAATACAAATTCTCGATGGGCGTGCGATACTGCCCCCAGGCCGACACCGGCCGCATCACCAGCAGCTGCTCCAGCCCCATCTGCCCGTGGTGGATGCTGCCCTCGGTGAGGCCGACGGTTTGCTCCCAATCCAGCGGCGTAAGAATCTGGCGGTGGGCGATGAGAGATGGGAGATTGGGGGCGTAGGGGGCGAGGGTGTCGAGGATGAGGTCGCCCAGCGCTTCACGCTCGCTCGTCCAGTCGCCGTCGCGCAGGCAGTAGGGGGCGTACTGCATGGTGATGGTCATGATATGCTGCCCGGCGGGGGCCAGCGTGGGATCGGTCAGGCTGGGGATGGCGGCGTCGAGGAAGGGGTGGGCGGAGATACGGCCGTATTTGGCATCGTCGGCCGCTTTTTCCAGGTAGGTCAGGCTGGGGGCGATGCGAATGCGGCCGGTGAGCTGCGCCTCATCGCTCTGGCCGACAAATTCCGGCAGGCCGGACAGCGCCAGATTCAGTTTGGCCGTACAGCCGCGATAAATGATGTTGCGCACGGCCTTCATGAAACGCGGCTCCAGCTTCTGCGGCCCGACGAGATCAAAAAAGGTGCGGCGTGGATCGGCGTTGGACACAATCACGCGAGTGTCGATTTCCGTGCCGTCGGCCAGGAGGACGCCGGTGGCCTGCCCATCGTCGTTGACCCGGATGCGGGCGACGGTGACACCGGTGCGGATTTCCGCGCCGAACTGCCGGGCGGCGCTGGCCAGGGCTGCGGACAATTGACCGATGCCGCCGAGGGGGGAACGGCCGTTCAGCCAGCCATTGATGTGTTGGTAAAACAGCATCAGCGTCGTGCCCGCCGCGCGCGGTCCCAACTGGTTGCCGGTGATGGCATCCGCGCCAATCGCGCCCTTCAGCGCGTCGCTCTCAAACCAATCGTCGAGGTATTCTTGCGCCGCCAGAGGTAACACGCGCATAAATTCCATCATTTCCTGGCTGCCCAGGCGTTTGAGCTGCCAGCCCACCTTGCCCCAACCGGCGTCGCCCAGGCCCAGGGCCATGAGGTCGGGCGGCGTTTGCAGCATCATGCCTTGCAAGACGGCGGCAAAGCGGCCCACCTGCCGGACAAACGCCGGATATCGCTCCGCGTCGCGCGGGTTGAAGCGGGCGATCTCGGCCACAGTTTGGGCTTCGTCGCGCCAGAGGGTCAGGGAACGGCCGTCAGCCTGCGGCGCAAAAACGGCCGCCGGACTCTGGCGCAGTTCCAGGCCGTGCATCTTCAAGAACAGCTCTTTGATGATGGCTTCCTGGAACATGCCGGCGTCGGCTGCGCCGGTGTTTACTTTGAAACCAGGCCACACTTCTTCGGTGGCTGCTGCGCCGCCCAGGACTGGGCGCTGCTCCAGCACCAGCACTTTGTGGCCGGCTTTGGCGAGGTAAACGGCCGTGACCAATCCATTATGCCCGCCGCCAATTACAATTGTGTCATATTGCTTGTTCATGGTTCTGTTTCCAACACGTCAATATCGATGATCTGGCTGACCAGACGAAAATGTTTGTCCAACGAATAAATCTGACAACCACTCTGCCGGACATTCTGGGCAATCAGCAAATCCGGTATGCCCAACCCATTTAGCCCGGCCTCCAGACATTTCACCTGAAACTCGATGATCTCTGCCCATTCAATTCTCAAGGGCAGTTTTTCTAACGCATTCAGGAGGCGAATAATGTTTGTTTGGTTTTTAAGCCGCAGGAAGGGAACAAGTTCGGCCAGAATGATGTCATTGATGACGATTAAGTTCTCGTCGATCAACCAATCCAGTCTCGTTGCGTTTTCGCCGCTCCTGAAATAATCAATCCACACAGAACTATCGACTAAAACCGGCATTACGGCCGTTCCCTCAATTGGTCCAAATCAATCTCCAGGTCAACTGCGCCTTTGTACTGCTTTAGATCGGCGATGGTCGATTTTCGCACCAATTCTTCCAGGGCAAGAATAATCACTTTCGTTTTGGTGTTGGTGTGGGAGACCTGCATGGCCCTTTCCAACAACTCTTCAGGCAAATCCAGCGTCGTTCTCATAAAACCACTCCTTTACACATAAATCATATGCATAATTTTATCAATTTATGCATAATTACTCAAGAAGGAATGCTTTCCGCTAGCCAGACGCCTCCCTGGGTTGGCGTATTTTTTGCGTCGCCGGACGGTGCGCCGTCGCCAGAAGAAACCCGATGAAAATAAAAATGCTGCCCAACAGTTCGCTGAGATAAAGGTAAGTGGGCTGGCCCAGCCGGGCGAACGTGCCGCCCAGCGCCGGCGACAAGCCACCCAGGGCGATGAAGATATTGCCCCACATGCGGTTGAGCAAAATGCGTTTGCGCCAGAACAGCCAGGCGGAATACATCGCGCCGCCGATCAGGGTGATGGTGCCGTAGATGTTAAAAAACGGCGTCAGCAGGCGCACGCCGCCGGGCGGCAGGATAGCTTTATACTGTCCGGTCAGGCTCTCGCCGAGGATGAAGGCGGCTTCGTTGAGCGGGGTGAGAAATATCCAGAGCAGGCCAATGACCGAGCCGATGATGACAAAGGCCAGGGTGATTTGGGGCCACGGCCGTTTGCGCACCAACAGAAACACCGTGCCCTGCCCCAACCAGGCCGCCACGACCAGCGCGCCCGCCCAGTACCACATACGGAAGAAAAACGCGCTCCAGGTCAGCGCCAGGATGGCTTCACCGAGCACGCCCAGCGTGTAAAAGCTCAGGCCAATGCCCCAGATGAACAGGTGGGTGCCTCGGCGATGGCTGTAGCGGTAAAACACAACGGCCGTAAAGATGAGGGTGATCACGGCCGTGATAGCAGGAATCAAAAAGTCAACTGTCAAAATGAAAACTCCTTCGCCTAAGTTTGTTTTGGGTCTTTTGGATTTTGTGAGGGGGTGCGTGATGCATGATGCGTGAAGCCTCTTTGGTCACGCATCACGCATCACGCCACAAGCACGTTAAACCCCTCAACTCCCTAAGACCCTTTGTCTTTTAGCATTTCAAAAGCGGCCAGCTGCCCCGGCGCGCCCATGATGCCGCCGCCGGGATGTGTGCCGGAGCCGCACTGCCAGTAGCCCTTAATCGGCGTGCGGTATTTGGCCCACCCCGCCGCCGGGCGCAAGAAAAAGAGCTGCGACAGGCTTAATTCCCCGTGGAAAATATTACCTTGCGAGATGCCGATCATGTTCTCTATGTCCACCGGCGTCAGCACCTGCCGGTGGAGAATAATGTCCTTCAGGTTGGGCATGTACTGCGACAAGGTATCGACCACCGCGTCGCCGAAGGCTTCGCGTTTGGCGTCGGTCCAGCCGCCGTTGAGTTCATACGGCGCGTACTGCACAAAACAAGACATGACGTGTTTGCCGGGCGGGGCCATGTCGGGGTCGATGACCGAGGGGAGGATGCAGTCGATGTACGGCCGTTTGCTAAACTCGCCATACTTGGCGTCATCAAAGGCTCGCTCGATGTAATCGATGCTGGGACTGATAGAGATGGCCCCGGCGAGGTGGCGGCCCGGACCGGGCATACAGGTCAGATCAGGCAGCGCGTCCAGGGCCAGGTTGACTTTGCCCGACGAGCCGCGCACGTTAAATTTCCTGATGGAATCGACCAGATCGGCCGGCAGTTGGTTCGGATCGACCAGTTTGAGGAAGGTCAGCTTGGGGTCCAGGCTGGAAGCGACCATGTCGGCATAGAGTTCGTCGCCGTTTTCCAGAGCCACGCCGACGGCACGGCCGTTCTTCACCATCACCTGCGCCACCCCGGCATTGCAGCGAATCTCCGCGCCCAATGCTGCTGCGGAGCGGGCGATGGCGTCGGCGATGCCGCCGGTGCCGCCCTTGGCGAAGCCCCAGGCGCGAAACGCGCCGTCAATCTCGCCCATGTAATGATGGAGCAGCACGTAGGCCGTGCCCGGCGAGCGCGGTCCCAAATAGGTGCCGATGATGCCGCTGGCCGACATCGTGCCTTTCAGCGGATCGGATTCAAACCATTGGTCCAGGAAATCGGCGGCGCTCATGGTCATGAGTTTGGCCAGGAGGAACAACTGTTCTTCGCCCAGGTTCAGGAAGTGGCGGGCCATATCCAGCAGGCTCAGCCAATCCTTCGGATTGAGCGTGGTGGGGTCGGGCGGGACCATGCTGAGAATATATTTGACGGCTTTGGCCATGAAGTACATGTTACGGCCGTATTCGTCATACGCCCCCGCGTCCCGTTCCGAGTGGCGGGCGATGTCGCGCAGGCTGCGATAATGGTCGCCGTCGCGGTAGAGGTAGTCGCCGTTGAGCAGCGGCGTGAGCGTGCTTTCCAGCGGCAGCACGGTCAGGCCGTGGCGCGAAAGCTGCAAATCGCGCACGATGTCCGGCCGCAGCAGGCTGACCACATAGGAAAACACAGTAAATTTGAAGCCGGGGTACAGCTCTTCGGTGACGCTGGCCCCGCCAACGAGATAGCGCTTTTCCAGGACCAGCACTTTTTTACCGGCTTTGGCCAGGTACGCGGCCGTTATCAGCCCATTGTGCCCGCCGCCGATGATGATTGCGTCGTATTTGTTGGTTGTCATAGCTTTTTTTAGGGAGATTGGAGATTAGAGATTGGCGAAACCTATAATCTCCAATCTCCAATCTCCAATCTCTATTCTCCAGTCCCTACTCTCTCTTCCGCTTCGGATCATAAAACGGCGTCTCCACAATGGTCGCCTTCACCTGCTGGCGTTTGTACTCCACGGTGACTTCCATCTGGATTTGTGTGCCGACGGCCGCGTGCTCTGTTAGCACCGTGCCGATGGCGATGTACTGCTTGAGGACGGGCGAAAAGGTTTGGCTGGTGGCCTGACCGATTTGGCGACCGCCTTTGTAGAGGGGCACGGCCGTTCTTGATGCTCGTCCTGTTACATGCGGCGGCAAATCTTCCTGAGCAAATAACCGCTCCAGGTCGGGCCAATCAATGTGCAGCCCCACATACGCCCACTCCGAACCGCGCGCCTTTTCGGCCCGCAGCGCCTTGCGCCCGATGAAATCCCCTTTGTCCAGGGCCACCGTCCAGCCCAACCCCAATTCGTAGGGCGACGATTTTTGCCCCTCGATAACCGCGTGATGGGAAGATTTATAATCCACCTCAATGAGCAGCAGCCCAGCCTCGATACGGGCGATATCCAGAGCGACCATACCGGCAGGCAATGCGCCGTAGCGGCCGCCGCCCACATCCATCAGGCAGTCCCAGAGCCGCTCGGCGTATTCCGGGCGCACCCACAACTCGTAACCCAGGTCGCCGGTGTAGCCGGTGCGCGAAACGGTCACCGGAAAATTGTCCAGGGTGCCATGGGCAAAACGAAAATAACCCAGCCTGTCGAAGTTGATGTCGTGGATAAGTTCTTTGAGGATGGCGCGGCTGTTGGGGCCTTGCAGGGAGAGCGCGGCCAGATCGGCCGATACGTCCACCACGCGGGCGTCCAGACCGTAGCCCACATCCTGAAACCAGCGCAGGTTGGGGTCGGCGGCGGTGATGCGGAAATGGTTTTCCGCCAGCCGGTGGACCGTGCCGTCGTCGATGACCTGGCCGTCTTCGTCGCACCAGGGCGTGTAGAGCACCTGTCCCACGCGGCATTTGCCCACATCGCGAGTGACGATGCGGTCTACCAGCCGGGCGGCGTCCGGGCCGCTGATTTCGTACTTGAACAGCGGCGACACGTCGATCAGGGCGGCGCTGTTGCGGATGGCGTAATACTCGCGTTCGTGGGAAGGCTCGTAGACGCCGGCGGCCAGATAGCCCGACCAGGTGCGCCATTCGTAGCTTTCGCACAGCGGCGCGGTGCGGGTATGGAAGGGTGTGGGAATCGGCATAGGCAATCTCCTTAGTGGGGGTTGGGGGCTTGGGATTGGGGATTGGTCAATGTTTAAACTTCAGTCCCCAATTCCTAATCCCCAGTCCCTAATCCCTGGTCTCCAGATTCGGCGCATACCCCAAATGGACGGAAATGCGCCGGGCGGCGGCGGCGACGAGCGACCCAATTTCGGCGACACGGCCGTCGTCTAAACGGGTTTTGGGGCCGGCCAAACTGATGGCGGCGACGACACGGCCGTCAAAATCCAGCAGCGCCGCGCCCACGGCCACCAGCCCAATTTCCAATTCTTCATCAGCCACGGCATAGCCGCGGGCGCGGGTTTGGGCAAAATCGGCGAACAATGCGGCATGATCCGGCAGGGTGTGCGGAGTGAGGGCGGGCCAGTGTGGGGGCAAAACGGCCGTAACTTCCGCGGCCGTCATCATGGCCAGCATCGCCTTGCCGGTAGACGTGGCATAGGCTGGCCAGCGTGTGCCGATGGCCTGCCCGCCGCTCATCACCCGGTCGCCGGTTACTTCATCTAAAATAAGAACCTCCGCGCCGGTGAGTAATTCTAAAGCGGCCGTCTCCTTAGCTGAAGCTGCCAACGTTCTGAGTTCTGGCTGGCAGAGCGAGCGCAAATCATTTGCCCGCAGCGCGTATCCGCCCAGGCTAATCATGCCCAGACCCAACCGATAAGTATCGGTTTCGGCGTGGCGCTCTAGCAGTTCTTCACTTTCCAGGGCAGTCAACAACCTGTAGGTAGTCGTTTTATTTAGCCCTACAGCCTGGGCCAGATCAGACAACCCCCACTGCGGGCGCACGTCGGTAAATACTTTTAGCAGGGCGATGGCTCTTAACACGGCCTGCGTCCCGCGATAGGGCTGTGTTTTGGTCATGATTGGACGGTCATGCTGTTCCGGTTGGATTTCATATTATGAAACGGTGTTTCATAATAGATGGCGAATTGTAACAGCGTTTAAGCGATTGGGCGAGATGGATCGCGGCACCATTCACTCCAGGAACCGACGTATAAACGGCCGTCGCCCAACCCGGCATGAGCCAGGGCCAACAAATTCACGCAGGCCGACACGCCAGAGCCACAATAAAAGGTGGCCTGATCTGGCGGCGTTTCGCCCAACAAGGCGGCAAATTGGGCGCGCAGCGCGGTCGGCAGCAGGTAACGGCCGTCGGCTGACCAGTTCAGCTGGTAATAAAAATTTACTGCTCCCGGAATATGCCCGGCAACAGGATCGATGGTTTCCAGCTCACCGCGATAACGCGCGCCATCGCGCGAATCGACCAGCAGCGGCACGGCAGGCGCTTCAGCCAACTGCACAAGCCATGCGCGGCGCGGCTGGCCCTGGAAAACGGCCGTCTCCCGATGAATTTCACCGTCCTGAACGGCAAAACCGGCGGCTTCCCAGGCCTGCCAGCCGCCATCCAAAACGGCAACGGCCGTATGCCCCATGTACCGCAGCATCCACCACAGCCGGGAGGCGATCATGCCGTTGGCGTCGTCGTAAGCCACCACCTGACTGTCCGGGCCAATGCCCATCCGGCTAAAACGAGCCGCCAAAACTTCCGGCGGGGGAAGCGGGTGACGGCCGTTGTCGGTGACTGGCGCATGGCTGAGGTCTTTGTCCAAATGGGCATAAATTGCCCCAGGAATATGCCCCGCCAGATAAGCGGCGCGCCCGGCCTCGGTATCGGCCAAACTAAACCGGCAATCAACCACCACCCAGGCGGCGTCAGCCAGATGGGCTTGCAGCGTTTCAACATCAATGAGCGTCGTAAACATGACCTATCCTTTTGCAATCAAAACAGAGTCAGCAAGAAATGGACAAGGCAATTTCTGCTGACTGGTCGGTGGCGGTGGCGGCAACATGCGGAGCGAAAACTAGGGGTTGGGCGTATTCGCCGGGGGAATGGTGACGATGGGCGGCGGCAGCGCGTCGGTTGGCTGGGGCGTGGGCAGGTAGTAAGCCGGCGTCGGGGTGCTGGTGGGCAGCGGTCCGGGCACGGCCGTAGCCGTAATAGTCAGAGTAGCAGTCACCACGGGCGTCGGCGTTGGCAAGTCGGGGTCTAGCAGTACTTCAATTGCGTGTGGGTCGCTTTCTAGCAGGCCAGTCTGGTTGCCATCTTCCAGGCGTACGCGCCATTCAAACAGGCCCGTCTCAGCCATGATGTCCAGAACGGCCGTGCGCAGCCGATACAACGTGCCAAATTCAGGCTGAGAAACAGAACCCAGCGGAATCGAACGCGCGCCATCGCTCAAATAGACGGTGAACCGCTGTCCGGCAGCCAGGGGCATGGGCCAATTCCACGAATAAGCGCCAACGGCCGTGTTTAAAACCGATTCCCCACTTGCCGGGGCTTGCACCCGCAGCAGAGGCGCAGCCGCGCCGCCATACGCATTGCCAAATTCGGCCGTCCAATACCAGACATTCGGGGCGTTGAAATCCAGGTTAAAGGCAACGCCCACATCCGTGGCATATTTGTTCAGCAAAATGGCGCGATGGCCAGGACTGTTGATCCAAAATTCCACGGCCTGATACGCCTGCTCGAAACCCCAGGCGGTGGCTTCGCCGGCGTAGGCGCTGGGATAGCCGTGCCACAACAAACGTTCCGCCGGGAAGGAGCCATCGGAGCCGGTGTGGCCGGTATACCGATAAGCCGCCATATCCTCGGCATGCTGCTGGGCGGCCACCGACAGTTCGTAGACATATTGCAACTGCGGCAGGTCAAACTGGCGGCGGGCTTCGTTGATGTAGATATACAACGCTTCGGCCGGGCTGGTACCGACAGGCAAAACAAGCGGCGTCATCACAAATGGGGCGTCTAAATCCACAGGTTCCAGAACAATGCCCAATGGATCCAACGCTGCGCCCTGAGAAGCGACTTCCGGATCGGCTTTGGGTACGATGGGCAAGAAAATGGACAGCACGCCGGCTTCAACATGGAGCCAGCGGCTGATTTGGGTACGGCCGTATTCGTTAACGGCCGTCAGCGTGACATAGTAATCGCCGGGCATGTAATACATGTGGCTGATTTGCGCGCCTTCAATTGTACGGCCGTCGCCCATATCCCATTGAAACGCCGTCACAGAGGCGTCGCCAACAGCCTGAGCCAGAACAGGCTGGCCGGTTCGGGCGAGATCGCCCAGCAGCATATCGGCCGTGGGCGGCTGTCCAACGGTGATCGCCCAAAACGCATTCGAACGGCCGTAAGCATTTTCGATGGTCAGGCTGGCCGGATATGTGCCGGGCGCTGCATAGTAGTGCGTAGGGTTGGTCTCAGTCGAAGTGCTGCCATCGCCAAAATCCCATTGGTAAGTGATGGGGGCTTCCCCGCCGCTTTCATTGATAAACGTAACGATCTGCCCCACGCCAGGGGAAGCATCGTCAACTTTAAATTGAGCGGTTGGATGGGGTATGACGGTGATACGCCGGGTTGCTGTGGCTGCGGCCAGCGCATTGGTAGCCGTGAGGGTGACATCGTAAATGCCAGGGGCCGGATAAACGACAACCGGGTTGCTCACATCAACCTGACGGCCGTCGCCCAACTGCCAGGATTGGGCAATGGGGCCGGGGCCGCTCAGGTCAGCCCGTAGCTGGAATGGCAAGCCCACAGACACCTGAGCCGGAATGACCAGGCTGTTTACCTGAGGCGGGATGCCGATCCAAATGGTCGTTTCCGCCTGGCGTGTCTGATCATTTAGCTTGAGAACGGCCGTGATCTTCTGCTCCGGATGGGTAATATCGGCCGTTTCCACCCGCAGGGGCAGCGTCAACTGCTGCGCGCCACCATTCGCCAGGACAAACGGCATCCACCGAATGGCGTGAGCTTGCAAATTGGCTGTTGCCCCGGCCGGCAAATTGGCCGTATTCAAAGACAGTCCAGAAGGAAGCTGCAAACTTATTTCCGGCGTATAGGTCATCTGATCCAGATTAATCAGGGAAACTTCCAGGAGGAGCGTGTTGCCAGGAGCGCCAACAGGCGGCGTTATACGAAGATCTAATTGCAAGGGGCCGTCGATGTGAAGCTTGCCCGGAAACCCCGCCGCAGGAGCCAAAGCTGAAGAATCCGCCCCCGGTAATACCAGAAAAAGGAGGAGGCTAAACCACAACCAGGCAATATGTTTGGGTTTCCGGTGCATCATAACGTAAGCAGTTTAGCAGAGTTGGAAAGACATAACAAGCGGCGGATTTGCCATATCCAGCAAAAAATCACGCCTTTTTAGGTTCCGCTTTCTCATTCCAGGGTTATAATTGTTAACCAACACTAAAAATCCTGATTATTATTGGCCAGAAGCCCATAATAACTGCATACTGGCAAACCTCAGATGACCATCGGCAGCGAAAAAGCAAACGGTAAGGGATTTTTCAATTTATTCCGGCGCGGGCAAGCGTGGCGGGAGATTTCCGGTTATCTGGTTGGTGATATTTACGAGACGCAACCAGTTGCCGTGGCCGCCGGGTCTACGGTGGTTGGAAATATCTTTGCGCCGCAAGTTTTAGTGGCCGGGTTGTTGGCCGGCACGGCCGTTGCCCAGGAAGTCACAGTACAAAGTACAGGCCAATTGTGGGGCGACATTTTCGCCATGCGGTTCCATTTGGAACCCGGCGGGCAGATTCGCGGTTGGATCAACACCCTCACAGCGGCAGACTGCGAAACGTTGCTGGCTGTAACTACCCTACCTTCAGAACCAACAGCCGACACGCAGTCTGCGCCCAATGGATTACAACCTGAGCACCATCGCTTGCGCGACCGGGCAAAACTGGATGCGCTGCGGCAGTTACAAATGGAAACGGCCGTGGCCCTGACCGCCCGCGCCGAACTCGAAGAAACTTTCGACCAACGTCTGGCTGAAATTGCCGGCGAAGCCACCAACCAACTCACCCTCGTCCGCGAAGAGCTAAAAAACGCCCGCGCTGAACTGGCAGACTGGCAGCAAAAAGCCCAGGACACCAGCAACACCCTCCAGCTCCGCGAAACCCAACTCGATCGCCAAAGCAAAGAATTGGCCCTGGCCCAAGAGTCGTTGGCCCAAACCAACCAGGACCTGGAAGAACTGCGCGAAACCTACGCCCAAAAAGAAGGCGCCTTCAAGGAACTCACGTCGGCAAAAATTGGCGTGGATACACATCTGCACGAAGCCCTCAACCAGGTAGACACACTTACCGGCCGTGTCCACAACATCGAAACCGCCCTCCAGGCCAGCCTCGTCCACAGCTCTGACCAGGAAGACGCCTTGCTGCGCTGGCAAGAATTAGCCGAAACCACCGAGGCGCGAGTTAAAGATTTAGAGAAAGAGCTGCAATCCACGCGCCAGCAACTGGAACAAAGCAGCGACATGAACAACATGCTGCGCGACCAGCGCAGACAAATCGAGAGCGATTGGACCAAAGCCCAAATCCGCCTGGAAGACCTGCAAAAGCAGTTGGATAACGAAATCGAGTCTTCCAAAATTCTTCTCGCCGGAAGCGATGAAACCATCCGCTCATTAACCGACCTAAACAACCAGCTAAAAGCGGAGCTGGAACCGCTGCAAAACCGCAACGCTATCCTAATGAAACAAATGGAGATGGCAAAAACGAAATTCTTCCGGCAAGAAGAGGAAATTGCCAACTTGCGCCGCGCGCACGAGGAATTGGAAACAAACTGGCAAGACGCGCAAGATGACTTGCAGCGAATTCGCGAGCAACCAACAAAATTGTTCTCGTCTGAGCAGATTGAAGCATTAAAGGCCGATTTAGCGGCAGCCGAAGAAAAGCTAGAGGAGTATCAGGAACAGTTACTCTGGTATCAGGCTAATCTGGAAACCAGCCAATCGGCCTTAAAAGAGGGCAGCGCAGAGGCAGAAGAACAGGCGGCGCAGCTGAATCAGCTGCGCCTGAGCCTTCAAGCCGCCGAGGCGGCGATGAGCCAGCAGCAGCAAAACGCCCAGGCCACCCACAGCCAACTCGAAACAGATAAAAGCAAGGCTCTGGCGGAAGCCAAGAGGTTTAAGGATGAGCTGCGGCAAAAACAGGTGCAGCTAGAAGCAAGTGAAGCTGATTTACAGAACCATTTGCGGGAAACAGCACAGCAGGGACAACAACTGGCCGAAATTCGCTCGGTGCTAATCGAACGAGAGCTGCAAATCGAGCAGTTGCAGCAAACGGTGAACAAACAGCAGCAATTTATTAAACAAATGAAACAGATTACGACCGATAAAATTAACAGCCTGGAAACAGCCCTGGCCCAGGCGCGGAAATCGTAACCGTGTCATGGAGAGAGATTTGTGAGAGACATTGAACTAGCAGTCATCGGGGGAAGTGGTCTGTATGATATGCCAGACCTGACGAACGTTGAAGAAATTGAAATGACAACGCCTTTTGGCAAGCCATCGGATCGGCTGACTTTGGGGACATTACACGGCCGTCGCCTGGCATTTTTACCGCGACACGGCCGTGGCCACGTCCTGAACCCCACCGAAGTGCCTTATCGCGCCAATATCTTTGCCCTCAAAACGCTGGGCGTCCGATACATCATTGCCGTAAGCGCCTGTGGGTCGCTGCGCGAAGATTATGCGCCCGGCCATGTGGTGGTTCCCGACCAACTGTATGACAACACCCGCAAACGAGACAGCAGCTTTTTTGAAGGCGGGTTGGTCGCCCATATCAGCCCGGCACAACCCTTCTCGCCGGAACTCAGCGCGGCTCTGGTCCAGGCTGTGCGCGCCAGCAGTGGAACCGTACACACCGAAGGCGCATTCATCACCATTGAAGGGCCGCGTTTCAGCACCAAAGCCGAATCCAACACCTTCCGGCAGTGGGGCATGAGCATCATCGGCATGACCACCAGCCCGGAAGCCTTTTTGGCGGCCGAGGCGGAAATTGCTTATGCCTGCATGGCGCACATCACCGATTACGATGTGTGGCATGAAAGCGAAGCGCCGGTGACAGTGGAGCAGGTGATTCGCGTGCTGCACCGCAATACAGACCTGGCGCAGCAGGCGATTCGGCATCTGGTGGCGCATATGGACGAGTGGGCGGGCGAGTTTGCGGCGCACTCGGCGCTGCAGCACGCGCTCATCACAGACTTCAATCACGTGCCAGACAGCGCCAAATCGATGCTTGCGCCTATTATCAACCGGTATTTGAGCTAACCGACAACGGCCGTTTGTATGCAATCATTTGTCCTGGAAGAAGCACAAGAGCAAAACGGCCGTCGGCAAGCCCTCCTCTTGCTGATTGTCGCCGCATTTGTGCTGACAAACGCGGCCGCCCTCAGTCTGGCGGTGGATGGCGCGCTGCGATGGTCGCATTTGTGGGCGCCGCTGGTCTGGCTGGCGTTGGTGGGCGTGGCGCACGGCGTGCTGCACCACTTTAAGCCACGACGCGACCCTTTCATTTTCCCCCTGGCAGCATTGTTAACCGGCTGGGGTCTGGTGCTGATCGACCGATTGGCGGCCAATTTTTTAGCGCGGCAGGTGATATGGCTGGTCCTGGGAACGGCCGTGCTGCTGGCCATCACCACTCTACCCCACAACTTGCGCCTGCTGCGGCGTTATCGCTACACCTGGCTTACCGGCGGCCTGCTCCTCCTGGCCGCCACCCTCATTTTTGGCGTCAATCCCTCCGGTTATGGCGCGGCGCTGTGGCTGCCCATTCCCTTCATCGGTCAGGTCTATTTTCAACCTTCCGAATTATTGAAGCTGCTGCTCATCATCTTTTTGGCGAGCTATTTTGACGAACGAGAAGCGATGCTGGTCGCCAGCAAACAAAATGGCTGGGCAGGCATTCTATCCTATCTGGCTCCGCTGCTGCTCATGTGGGGATTTTGCATTGTTCTGCTGGTCTGGCAGCGCGATCTGGGGGCAGCCACGTTGTTTTTCATTGTCTTCCTGGCGCTGCTTTATATGGCGACGGGCGACATTCGGTTTGTGCTTGCGGGCAGCGGACTCATGCTCCTGGCCGGTATTTTTGCCTATTTTGCGTTCGATCTGGTCGCTTTGCGCGTCAATGCGTGGTGGAATCCCTGGCCAGACGCGGCCGACCGCGCTTTCCAGATTGTGCAATCGTTGTACGCACTGGCAGCCGGTGGCATTCTGGGGCAGGGCGTGGGGCAAGGCTTTCCTATTTACATTCCGGTTGTCCATTCAGATTTTATCTTTGCGGCTATTGCGGAAGAATGGGGACTGGTTGGCAGTTTAAGCACTGTGTTGATTTTTGTTTTGCTGGCTTACCGGGGATTGCGGCTGGCGCTGATGGCGAAACGGCCGTTCCAACGTTATTTAGCCGCCGGCATCAGCATCCTCATCAGCGCCCAGGCGCTGCTCATCATGAGCGGCGTCACCAAGCTGCTGCCGCTCACCGGCGTCACGCTGCCGCTCATCAGTTATGGGGGCAGTTCCATGCTCATCAACAGCGCCATGATGGGGCTGCTGCTGTATATGTCCGGCGCGGTGGAAGAAATCGGCCAGTAATCTACTGAAGAGCAAACCCATGAAATCAGAAGTTCCTCCGGGCAAAATCAGCCAACTCCTGCGCGTCATTCTCCTGGCATTTTTGGCCGTGGTTGTATCGCTGCTATTTTGGAGCGTCATCCGCGCGCCGGCGATTTTGGCGCGCGACGACAATCCGCGCCAGGTCGAGTCGGAGCTGCGGATTCAACGCGGCCTGATTTTTGATCGTGCGGATGTGCTGCTGGCCGAAAATAGATTGGCAAACGGCCGTTCTCAGCGCCAATACCCGCTGCCTGCGGGCAGCCCGGTGGTGGGCTACTACAGCCTGCGGCACGGCACGGCGGGCATCGAAGAAAGTTACGATGCACAGCTGCGCGGCAATATCGGCAACACCTGGCAAAGCCAAATGGCCGACCTGCTGCACAAACCCCAAGTAGGTAGGAATGTGCGCCTGACGTTGGACGCCGGACTGCAAGCGCAAGCCGACAGCTTGCTGGATGATCAGGCTGGGGCGGTGCTGCTGCTGCGCCTGGACCCTTCCGCGAACGGCGGCGAAATCGGCCAAATTTTGGCTCTGGCCAGCCACCCCGGCTATGACCCCAACCAGTTGGACGAGACATTTGATGATTTATCGGCCGATGAACTGGCGCCGCTGCTAAACCGCGTGACCCAGGGGCAGTATCAGCCGGGGTTGGTGCTGCAGCCGTTTGTTTTGGCGGCGGCGCTGGAACAAGAGGTCATTTCGCTAGACGATCCGGTGGAACATGCCAATCGCCCGGTGATTTTGCACGGCGTGGCAACTTACTGCGCTACCGCGCCGCCGGTGGACGCAACCTGGCAGGATGTGCTGGCGCATCGCTGCCCCGGCCCCATGCAAGATTTAGCCGGCAAATTAGACCTGACGCAGGTGTTTACGGATTTTGGGCTGACCCAACCGCCGCAGCTGCCGCTCAATACGGAAACGGCCGTTTCTCCCCCATCTGCCAACCCGGCACTGGCTACGATTGGCCAGGACACGTTGATTGTGACACCGCTGCAAGTGGGCGTGGCCTGGGCGGCATTGGCCGCGAACGGCCGTCTTCCTGAACTGCAATTGGTCAACGCCCTACAGGACGACCTGGGCAATTGGGTCAGCAGCGCGCTGGAGATGGGAACGGCGACGGCCGTGTCGGCCGTGGCAGCGCAAAGTGTGCGCCAAGCCCTGCCCGCCACCACCGACACGCAAGCTTTTAGCACGCTGGTGCTTTCGGGGCCAGGCGGCAGCACCAATGCCTGGTATCTCGGTCTGGCTCCGGCCAATCAGCCGGAGTATGTGGTGGTGGTGGTGGTGGAAAACAGCGGCGACCTGGCGGCCGTAGAACGAATTGGGAGCGAACTGTTAACGGCCGTTACCCCCCGATAGGCCGCCTCTGTAATGCAAGTGCCTCGCTGGAAAGCCTAAACATCTGGCAGTCTGTCGGAGAACTCAGGATAGGTACACGGATTGAATGGATTCGACGGATTTTTACGGATAAATCACCAGTAAATCGGTGGGAATCCGTTAAAACGGAATCATCCGTGGATTCATTTTCACTTTTCCAACAAACTACTAGCCGAAAACAAATGCGCCTTCAAGGTTTTGCGCGTTTCACATCCGTCAGGGAGGCAGGCATTGGCGGGCTGGCAACCAAAACGTCAATCGTGCGCGTTAACGTATCGGTGTAAAACCCTTTCAACAAGACGGCATCGGCGCACAAAGAATCGGCCAGATATTCCTGACTTCGGACGCTGACGAGGAGTAACAGGCGCGCCAGGGGAAAGTTTTGCCGCAGATCGTCGGGGGTGGGCCAGCAAGAAGCGCCAGCCAAATCGGCATCGAGGAGAATGAGGGAGATAGGGGCATGGGGGGGAACGGCCGTCACGCTGTCGGCGCAAGCTACGGATAGGACATTAGGCATCAACTGCATCACAGTTTGCAGCCCATCCCGAAAACGACCCGGATTCGCAACAATTAAGGCATTGATTTTGTTCGCCATTACATTTTTAAACTGTTTCTGCTTCTTTGGGAAAACCCTAAGGGCTTTGGCTCCAAATGGTCTGACTGCTCGAGGGCAAACCCCTAGGGTTTACTGCTTGTTGAACGATAGATGGGGGCTGTAACACAACAAGACAACGAGTTGGCAGCGAAGAGGCTTGCCGACATTTAACATGGATCCGGCAAGCCTCTTTGTTAACTGGAAGACCTGATTCTATATTCCTAACCCCATCTAGGAGGCAAGTCTATCAGCGTTTGGTAAATTTTAAGTCTGTAGGATTGTGTATTTTAACCGGCGGTATGTACGTAATTGTACGTACAATCAGGTTTTATGGCTCCAGATCTTGATCGACCAGACCTTCACGGAAAGCGAAAAGGGCGGCCTGGGTGCGGTTATCCAAACCGAGTTTGCTCAATATCCGGCTGACATGTGTGGAGGCTGTGCGCGGGCTGATATTGAGACGCTGCGCAATTTCCCGATTGGCAAAACCGTAAGCGACAAGTTCTAAAACGGCCGTTTCTCGCTCTGTCAGTTCCCCATTGGCCTGAATAGGCTGATCTGGCGGCTCTGCCCCGGTAAAAAATTTGCGCGCCACGGACGGGTGGAGCAGCAGTTGGCCCTGAAACACCGTTTGGATCGATTGAATCAGCTCACTGGGCGAAGATTCCTTCAGTTGGTAGCCCAATGCGCCTGCTTCTAAGGCCGCGCGCACCTTGTCACCCTGGCTAAAACTGGATAAAACCAAAATTTTAGCTTCCGGATTATCCGCCAAAATCTCGGGGATGGCGGTCAGCCCATCTTTATTGGGCATGATCAGGTCTAGCAAAATAACGTCAGGATGCAGCTCTTTGGCTTTGGCGACGGCTTCGTCGCCATCGGCCGCAACGCCGATAACCTGGAAATCTGATTTTGTTTCCAGGAGCGCAGCCAACCCCTCACGTACCAATTCATGATCGTCCACAATCAGGATGCTAATTGCGTTTCCCATTATTCCCCCCTGTTGCAATCATTTTTGGGTTTAAATCCAGATTTACGGTGACTGTTGTCCCCTTACCTGGCTGGCTGATGAGGTCAAAATCGCCGCTAAACTGGGCAACGTATTTCTGAATCGCCGGCAGGCCCTGTCCCGTGGGGCGTTCTTGCCATTGGGGAACATGGAAGCCACGGCCGTTATCGGCAATCATCATGTGAATCCGGCTGTTTTGGGTGTCGATTTGCATTTCTACCCGGGTGGCTTTGGCATGTTTGAGGGTATTGTTAAGCGCTTCTTGCGAAATGCGGTACAAACATTCTTCCACTTCAGCTGGCAGCACGAGGTTTTCGGGGGCGCTGAAGTGAATGGCGATTCCGGCGCGGGCTTCCACATTTTCCAGACGATAACGCAGCGCATGGACCAATCCTTCCTCTAATAAAGTGGTGGCGCGCAAATCGTACACCATCAGGCGCATTTCTTTCATGGCCTGCACCGTCGTAGAGACAATCTGGTCGAGGTAAACCCCTACTTTATCGGTTTTGTGGATTTGGAAGGAGTCGCGGGCGGCTTCGCTGAAGAGGGAGATGGCGTAAAGGGATTGGGTGATGGAATCGTGGAGTTCGCGGGCCATGCGCTCGCGCTCTTGCATGACGGCGAGTTGGCGGTCGTTGCGATGGAGACGGCCGTTTTCGATGGTCACAGCGATGTGATCGGCAATGGAACCTAAAAGGGCCAGGTCTTCGGCCGAAAACTGCCGTCCTGCATTGTGCGAGGCGGTCAACAACCCCATCAACTTACCCTTGTTGCGCATCTGTACCACAGCCGCCACAAATTCTCCCTGCGGCACCAGGAATTCCCGGCCATAAGAGGTTTCGGCAATGTCTTTAATGATGAAGGGAGGCGCGCCCGGATGCATGAAGGCTTGCACCAAATCATCGTCGATGGAAATTTGTTGGACATACGGCCGTATAAAATCAGGCACGCCAATTTCATGCAGCAAATAAAACGTATTCTGATCATTGGTCACATAAAGCGAACCGAAAAAACAGCCCAATGAATGGACAACCGTTTCCAGGGCCGAGGCCAAAACCGGCTCGATTTCCGAGTTTTCACTGGAAAGCGCCGTGATGTCATACACAGTGGAGAGATCGCGTAGGCGCTCTTTGACGCGCCGTTCCAATTTTTCTGCATATTCTTGCTGCTTGCGGTAAAGATTGGCATTCTCAATGGCGATGGCGGCCTGGTTGGCAAACGCCAAAGCCAATTGGGCGTGGTGATCTGTATAGAAATCAGGTTCGTGTTTATTAAAAGCCAGCAGGCCAAGGGTTTTGCCACGGACGATCATGGGAACACCCAACCAGCTTCGTGTAAGTTCACTGCCCGTCAAAAAGAGCCAATTGGGGTCTGCCAGGGTGTCTTTGACAATATACGGCCGTTTTGCCTCCAAGACCTGGCTCATATTAAAAAATTTGGGAATGTGCTCGGTTATTAATCCAGCTATTTCCGGTTTAAGGCCATGATACGCCACGACACGCATCATCTCATCTACAACCAGATTGATGGAGACGTTATCGAAGGGAATCACCTGAGCCAATTGTTCCAAAATTGCCTGCAACAATTGCTCCTGGTCCAGGCTGGCATTGAGGATATTGGCCACCTGCCGCAGCGTCTCCGCCTGCTGGTAAGCTATGCGCTCAGCCTCAAACAGGTTGGTATTTTGGATGGCGATGGCGACCGGCATGGCGATTTGCTCGACAATTTCGATATGTTCTTGCGTAAATACATCGGGTTCGGAAGAGATTACCCCAATCGCCCCTACGAGTTCCTGCAGGGCAAGCAGCGGTACAACAAACATCGAACGGCCGCCCTGATTGCGGATATTTTGCAACAATTGGGACAATTGCGCTGCGCCCTGAAGGTCGGAGACGTTAAACACCTGCCCTTGCGCCAAAAGGTCAACGGTATCCCAGGCGGCAATAGGAAACTTGCGATGGGGATCTACGTGGTAATTTTGCCCGGCGACGTAAGATACTTCTTGCTCAGACATGTCGAACAAGACAACGACTGCCTCTGTAAATGGGATAAGATTTTGCAGCCTGACCAGAACAGCCTGAGCGATTTCGGGGATGGATTGGGCGGCTAAAATAGCAACGTCTATCTGGTGTACAAAATTCAAACGCTCGGTATACCGCTGTAAAACTGCTTCGGCTTTTTTCTGCGCCGTGATATTGGTGAGTGTAAAGATGACCTGAGCGAAAGATTGTTCGTTGCCCGGCGTAACACTCCAACGATAGATTGCCTGGAGGCGCTCGCCGGTTAAGGTGTCATAGCTGGTTTCTTGCTCGACGGCGACACGGCCGTTGGCCATGGCTATCAAACTTTCGAGTAAGGCCCGGTGGCTGTCCGGGGTTAGTATGCGACGAAAGTTGTGCAGCAAGGCAGCTTTATCGGAAGCCTGGAATAGGGAAACGGCCGTTTGGTTTACATTCTGCGCTTGCAAAGAATCCAGCAAAGACACCGCCACATCCGGGTGTGTTTGAACATACGCCGCCAGATCCACAACGCCCTCGCTTTGCCTAAGACGCAGCATCTGCACCGCCTGCGACGCGTCTACCTCCCATAAAGCCACCGGTGACACATCAAACAACAACCGAAATCTCGCCTCACTGCGGCGAATCAACACCTGCCGCTCTTCCATCGAGCTAATATAAACCAACATCAACACGGTAAAGACGATAAAAAATATTGTCCACCCTACGTGGTTAAAGAAAACGGCCTCTGGCGAAAACAAAACCCTCACCCAACCCGACTCATGGACAAACCCCAAAATAACATTTGTCGCGCCCACCAGCACCGCAAAAAATATCACGGCGCGCCGGCTAATGAACAAGGCAACCAGAACCAAAATCAGCAATAAATAGGGGTGCAATAAATTATCCGGGTCGCCACCGATGAAATACATGGCGTACGAGAGATAACCATAAAACGCCAACGCACCCCAAAACGCAGCAACCCAAAGCCGACTGCCACGCAACATCAACAAACCAACCACACACGCCATCGACCACACCAGATAAAAAACAATGGCTTTCTGAAAAAGATCTGGCCGATTTCTGACAGGTTCCGGAACAAGGAAAATGAGCAATAAGATACCAAAGCCTGACAGCCAGTAGAACATTTTCAGGCGCTTTCGCTGTAAAGCAGCCAGTTCCGGGGGCTGTTCAGGTATCTTCAGTAAGGTTTCCAGGCGATCAATCACAAAACACTATGTATGTTTGCAGATTTATAAATGCTACGCAGATAAACGCAGACAAAGCGGATTTTCACGGCTGAACCAGTATAAAATCGGCGTTTATCCGCCGCATCGGTGAAAATCCGCGTCCTATTTCTAAAAAGTGCAAAGGTAGAGCACAAAAGTCTCAGCGGTTTAGATGTAGGGCAATACATCTACAATGGCCTGCCAGATACGTTCACGCAGGTCGGCAAATAAACGCGGATTCGGCGGCGTAATCGGCGAATCGCCATGCTGGAGGCCAACGTACAGGGCGCGGTTCAATTCTACCATCAGCCAGGGCTTATATGTGCCGCCATAAATTCTCATGCCCCAGCCGCCTAAATAGGGCTGGTTAATGGCAAAAGGTTCACCGGTGGGTGTCAGATCTGGGATGTCGGCTAATAATTTGCCCAATCGCTGGCCAAAAAAGCGGGCAGCCGGCGGCGGCGCGCTGATATGCGCCCAACTTTCCCGAGGTTCTCCCTGCGCGTCGCCCAGGTTGCTGGAAGATACACGCGGGCGCAGCACGGATGGATCATCATAAGCCGACGGTCCGACGGCCGCCATGCTGTGGCAATCTACAACCAGTTTGATGGCCGGGTCGTCGACAATGGCCGCTACTTTTTCGTGCCAGGGTCGCCAATAAGCGGCGATGAGGGCGTTAACCATAGCCATATCTGGCGCGCGGTCATCGTGGAAAACGGCCGTGCCGTAACTGGTCTGCTCCTTAATGGCCCCATCTCCCAAACGATGGTGCAAAGCCGCATTATCCGGCCGATTCACATCCAATATGGCTCGTGCGTAAGGGAAATTTAACCAATGACCCACCCGCCCGCGATAATCAAAAATATCGTCCACATAGGCATCGGCCTCATTAAAAATTTGCTCCGGGGTTAACGCCACCCGGCCTTCCAATTCCGGCGGCACGGCCAAACCGCCATGAGGAATAAGAACAGCAATCGGTAATTTGTCACTCATATTTTTTACGATTAGTTGTTTGATCCTAAAAGATAAATTTGCGTCTCCGGCAAGCCCACAAACGCCCACATAAGTATACGCAAACATAAGCCTGGGTCATAATGCCCTCCGTAGCGCCTCTTGAAAAAAGAGCGCAGCCTGAAATCTTCCCCTTTTCTCAAAATCGCCACCCCGAAACCTTGCCCCTCAATCAGTAATTCTCAATTTAGATCAGGCATTCGTGCGAACAAGGTAATTTCTTGGCAATTGACGCTGAACTGTCATGCTGAACGGAATCTTCGGCCCTGAGCAACGTCGAACGGGGAAGCATCCCGCTCCACCAGAAGAAGTGGATGCCTCGGAGGATGCTTCGGCAGGCTCAGCACAGGCTCTCAGCATGACACATTTCTGGTTAAATTGAGAATTGCTGCCCCCCAATTTGTATTCTCAGATCCTTTCTTCTAGTATAGTATTATAAGAGCACATGTAATGGTAGATGTAAGATCGGTTCCACATCATTATTTACACTGGATTTTAGCACGCACCCAATCAGGCCAATGTGAAAGAAAATCAAACCCCTTGGAATAAGTCAGAACCCAATTTCCCTTTGTACCGGGGCGAGCCAAATCTGCAAGCCAAACATCTTTCTGGGATGACGCTTTTTTTTGCCAGCTCCTTCCTTTTTGTTATATTAATTCAAGATTTTGCCACCCTCATTGGTCAGTGGTCCTTATTATTGAGCGGATTGCTGATTCTTGTTTTGCCTGCAACGGCCGTCGTCTTACACCATAAAAATTTGTATTATTTTTCTACATTGTTCGTAATTGCCTTTTTTGATCTGGCCATCCTCTTTACCGTTTTACTGCATCCCCCGGACAATCTGCTTCTAGCGGTCTTTTTGATTATTCCTGTCTTGATTGCCAGCATGTTTACCGGTCGCAAAAGTGCTTTGATTGTGGCCGCGATCAATTTTTTGATGTTGTGCACCATGTTTGGGCTTTTTCCAAAATCATATCGGGGAGACATCTTAATCCTTGGGGTTTTTTACACAACCAGCGTTATTCTGATTTTTCTAACTGAACGTTTACGAAGCTACGCGGAAAATAATCGGAGCGCCCAGTTATTAGCGAGTGAAACTCGCTTGCGCTCTTATTTTCAAGAAGCAAATGATTGGATTTTTACGCTGGATAAGAACGGCCGTTTCTCCTCCGTCAACGCCAAAGTAAGCCAGACAACCGGCCTGTCAGAATCAGACTTCCTCGGCAAACACCCTGCCGACTTTTTAAGCGCCGATGATCAACGCCGCGTCAGCGAATCGGTAGAGAAAATTCTTGGCCTGGAAGATGTTAATTCTTTGGAAATTCAAGTGCCAACCGCCAACGGCCGTCCCATTTGGCTGGAAGTACGCGGGCGTATCCTCCAAGAAAACGATCAGATAATCGGCACCATTCACATTGCCCGCGACATCACCGAACGCAAACTCGCCGCCGAAGCCCAAAACAAACTCCATTGGGAAACCAATTTGTTGTATGAGGCAAGCAAACAACTAGGTCTAAGCCTAAAATTCGAGCATATCCACGAAGCGATCTACAATATCGTCACTTCCGTAACCGACTGTCCACTCCTGATCCTTTCCCGGTACAACCCCGCCGACAACAACTTTCACTGTACCTATGTGCGGCAGTATGATCGTATCGTGGATGTATCTCGTTTAGCTCCCTATTCGACCAGACCGGAAAGCTCCAATCCTCGAACCCAGGCTTTATTAAGCGGCAAGCTGTCGCTCATAGAAGGGGAAACGGCCGTTGCCCAAACGCTGCCACAAAACATAGAAACGGCCGTGCAAACTCAACTCCTGGACCCCATCATCCCCCTGAGGGCCGTTGTACTGGCCCCGCTGCGCTTCGAAAACCAAATTTATGGCCTTCTTCAGGTTTACACCTCTCGCATTGAAGACTTGTCGGAATCTGTCCAATCTAACAATCCCAGTTTGTGGGAAGCGGTCATCCAACAAATATCCGTCGCCCTCACCAATGCCCACCTGTTCCACGAAGCCCAAAAACGCCGGATAGAGGCCGAAACATTACGCCAGGCCGCCGCAATCCTCAATTCTTCGCTTTCCCTAAACGTCGTCCTCACCCGTATTCTGGAACAGCTAAAAACGGCCATCCCCTATGACAGCGCCACCGTACAGCAAAAAGAAGGCGACCGCCTGGTTATCCGCGCCGCCCAGGGATTTCCAAATAACGCCGGCCTCATCAACCTCGATTTTGCCATTACCGCAGACCTGCCCAATGCCGAAGCGCTGCGCACCTTAAGCCCTCTCGCCCTGCCAAATGTGCGCCTGACCTACCCCTACTTCCGGAAATTAGCCCATCAATATCAGGCCGATAGAATTATTTCCTGGTTGGGCATCCCGTTGGTGCTGGATGAGACAATTTTAGGCATGCTCACGATCGACCGGAATGAGGTACGGCCGTTTTCCGATGAAGAGATCGCTCTTGGCGTCGCCTTTGCCAACCATGCCTCAATCGCATTGCGCAACGCCAAAATCTTCCAGGAACTAGAAAACCACAGCGATTTATTAGAACAGGCAGTCGCCGCCCGCACGGGCGAATTGGAACAGACAACCACCCAGGTAGAAGCCATCCTCAACAACAGCCCCACGGCCATTCTGCTTCTCGACCCCCAAAACAACGTCGAGCGCGTCAACCCATCCTTCGAAGCCCTATTCGGCTACCAGGCGGCCGAAATCAATGACCGGTCGCCCTTTGACCTGATTACGCCCGAATCTCGGCCTCATTTCATTGCTGCGTGTCAAACGGCCGTTACCAGCGGCAGCCAACAACACCTCGAGATCACCGCCCAACACAAAAACAAATCCCTCCTCGACCTCAATGTCGCCCTGGCCCCCTTCAACGCCGGTGACAATCCGGCCATCGTGTGCAGCCTCCACGACATCAGCGCCTTCAAAGAAATCGACCGCCTCAAAGACGACTTTATCTCCAACGTCTCGCACGAACTGCGCACCCCCATCGCCAACCTCAAACTCCATCACGATCTCATCAAATTAAATCCGGCCAAACAAGCCACATACCTGGAACGCCAGGGACGCGAAATCGACCGGCTGACTATTATTATCGAATCACTCCTGCGCCTGTCACGCCTGGATCAACGCCGCATCGAAATAAACCCCACTCCGGTCAACCTCCTGGCCCTGGCGCAACAATACGTCTCCGACCGCAACACGCAAGCCGAAAAACACCAGCTAAACCTGCAAATCACCGATTCTTCTAGCCTGCCCCTTGTTAAAGCCGACGAAAAACTCATTGGACAGGTAATTGGCATTATTCTCACCAACGCCATCACCTACACACCACCCGGCGGCAGCGTCACCCTGGAAGGAAAAACGCGTCAACAAAACGAACATCTCTGGGTAGGCTTAAGCATCACCGACACCGGGCCAGGCATTCCCGCCGACGAACTAGACAAAATTTTCGCCCGCTTCTATCGCGGCACAAGTGGACAGATGTCCGGCGCTCCCGGCACCGGCCTCGGTCTGGCAATTGCCAAGGAAATCGTCGCCCTGCACCTGGGAACCATCGAAGTTGCCAGCCAAGGACTCAAGATGGGCAGCACGTTCACCATCTGGTTCCCGGCCATGAGTGTCGCCAAAAATGAGCCGACACAAATTTAGCTTACGGGTTAGACCGATCCCTGCAACATATTAACCAATCACTGATAATGGAGAGAAAACCTATGAAAATTGGCGTCGTATTTCCCCAAATCGAATTTGGCAGCGATCCGGCAGCAATCCGTGATTATGCGCAGACGGCCGAAGCCCTGGGCTACCATCACATTCTGGCCTACGATCACATCCTCGGCGCAAACCCGGATCGTCCCGGCGGTTGGCAAGGGCCATACACCTACCAAAACCCATTCCACGAACCATTTACGTTGTTCAGCTACATGGCCGCCCTTACCAGCCGGGTGGAATTTGTTACCGGCATTCTGATTTTGCCGCAGCGGGAAACGGCCCTGGTGGCCAAGCAGGCGGCGGAAGTAGATGTGTTGAGCAACGGCCGTTTCCGTCTCGGCATCGGCAATGGCTGGAACAAAGTCGAATACACCGCCATGAACATGGATTTCCACACACGCGGCAAACGCATCGAAGAGCAAATCGACGTTCTCCGCCAGTTGTGGACGCGCGACCTCGTGACTTACAAAGGACAATGGCACACCATTCCCGACGCCGGCCTGAACCCGCTGCCGGTGCAGCGCCCCATTCCCATCTGGTTTGGCGGCCACGCCGACGCCGTGTTAGAACGGGTCGGCCGCCTGGGCGACGGCTGGTTCCCCAACTACCGCACCGCCGAGACCACCCAACCCCACCTGGACAAACTTACTTTTTACCTGGCCCAAAACGGCCGTTCCCTCTCCGACATTGGCATCGAACCCCGCTTGTCCTACGGCGACGGCCGTGCCGACGAATGGCAGCAAATCCTGGCCGAATGGCAGGCAGCCGGCGCCACCCACCTCACCCTCAACACCATGTACCTCGGCTTCGATACGCCGCAGAAACATATTGCCGCCATTACCAAATTCGCCGAGGCGATACGGCCGTAAAGATTGATGCGTGATGCGTGTTTTTTACGCATCACGCATCACGATTCACGCATCACGATTCACGCACCCACATCCCGGAGGAGCTATGAAACGAGAAATTTTTAACGACGAACACGCCATGTTTCGCACGGCCGTGCGCCAATTCATCGCCCAGGAAGTCACGCCCTGCCACGCCGATTGGGAAGCGGCGGGGCAAGTCCCGCGCGACATCTGGCGCAAAGCCGGCGACGCCGGTTTCCTGTGCATGGCCGTGCCCGAGGCCTACAGCGGCCTGGGCGAACCCGACTTCCGCTACAACCTCATCCTCACCGAGGAGTTTATGGCCGCCCTGGCCACCGGTCCCGGCTTTTCGCTGCACACCGACGTTGTGACGCCTTATCTGCTGAACTACGCCAGCGAGGAACAAAAGCAGCGCTGGCTGCCCCAGATGATCACCGGCGAAACCATCACAGCCATCGCCATGACCGAACCCAACGCCGGCAGCGATCTGGCGGGCATTCAGACAACGGCCGTGCCCCACACCGACCATTACCTCCTCAACGGCCAAAAAACCTTCATCACCAACGGCATCCTCAACGATCTGGTCATCGTCGCCGCCAAGACTGATCCCACAACCCGCCACGCCGGGCTGACCCTGCTGGTAGTTGAGCGCGGCATGGAAGGGTACACCCGCGGCCGCAACCTGGAAAAAATGGGCTGGCACGCCCAGGACACCGCCGAATTGTTTTTTGATAATGTGCGCGTACCCATCGCCAACCGGCTGGGCGAAGAAGGCGCGGGCTTCATCTATCTGGTGCAAAATCTGCCGCAGGAACGGCTGTCGATTGCCGCCGCAGCCGTGGCCCAGGCGCAGGCAGCGCTGGATATGACAACCCGCTACTGCCAGGAGCGCACCGCCTTTGGCCGCCCCATCGGCAAATTCCAGAACAGCCGCTTTAAGCTGGCAGAGATGAAAACAGAGCTGGAAATAGCCTGGGTGTTTCTGGACCGCTGTGTGCTGGCCCACAATGCCGGGGAGTTAACGGCCGTCGACGCCGCCATGGCCAAATGGTGGACCACCGAACTCAACAAGCGGGTCATCGACCAGTGCCTCCAGCTTCACGGCGGCTACGGCTACATGAAAGAGTACCCCATCGCCTGGCTCTACACCGAAATGCGCTGGCAAACCATCGGCGGCGGCTCCACCGAAATTATGAAGGATTTGATTGGCCGGTCTATGGGCTTTTAGGGACGAGAATAACCTGAGGAATTGAGATTGGAGATTGGAGACTAGAGACTGGAGACTGGTTCAGTCTCCAGTCTCCCCCAATATGACGATGATGTTTTACCCAGAACCTCTGCCTGTACCTATTGGATTGGACGCGCCGGAGTTTGTTTTACGGCCGTTAACCCCCGCCCACGCCGCCCTCGATTACGCCGCCCTCATGGCCAGCCGCGAGATGCTGCGCCTCTGGAGCGGCAGCCCCTGGCCCGCCGACGACTTCACCCTGGCCGACAACGAAGCCGACCTGCGCTGGCACTGGGACGAACACCAGCAGCGTATCGCCTTCACCTACACCGTGCTCAATCCCGCCCAGGACGCCTGCCTGGGCTGTGTCTACATCAAGCCTAACCCTTACGTGGTTTTCCCCCCCGCGGCCCTGGTGCGCTTTTGGGTGACAGAGCCATACCTGCAAAGCCGCCTCGACGACCGCCTGCTGGCGGCGCTGCTGTCCTGGTTCCGCGACGAGTGGGCCTTTGCCCACGTCGATTGCCACACCCGCTGGGCCGACGCCCCACAAATTGCCCTCTTCCTGCGCCTGGGCCTGCCCCACACCCAAACCGTCACCCTGCCCGACCGCGGCGGCGAACACTGGCTGTTTACGGCCGGTAGGTAAATGGATTAGACGGATTTATCGGATTTTCAGGCATGGCTCGCCGAGCAAACCATCTTCTTTACACATTTACGCTGCGTTGTCATGCTGAGCGTAGTCTTCGGAGCGAAGCATCCCGCTCCCACCAGAGGAACGGGATGCTTCGGAGGACCTCAGCATGACATGTCTTTGGGCTAAATTTGTAAACACACGTCGCCTGAAATGAACTATGCCGGTTTTCACGGCAAAAAATCCGTGTGCATCCGTCCTATCCGTCAAATCCGTGTATCCAAAAGGGCAGCCGGGTTGTAGACTTCCAGACCGGCGCAACGGCCGTTCCCCGCAAACACCTCCCGCCCACTGCCTACTTCACAAAGCTGCACCTCTACCGTCGCCGTCAGCGTCTCCTCCACCCGCTTGCCCATCTCCAACGTCGTCGGGCCTTTGAGCAAGCCGTACAGGCTGGTCGCGCCGCGCCGCGCCAGAATAGAAAGCTGGTGGCGTTTATCGCGCAGCACCCACTGCACGGCATCGTCAGTGATGGCCAGCTCGGCCACTTTGGCCCCGGTGTAAGTGGCAAAACGGTAGAGACGGCCGTCTACCCACAGCCCCACAATAAAACCGTTAAAACTTGTCCGCTGCCAGGGAATGATGGCGATGGAGCCGGTCAAACAAACCCCGGACTGCTCAAAGTGATTGCTCTGCAGCCACACCCACGCCTGCGGGAACGACTTTCCCCAATCCTTTTCGATGTAGCCGCGCCCGCCGCTAAAATCCACCGCCGTCCCATCCACCACCAGCGAACCAGACAGCGCGTGATCCAGGCTGACCACGCCGTGATAACACTCCATCGTCGGAACCCAGGCGTACCAGCCCATGATGCCCGGGGCGGTCAGCGCCACCGGCCAGGGCTGCAAATCGCCCAGGCGCACCTCGCCGCGCACAGTCTGCTCCGACGTGTCGATGTCCAGCGTCAGCCCATCCGCGGCAAAACGGCTGCCGCCAATATGAATCTCGAATTTATTATCCGCCGCCCAAAACATCTCCGGGGCAAAACGGTGATAATGGGCCGTCCCGGTCTGCCCGTTGAGCACCTGGATAAAGGCATGGGGGTCGCCGCTCTTAAACAGGCCGGGAATGATGGCGTAACGCTGCTGCGTGGCAGCGTCTACCAGTTTGAAATACCAGCCCTCGAAATACGGCCGTTGCCTTCTCGCCCCCTGATACCACGCCGGATTCAACGTCGTGCGCACGCTTCTTAGCATATTCAAAATCCTTTTTGTTGTAGTAGACGGCCGTTTTCAGCCGCCGGATCGTCATTTTCACCCGCCAGATGATGATTTCCCCCTGGTGGACGGCCGTTTTCCCCCAACCTCCCGGAAGTTCAGAACTTCCGGGAGGTTTGTCAGGCGATGCGCGTGCCTACGGCCGTTTCCGGCTCCCGCAGCAGCGCCGCCAACAAACCCGCCTCCAGGCCCGAAAAAATGCGGATGGACAACTGCGGATGTTCGTCCACCAATCGCAGCATGGACTGCACCTTGCTGATCATGCCGCCGGTCACGTCCGTGCCCCGCGAACCGCCCAGCGCGGCAGCCACCTCATCATAATTGTGCCGCGTGATGGTCGCCACCACGCCCCCCTGCGCGTCCAGCACGCCCGGCACCTCGCCCGCCAGCAGCAGCCACAACGGCCGTAGCTCCGCCGCCAACGCCATCATCACCTCCTCCGTGGAGATGATCGTGCCGCCTTGCGCCGCGTCGAAGGCCACGTCGCCAAAAATCACCGGGACCAATCCTGCTGCCAGCGCCGCCTGGATGGTAGCGGTGTGGATGTGGGTGATACGGCCGTTTTCGCACAGCGCCAGCGCGGAAGGGGCCAGCCCGATGGCCGGCACGCCCGCCGCCAGCAGCGCCTCTACTACCAGCCGATTCAGCCGCGCCATCGCCGCATGGACCTCCGCAAAGCCGCGCCACTGCCCGGCCGTGGCCACGCCCTGCCGCGTGCCATACTGCGCCGCCGCCACATGCCCAAACGAGCCGCCGCCATGCCCCACCACCAGTCGCAAAGACGGCCGTGCCGCCCGCGCGGCGGCAATCTCCGCCGCCGACCGCGCCAGCTCAGCCGCCCGCACCGCCTCCACGCCCGTCTTATCCGTCACCAACGAGCCGCCTAGTTTGAGAAATAGCAAACTATCCTCCGTTTCTAACGCAGTAAGATTGGACCAATCTGGTTCTCGTCACCGTGTCACCAACGCCACGGCCGTTTCCGGCGTATCGGCAAATTGCAGCAGGCTGTAATCTTGCGCGCGGATGTAGGCGGGGTCAAAAAAAGCGGTCAGGGTAGCGCGCCAGGTAGGGCCATAAAGGACCAACGGCCGTACCGCAATGTCGCCCACCTGCATCAAACTCCACGCCAGGGCCATCTCCGACAACGTGCCAATGCCGCCCGGCAGCACAATCATGCCATCATTTTCCAGCACCAGATGGGCCACGCGGTCGCGCAGCAGCTCCTTGCGAATCTCTTGCTTTACCCACCGGTTTGGGGGGATAGGGCGAAACGTCTCAATCTGCGCCGAGGTCACGCCAATGACGTGGCCGCCCGCCTCCGCCGCGCCGCGCGACACAGCCTCCATCGTGCCCATGTAGCCGCCGGTGGCCACGGCATACCCGGCTTCCGCCAGCAGCCGCCCCACCACCAGCGCCTCATAATAGGCCGCACTGTCCGGCAACGGCCGTGAACTGCCAAATACGGTAATGATCCCTTTCATGTCATCCTCTACTTAGACCTGACAGGTTTCAGAAAACCTGTCAGGTCTTAAAACTATCATTCCGCCAACCCCGGCGCAAGCGGCAGCGAGGCGGCAAAGCGCACGCCATTGCGAATCGCCTCGGCGACCATTTCCGCCCCGGCATTGGCCACCTGATTAAACGGCGCGTCCACCACGCCAGAAGCCAGGGCAAAAGCGGTGTCGCCGTCGTGGGTGGTGTGGATGGGACGCACGGCCGTGGCCATGCCATCGTGGGCGCGTTGAGCCAAACGGTGGGCTTCCGGCCGCGTCAGCTTCGCATTCGTCCACACCACCACCAGGGTGGTGTTTGTGCCCACCTGCGGCATCCGCTCCTCGGAAATGTAACGCAGCGGGTGAGCGTCGGCCAGCCAACGGCCGTTCTCGCCCCGCGCCCCGGCCAGCACCGAATTGTCCACGTTCAGCACATCGCCCACCGGATTTGTCACGGCCATCGCCCCCACCATTAGTTCGCCAATGGCCACGCTGGCCGCGCCAAAACCGCCCTTCATCATGTGCTCAAAGCCGCCCCACTTGCCCACCGTCACGCCCGCGCCCGCGCCCACATTGCCCTGCTGGATGGCACCAGCGCCCGCCGCCAGACAGGCGGCATAGCCCATGTCGGCGTCCGGGTGCTTTTTCCCCCAGTTGAAGCCGAGGTCAAAGACAACGGCCGTGGGCACAATCGGAATCGGTTTGATGGGCGTGGGGTGGCCAATGCCGCGCTCCGCCAGATAGCGCATCACGCCGTCGGCAGCCGCCAGGCCAAAGGCGCTGCCGCCTGTCAGCAGCACCGCGTTGACGTGATGATTGGGCTTATCAGGGGCCAGCAGCGCCGTCTCGCGGCTGCCCGGCGCCGGCCCGCGCACGTCGGCCGAGCCAACCGTGTTCTCCGGGCACAAAATCACCGTGCAGCCCGTAAAAAATTCCGCATCCGTCGCATGGCCGATCTGGAAACCGGCCAGATTGAGTGTGATGTGTTGTGTCATAGCTTTTTGGGAGATTAGAGACACAGTAGTTTTAAAAACCTGATACGAATTGACTGAATGGTGAGGTTCTCTGTCATGCTGAGGTCCTCCGAAGCATCCCGTTCACCTAAAATATCCAGTTTGTCGGGATTCCTCGTCGAAGACTCCTCGGAATGACCTGGGTTTTTAAACTACTGAGACTGGAGACTGTGATGTCTCTATTCACCAATCTCCAATCTCTAGTCTCCAATCTCAAATCTCCGTTCCACAAAACGGCCGTGCCCCGCCGCCCCCACAAACTCCCCATCATCCACCACCACCCGGCCACGGCTGATGGTGGTGGAAGGCCAACCTTTGAGCGTTAAACCCTCGTAAAGCGTCCAACCGGCCGCCTCGTGCAGGGTGTTCGGCGAGATGGTAAATTCTTTGTCCGGGTCGAAGATGACCAGATCGGCGTCGTAGCCGCTGGCGATGTGGCCTTTGCGGGCAAAGCCGAAGAGACGCGCCGGGTTGGCGCAGCAAACCGCCACCCACTGATTCAGCGTCAGGTGGCCGCCGCCCACGCCACGATGGTACACCGCCGGGAAGCGCATTTCGATAGACGGCACGCCGCCGGGGATGCGGCTGTAATCGCCCAGGCGGCTTTCTTTTTCGGCGGCGGTGAAGGGACAGTGGTCGGTGGACACGACTTGCAGGTGATCCTGGCCCAACGCCCGCCACAGATTGACCTGCTCCGTCTGCTCACGAATAGGCGGCGAGCAGACCGGCAGCGCCCCGGCCACACCCGGCCGGTCGTAGAGCGACCAATCGGCCAGCAAATACTGCGGGCAGGTCTCGCCATAAATCGGCAGGCCGCGCGCCTGGGCAGCGGCGATGCGGGCCACCGTCTCCTGGCAGGAGACATGGAAAATGTAGAGCCGCGTGCCGACAAAAGCCGCGATGTCAATCACCCGCCCGGCGGCTTCGCCTTCTAGCGTGGCGGGGCGGCTGCGCGGGTGCCAGTGCGGCTCCACCCGCCCGGCGGCCAGATTGCGGGCGATCAGCGTGGTGATCACGTCCCAGTTTTCGGCGTGGACCACGGGCAAGCCGCCGACGCCGCGCACCGCTTCCAGCACTTGCAAAAGCTGGCCGTCGGTGAGGCGCAGGCCGTAGGCCATGTAGAGCTTGAAGCTGCCGCAGCCGGCGGCGTAGGCGTCGGGTATCTGGTCGAGTTTGGCGATGTCAGTGGGGCCGATGGTCATGTGCAGGCCGTAGTCGATGACCACTTTGGGGTCGGCTTTGGCGCGGCGGGCGGCCAGGGCTTGCATCATGGTTTCCTGGGGGGCGGTCTCGATGAAGTCGACGACGGCCGTTGTGCCGCCAAAAGCCGCGGCGCGGGTGCCGGTGAAAAAATCGTCGGTAGAGGTGAAGTCGCCGATGGGCATTTGCAGGTGGACGTGGGGGTCGATGGCTCCCGGCGTGACCAGCTTGCCCACGGCGTCGATTTCGCGCGCGCCGCGCAAGTTTTCACCCACAGCGGCGATGCGCTCGCCGACGATGCCGATGTCTGCCTGATAGGTGGCAACGGCCGTTACCACCGTCCCATTTTTAATGACAAGATCGTAGTTCATGGCTGGCGATTGTAACAAAGGATGGGCCGTGGGGGTATGGGAAACGGCCGTCGTCGGTTACAATGGCCGCATGAAACCACGAAGCCCATCCCTTTTGCTCCTGCTGCTGGCCCTGCTGCTGGCCGCCTGCAACGAACAGACAGAACAATTAACAGCTAACAGTGAACAGTTAACGGAAAACGAAGCGCCATCGCCCCAATCTCCAACACCCAATCTCCAACCCCCAACCCCCACCCCCCAGTCTCCATCCGCCATCTGGCAGCCGACGCCGGGCACAAGCTGGCAGTGGCAGCTAACCGGCGACATCGACACGAGCCTGGACGTGGCGATGTATGACATTGACTTGTTTGACGCGCCGCAGGCGGTGATTGAGGAATTGAAGGGCGACGGCCGTATCGTCATCTGTTACTTCAGCGCGGGCAGTTATGAGGAGTGGCGCAACGATGCGGGCGATTTCCCGCCGGAGGCGCTGGGCGAGACGCTGGACGGCTGGCCCGACGAGCGCTGGCTGGACATTCGCAACCGGGCGGCAATTGAACCGATTATGGCGCGGCGATTGGACACGGCCGTACAAAAAGGGTGCGACGGCGTGGAGCCGGACAACGTGACCGCCTACGCCAACGACAGCGGCTTTGCCATCAGCGAGGCCGACCAGATCGCCTACAACATCTGGCTGGCGGAAGCCGCCCACGCGCGCGGCCTGTCCATCGGCCTGAAAAATGCGCTGGACCTGGTGGATGTGCTGGAACCGCATTTTGACTGGGCGCTGAACGAGGAATGTTACCAGTATGACGAATGCGAGGCGTTACGGCCGTTTACCCAGGCCGGCAAAGCCGTTTTCGGCGTGGAGTACGCGGGCAATCCGGCTGAATTTTGCCCGGTAATGAACGAACTCGATTACGACTGGCTGTTTAAGCGGCTGGATTTGGACGCGTGGCGGATTGCCTGCCGGGAAGAGACGTGATACGTGTTCCGCCTTTACGGACAACGGTTTACGAATAACGGCTTACGGCTATACTTACGATCCCATGAGACGCAAATCACCTTACAGCGGAACCGTACGCCATATACGAGCCAATTGGCCGATGTATCTGCTCACATATTTGGGCGTTGTTGCCGCTCTTCTGATGGTGGGCATCAGTTTGCAGGCCGGGTGGCTCTCTTTTGTGCCGCTGGCGCTGGCGGCGGCGCTGTTGTTGGGCTACTTTTTTGGCGCGGCGTTATGGGCCGCGCATCAGCTGCATGACCTGGCGGGATTACGGCCGGATGACGTATTGTTTGAAATGGGCCGCTGCGAATCGGAGGATACGCTGGTTGTGGTAGACCTGGGGGTGCGCGAAACTGCGCTGCGGCTCAGCCGCCGCCTGACGACAGGGAAAATTCATGTTATTGACGTGTACAATCCGCAGTGGAACAATAGCCAAAAGTTGAAACGATACCGCACCCACCAACCGCCTGCGCCCCAAGACCCGCGTCTGGTGTGGCAAAACGGCCGTATCGACCTCTTCCCGCTGCCCAACAAAAGCATCAACACCGTTTTTTTGTGTCAAGTTGTGTCGGAGTTTTGGCAGCAAGGCGACCAGGCAGCGCTGCTGCAAGAAGTAAACCGCATTCTCACGCCAAACGGCCGTATCCTTTTGGCCGAGCGAGTGCGCAGCCAAACCAACTGGCTGGTGATGGGGCCAGGCGCATTGAGCCTGCAACCCGCCGATCAGTGGCGCGACCTTCTATACGAGGCCGGCTTTGTTGTGCAAACAGAGCAAGATTTGCAAGGCCTCATCCACTGCTTTCGCGCCGACAAACCAACCCCGGCCCAAGCCCGCCAGCTTTCCCTCAATTTGCCAATCTAACCCGGCGAGTAAGCATTCCGTTGGAATCTTCTTACCTTACTTGACATCCATCGCGCCACAAACTTACAATACTAACAATTCAGGAAATCATCAGGTTCATGACTATTTTCTGAAGCACTCACACCAGAACGTTATCTATGGAATATAAGAACTACTACCACATTCTAGGCGTAGACAAAACCGCTGACGATAAGGATATTAAAAAAGCATATCGTCGTCTCGCGCGGCAGTATCATCCAGACAAAAACCCAGGCAGCAACCAAGCCGAAGAAAAAATTAAAGCGATAAATGAAGCGTATGAAGTGATTGGCAACCCGGATAACCGGGCTAAATATGACCAGTTAGGAAGCAACTACCACCGATTCCAGCAAATGGGCGGGCAAGCTTCTGATTTTGATTTCTCTCAATGGTTTGCCCAGGGGGCAGGCCGGCAAAATACAAACATGGATTTTGGTGATATTTTTGGCGGGAAAAACAACGATTTTTCCAGCTTTTTCACATCCATTTTTGGCACGGCCGGGTCGCCACATGCCCAGTCACAAAAACCAACCCCACCCAACTACGATATCGAACAAGCGGTAGAAATTACCCTCGAAGAAGCTTTTGGCGGAGCCACCCGCATGTACCAACAAAACGGCCGTCAATTTACGGCCAAAATCCCCGCAGGAGCCAAAACTGGCAGCAAGATTCGGCTGCGTGGAAAAGGGCGTGCCCATTCTCAGGGTGTGGGCGATCTTTTCCTGGTGGTTCAGGTGCTGCCGCATGATACGTTTGAGCGGGTCGGGCATAACCTTGAAGTAAGGGTAGATGTAGATGTGGCAACGGCCGTTCTCGGCGGCCAGGTAGATGTGCCCACGCTCACCGGCAGCGTCACGCTAAAAATTCCGCCTGGTTCGCAAAATGGGCAAGTCTTCCGCCTGGGCGGCAAAGGCATGCCCCACCTGGCCCAGCCCGACCAGTTTGGTGATCTGCTGGCAAAGATGCGTGTGCGTATTCCCCAACAGTTGACAAAAGAAGAACGCACGTTGTACGAACGGTTGGCGCAGCTGGCGCAACCACGACCCTGATATTTGATTTTCCGAGCGAGCGCTTTGGCCGGCGCCGCTTTGGCTTGGTGACTTCGCAGACCAAATTCTAAAAGGACCATACCATGACCCGCAGACGCCATTTTTATTTCCTCACCTTTTTTTCGTTTCTCTTTTTAAGTACCTTAGCTTGTCAGGCGAGTACCGTAACCCCGCAAACGGCCGTCGGCATCGACCAGGACGCCGTTGTCCGTGATGTTGTGGCCACCCTGCAGGCGCAAATGCCCACACCTGCCGTATCAGACACCCAAATTTCAGGTGACACGGCCGTTGATCCCGACACCCTCAACTTCGACCTGCAAAACCAGCTCGTCACGGTGTACGAAAAAGTAAATCCCGGCGTCGTCCACATCTTTGTCTTTAACACCTTTGATGATCAGGAATTCCCCCTGGGAACCGGCAGCGGTTTTGTGTACGACGAAAATGGTTACATCATCACCAACAATCATGTCGTCACCGACGGCGATACCTTTGAAGTGATCTTCGCCGACGGCTACCGCAGCCGCGCCGAAGTGGTTGGCACAGACGTCGACAGCGATTTAGCCGTCATCAAAGCCGAAAGCCTCTCGCCAAACGCCAAACCTGTGCCACTTGGCGACATGGATCAACTGCATGTCGGCCAGTTTGTCATCGCCATTGGCAATCCGTTTGGCGAAGCAGGCTCCATGTCCATCGGCATTGTCAGCGGCCTCGGGCGCACGCTCGATTCCCAGCGCTCAGTGGAAGGCGGCGGCCGTTATTCCCTGCCCCAGGTTATCCAGACCGACGCGGCCATTAATCCCGGCAACTCCGGCGGACCGCTGCTCAATTTGCGCGGTGAAGTAATTGGCGTCAACAGCGCCATCCGCACCGACACGGGCACAAATTCCGGCGTGGGGTTCTCGATTCCGGTGAATGCCGTGCAACGCATCGTGCCCCACTTGATCAGCGAAGGGAAATATGTGTACCCCTACCTGGGTATTCGGATGCAAACCCTGAATATCGACACAGCCGAAGAATTGAATATCCCCTACACCAGCGGCGCGTATGTGTTAGATATTTCCGCCAACGCACCGGCGGCAGATGCCGGGCTAATCGCCAGCGGCTTAAATAATTTTGGCGCACTGCCCGGCGGCGATCTGATCATCGCCATCAACGGCACAGAAATAACCAGTTCCGACGATTTGATCAGCTACCTGGTTTTTGAAACGGAAGCCGGTCAGACAGTTGACCTGACCGTTGTGCGGGACGGCAAAGAGATAACCGTGCCCCTGACTTTGGGGGCACGGCCGTAACCCATGTGTACTCTCTCGGCGCTGCCAGCCAGCGCTGAGTTACTCAGCCTTTCTATTGAAGGGAGTAGACTGGCTGATTTTCACCTCATTCAATCTGTTTTAGCTTAGAGGAGGTCAGATGATTAACCAAGAACAGTTGCAGGAATTGCTCGCTTACAACTCAGATGGGCGGCAGGTGGTGAGTATTTACCTGGACACCGACAGCACGCTCGAATCCATTGAAGCGATTAAGCTTCGGGTTCGCGGCATGCTGAAAGAGGCACAACTGAACCAGGTGGAAGAAGTAGAAACGATTGAGAAGTACCTGGATCACAGCTACGATTGGGGCAAACCCGGTCTGGCCATGTTTGCCAACCATGATGGCACTTTTTTCCGGGCTTATCCAACGGCCGTTTCTTTCCGCAACCGGCTGCGCCTGGGGCAACGGCCGTATGTAAAACCCCTGGCCCACCTGCTCGACCATTACGCCCACTTTGGCGTCATCCTCGTCGATCGCGTCGGATCACGCTTTTTTGAATATCACCTGGGAGAACTGCAAGCCTCCAGCGGCTTTATGGGCGAAGACGTCCAAAAAATCAAGAAGGGCGGCGGCTCATCGGCCGTTGGCATGCGCGGCGGCGGCGGCGGCAGCCGTCATGAAGAAGAACTGGTCCAACGCAACCTGCGTGATTCAGCGACAGCGGCCAACGATTTTTTCCAAAATCGGCCTGTACGGCGGCTTTTCGTGGGCGGCACGGCCGAAACCGTGGCCCAATTCCGCGAGCTGCTGCCCAAAAAACTGCAATCCTGCCTGGCCGGGACATTTAGCATTGCCATGAACGCCGGCGAACACGAAGTCCGCCGCCAAACATTGGAATTGCTGGCCGAGGCAAATGCTGAGCGCGAGCATAAATTGGTAGACAAACTGGTCGACCTTCACGCCAGCGGCGGTAACGCCGTGGTGGGTCTGGACGACACACTGCAAGCCATCAGCGACAAACGGGTGCAGAACCTGATCATCAGCGATGGATTCCGCGCCCCTGGTTACGTGCATGAAGAATCTGGCTTTGTGGTGGCCAATCTGGCCCGCAGCCCCATGGCTGAACACGAACTGGTGGATGTGGAGGACGTGGTTGATGCGGCCGTCGCCCACACCATCACCCAGGGCGGTCATGTAGAAATCATCGCCGACAATCCGGAACTGGAAGCAGCCGGCCGCATCGGGGCGATTTTGCGGTATTAATTTCCTGTAACACGTGAGATGTGAGCCGTGATGCGTGTATTGTTTACGCATCACGGAATCGACGCACCAAACTCACCAAACTCAGAAGAATCAACGAGGGGCAGGCCAAAACCTGCCCCTCGTTTTTTTGTATCAACCTGCGTCGGCCGTTTCGGCCAGGTAATCGGTATAACCACCGATAAATTCAGTGAGACGGCCGTTCCGCAGTTCCACCACCCGGTCTACCACTTTGTCCAAAAAGTAGCGGTCGTGCGAAATCACCAGCACCGTCCCCACAAACTCCTCTAACGTCTCTTCCAGCACTTCAATCGAATGAATATCCAGGTTGTTTGTCGGCTCGTCGAGGATGAGTAAATTGGGCTTTTCCAGCACCAGGCGGGCCAATTGCAGGCGGCTGCGCTCGCCGCCGCTCAGGTTGCCGATAGGCTGCTGCATCTGATCGTAGGTGTAAAGAAACCGGTGGAGGAAGGCTACGGCCGTTTCCCGGCTCACCGGCGCAGTCAGGCGGATGGCGTCAATCAGGGTCTGATCATAATCCAGCGTCTCATGCTCCTGAGCATAGTAGCCAATTTTGCTGCTGGGACCAATTTTGATTTGGCCACCGCTGATGGCTTCCGGGTCGAGTAATTGTTTGAGCAGCACCGATTTGCCCGCGCCATTGGGACCAACCAGCCCCACGCGCTCGCCATGCCAGAGTGTCAGATTGAGACCGGAGAAGATAGTACGGCCGTTTTCAAACGTCTTCCTCACTTTTTCCAGCTCAATCACCTTGTTGCTGCCGCGCCAGCCAGCCATCTCTAAGGTCATGCGCCGCGCTTCGCTAACTTTTTCCACCTTGTCCATGCGATCCAGCATTTTTTGCCGGGCGCGCGCCTGGCGAATGTGCCGCTCGTTCACCACTACCGAGGCCCACAACTCAAAACGCTTGATGGCCGCCTCTATCCGGCCAATTTCCTTTTGTTGCGCCGCATACATCTGCTGCTGGCGCAGGCGGCGCAGCGCGCGTTCGTTGGCATAGGTGGTGTAATTGCCTGGGTAAAGGGTGAGACGGCCGTTCTCCAACTCGGCAATATGGCTGGTCACCTCATCCAGCAAATACCGATCATGAGAAATAATGACCACACAACCGGGATAGCTGGCAATTAGCCGTTCCAGGTTACGTTTGGCCGGTAAATCCAGGTGATTATCCGGCTCGTCGAGCAAAAGCAGCTGCGGATTTTGCACCACCAGCCGGGCCAGCATCACCAGCTTTTTTTGCCCGCCGCTCAGTAATTTCGCCGGTATAGACCATTGACTTTGATCAAATCCCAGGCGGCTGAGTACGTCCTTGACGCGGCTGGCATATCGCGGACCATCCTGCAGATCGTACTGGGCCAGCGCCTTTTCGTGGGCAGCCAGCACCCTGGCCAGAGCCACAGGCTGCTCATAAACGGCCGGATCGCCCATTTGCGCTTCCAGGTGGGCCAGTGTTTGTTCGATGGCGGCGATGGCAGACACGGCCGTCATCGCCGCCGACAGCACAGTTTCGCCTTCCGGCATGGCTGGTTCCTGCGCCAATCGCCCCCAGGTCAGCCCGGACAGGCGGAAAATGTTGCCCTCGTCTGGCGACAATTCCTGGGCAATCAGCTTGAGCAGCGTGGATTTGCCCGTGCCGTTCGGCCCAACCAGCCCTACCCGCTGCCCGGCCTGAATCTCCCAACTCAGGCCGGCAAAAATAACCCGGCCCGCAAAACTGACGCTGACTTTATCGAGATTGACCAGAATTTCGGCCATGCTTTATACCTCCGTACCTCAAGACCAGACAGGCTTCCAAAACCTGTCTGGTGGTCTATACCAAACAAAAAAGCCGAGACGCGTGCGCCTCGGCTTCCTGAATTTCAATAAAATTACTTTACATAAATATCAGGTGATAGGCGCGTTTAACCAGAGCCGCACCACACCACAGCCAATAATTTGAGGGCGAACCATCCGCCCGGTAAAGCCTCGTTCAAAAAACATGGGTCCAGGATAGCCTATTCCGGGGTAACTGGCAACCGTTAAAAGTAAGCTGAATTACAACAGATGTGCGGGGCATTGTATTGACAAACGGCCGTTCCCTGGGCATACTGCATTCAATTGCAGGACAAAAATAATATCCCACCGTAGCGCCAAAGCGCTTCTGGGATTAACCAAATCAGGAGAGAATGACATGTCTGAAACTATCATCAAAGAAATCATTGAACGGGCTATTAAAGATGAAGCCTTCCGCAAACTTCTGTTCACCAAGCCGGACGAAGCGCTGCAAGGTTACCAGCTAACCGACGAAGATCGCAAAGTCCTGGAGAACCTCAACGAAGACAACTTCGACGAATTCGCCGGTGGCCTGGGCGATCGGACAACAAAAGGTATTTGGGTTGTCGGTTCTTAGGGAACAAGTTGTACTAATTAAAACAAAAAGCCCGGTTTTGCAACCGGGCTTTTTAGATGGTGCGCCCCTATTTACTCCCCAGCCTGGCTCCGGCCACTTCAACGCAATACACCCGATCAACATACCTGGCCCGCTTTTCTGCGCTGGCGATGCAGTTTTGTAAGTGCTCAATACGTTTATTTGGTTCAGCCTGGGCTAACGCCAACAAAAGTAGGGGCAGGTAATCGGGGCAGCCATCATTGGCAACGGCCGTCATACCTAAGTGCAGCACGTCCAGCGCTTGCGCGGTTTTTCCTAATTCCAGGTTCGCTTTGCCGGAAAAGTAACAGGCCGCTGGTCGCCACCAGCCGATTTCTTTGCTCTCGGCTAACGCAAAAGCCTCATCTCCATAACGTTGCGCAGCGAAAAAGTCACCTGTTGCCAAAGAAATCTGACTCAAAGCAATTAGCAAACGAACTTGCGCTTCTGGATTGAGTTCCGGTCGAAGCGTAATCAAGTCTTGGACGCGTTTCAAGATAACTAAAGCCTCTTCCCATTCCCCCAAGGCACAATGGTATTCATAAGCCTGAGACAAGGACACTTCTAGTATCCCATTGTCATCATCCATCAGACTGAAAAGATCCACTGCCTCAGAAAAACACACCTTTGCCTCAACAAAATCTCCCAGGTAACAAAGAATCTCGGCTTTGTTAACCAAAAAAGCAGCCAAATAGTTACGGCTTACACCGCGAACAATTGTAACAGCCTCCTCAAGGGTTAATAATGCGTCTTTTGGTTGTCCTAATTGCAATTGAACCAGCGCAATATTGCTTAACGAGCTGGCAACATTGGCAACAGTGCTGAAATCACGGGAAAGCTCAAGGCTTTGTTGCGTATATTTCAGAGCTAACTCCAGATTCTTTTGCAGAAAATAAACAAAAGCCATGGATTCCCATACTCTGGCTAAACGTTCCCTGTTTTGTATCTGATAACAAAGTGTTTCTGCGCGGTGCAACTGCTCTAACGCAACCTCATAATCACCTGACACAGTAGCAGCCATACCCGACCATCGATACGCAGTAGCTAAATCGACGGTAGGAATTTGTTCCGTCAGTTCGCGGATCACCTTGTTTGTAAACTGGTTTATTTCGTCATAGCTCCCATGGCGGTACTTCAGATCGGCCATGAGATTATAGCATTGCGCGAGGCGTACAGGGTTTTGGTAGGTTTCGGCCAGGGCGATGGCTTGCTCGACGTTCTGCATGGCGGCGTTGAAGTCGCCGAGGAAGCGGAGACATTCGCCGCGGGAGAGGTAGAGGGCCACGGCCGTTTCCCACCTTTCTTCTCTCCCCAACGCCCGCAAATGGGCCTCCGCCAGGGTATACAATTCCACGGCTTCCTGATTGGAAAAGATGTCGCGGGCATCGTTGGCTGCGGCCAACGCATAATACAAACCTTCCTGATGGACTCCGGCGCGGCTGTAGTGAAAGGCCAGCAGGGTGTAATACGGCCGTAAATTATCTGCAAAACGCACAGCCAACCAATCAGCCATGGCCTGATGCAGCGACTGCCGCCGGGCAAAAGAAAGGCTTTCATAAGCCACTTCATGCGTCAGAGCGTGCTGAAAAAGATAAATCCATTCCGGATCGGCCGTCACCAATTGGGTCATTTCTTCGTTGGCAAGTTGGTGAAGCAGATCGGCCATCTGCGCGCGCGGCACGCCGCTGACAATTGTTTCCAGCGGTTCCAAGGCAAACTCGCGCCCAATCACCGAGGCCACTTGTAAAAGATCGCGGCTGGTCGGGCTGAGACGGTCCAATCGGGCCAGCAGCAGCCCGTGGATGGTGTCTGGAATTTGTAATTGGGCCAGTTTTTCTTCGTCGATGATGAGACGGCCGTTTCGCTTCAGCACCCCGGCGCTCATCATCATGTTCACAGACTCTTCCAGAAACAGCGGGCTAACCGGGCTGTCACGGCCGTCACGGTCACGCAGGCCCAAATGCTGCTCCACAGCATCCGGCAGCCCATCCACGCCCACCAACTCCCGCAGCAAGCGGCGAGCCATCGAGGTAGACAAATCGGCCAGGATAATGGGAATGCACGACGGCCGTTCCAAAGTCGCCAGGTGCAAATCTTCTAACAAGCGGAAAGTCACCGCCACAAAAAGGGCGTGTCCTTCCAAAGATTGCGTCAGGTCATCTAGCAAGGCCCGGCTAGATTGGTCCGCCCAATGCGCGTCTTCCAACACAATGAGCAGCGGCTGCTCCCTGGCGGCAGCCTGGAAACAGCGGCGCGTGAGGGCAAAAAAACGGGTTTGCCGCACTTCGGCCGTCAGCGCTTCCATGCCTGGCGACACGGCAAAAGGCAAACCCAACACTTCGCCCCACAAACTCACATCGTCGCCGCAATCGGGAACCAGCCCCTCCGTGCGACGAGCCACCACATCAGCCTGGCTCTGGGCGTCCATGCTGGGTCGCAGGCCAAAAAAATCGCGCCAGATGTTCACCCAAGGGCCGTAAGGCGTGTCGGTGATGTGCTGCTGGCACACGCCAACCACGCCGGTGCCGCCGGCCGCCAACCAATAACGGATACCCTCGGCCAACAGGCGCGTTTTGCCCACGCCGACAGAACCCAGGATGGCCGCCACGCCGCCCACGTTGTGCAAGGCGGCGTCCATGCCGCCCAACAAAAGGTCCAACTCGGTATCTCGGCCGATTAACGGCCGTTCCCAATGCCCAAAATACACCTGTAGTTGGGTCGTAGACGGCCGTTCGCCCAGCGGACGATAGGGGGTAATCTGCTCCTGCTTGCCCTTAAAGGCCTGCATCGGCAGCACGTCAAACTCGATCACATCACGCACGCGGGCGGCGGTAGATGGATTGGTCAACGCTTCATTCGGCGCGCACGCCTGCGCCAATCGCGCTGACATATTCACCACATCTCCTACCACGGTGTACTCCCGCCGCGCCGTCGACCCGACCGGACCGGAAAACACCTTGCCGGCGGCCAATCCAATGCGCTGCGTGACAATGTAAGGCGGCTGCTCGCGCAGCAGCGCCAACGCGCAGCGAATGGCCTGATCCGGCGCATCGGGAGCCACCGGCGCGCCAAAAATGATGTGCAGTTGGTTGCCCTTATCGCCGGTGAGGATGCGGTTGATGCGCGCATTGCCGCTGCCAAAGCGGCGCACAATGCGCCTGGCCCACTGGTAATAGGCTTGCAACTGTCCGGCCATTTCGGCCGTTTCGATGTCGGAACTGGCATCGGGGTCATTGGCGTATTCAAACTGCACAAACATGCTGGTAACCGGCCGGTGTTCGGCCAGTTCGTTGGTGTTGCCATAGGCCAGGCGTTCTGTCAGAGCAGAGGGGATAAACGCGGTGGTGGTTTCGCAAAAGCGGCTAAATTGTTCGCCGGTGCAGGTGTTCCAATCGAGTATTGGCGCGGCATCGGGCATGGGGATACGGCCGTCTAACACGCAAAATGTCTTATCGGGGCAAAATTCAGGCCGATCGGCCAGGGCCAGCAATTCTCGGCTGGCCACCACCTGGCCAGATTGGGCGATTTTTTCAGCGGCGGCGGCCTCGTCTACGGCCGTGCCCGTCAGCACAAATTCCAGGCTTTCGGTCGGGTCGCCAACAATCATTTCCTGGCAACGGCCGTAAGCTGCGCCAATTTTTATGGTCAAAGGGAACACTGGGTTTTTGCCCGGCGGACGATTGGTGACGGCGCGGCCAAAACTGGCGCGCATGAGCTGCTGCATCATCTGGGCGCAGGCCAGCGCCCGCTGGGCAACGTCCCGGTCGGCCGTTTCCCCGTCTCCAGGGAAATACACCGACATTGCGTCGCCATAAAAATGGCTGATCGCGCCGCCCGATTCGTGGATCACGTCGATCATGGCGGTGAAGGTGGTGAAGAGGACGCGATTTAATTCTTCCGCGCCGCGCGGGCCATCGGACGCCAATTCTTCAGACATAGCTGTAAAACCCGAAATGTCTGAAAACAACGTGGCCGCGAACAACGAACGCGGCTGTCCGGGGGCAGGCAGGCCATCATGCAAAATTTGTTTGGCCAGCGTCACGGGGATGTACGCGGCGATTCGTTGAGCTAGACTGCGCATGGAATTAGTTTAAGAACGTGATGAAGCCGGGAAACGGCCGTTAGCCATAATAATCCGCATCATACGCACGAAAATAAAGCGTATTTATCGTTTCAACGAGCCGTTGGGCTTCTGATTGTGTGAGACTTGTACCCAGATACACTTTTTGGCTGCCATAATCAAACGTCGGGCAGTGATGTTTATCGCTGATATAAAACGGCCGTACATGAGTCATATCAAACGCTTCCGTTGACCCCCAAATCGATACAGGCCGCCGCATAATCAACCGCTCTTTGTTGATGAAAATAATCTCGCGCTCGGCCGCGAAATATTGCCAGCGACGCCCCAACACGCGCCCCACAAAATACCAGATCACCAACCACAACACGATGATCGTCGCCAAAACAAAGGCGAACCTGGCTCCGGGCATAATGACATCACGTATGAGAAAGATAATCATCCAAACGGTCATCACCAACCAAATGACCAGAGAGGCGGAAAAAATAAGCAGCAGCAGCCAATTTCTTTTGGCTGGCATCACCACTTTTAGCCATTCTGGTTTATCTTCGAAGGTAATTCGACCAATATCTTGAATCATAAACGTCTCGTTATCAGGCTCGTCCATGCACTATTCTAACGCAGCCCTCGGAATTATTCATCTTCCGACCCTCGCGCACAAAAAAAGGGCGCACGGCCGTGCGCCCTTTTCTTCATACATAACCACAGGTAATTTACTCGCCGCTGGCGTCACCTATTAACAAAGACTCTACCTGGTTCGGCATGACCGCTCCTGGCGGACCATACACAATAGGCAAATAGAACCGCACCTGGACATCGCCATTCGGATCCACCACCACAAAAGACTCCGGCCGGCCGGTCAACGTCTCATTGCGCGTTACATTCCCCGGATACAGCGCTTTCCCGGCCGCTTCAAAGCGGTAAAGATGCGTTACCGTGGAAGGTGAACAGCCAACCGTATTGGCCGTTGCATCAAAATTGGCAAACGTACCAGACGCATTCACCAGCCAGGAGGTCCAGGGACCGCCGTCGCAAGAATAAACCACGTTAGTTTGGTCCACGACCGAAGTGCCTGGCGCAACCTGAATGCTCCAGGTCACGCGGAAAGTCGTATCGTTAGCTATTCCTGGAGGGCCAGCCGTATGATTCGGCGGGATGAATGGCAGTACGCGGGCATCTGGATAGGGCGGCGTGGTATAGACCGTGGTGAAAGATTCGTTACTCCATGCGCCCAAATTGCCCACCTGATCGGTCGCCCGAACGCGAATCCCGTAGGTTTCGCCATTCACAGCGCCCGTCGCGTAACGAGTGTGCTGCCCATCGCCCAAGAGGAATACCTGCCCAACTTGCCATGCGCCGCCGTTTACATTGAACTGCACTTCATATTGGCGCACGCCGCTGCGATTATCCGCCCCGGTCCAGGTGATGGGGAAACCGGAATCATAGGTGAATTGTGGCAGCGATTGCAAACCAACCGAAGGGGCAACGGTATCGGCCGTTGTGCTGGTTTGCTGCTGCGATGTGTTGCGGGTCCAGCTTTCCACATTGCCGGCGCGATCAACCGCGCGCACCCGGAAACGGTAGGTCAAGCCATCAATTGCGCCCTGCCAGGTAGCCGTCTGATTGGTTGTGCCGCGAATCCACTGCGACCAATTGATGCCATCGGTGCTGACATCCAAATCCCAGAAGGCAATGCCAGATGCCGGCGAGCCTAAATCAAAACCGGTCCAGGAAACAGTGTAATCCACACGTGAGAACTGCGGCAGTTGGGTGATGGTCGATTCCGGCGGGACTGTATCTACCGCGATTGTCCAATTGACAACTAACCGGGCATACAAACCATTCGCGGCTTCACGGGCAAAAATGACCCGTTCAAATGGCGCGGCCGTTCCTTCATTCCCAATGACGATCACGCCGTTATTGGCGCGCACGCCAGACACCCAGTCGCGCACCAAATTCGTCGCATCGGCAGTTTTTTGGCCCGTCCCGGCTGAGATGACGCCCTGACCCAACGCGCCGCCCCATTCTGGCCGATTACTCATCCACGTCAGCGAAAACTCGCCCCAGGATGAACTGAGGTGACGGGCTTCAAAACCCATATTTCCGCCCGAATCGCTGGTCCAGATAGAAACGGATGCTGAATTGATGGTTGCGTTACTGGGAATGCCGGCAGCAGCGACGTTAAACCACAAATACATGCGCTGGGCGCCGAACCCGTTTGCTGTGTTATAGCCCAATCGGAGGTCGGTGCGGTTGCCATAATTTGTGAATGCTGCCGGGGGTTGACCTTCGGGAATGCCTGATGTGGCGAAGGTGTCCATTTGGACGGGGATTTCTGTGATGGTCTGAATGCCATTGGGGGTATCTACCTGGCTGACTATGCTGGCGTTCAGGGGAACGCCATATTCATCAACCTGAGGAACATCTGCCCCTTGAGTTGGTTGTTCCTGAGCAGATAATGTTACTGTGCCAAAACAAAACAGCCCGACAAAAATCAATAACAACAATTGTACGATATACTTTTTCGACTTCGAGCTAATCATATTCCGACTCCTTAACTAATTGAGAAAACGCCGCGCAAATTAGTAAAACATGGGTAATTTTACAACACATAGGTTTTTAAGACTATCCTGTGTACCATTTGCCAGTAAAGCATTCACTGTTATTTTTTAGGGCATTGGATCTGCTCATCAATGATTGACAGAGATTATCTTTCGGTTACTCCGGCCGATTTCGCCACGGCTCAAAGGGACCATAATTTTGGCCTGATTCCCAGGTTAAAGAGGCTTGGGCCGACGTTGTTGGCTATGGCGGCCGCTTTGGCCGCTATTTTGCTGGTTATTCGGTTGCCTGGCCCGCTGTATGTCGATCCGGGGCGAGCGACTTTTTTGCTCACGTTGTTGGTTAGTTTCCCGCTCATTTTGTTGGTCACGCTAGGTTTGCACGAAGGGGGGCATTTGGCAGGCGCGGCGCTCGGTGGATTGGAATTTATGTTGGTGACGGTCGGCCCGTTCCGACTGGCGCGTGAGCTGCGGGGAATCCGCCTGACGTTTGTGAGGCATCATGTAATGCAATGGCAGGGGAATGCGTTTTGTATTCCACGCCGCGATGACCATTTGCGGCTGCGATTGTTGGTTTTTTTGCTGGGCGGGCCGGCGGCGACTTTGGGGCAAACGGCCGTTACCATCCTCCTGCGCCACCACTTTGCCAATGCAATTCTTCCTTTCTGGATGGCGCAAGCCTTATTACTGCTGGCTTACTGCCCGCTGGCCATTTTGCCATTCACGTTGTTTCCTATGCGCTTTCATGGCATCACCACCGATGCGGCGCAGATCGTTACCTTGCTGCGGGATCGCGCGGGTTTTGCCCAACGTGCAGCGCTTAATTTGCTGATTGCCGCCTCCATTCGCGGGACACGGCCGTCTGCCTGGGACCAAATCCATCTTGATTTACTCTGCCAACCCCTGCCCGACCGGGAAATGTCGGCTGTTGGCTGCTATTTGGCGCATATCAAGGCGCTAGACGCCGGCGAGATCACCCTGGCAGGCTATCATCTCGATCAAACGCTGCGGCTGCTGCTGCGGCAGGAACCAATTTCCCCTTTGCCGGCTTATTTGCTGGCAGCGGCCAGTTTCGAGGCGCAATTTGGGCGAGGCACGGCCGTTGCCCGGCAATGGCTCGATCTCGTGCTGCCAGAAAAATATAACGCGCTGGCCGCCGAAACAGCTCAAATTTACTGGCAAACCCACGCCACCCTTTGCCTGGAAGAAGGCAACCTGGAACAAGCACGCGCCGCCGCGTACCGCAGTCTGGATTTGCTGCCCCAAACCATTGACCAGGGTTATGCCACGTTTGCCCAGGATGGTTTAGAGCAGATTTTAGGGGCAACGGCCGTTGCCCAACCTGCGCCGCTGGATGACCGTAGGCAATGGTCGGAAGGCGTGCCCTGGACGGCCGTCGGGCGTTACGCTGTCTTATTGGCGCTAATGGTCCTCGTCGGCATGGGAATCGGGGCGATCTGGCAGAACGGGCTAATCCCGCTGTCCGCCAGCCGCGCCCAGCATTACTACCAGACAGGACAGGCGCATTTGGAAAACGGCCGTTATCCACAAGCCATCGACGATTTTAACCAGGCCATTCAACTCGACAAACACCTTACCGCTGCCTATTGGGGACGCGGGCAAGCCTATTTTGCCCAGGAACGTCACACCCAGGCCATTGCTGATTTTGATCAGGCTCTCTGGCTGCAAGGCAGTCAGCCCAATCCCTGGATATACTTCTTTCGCGGCCTCAGTCACACACACCTCGCTCACTATCCCGAAGCCCGCGCCGATTTCCAGCGCCTCACCGAAACCGCTACAGACCAACATTTGTTAACGGCCGCTGCTGCCTATCTACGCGAAATCGACAGGCTTTCAGACCAAACCCCAACAGCGATTCCATGACGCACATCGCCTGAAGCGGTACAATCTGACCAATGAATCGCGCCCGCCACTTACTGCAATCCTCCATCATTGTCATCCTGCTCCTGGGGCTGGATAAACTTTTAGGTCTGGTTAGAACTCAACTGGTCAGCGCCGCTTTTGGCACCAGCCGCACCTACGATGCCTTTACCGCCGCCAACCAACTTCCGGAAGTGTTTGTCACCCTGATTTCCGGCGGCGCGTTGGCCGCCGCTTTCATCCCTGTTTATTCCGCCTACCTGACCAACGAAAAAGCCCAGGAAAGCGGCCGTTTGGCGAACACCATTCTCACCTTAGTGCTGATTATTCTCAGCGTCGTTTCTGCTCTGGGAGCCACGTTTGCGCCCTGGATCACCCGGCACGTCCTGGTCCCCGGGTTCCCGCCAGACCTGCAACTGCTCACCGCCAATCTCATGCGCATCATCCTGATCCAGACGACCATTTTTGGCGTCAGCGGCGTCTTGAGCAGCATTCTGAATGCCCACCAACATTTCATTTTGCCGGCGCTGGCCCCCATTGCCCTGAATGTTGGTTATCTCATCGGCCTCTTTTTGCTGGTTCCACAACTGGGCATTTTTGGCCTGGCCTGGGGCACCGTGATTGGCGCGGTACTGCACGTTCTCATTCAACTGCCAGGTCTCCAGCGCTACCGGGTACGAATCCGGCCAGCACTAAGGCTGAAGATGTCCGGCGTTCACGAAATTATTCGGCTGATGGGACCACGCATTGTCACGTTAGGCGCTGTACAAATTGCGGACCTGTTCATCATTCGCATTACGTCCGGCTTAAACGATGGGGCAACGTCGGGCTATTTTTACGGCTACTATTTGCAGCAGCTACCAGAGACATTATTTGGCACGGCCGTTGCCCTGGTCCTATTTCCCACAATGGCCGAAATGTACAACAACGCCGACATCAACGGCTTAAAACGTGTGGCCAGCATGGGCCTGCGGATTATCTGGATGCTGACCGTACCGGCGGCTTTGGGTCTGGTGCTGTTGGGCAAGCCAGCCATTACTCTCCTATTAGAACGCGGCGCTTTCACGCCAGAATCAACTCAGCTTGTGTACAGCATTGTCGTCTTTTTTAGCGTGCGCGTCGTGAGCGAAGCCACCCTGGAAATTGCCGCCCGCCTCTTTTTTGCCCAACACGACACCAAAACGCCTATGGTTGTGGCCTTAGGCTGGCTGGTGACCAACATCATCCTGGCCTATTTGCTGGTAGGGGTTTTAGGCGTCGGTGGCTTGGCGCTGGCCAGCACGATTGCATTTACGCTGCAAACGGCCGTACTCCTCTACCTCAATCACCGGCGGCTACATGGCCTGGATTGGCACGAACTCGGCCTGAGTTTCGGCCGTACTCTCCTGGCAGCCACCGGCATGGCGTTGGTGATTTTGGGGATTGGGCGGTTTATCGCCCAGCCATTGCCCTTCCTATTAACCGGCGGCGCAATCGGGCTGGGGACTTATCTCCTGCTTAATTTACTTCTTGGCGGGCGCGAGCTTCCCGCGCTGCTTAACCTCATCCGTCGCCAGAAAACACCCTCCGTATAATTTATGAACCTGTGTTCTATGATTCAATTTTGGTATTGACGAATTAGAACATCAGTGCTATCATTTATCCATTGAACCATTTATTGCAACTGCTCAGACCCACCAGCAAACAGCTTCACAATCTGGAAAGCGCCTGAAATCGGCGGGATTACCTACCCGCCAATTTGCTCTGTCTGCCAGCAGTCCAAGCCGTGAATCACACCCAAGGAGATCACAATTATGGCTAGTGCCAACGGGGATGCCCGCAACTCAACTCTCGAAAAAACCCTCGACTCTCTGACCAAACGATTCGGTGAAGGCACCATCATGCGTCTTGGCGACGCCCAACATCTACAAGTAGAATCCATTCCCACCGGCTCCCTCTCGCTCGACATCGCTCTGGGCGTTGGCGGCGTGCCGCGAGGCCGAGTTGTCGAAATTTATGGGCCAGAATCATCCGGGAAAACCACGCTTTGCCAGCACATCATCGCCGAAGCCCAACGACGGGGCGGCATCTGCGCCTTTGTGGACATGGAACACGCCCTCGACCCCAATTACGCCGAACGATGTGGCGTCGATATCAATAATTTATACGTTTCTCAGCCAGACACCGGCGAGCAAGCGCTAGAAATCGCCGACGCGCTAATTCGCTCCGGCACGATGGACGTGGTGGTAGTCGATTCAGTGGCAGCCCTGGTGCCTCGGGCAGAAATTGAGGGTGAAATGGGTGACGCCCATGTCGGCTTGCAAGCCCGCCTGATGTCGCAAGCTCTGCGCAAGCTGTCTGGAGCCATCAAACAAACCAATACAGTAGTCATTTTTACCAACCAACTACGCTCCAAAATTGGCGTGATGTTTGGCAATCCCGAGACAACCAGTGGTGGGAATGCGCTGAAGTTCTATGCGTCTGTCCGACTGGATATTCGCCGCATCCAGGCCATAAAAGCCGGCAACGACGTTGTTGGTAATCGCACACGCGTCAAAGTGAAGAAAAACAAGGTTGCGGCTCCTTTCACCGAATGCGAATTTGACATTATGTACAACGAAGGCATTTCGATTGTAGGCGATGTTTTGGACCTGGCCGTGGAGCATGAATTGATCAACAAACGCGGCGCTTATTTCCGGTATGGCGAGACCCTGCTAGGCCAGGGACGAGAAAATGCCAAAGCTTACCTGGCGGAAAACACGGCCGTTCTCGACGAACTAGAGTACCTGATCCGCCGCGCCGCCAACCTGCCCACCGATGAATTCGAGCCTTCGGCGGCCGCAGGACAACCAATCGCCGACGCCACATTCTAACTTTTCCACAGGTAAAAATTTGCTGCGAGAAAGTGCCATTGTGCCCAGAGCATGATGACACTTTCTCGCACTTCCGCAAAAATCCCTCTTTTAGCAGTTGACAGCCCTTCACCCATTGTTATAATTGCGCATTGTCTAATTACAAACCGAACTGTGTTCTGCCCCCAACGAATGATGAACAATTGACCATCTTGTCCGCGCAGAGCGCACAATCACCAAACCCTGCGTAGGAGAACCAAGTCATGAGCGAAAATGACGAACTAACAACGGTGGAAACACCAGAAGTGGAAACACCACTTGCAACACCCCCCCAAAGCCTGGATGACCTCCAACCCAAAATGAAGCTGACCGGCGTAGTCAAACGCCTTGAGCTTTACGGTGCTTTTTTGGATGTCGGCGTTGGGGTTGATGCCCTTATCCATATTTCCAAACTTGGCACAGAGCATGTGAACCGCGTGGCTGACGTGCTGAAAGAGGGCGACGAAGTATCTGTTTGGGTCGATAAAGTCGATAAAAAACGGCAGCAACTCATGGTGACCATGATTGAGCCTTTATCTGTAGAATGGCGCGATTTGCAAGAAGGCCAGGTCTACACAGGCACAGTTAGCCGTTTGGAAACGTATGGGGCCTTTATCAACATCGGCGCTGAACGAGAAGGGCTGGTACACATCAGTGAACTGAGCCACGATTATGTAAAACAACCATCCGAGGTTGTGAAAGTTGGCGATGAAGTTCAGGTGCAGGTGCTGGGCTACAGCAAGCGCAAACGGCGCATTGATCTGAGCGTAAAGTCCTTGATGGAAAAACCGGAAGCCCAGGAATCTGTGGCTGCTGTTGTAGAATACAGACAAGAGATGCAGCAACCCGACTTTGACATAGAAGAAGAAGACATGCCCACAGCCATGGAAATTGCTCTACGGCGTGCAATGGGCGATGATTTCCCCACTTCTAACAAGAAGTCGCGGCAGTCGCGGAATCGCCGGCAGCGCAGCCGAGACAAAGACCGCGAACGGCAAGAAGAATTGCTGAATCGCACGTTGTACGTGGAAAACAACTAATAAAAAAAGCCCCGCGATTGCGGGGCTTTTTTATTGGTTCAATTGGTTAAACGGCCGTTAGAACACCGTTTCCGGCCAATCCAACATCCAGGCGCGGAGCTGCTCGCCGGGCGCAACCACCTTCACACCCTCAGGCACGATCACCAACGCATTCGCCTTTACCAGCGAAGTCATGATATGGGATCCCTGGCTGCCAGTAGTGGTGGCTGTATAACGGCCGTCGCCCTGCCGGGCCACAAACGCCCGCACATAACTCTCTCGGCCATCAGATTGGATTGCGTCCTGCAATATCACCGGCACCTGCGGGCGTTCAAACGCCTGATGCCCGCCCATTTTCAGGATGGCGGCTCTGGCAAAACGCTCAAAAGAAACCAACGCAGAAACCGGGTTGCCGGGCAAACCCAGATAAGGCACGCCACCATATTTTCCAAAGGCCAACGGCTTGCCCGGTCGCATCCGCACGCGCCAAAATCCAACTTCGCCCGCTTGCTCCAACACGACTTTTACCACATCATAAGCGCCCACAGATACACCGGCCGAACTTACGAAGAGATCGACGCCTGCGGCCAACCCCTCGTCCAGGCGGGCGCGCACTGAGGCTTCCGTATCGCTAGCAATGCCCAACATGACAGGGATTGCCCCCAAAGCGGCCACCTGCGCCGCCTGCGTAAACCCGTTGCTGTTGCGGATTTTGCCGGGGGTGAGCGGCTGGTCAACTGCGATAAGCTCATCGCCCGTGGCTAGAATAGCTACAGACGGCCGTTTCACCACCGACACCGTGGCCTGCCCCAACGACGCTAAAACGCCGATCTCCTGCGGTCGGAGAACTCGCCCGGCTTCTATGATGGTCTGGCCTACCAGAATATCTTCGCCCACGCCGCGCACGTAATCGCCCGCCCGCACAGATCGCCGGATTTGAATGGTGTTGGGCAACGGCCGTTCTCGGCCACGCCACGCCTCGTTGGTATCTTCCACCGGTACGACAGCGTCAGCGCCCTGCGGCATCGGCGCGCCGGTCATAATTCGGGCTGCCGAGCCAGACTCGATAACATCCGTAACAACCTTACCGGCCGCAATATCGGCTACCACGCGCAGCGTAACCGGCTTTTCCGGACCCGCGCCAGCCAAATCGGCAGCGCGCAGCGCATACCCGTCCATAGACGAATTGGCGAACGGGGGCAAGCTGTCTTGGGCAACGATGGGTTCGGCAAGCACCCGGCCCAGGGCCTCCAACAAGGCGACGGTTTCCGCAGGCAGCACCGTCACGCCGGCTAAAACTGCGGCCAAAGCCTGTTCTACAGTGAGGTCTTCTTGATTGCTCATGAAAGATTAAGCTAAACGGCCGTCTAGTTCCAGCACGCCGGCTTCTGCTTGCATGGCCGCCAACACGTTGCCTACGTGCGCCCACAAATCGAGCTGGTCGCCATAACAGACACGACTAAAATCAGCAGTGACTTCCATCACATGAGCACGATCTACGCCCGCGGCAAATCGCTGGTCCTTCCACTTTTTGCGTACTGAGGCGACGGTCATATCGCGGATATCGCGTGACGGCCGTACCAACGCCGTCGCAATCAATAGGCCGGTAATTTCATCGCAAGCCAAAAGGGCAAAATCCACCGCTTGTTCGCGCTCTACCCCGGTTCCCTCTGTGTTATGCGCCAAAATAGGACGAATCAACCCCTCGTCCCAACCTCGCTCGCGCAGAATATCGGCTCCCTTGAGAGGGTGTCGCTCCAGGTCCGGGTGAATTTCCCAATCAAAATCGTGGATTAAGCCAATCTGCGCCCACATATCCGGGTCTTCACCCAATTCTGCCGCATACCACCGCATCGCCGCCGCCACAGCCAACATGTGACGCCGCAATCCATTGTCTTGCACAAATTCACAAACGAGGTCCCAGGCTTCTGGCTGCGATTTACTCACCAGTCCCCCTATTCGTCCTCATCGTCACCGGCGTCGTCCGCCGTATCAGACGCCGCGCGGTGAGCGCCACAGGTGCAGCCGCCATTTTCCTGCCGCCCGCAGCCCTTTTCCGATTTTTCTTGCAGGGCCTTTAATTCTTCAAGAGGTTCAAGTTCCTCACGGAAGACTTCGTGCCATTCTCCCTCAATGTCTACAACCACGGAATCGCGCAGCACACGCACATCGCGCACTTTACCTTCGCCATGAGGTGTACTCACCATTTTCCCAATCTTGGGCAAAGTCTTTTTTGCTTCTACATACTGCTCATACTCATAGACCAGACAGCAGCGCAAACGGCCGCACATGCCGGTGATTTCCTGTGGACTGAGAGACACGCCCTGGTCCTTGGCCATGCGAATAGAAATCGGGCTAAATTCAGTGAGGAAAGTGGAACAGCAGCGCGGCGCGCCACACGCGCCATAGCCACCCATAATCTTGGCCACATCACGTGGACCGATAAGGCGCATTTCTACTCGCGTGCGCAAGGATCGGCTGAGGGATGTCTTTAATCCGTTTACATTGAGGTTTTTATTTTCGGTAGAGTAATGGATGGTCATCCAACTACCGTCAAAGTTGTATTCCGCCTTCACAAATTTGGCGTCGGTCAGGTTAAGTTCTTTGGCCTTTTCGCGGCAGGTAATGAGGGCGTCCAGTTCTTTGGTTTCCCAAACTTGCTGCATGACCAAATCACGCGGGGTTGCTTTGCGTTGTACCGGACGCAGCCCGCGCTGCTTATGAGATTTCTCCGGCTCAACAAAAGCCATCACCTGACCTAATTGTTGCCCGCGTTTGGTTTCCACAATTACGTGATCGCCTGGATCAAGGTCCTGGTTTCGGCCGATTTTGAAATGGTAGAGCTTGCCTAATTTTTGGAAGCGAATGGCTACCACAGATGTTTTTTCAGCAGCAGATGCTGTCATGCTTTATCTCCACGTCACAAGTAGTTTGTTAATGTTATAGTTATAACCAATTTAAGAAAAATAGCCACCCTCACAGGGGAGCCGCCCTTGAGAGGGATATAGGCAAAAGCCAGCCGGGTGGCTGGCCTGCGGGAAAAATGGATGGGATGGGGAACGGCCGTTCCTAACCAATCATACTGATCGGAATAAAATTCGCGTCTTTGCTGCCTAAATTCAACACACTCACCCGCGCGGCAATCCCTCTAGCCACATCACGAATCGCCATCGCCGCCGCAGAATCCGGGTGAGCGACAACAATTGGCTCGCCAGAATCACCGCCAACCCGCACATTGGCGTCCAGGGGCACTGCGCCTAAATAATGCTGGTTATAATCTGTCGCCAATTTCTCGCCAGCCCCGGTGCCAAAAAAGTCGCCGCTCATATTTTCCAAAATCCCAATAATCGGCACTTCCAGCTTCTCGAACATCTTTAAGCCGCGCAAAGCGTCGGAAGCCGCAACCTGCATCGGCTGAGTAATGACAATCGCGCCGGTAAGCGGCAGCACCTGGGCCAATGTCAACTGCGCGTCACCTGTTCCCGGCGGCAAGTCGATAACCAAATAATCCAGCTCGCCCCAAGCCACGTCCGTTAGCAGTTGGCTGATGGCGCTGTGCAGCATCGGACCGCGCCAGATCAACGGCTGGTCGGGTTTTACCAGAAAAGCCATTGAAATCATCTTCACGCCGTAACGCTCGGCAGGGACCATTTTACGGTCGCGCGGCGATGGCATTTGGTCTACACCCATCATCATTGGGACATTGGGGCCGAGAATGTCGGCATCCAACAAACCCACCCGCGCGCCTTCTTTCGCCAGAGAGATTGCCAAATTGACGGCAATCGTGGTCTTACCGACCCCACCCTTGCCGCTAGAAACAGCAATGGTGTTGCGGAAGTTTTGCCCAACCTGGCTGCCGATTCGGCGATCGGTGGGGACATTGGAATCCCAATTGATGGTTATTTGGCCCAGATTGGGCACCTGCGCCAATGCCGCCCGTGATTCGCTCTCCATCCGGCCTTTTAACGGGCAGGCTGGCGTTGTCAGCATGATGGTAAAACTGATGTCCTGACCCTCAATTTTCAGATTGCGGATCATGTTTAGAGAGACCAAATCGCGGTGCAACTCCGGTTCGATCACGGTAGAAAGTGCAGCCATGACGGCTTCCTCGGAAACCTCTTTTTTATTTTTATTGCCAAACATTTTTTATCCTATAAACGAGAAGTTGGAGTGAAAAGCGCGTCGATGACACCTCTTTTTCTCCAACCCCTTAAAATTTTATGTGATTTGCCAATTGAACCTGCCCCCAAACAATTTTCTGATTGCCAGAAAGGGAATCTGAAGGCGGGTCAAAATTTATAACTTAATAATATTCGCCGCGATAAGGAAGCTGACGAACTTTTTCTTCTGCCAACCGTGGCTCGTCACCGGGCTCGCCATCCTTTGCCTTTTTCTTTTTCTTGTTATTCTCGGCAAAATCACGCGCGGCGGCTTCGGCATCGGCTTTTTTGGGCGCGATCTCGCGCCAATAGCTGATAGGTTTACTCAGGCGTTCTTTGTCGTGGATGTGGGCAGTGGTGCGGTCGTAACTGGCCAATTCGTAGTCGTGGTCCATTTTGATGGCATCGAAGGGACAGAATTCGGCGCAGAGGCCACAGTTCATACAGATGTCTATGTCAATGAAGAATTGTTCCGGTTCTGGTTTGGGACGGCCGTTTGGCTGTGTGCCGCGTTTAATCCAAATACACTGAGGCGGGCAAACCTTCGCGCAAATGCCACAGGAAGTACACCAATCATGACCCCATTTTTGTCCTGGGCCTGGGTCATCAGTAACCAAAAACGGCACAAAACGGAATCGTTCAGGCACCGACAGTTTTTCCTCTGGGTAGAAAACCGTTACGACGCCTTCGCCTTTTAAACTTTGCCGCACCTGTAAAGCCGCATCGTTATAATACCGGCCTCCCTTGCCCCACCAAAAAATATCATCCAGATAACTTTCCACAAAGTTTCTGAAGGTAATAGCCATACCTTTGACAATTCCAAGTCCGTACATAGGTTATCCCCACTCACTAGTTATCGGTCAACTTCACCGAGTACAATGTCTATGCTGCCCAAGATTACAACAATGTCAGCAACTTTGTGTCCCTGACACATCTTCCCCAGCGACGTGAGGTTGATGAACGATGGCGCGCGGACGTGGTAGCGTTCCGGGCTGGAGCTGCGCCGTTTGGCAGTGACATAAAAGCCAAGTTCGCCTTTGGGATTTTCGACACGGCCGTATGCCTCTCCAGGCTGCGGCGTGCGAATCGCATAAGAGGGCTTGCCATCAATAATCGGCGCGCCTTCTGTCGCTTGCAGATGGGGCAGCACCTGCCGCACAATCCGCAAACTTTGTTGCAGTTCATCCATCCGCACCTTGTAACGGTCGTACACGTCACCGTTGTAATAAACTGGGATGTCAAAATCCAACTGTTCGTAATAGGAGTAAGGTTCCGCCTTACGAACATCATAATTCACACCGCTGGCCCGCAGCATTGGACCGGCCATGCTGTAAGCAATCGACTCTTTCCGCGTCAGAACGCCAACGCCAATGCTGCGCGCCCGCACAATCTCGTTATGGGTCATCAGATTGTCGCCCTGTTCAATAGCTCTTGGCAGCCGTTCATGAACAAGTTCGTTCAGGAATTCCATCGTCGCCTGACCGCGAATCTCATCCGGCAAATCGTAAGCCACGCCGCCAAAGCGCATGTAATTATTCATCATGCGCGCCCCGGTTAAGGCTTCAAAAAAGTCCAGAATCAACTCGCGCTCGATATAGAAATAAAGCATCGGCGTTTGCAGCGCGCCCAGGTCGTTCAACAAGAAACCAATCGCCCAGAGGTGATTGGCAATGCGCGTCAGTTCCACCGTCAGGATGCGAATCCACTCTGCCCGCTCTGGCACAACCGACCCCAGCAGTTTTTCCACAGACAAAACATACCCCAGGTTGTTGCTAATGGGGCTGAGGTAATCCAAGCGATCGGTATAGGGGATGTTGCCCAGGAACGTGTTACGTTCCCCGATTTTTTCGTGATTGCGGTGCAAATACCCCATGACCGGCTTTAGATCGACGACGGTTTCACCATCCAACTGGACCACCATGCGGAACACGCCATGCGTAGATGGATGCTGCGGCCCCAGGTTCACGGTGATTTTGTCGGTTTTCATTTGCTGGGAAGCGTCGACGGAGTAAGCCAGGTTTGCGCCGGTGATGGCGTACATTTCTGTTTCTACGTCATATTCATCGCCAGTAGGAACCCAACCGGCAGGATATTGCACGTTTTGGCCATAGGGATTTAACTCTTCGGCGCGTAACACACCGCCGGCTGGCCATCGGCTACCAAACGGCTTGGTCTCTTCTTCGTAAAACGGCTCTTTCCAATCTTTACGCAGGGGATGTCCATGAAAGCCGTCCCAGGTGAGGATACGACGCAAATCCGGGTGGCCGTCGAATTGAATGCCCAGCAAATCCCAGGCTTCGCGTTCCTGAAAATCGGCCCCTGGCCAAACCGGAACGAGGGAGGGAATGACGGGGTTGTCGCGGTCGACCTGGACGTGCAGCACGACTGCGCTGCCGCCTTTGTCGATGCTGTAGGTGTGGTAAACGGCTTCCAATTTGCCGTCTTCGATTAGATCGACGCCGGTCACGCTAGATAGGTAATCAAAGCCCAGGTCATCGCGTAAAGCGAGGGCGATTTCGGTTAATTTATTGGCGGAAACAACCAGACCGCTGTATCCATCGCGGGGGTCGTCTACTACGGCTTCGGGGAAACGCTCTTTGAGCGCATTGATTGCCTGTTCTACCGGATTGGCCAAGGTTTCTGGGGCGCCAGAACCGGGCGCTTCTAGAATTGCTTCACTCATTGCTTGTCCTTATCAATCTCGTATGATTGGGTATCAGGCGGTTTCGGGGGAAACGGCCGTTTCTTCTTCCATCTGCTTCTGCTCTGCCAGAGCTTTAGCCGCTTCGCGCTTAATCGTGTCAAGCTGCCGCAGGTCTACCAGGTCTGGCCCCAAAACGGGAATCGGTACCAATCCGGCCGTCGGATCGTCTTTCCGATACCAGGGCACCGTGGCTATTGATTGTTGATCAATTTTTTCCTGTAGGGCAATCAACCCATTGATCAATGCTTGAGGAGTTGGCGGGCAGCCGGGAACATAGACATCCACCGGCAGGAATTTATCGATGCCGTCTACGACGTTGTACCCTTCTTTAAATGGGCCACCGCCAGAAGCGCACGCGCCCATGCTCAACACATAGCGGGGTTCCGGCATTTGGTTGTAAAGACGGACAATCGTAGGTACCATCTTTTTAGTGACTGTTCCGGAGATGATCATCAAATCTGATTGGCGCGGCGTGGCGCGAAAAACCTCCATGCCAAATCGAGCCAGATCGTAGCGGCTGGAAGCCGTGCAAATCATTTCAATCGCGCAGCAGGCCAGGCCAAAAACCATCGGCCAGATAGAGTTGCGTCTGGCCCAGTTGTAGGCAGGGTCCAACAGCTTGGCGATGTTGGTGATCATAACATTGTTAGATAATTCTTCGGGAACGGTAACACCAGGGGCGACTGCGCCTGTATTGGAAGTGGTCATAGATTCGCTGCCTCCTCAAACCATACAATTTGTATGTCGATCAGTATTCTTTCGGTGGCCAAAGCAGGATCATCCGCAAAGCCTGGTAAGGTCTGGATCATCTCTGCCATTTCATTGAGGCCCACATTTTCAGGGGAGATATTTGGGTAAGTATCCATTAAAGCCACCGCGATGGCGTATGTTGCATCCCAAAAAAGCTCTGGATCATTACCCGTCAACAGTCTCACTCCCATGGGAATCAGGTCTGCCAAGTATAAACCATTGTCATAAATGGGGCGAGAACTTATTTATGAGAATTTTCACAATTAGTGTATCTTTTGGACTGGTGATTGTCAAAAACTTTTGCCTGAACAACGGTATGTTGGCGGCGTTCGTTCGATGAGGTATCTGGTTTGTCTACTCGACTGAAAATTGGTCTGATATCACCCTATCATGGCGGCAGCCACAAGGCCTGGGCAGAAGGGTTGATGGGTGGAAGCCGTCATGATGTTACCCTGTTTTCATTACCGGCACGCTATTGGAAGTGGCGGATGCATGGCGGCGCGGTTACGCTGGCGGGGCAGTTTCGGCAATCGGCGGTTAAGCCGGAGTTGGTTGTGGCGACGGACATGTTGGATGTGACGACGTTTTTGGCGCTGACACGGCCGTTCACAGCCTACACCCCTGTTGGCCTTTACATGCACGAAAATCAACTCACGTATCCTCTGCCGCAAGACGGCCGTACCGGCCCGATGCGCCGGCAGCATGGCGAGCGCGATCTGCATTATGTCTTTATCAATTTTGCCTCGATGCTGGCCGCCGATTTTGTCATGTTTAATTCACAGTATCACCTGGAAAGTTGGTTCGCCGCGCTGCCCGGTTTTCTAAAACATTTTCCCGAATACCAAGAACTACCCACGATTGCCGCGCTGCGCGCCAAAAGCCAGGTGCTGCCGGTGGGTATCGATCTGGAAGATTTGCAACGGCCGTCCACCCCATTCTTCGCAGCAGCCAACGAGAAACGGCCGTTAATCCTCTGGAACCAGCGGTGGGAATACGACAAAAATCCCGAAGATTTTTTTCAGGCGCTCATTACCCTGGCCGATGAGGGCTTTCCATTTTCGGTGGCTTTGTGCGGTGAACAGTTTGGCAGACGGCCGTCTGTTTTTCAGACAGCCATTGCATATTTAGGCGACCGGGTCATTCACGTCGGCCACGCTCCGAGAGAAACCTACCGCGCCCTGCTCTGGGCGGCCGACCTGACCATATCCACCGCCTACCACGAATTTTTGGGCATCAGCATTTTAGAAGCCATCGCCTGCCACACTTTTCCCCTGCTGCCGAACCGGCTCAGCTACCCAGAGCTGCTTCCAGAACCATTTCACTCACACTGCCTATACGAAAATCAGGCTAATTTGGTGGAACGATTACGCCATGCGCTATCCGACCTACCTCAAATTCACCAGTGGGCGGCTGAACTGGCAACGGCCGTTACCCCCTACGATTGGCGCCAACTCGCGCCCCGTTACGATCAGACCTTCAGCCAATTCAGCGCCTGAATTTTCGGCATCATGCGCCAATTGATGTATAGTTTCCCCATCTGATTCGTTCAATCATATTTCAAACTGGGATGGTAGAAATAAATGACCTCAAAAGAGCCAAAACGGGTAGGCATTTTAATTGGCCGTGAAGAAGAGTGGCCAGACGCCTTTTTAGAGGCCGTAAACAAAACCGATCAGGGTGTTGTGGCTGAACTGGTTCAGATTGGCGGCACATTTATGGACGAAGATTGTCCATACGACGTCATTATCGACCGCATCTCCAACGAAACCCCTTATTACCGCGTCTACCTTAAATATGCCGCCCTGCAAAACTGCTACATCATCAACAACCCATTTGTCTGGTCAGCCGACAGTAAATTTTATGGCATTGCCCTGGTTAACCAGCTGGGCATGACCACCCCAAGAACTGTCGCCTTGCCCAACAAATACATTCGCCTCAAAGAAGTCGGGCCAGACTCTTTCCGCAATCTGGTTTACCCAATGGACTGGGAAGGCATAGCCAATTATGTAGGCGTGCCGGCTATTTTTAAAGATATCAACAGCGGTGGACGCCACGTTGTTTACCGTGTCTTGGATGTGGATGAGCTGATCCAACGGTACGATGAAAGCGGAACCCATACCATGATTTTGCAGCAGATCATCGAATCGGATATACACATTCATTGTTTGGTGATCGGCCAGGAAGCGGTGCTGACGCTGCAATATGATCAGGAAAACGGCCGTTACCTGCCACAAGTCACCTACGACAACCCATCCCTGCTGGCCCAACTCGCCCTAGACGCCCGCACCCTTACCCGCGCCTACAAATACGACATCAACATGGTCGAGTTTGTCATCAAAGACAACCAGCCCTACGTCATTAACAGCACCAATCCCACTCCCGTCATCGACCACCAACTAATGACCAATGAACAATTCGACTGGTGCATCGCCAGCACCGTCAAACTCGCCATCGAACGCGCCCATCAACCACCCCTCCAAAAAACTTTACGGGACTTCTAAACTACGTGCGTTCCCTCTTATTTATTTGTGCCAATTGCCGCTGCCAAAGTGAACATGGTATAATCTCAGAGCGTATGGTTGACTAATCAACCATATCGTCGTTTGTCAACGACCCAAACAAAAACCCAATGGGCCACAAACACCTTTTTACAAGCGAGGATTCCCAAATTATGAGCTTTGAAAACAAAATCCCTGAAAAAATCGGCCGATTGCCAGAACTTGCCTATAACCTCTGGTGGAGTTGGACGCCTGAAGCGCGTAACTTATTCAAACGGCTAGATTTAACCATGTGGCGGCGAACCCAACACAATCCCGTCCAAATGCTGCAAGAAATGACGGCAGAACAATTGCAATTAGCCGCTGAAGACGTCGCCTTTTTACGGTATTACAACAAAGTCCTGATCCTGTACGATCAGAAAATCCGCAGCAACCACACCTGGTTCCGCACACAATTCCCCAACATAACCAACAAAACCATTGCTTATTTTTCCTTTGAATTTGGGCTGCACAGCTCGGTGCCCATCTATTCTGGTGGCCTGGGCATTTTGTCTGGCGACCACGCCAAAGAGGCCAGCGACCTGGGCCTGCCATTTGTCGGCGTAGGCTTTTTATACCCGCAAGGCTATTTTCGGCAGCGCATTCCTGGGCACGGCTGGCAAGAAGCCGTCTACCAACAACTAGACATCAACAAAGCCCCCATCGCGCCGGTGTATGTTTCCGAAAACGAAGAGCTTATGATCAACGTTCACGTCGGCGACCGGAACGTGTATGCGCGAGTCTGGCATATCCAGGTTGGACGCATTTCGCTTTATTTGTTAGATACAGACGTCGATGAAAACGATCCTTGGGACCGGGAATTGTCGGCTCGCCTGTATTCTGGCGACAGCGAGACGCGCATTCGCCAGGAGATTTTACTCGGCATTGGCGGCGTACGTATGCTGCGCGCTTTAAACATCAACCCGACCGTATGGCACATGAACGAAGGCCACTCTGCTTTCTTGTTGTTAGAGTTGATTCGTGAGAAAGTGGCCGGGGGCATGACCTTTGCGGAGGCTTCGGCCATTGTGCGGCAGCACTCTATCTTTACGACCCACACGCCTGTGCCGGCCGGGCATGACGCCTTCACTTTCCAGGTTGTAGAGCACTACTTCAACGGCTTCTGGGATGAAATCGGTTTGAGCCGCGAAGAATTTTTGGGTCTCGGCAAAAATCAGGAGGCGTGGGGGACTGCGTTTAATATGACTGTGATGGCTTTACACCTGGCCGGTCAGGCGAATGGCGTGAGCCAACTCCATGGCGAGGTGTCGCGCAAAATGTGGCAGCGAGTTTGGCCGCAGAAATCGGTGGAAGAAGTGCCCATCACAGCGATTACAAACGGGGTCCATATTTCGACTTGGATCAGCAGCGAGTTGCACGCGCTTTACAGCAAATATGTCGGGCCGGAATGGGTAGCGGAAGAAGACAACCCCAAAGTCTGGGAACGCCTGAATGAGATTCCAGATTCTGAATTATGGGATGCTCACCTGGATTTAAAGCGCAAACTTATCAGCTTTTTACGGGAACGTGCCCGGCGGCGTTGGATAGAAGGCATCAGCGATCCTTCGCAGATTCTTACTGGCGGGATGTTGTTGGATCCGGATGCGCTGACCATTGGGTTTGCGCGACGGTTCGCGACGTATAAACGAGCCGATCTGCTTTTCCGCGATATGGAGCGTTTGCGCACGATGGTGCTGGATGAACATCGGCCGTTGCAAATCATTTTTGCCGGCAAGGCCCATCCGGCGGATGATCCTGGCAAGAGTTTGATTCAGCAAATCTACAATTTATCACGGAATAACAATTTGGGTGGGCGCGTTGCTTTTGTGGAAGACTACGACATGCATGTGGCGCGTTATTTAACCCAGGGGGTTGACGTGTGGTTGAATACGCCGCGCCGGCCGCGCGAAGCCAGCGGGACGAGCGGTATGAAAGCGGCCGTAAATGGCGTGCTGAATTGCAGCATCATGGATGGCTGGTGGGTTGAAGGGTATAACGGCGCGAATGGCTGGGCGATTGGTCAGGCGAAAGATTACAGCGACCAATACCAGCAGGATGAGGAAGACGGCCGTTCCCTTTACCAAATCCTCGAAGAAGAAGTCGTTCCTCTGTTCTACAAACGCGACCGCGATAACGTGCCGCGAGGCTGGGCAGAAATGATGCGTGAATCGATTCGCTCCTGCGCGCCTAATTTTGGCACCCGACGCATGGTCAAAGAGTACACGACCGAACTTTATCTGCCGGCCATGAATATAGAAGATTAAAAGCTTTGATCTGGACGAAGGGCCGGTTGGGGCAACCTAACCGGCCCTTCGCCAGGCTAAATTCACACCTGCACAAACAATCGATGAGACGCTGGCTGCGCCGTTTCCTTTATTTAGCCTTTTTTCTGCTTTGGTTGGCTGTGATGTTTTTCCCGTGCATGGCCTTTTCCCTTACGATGAACCAACAATTGCAGGTTGGGGCCACTGAAACCAGCCACATCCGCGTGTTTCTGCTTGAGGCAGATGAAAATGAAGGGGTGGGCGTGGAATGGCAACGGCCGTCCGGCCTGCGCTCTCCTTGTTACAAAACAACCGTAACCTACTGGATGTGGGCCGGGACCGGAGAAAACAGCACCTATTGCCAATGCACTGACCCTCAAACCGGTTTCTCCCTATCCAGTACGCCACCATTCTGCCAGTAACCAAAGGAATTCTAAATGAGTAACATTGCCCTAAAATGGACCGGTGAAGGAAGTCAGATGTTTGTCGGCCGAGACTCGTTTGGCCACGTTGTTGTCACCGGTTCCTGGCCAGACAACGAAGACGACTCCTGGCAGGAATGGAAAGCCATCAAACCCTCCGACTTGCTGCTTCTGAGCCTTGCTTCTTGTTCAGGCCACGATGTCGTGATGATTTTAAACCGCCAGCGTCAAAAGCTAACCAACCTCTATATCGACGTGCAAGGCAACCAGGCGGCCGAACCGCCCTACCAATTCACCGACATCCATTTGCACTACATCGTGGAGGGCGAAAACCTTGATCCGGAAAAAGTCGCCCGTGCGATCACCCTTTCTGAAGAAAAATACTGCTCAGTGGCAGCCACCATTCGCGGCGTCGCCCAGTTATCACACAGCTACACGGTGAAATAACGGCCGTCTCCCACCACCGCGCCGCCCTCTCTGAAAACACCTGCGAAAATAATGCAGCAAGCTCTTGAATTGTGATACAATCCATCATAATAAATGATGATGCCCTATGACACAGTCAGAACCCAATTCCGTTAATTACTCAGTCCCCTTCCAGCCCAGTCAGGCGCAAAAAGAGCGTCAGGCAGCCCTGCACCGCTTCAACCGGCTCTATGTATTTTTACCTTTAGGGCTGATTACGGCCGTTGCCCTCCTGGTAATTATCTTATTCCTGATTGGCATCTTCGCCCCCGGGCTAACTGGCGCAGCCGAATTTGCCTCTGGCCTTGCCGACATCACCATTATCCTGTTCAGCATCCCCATGATGCTCTTGTGCGCACTTGGCCCCCTTTCCCTCGCCGGCATATACGCCGTCAGCCGCAACCGACAGAAACAAGGCAAACCCCGGATGGATGACGGCGGCCGAATTCAACAATTATTCTGGCAAATGGATAATCTGGTTCAGCGAGCACAATCAAAAACCGGGGAACTATCTCCCAAAATCACCCGTCCCATCATCCAGGCCAATGCCTTTGTGGCTTACCTACATGCCTTTCTTAAGCAAATAAAAAGTTACCTAAAACGGAGCTAAACCATCATGCAATCTGAAGGAAACCAAAACTGGAAAGTAAAATTACTTGTCATCGGCACAGTTGCCGGTGCATTGATCGGCCTGGGCACAGCTTATTTGATGGCCCGCACGTCCGAAGAAAACGTCGGCGGCCCACCCGAAATTAGCACTGCCGATGCCCTGCGAATTGGCATCAACGCGATTGGGTTAATACGGGGTATCGCTGCTCTTGGTGACGGCAAATAAGAGCGACCATCAGCTAATTTAACAGGTAGAACGGCCATGTTTCTTCGCCAGAACAAGCCAGTCACCCAGACGCATGAAAAACACCGTTCCAAACTATTTCCGGCAATTTTATTCTACCTTTTAACAGAACCTCGCCATGAATACCTTAATCATCGTTGACGATGATGCCACCAATGTCAGTTTATTGAAAATGCTGTTCGAATTAGACGGCTATACTGTTTTGGCGTGTAAAAATATCCAGGAAGCAACTACGGCCGCCGCCTCAGGAGCGGATGCTTTTATTATCGATTGCTACCTTGCCCAAGGCATGAGTGGCCTCAATCTGTTGAACGATATTCGAGCTGGGCAAACGGCCGTCGACAGCAATGCCATTACCATCATGGTTTCCGGCGATCATCGCCTGGAAAAAGAGGCTCTGGCTGGCGGAGCCAACGCCTTCTTTCTCAAACCCTACTCCCCAAATGAACTGAGCAAAAAGCTCCAAATCCTTCTATCTAAAAAAGGAACATAGTGGCTAGATCAAACCGAAAAAAACCACCGGCTAAAAAAATGTCGCGTCAGTGGCGGCGCATGGATTTGCACCTGCACACCCCCGCTTCGAACGACTTCCAACAACCCGGCGTAACCTACCTGGACATTCTGCGCCAGGCTGAAATTCGCGGCCTGCACATCATTGCGTTTACAGACCACAATACCGTTGCCGGCTTTGCAACCATGAAAAAAGAAATCGAGCAGTTGTTGTGGCTCGAAGAATTAGATCGGATGCACATCGACGAGAAACGGCGGCTGGAAGAATATCGCCGCCTTCTAAGCAAAATCCTGGTCTTGCCTGGCTTTGAATTTACCGCTACCTTTGGCTTCCATATTCTAGGCATATTCCCCTCCGAAACACCGGTAAATTTCTTAGAGCATCTTCTGCTCACGCTCAATGTCCCAGCCGACAAACTGGATGAAGGCAGTTCGACCGTGGGATCTACAAGCGACGTTTTACGCGCCTACCAGGTCATCAATCAGGCAGGCGGACTGGTCATTGCCGCCCACGCCAATTCCAACAATGGCGTAGTGATGCGCGGGCTAGACTTCGGCGGCCAGACGCGCATCGCCTACACACAAGATGCCAATTTGCATGCTCTGGAAGTGACCGATCTGGAAAAGCGGGGTCACTACACAACACGCCGCTTTTTTGATGGCTCCAAGCCGGAATATCCCCGCCCTATGCGCTGCATCCAAGGATCGGATGCGCACCGCCTGGTGCGCGAATCGCCACAAGCCAAAGTGCTGGGCGTTGGGGATCGGACAACGGAAATTTTGTTGGATGAGTTAAGTTTCGAAGCCATTGAACAGGTGATTAAGGGGAACGATTTGTCGCTGACACGGCCGTATCGCGGCCCCTCCAACCCCATCGATTTTGTCCAACTGGCGCGGGAAGAAGGCGAATCGATTGTGCAGACTTTTTACCCAACCATCGCCAAAAGGGGCGGCTATCTGGACCGGCTTTTGCAAGACATTTGCGCCATGTCGAACACCAATGGCGGCACGATTTATGTCGGCGTATCGGCTAACCCGAAGGAAGAGCCGCTGGGTGTGCGAGAAGTGGATAAGACCATTGATTTGCTGTATACGGCCGTTTCCAACCGCATCACCCCCGAACCCGACTTGCATGTCGATACCCTGCCATCGCAAAAAAAACAGATCATGCGCATTACCATTCAGCCCGGCCGAGAACAACCATACGCCATCGACGACAACCAGTTTTATGTGCGTGACGAGGCAGAATCCAGCCTGGCCGTGCGCGACGAAATTGTGCGCCTGGTTGCCCGGGGCTTAGAGCAAGGCGTTATCGAGATGCCGGTCACCAGTACACTGCCGGTTTTGCTGCCGGAAATTGAAACCACGGCCGTTCTTCGTCCCGAAAAAACGCCCCCCACCCCACGAAAGGCCGAAACCAAGCCGCGCATGGACCCGCCACGCACCGGCGTGGAAATCGTCAACAGCGAAAAACGCAAAGGCGTCATCTACCACACCGTCCGCGATTTGCGTAACGACAACCTCATCCAAAACGTCACCAAATCTTCGGCGCGAAAATTATGGCATTACGCCATTGCCCAATCCGAAGCCGGCCTGCCGCACACCGACAAGCTCAAATGGCAGGGCAATATCGCGGTTGTAGATATTCGCAAACAAGGGGATAAAGTCTGGTATGATTTGGCGCTCCGCGACGAGGAGGCCATTCACATCTACTACGGTGTCACAGACAGCGGCCTAAACGACGAATGGATGGCTCTGATAGAGCACAGCTAACAGCCTAACAGCCAACAGCCTAACAGCCTAACAACCTAAACTGAAGACGAACCGTCTTCAGTTTTTGTTTTCTACCCCCAGCCGGGTAGATGCGGCCGCCATGCCCACCAGCAGCCAAAAAGCCGTAACAGCATGATGAAATTCCAAATTAAACAGGTAATGGTCAAAAATTCCGGCCACCAATCCGCCCACCAGCGCGGCATGCAGCCCTAACCACACCGCGTCCAGGCGCTCATTGTGCTTAAAGGTGTGCCGGTTAAAAAAGGCGTAAGCAAACACAGTGGCAATAACGGAAAAAAAGGCGAACAACCCCACCAGACCCATCACCTCGGCAATGGTAAAGTAAACGTTGGCCACTCCCAAATAGATGTCGATATCTGGCGTTCCGGCAAAACCGACGCCGAATACCGGGTAACGCTGAATGAGAATGAGCGCGTCTTTGTATTCGCCAAAACGCATTTGCGTGGCCAGATCCTGCCCCTGGATACCCTCCACAAATCGCGCAATGTACCCCTGCGTTACGGGCAGCAGCAGGAACAGCAGCCCGGCCACAACCATATAGGGCAACAATCGCCGGTAACGCAACACAGCCACGTAAGCCAGCCCAGCTACCAGACCAAGCATGGCGCTGCGCGAAAAAGTCAGCACCAGCGCCACCCCAATCAGGCCAAACAAAATGATGGTGAACCAGCGGGAAAATAACGGCCGTTTCGCCACCAACTGCGGCCCCGCCAACGCCCCAATCATCAACAGCAACCCGCCCAACACATTGGGGTCAACCGATGTGCCAATGGCCCGCTCAGACAGCGCCGGATTCTCCTCGATGTACCGAATGACCCAACCGCCAGGGTAGCCCAGACGCTGCAAGGTATTGAGCAGTGTATTGGCCGTGTCCTCTGGCAGCAGCCAGAGGCCAATGGCAATGACCGCAGCTGCCGCGCCAGCCAGCAGCACCACTTTTACCAGCCGCTCCAAATGTTCCCAAGTCGTGCAGTAATCGATCACCACCAATACAAACGACAGGCTCAATATCAGTTCGGCAAATTTACGCAGCAAGGTGGGCGTCAGCGGGCCATTGCTCAGGCCAAAGATGAAGGAGAACAGGGCGACGATGATAAACAAGCCCAATGGCAGTGTCAGGGGCGAGAGTACGATGGTACGCTGGCGGCCCGTCACCAGACCCAGCGCCCAGATAACAAATACCGCCCCCAGCGCCATATCTAAAAATGTTGGCGTCAGACCGATGTCGAAGGGCAGCGTGGCAAATGGCAGCAGGCAAACCACCACTATCACGCCCCAAAAGCCCACTTCGATATCGCGCAGGACAATAAAACCCACAAGCAGCGCCGCCAAAACGGCCGCGCCGGCCAACGGCCCGCCAAAGCCGAGGATGAGGCCGCCAAGCACGGCCGTTCCGCCCAACAGCAGCCCCAAGGTCAGCCGCGACAAGCCCAATTTTTTATCCATAGACGATTTCGCAGAAGAAGTCATAGCCGCCCAACTATAACCATTTCCCCCCAGATTTCCAACGCGCCCACCCTACAAATCATCAACGCCAGGATCACTCAGCCGCAGACAAATCAAAAATAGCCGGCAGAGGGAGACGCCCGTAACCATAACCTGAATTCACTGCCTGCGCCGGGCGCGCTCTGCACCGACTGCTCTTGGAGGGGAATGCCAGGGCCGGTGTCTGAGACAACCATTTGCAGCCATTCCGTGCCGTCGATAACGGCCGTTACCATCCCCAATGACAAACTGCCGCCGGGCGGAGTAACCGCCAGCGCGTTACTCACCAGCTCGGACAATGCCTGACAAAGCCGCTGCTCATTGCCCACAACAACCGCGCCATCCGCCGGCATTGGTCCAAGCGTGATTTTCAGGTCTTTTTCGGCCGCGTCTGCCCTATGCCTGGCGGCAGCATCCGCCCTTGCCACGCCTTCCCCATTTTAACCGTCTGCAAAATGACGCCGCTCATTACCTCATGTTGACTTAAAAAGAACAACATGTGTACCGACTGACCAACAGTTTCCGCCGCCGAATACCCGGTTAAAGTCGTAAAGGCTGCATTAACATAAGTAGATGCTTTCCCGGGTTTGGCTGCGGGTTAAGGCAAAAACGGACAATGAAAAAGTGATAACGGCCGTAGCCAAAAAAATGACAAAGTACGGGTTCCAAACGTACAAAGGACTCATAAACACATTCTTGATGGCCATCCACAGGAAACTGCGCCCAGAGCAGGTGGCTGGCTGTTAAAATTAATTGTGCATTTGGGGAGGTAGTGAATACAACTGATTTTTGTCACTGAACGGCAAAGAGGGAACGGCCGTCGCTCACCGCAAATCACTCGTTCAGGTTTTCCACGGAAACGGCCGATCAGGGTACAAAAGGTACGCCACACATCGCCACCGCCGCGCCGTCGGGCATCTGAAAATCAGCGAATCGCTCTACCTATTCGCCCTCAACCGACGCCCGTCACGCGCCACTCCCTGTTGGTGAATGGATTAATCGTGTAAACTCTTGTCTATTCAGCAACTATCCAAGAGATTTCATGGCCAACCTCCCCACGAATAAAAAGCGGTAGGAAGAGGAAGAAATCACGGTTGACTCTAGCTCTAATTGTCTTCACAGGAACCAATCATGGCAAAAAATACATACGTTCAACCATCTGACCTTCGCGCCCTTAGCCAATTGCTCACAGACGCAACGATTGGCATCACCGATCTGGTGGAGGCCGTTCACTTTGGCATTTTATACGTGCCCGGGCAGCCAAACTTACCGGAAATGGGGCGCACGCGCGGCATCCCAGGTCTGGTCTACAAAAGCATCCGAGGCGTCACATCGTTGGTCGGCAGCGGCGTAGACGCAGCCTGGGGCCAGGTTGTGCCCCGCCTCCACGAACCACCCTCTTCAAACGAACGGGAGGCGCTGCTCGCGGCTGTAAATGGAGTGTGGGGCGATTATCTGGCCGAAAGCGGGAACGCTCTGGCCATTCCGATGGCCTTTCGTCTGCATGGACAAATAGCGCCTTTGGAGAAGCAGGGGCTGCGCACGGCCGTTTCCCACCCCACCGCCAAACTCGCCATCCTCATCCATGGCCTGAGCATGAATGACCGCCAATGGGAACGGCAAGGCCACAACCACGGCCGTTCCCTGGCCGAAGAATTCGACTATACGCCGATTTACCTGCACTACAACAGCGGGCGGCACATTTCCGAAAACGGCCGTGACCTCGCTGCCCTCCTGGAAACCCTTTGCCAACAATGGCCCGAACCCCTCCAAGAGCTGATCATTCTGGGGCACAGCATGGGCGGATTGATCGCCCGCAGCGCCATTCATTATGCCACAGCCGCCAACCTCACCTGGCCCAAACAGCTGCAAAAACTCTTCACCCTCGGCACGCCGCATCATGGCGCGCCGCTTGAACGCAATGGCAATCTGGTCGATGTCCTGCTGGAGTCCATTCCCCACACCGCCCCATTCGCCCGCCTGGGCAAACGGCGCAGCGCCGGCATCACCGACCTGCGCTACGGCAATCTGCTGGACGAAGATTGGCGCGGCGCAGACCGCTTCGCTTACGCGCCGGACAGTCGAGGAATAGTCCCCCTGCCTCCATCGGTGCAATGCTTCGCGCTGGCGGCCACGCTGGGCAAAGAACAAGGCACGCTCAAAGAACGCCTGCTCGGTGACGGGCTGGTGCCTCTAGCTTCAGCGCTTGGCCAACACACAGACCAAAACCGATCCCTCTCTTTTCCTGAATCGCAGCAATGGATCGGCTTCGAGATGAGCCACCTGGATTTGCTCAGCCGGCCTGAGGTGATGGCTCAAATCAGCCGCTGGCTGCGCGCTGAAGGGTGAGGCGATTCGGCCGTAGTTTGATGTCCGTCGGGAAGATATTGGGGCGTTGCGCCACGGCCGTTTCCCCGCCAAACTCCCTCTCGTGCTGCCAATTCGACCCAACGCAGCCCCCTGGTTGCCACGCCACTAATGACATTTGACCCTTGCCAGGTATGACTTCCCTCACTATACCCCCCACTTTTCCCTCTTTACCCTATAAGCAAGCTCGTCTTTAGCATTGTGGCGGGGAGCCTTCCAAAGCAGACAAGCACAACTGTTTGCTCAGAATTTTCACCGGCCAACGGCCGTTTTCCCCTTCCTTCCACAACCATCATGTGGCATCACTCACAAAGGAGGTTTTTCCCATGTTTCGCAGAACCCTGGTTATTTTCGCTTTGGCTGCCGGAATGCTTTTAACGGCGCAGTTTTTCACCCCGCCTGTGTTGGCCGCTACCTGCACCTGGACAGGGGCATCGACCGATTGGGCCGATGCCGGAAATTGGGCCAATTGCAGTGGGGTGGTACCGGGCGGCGCAGACACGGCCGTGATCCCCGCCACCGCCAACGACCCCATCCTCAGCGCCGACGCCGACATTGGCACGTTGACCATCCAGCCTGGGGCCATAGTTACCATCAACACGGCCGTTACCCTCACCGCCGGCAGCCTGAACCTGTCCGGCACCCTCACCGGCGCAGGCAACATCACCATCTCTCTGGCGGCCACATGGGCCGCCGGCGGCGTGATGAGCGGCAGCGGCGAAACCCACATCATGGGGTCAGCCACATTCGATCTAAGCGCCTACAGCGTCGATTTAATCGGCCGCACCCTGCGCAATGAGGGGGCTATGACCTGGACTGGCCCGTCCACCATCTGGGCCACGGCCGGAGCCGCCTTCATCAACGAGGCCGCCGGAACCATCAACGCCCAGGCAACTGCCGGAAATCTCGAATGGCACGGAAATGGTTTACCATTTCAAAATGATGGCGCTATCACCGTCAACGGCGTTAACGATTATGGCCTAATAATTGGCGGCGCCTTGAGCAACGACGGCAGCGTCACTCTGCAAAACAGCTGGCTGCGCATGCAATATGGCAGCACCAGCAGCGGTGATTTTTTGGGCGGGAGCGGGACTTACTTGTTCGTAGGTGATAATTATGCCCCTACGCTGCAAAACTTTACCTTCAGTCCAGGCTCGAATATCACCATTGAATACGTGTACTTTTCTTATGTTGGTACAGTGAACGTGAGCGGTTATTATGATGCCAGCGGGGCCAACGGCCGTACCACGATAACCAGCAGCACGGGCGGCTCCACACTCAACTTTACGCCAGACGCCACCATTGTCAGCCTGGGCAATCGCTTGGACATTTCAGGTAATCCAACGGTTAATCTGAGTAGTGGTAGCCCAATTTCTGTGCCCCGCATTGAACAAACCGGCACGCTGACCGGTACCGATACCATGACTGTCACCAGTTTGTACAATTGGAGTGCGGGCACGCTAGGAGGATCAGGGATGCTAACCTTGGCGGAAGGGGCTACCATGTATCCCAGAGGAACAGTGGCGAAGAGTTTGAACGGCCGTACCCTCACCAATCACGGCACAATTGCCTGGCTGCAAACCGGCGCCATCAACGGCAGCAACGGCGCCATTCTGGACAACTATGGCAGCTTTGATGCCCGGGATAATGCCACATTCAACGGCGAGGCGGATGTCGTCTTCAACAACTACAATACCATCATCAAGTCCGGCGGCACGCAAACAACCACGCTGGATATTGTGGTCAACAACTATGGCATCATACGCCCCGAATCCGGCCAGATCGCCTTTACTTATGGCGATGTGGCGCTGCCCCCCGCCAGCGCCACCAATCTGAACGGCGGCAGCCTGGAAGTAGACGGCCTGTTGGATATTCAGGGCGGCGCGCTCACCGGCAGCGGCACGATTCTAGGCGACGTGCAAAATGGGGGCCAGATCGCTCCTGGAGAGTCGCCGGGCAACATCACCATTCAAGGCAGCTACACGCAAACAGTTTCCGGCACGCTGACGATGGAACTGGGAATTTCCGCCCAAGATTTCCTGACTGTGACCGGCACAGCCGCCTTAACCGGAACGCTTGAAATCAACTTACTGGAAGGCTACACGCCTGCGCCGCCGGACAGTTTCCGGGTTTTGGCCTACACAAGCCATACAGGCACATTTGGCGCGTTGCTGCTGCCAACGTTATCTGGGGGATTGGGGTGGGACGTGGTGTATGAACCAGATGGCGTCTATGTGCAGGTGGCGCAAAAAGAATTTTATCTTTACCTGCCAATCGCCATCAAACCGTAAGCCACAGCGCCGCGCAGGTTGGGCAATCAGCGCGGCGCGTTTTTAGCAAATGCGGGGCAGCATTTCGCCCATCAGCATATCAACGATGCGGGTGCTGCCGAAACTGGTTTTCAGGAGGACACGGCCGTTTGCCTTCCCCGTCACTTCGCCAATCACCACCGCCGCCGCGCCGTAAGGTGATTGGCGCATCGCCGCCAACACCTTGTCGGCATCTTCGCCGGCCACCAGGGCCACCAGCTTGCCCTCGTTGGCGATATACAATGGGTCGAAGCCCAACATCTCGCAGGCAGCCCTCACGCCGGGGCGAATGGGCAGCTTTTCTTCGTGAATGACAATGCCCACATTAGACTGCCGGGCGATTTCATTAAGCGTGGTCCCCAAACCGCCGCGTGTTGGATCGCGCAGCACGTGGACGTTGTCGCTGGCATCCAACATGGCGGCGACCATGTGGTTCAGCGGGGCCACGTCGCTCTGGATGTCGGTCTCGAAGCCTAAATCGCCGCGCGCGCCCAGCACGGCAATGCCGTGGTCGCCCAGCGTGCCGGACAAAATCACCACATCGCCCGGTCTGGCCTGCGCGCCGCCGATGGTGGTAGACGGCCGTATCGCCCCCACCCCCGCCGTGTTGATGTACACGCCATCCGCCTTGCCGCGCTCCACGACTTTGGTATCGCCGGCCACAATTTGCACCCCGGCTTCGGCCGCCGCGGCCTGCATCGACTCCACAATACGTTCCAAAAGGCCAATTTCCAACCCTTCTTCCAGGATGAAGCCTACGGTCAGGTAAAGCGGCTGCGCGCCCATCATAGCCACATCATTCACTGTGCCGCACACAGCCAGCTTGCCAATGTCGCCGCCGGGGAAAAACAGCGGCCAGACAACATGCGAATCGGTGCTAAGGGCCAGCGTCGCGCCGCCAATTTGCACCAGGCCGGCGTCGTCGCCCGCGCGCAAAGTCGGATTGTCAAACGAGGGCAAGAAGCGGGCAGCGATCAGATCATGCGAGAGCTTGCCGCCGCTGCCATGCCCTAAAATCACTGTGCCCCGGTCGCGGATGGGCATGGGGCAGAAGGGGGAATCAATGTAGACAGGGTCAGGTTGTTGGTTGTTCATAATTTTTGGATTGGAGATTGGAGATTAGAGATTGGGGACTGGAGACAGGAGATTGTGTAATCCCCAATCTCTAATCTCTCTTCTCAGCGATCACCCAGGCGGCGAAACGGCCGTCGCTCTCCACTGTAGCGTGCAGGCCAACGGCCGTCGCCATTTCGGCGATCTGCTCCGGGTAATAGAATTTGCTGCGCATGAGCGCCACTTTTTCAGCCACGGCCACAAATTTCACGCTCAGGCGGTGCAGGTCTGGCTCTTCGATGACCAGCCGCCCGCCGGGCTTCAACACGCGGGCCAGGTCGGCGATGGCGGCGCGCTGGCTGGCGAAGTGATGCAGCGCGTCCACCACCATCACCCGGTCGAAGCTGTTGGCCGCGAAAGGCAGCATTTCCACGCCGCCCACCACCGGGCAGCACACCGCTTTGGCGCGCGCTTCGGCCAGCATCTTGCGCGATTCATCGGCGATGACGAGGTGGTGGACATACGGCCGTAACTGTCCCGACACCCGCCCCGTGCCGCCGCCGGCATCCAGCAGACTGCCCGCCACCGGCAAATCCAGCAGCTTCACCCAGCGCTCCGGGTTCGGCGGCGGGATAAATCGTTCATAAAAAGGGGCCAACAGACCAAAGTGATCAAGCATGTCGTTTTCTCAAGTTGGGGAGTGGGGGTTAGGGG
>JAGOMA010000037.1:3710-51248 GCA_017993775.1 Chloroflexota bacterium | reverse complement strand
TAAAAGATAATCTCACCTTACTGCCCGGTTCTGGTGTCCATAGAAAATTACACTTCTTATGCGCTGCAAAACAGTGACATATCTCCATGCCTCTTGTATTGCCTTTTGCGGATGCAAGAGATAGTACAGTTTGCCCAACTGGTGATGCCGTGTATTCGCCTCCACCCGTTGTAATTGAGTTTGTAGAACGGCCGTATACTCATAATTCGTCTCTTTATCCAACTGTTCATACAAGAAAGCCTCATTCTCATATGTAGTCTGGCGCGAGCGCAAAGCGTTGGCTGACATACTCGTCCCGTGAATTCGGTAGACAGACATCACCGCATCGACATATGCCAGTTTTCCCTGGTGGGCGCACCACAGACGAAACAGCAAATCTTGCCAAATGACCTTGTCGCGCCACTCTGGCAGGGTGGCAAGCACATCATTGCGCGCCAAGACGCTCCCCGTAGGAGTGGAAATTTGTGCCGCCTCTGCAAAGTTAAGCCTTGGTTTGATGGCCGTCGGGTAATACAACAGCGTGCCCGCTGTGTCCACGTGGATAATAAACGCATTGTGGAAACAGAAAGAAACATCTGGGCTCGCTTCCATCAATTCAACCTGTCGCTGTAGTTTTAGTGGGCTAATCCAGTAATCATCCCCTTCACAAAGCGCAACATATTTGCCGCGTGTGCGTTCGGCGCATCGGCGCACATTGGCCTTCCCGCCCACGTTATAGTCCGCCGTGATCACTCGAATGATGTGCGGAAAACGCCGGGCATACTCAAAAACGATTTCCCGCGTCCCGTCAGTGCTGAAATCTTCTCCAATGATACACTCAAAAGGATAGGTAGTTCGCTGGGCTAAGACCCCTTCAATGCAGTCTCTGATATAAGGCCCATGCTGATAGGTGTAAATGCGTACAGTGACAACCGGGTCGGGAACATTCTCTAACACGGTGTTCGGCAATTCATAAGAGTCATTGATTCTTTTTTTAATTTCTGCGGTGTCCAGGGACATAACCACCTCTTTCGGAATTTCATGCAGGGAAGACAGGCTGTTTACGTAACACAGTCAGCGTATACCGGAACACATGCCGCAATTGTTTGCGTTCGGCGCCCACCAGGACACTGACATACACCAATGAGAACACTCCCACTTTAATGAAACTGTTTAACCAATCATTCCCGGCCACATCCATGAAAGCCAATGTTTGCTGCACGGCAAATAAACCTAATCCTAGCGACATGGTGGGAACGACCAAAGCTTGCCGGAGTGAAAAATCTACAAAACGGCGCGCTTCCGCATACAAAATGATCATTCCTGTGACCAGCATAATATTCACCGCCAGCGCGACGCCGGCAATACCTAACCGTGGCCCTAGGGTGAACAGTCCGGCAATCAGGACGCCTAATTGAATGAGCCTGGCGCGGATGACACGTGGCGAGGCATCGGCCAGGATAAGCAAAGAACCAATCATCGTTTTGATGGGATCAAACATGGTATAAATCAGCATCAGGCGAAAGGCGTCTAACATGGGCAGCCAGTTGCTACCTAAGAACAACCGGATGAATTCCGGTGCAACCAGCCACAGTAACGCCGCGATCCAAAAGTTGGCCCGGGTCATCAACATATTAACCCACGAAAATGCGAGGGAAAGGCGTTGCCGGTGCGGCAGCAACTCCGCGTATGTCCCACTCACCACCTGGACAAGCGGGACGGTTATCACTTGCCGCGGGTAGGTGGCAAAGCCGTAGGCTTTATCGTAAAACCCCAGCGCTTTTTCGCCCAATACGATGCCCGTCCAAAGATCATCCACCCGATCCAAAGCCTCTAAGAGCAGTGATGTCCCCAGCACTTTGCTGCCGAATTTGATGAAATAGTCCACCAACTCTTGTGACCACCCTAATCGTGGCCGCCACACCGGGGAAATGATATAGAGCAGTAAGATGCTGACAATCGTTGAGGCGATATTGCCACTCACCAGCGCCCACAAACCCCAGCCGCGATACGCCAGGATAATCGGAATGATTGACCTGGCAATGGCGCTCATCGCTTGCGCCAGTGCCAGGCGTTGAAAACGAACCTGGCGCGTGAGCAAAATAGTGATTGTGGCCGTTTGCATGGAGAAAAACGTGGTAAGAATGAGGACGCCAAAGAGCCAGAGAGTGTTAGCTGGGGCAAACAACCTTACGCCGAGGCCCAATACCACGGCCCATATCAGGCTCAAAAGAAGCTTGAGCGTAAAATGGACGCGTAGGATTTCTTCGGTAATGCCTTCGCTGCCGGTACGGTTTAAAAAGGCTGGGGCAAAACCGAAATTGGGTAATGGGAGCGTTATCTGAATAATTGTGGTGGCGAGGGCAAACGTGCCGAAGAGTTGCGGCTCTAACAAACGCATGAGCATGATAGAGCCGAACAATCCCGTGACCAGAGTGACTAAGTTGGCCGCGATATTGTAGACGGAAGAGGTGATACTGCGTTGGAGCAGGGTCATTTAGCTTTTGTTTAGGGCAATGTCTGGGACAATTTTTAACTTACTGACGTTTTTTTACATCGGTAGTTTTATTCTCCCAAGGGAATATTTGACCTGTATATGGTTTTCCCAGGAATTGGCAAAGCTGGCTGTAAGCCCCTGGCTCGGCTACATTGAGCAGCAGTAAATCGTCTGGTCGGTGGCGAAAATATTCCTGAACGCTGTCATTATGGGCATTATAGCTGGCGATCAATATCTCCTTGTTGTAGGGGTCGTCATCAGGCGTAGTATATAACAGCCGATTGACTTCATAGGCGTAGCCGGAGCGAATATATTGGGCGTTACGCAAATCTTGCGATTCAGGAAAGGATTCATTTCCGAACAATTTCGCGTGATAGCTTGTCAAGGATTCATACCATTGTTCGGGTGTGTGGCGAACAGTTAAAATGAATTTGCTGTCTGGGAACTTTTGGTCTAAGGCTTGGAAGGTGAATGGCCAACTGAATGGGGCATCTTGAAATGCTTGCGCTGTGTGGCAATACCAAAAGAGGCGGCGAAAATCTCGCTGTGCCCAATCTTGCACCAGGCTTTCGGTCAACCACTGCTCACCGACAATCAGGTCTAAATCGCGCAAAGCTTTTGCCAGAGAAGTGGTGCCGGTTTTATTGCGTCCGATGCAAAACAGTTTGGGTTTGCCCAGTGCATGTATTGCGCTGGGTAGTAAGCGAAATAGCGAGCGCGTTTTGCCAGCATACTTGGTAAAAATTGGGTTAACCATTGGCAAACTTTTTTAGGCGAGTTGTAACGTGGTTTCTGCCCAGAATGCGTGATGTGCTTCTTTGCGTAGTGAATGGGCGTTGGCTACGGCCGTTCGTACAATATCGCCAATAATCGCAATTTCATATTCGCCAACGGCCGTTCCCGTAGGCAACGCCATCACCCGCTCCGCAACCTGTTCCGTGCAAGGCAAATGCCGGACAGCCCCTGGATATAGAGTCCGATATGGCTCAACCCGATGACAACCGGGCCAGAAATAGCGCCTGGCCAGCACATTTTCCGCATGGAGCACCTGCACCAGCGCGTCACGACTGATCCCACTCTGCTGGGCATCTACCTCTACAATGAGGTACTGGAAATTACGACGTTCTTCCAGGTCATGGGGGAGCAGGGTGATTCCCGGAATGTCAGCAAATTCTCGTTGATACTGCTGATAATTGCGCCGGTTGGCGCGAATGAAATCGTCTATAGAGTGGAAATTGGTCAATCCCATGGCGGCGGAAACCTCCGTCATTTTGCCATTGGTGCCAATACTGTCTACCTCATCGTAGCCACTAAAGCCAAAATTGGTCATTAATTGTATGCGGGCTGCCAGCTCAGGATCGTTGGTCACGATGGCCCCACCCTCAAAGGTGTTGAAGAATTTTGTGGCATGAAAGCTGAATACTTCGGCATCGCCAAAATTACCAATCATTTGTCCCCGATAACTACAGCCAAATGCGTGGGCGGCATCATACATCAGCTTCAGATTGTATTGTGAGGCCAGGCGCTCTAACCCGACTACATCAGACGGCCGTCCCCACAAATGCACCCCAATAATACCCGTTGTACGCGGCGTAATGAGTTTCTCCACTGAATAGGGGTCCAGGTTGTGGGTAACGGGGTCAATATCGGCAAACACCGGCGTAATGCCTTGCCATTGCAGCGCATGAGCAGTAGCCACAAAGGTAAAAGAGGGCACAATCACTTCACCCTGCATCCCTAATGCGCGAATGGCGATCTCCAGACCTACAGTAGCGTTACACACTGGAATACAATGTTTAACGCCTAAGTAGTCACACAACGCCTGCTTGAATTTTCTTACAAGCGGCCCCTGATTGCTCAACCAGCGGGTGTCAAATATCTGGTTGGCATAAGCCATGAACAACTCGCGGTCGCCAATATTGGGGCGCCCAACGTGGAGTGGCGCAGCAAAAGCAGGTTTACTGTCGAGCAGGGCTAACTGTTGCATAATTTTCCTTTGGCAGCATGTGTGATTCGCGGTATATATTCAGATAACACCCAATCTCTGCGGGTGAATTCCACATCATCACGTCAATAATCGAGAGCGCCGGCTCATGCTGGAATCGACCGCAGGCGTAAGGCATATTGACAAACTTTTGGATGGCCAGGCGTATCCCGTGGGCGGCAAATTGTTCAACATCATACAAGCCCGCGCCGCCTGGCGGGTTGAGATACTCACGAGCCCCCATTGCCACACAAAGCTGTAAGGCCAAATCCTGCGGACTCGAATGTTGTCTCACCGGTAAATCCATGTCTGAAAATACATAGATTGGCTTTTCAATGGACAGACGGCGGCAGGTTCTTCGGAAGAGTTCCACGTTCAGACGCGCCAGGTTGTTTTCGGCAGTGTCAAAACAGTCTACCAACCAATTGATTACTTCGGCGTAATAGGGCGCGTCCATGTGATAATGCCGCAATTGTTTGAAGATTCGCGTTTGCCAATCTATTTCATTGGCAATCTCAACCTGGTTAATTGGCGTTGTATAGGCATGTTTTTTCAAGGGTACAAGGATGTATTGCCAGCCAGTAGCAGCGTGTAAGATGCGATTGCGATTGACCCAGCCATGGCGTATGTATTGCGCTGCATCGTAAACAAGCCAGACATCCACCTGGTTCATCAGGTCAAAATAGCCAAGATAAGGGAAGAAGTAGGGCTGCATGGCTGCCAGCTTCACACGCCCCCCTTGCTCTCCAGCAAACCGACGAGAGCATTGATGGTATCCAGATTATCGGGCGTCAGATCGTCGCTATCGAATTCCACGTTGAATTGGCTTTCCAGAAATACAATTAGCTCGATTACTTTGAGCGAATCAAGCAGCTTCGTAGCTAATAATGAATCATCGTCTCCAATTTGTATATCTCGTTGAGTGAGGGTGCTTAAAAAATCTCGAATCGTTTGTTTGGCGCTCATCATTGCCCCCTAAAAAGAATATGCTCCAACTTATCGCTGGGTACTGGCAGGCGCGTTGGGGGAGTGACCCGGTATACACCTTTTTCTTGCGTGTTTTCGTGAATGACGGAACCGGCGCCGATGACACACCCTTGCGCCACGGTAACGCCGTCTAGAATTGTGGCATTTGCTCCCACCGCGCAGTACGGTTCTACGGTAACCGCCCCTAGAAGTGTCGCCCGCGAAGCGATGAAGCAATGTTCTTTAATAACTGCGTCATGCCCCAGAAATGCACCGGCCATGATCATGACGTTGTTTCTAATTTCCAGAAATGGCCTACAGATAGTGCCTTCGCCGATGAAACAGTTGTCGCCAATGAGCAGGTCGGGCCAGGTGATGGCTTTTGAACTAACATAGCTAATTAATTCATACCCTCTGGCTTTGGCCTGATGGTATTTTTCCGCTCTGGTTTTGTTAATGCGGCTGGCATAAATGGCGACCAGCATTTTGTATGCGTTTGGGGGAAATATGGTTTCAATATCCTCAAATGGTACGACAGGCAGCCCGTGAAAATTGTCTTCCTTGATGTAGCTTTGATCCACAGTAAAGCCCACGACCTCGTACGGTGAGTCATGGGTCAGGCAAAAGTAGCTGAGGGTTGCGGCGGCTGATGTGCCAAAAATAACGACTTTTTCCATTTTGGAGTTCTCCTCACAGTTTTAAAGTAGCTGAGTTTTAATATGTTTACCGCTGGGTGTCTTAGGTAGGCTGTCTCTGATCTCTATTTGGCGTGGCACCTTGAACTCTTCCAGTGTTTGGCGGCAATGTGTTAAGATGTCGTGTGTGGTCAAGGTGGCGCGTGTCGGCTCATCTAACACGACAAAGGCTTTGATGACGTGCCCCAGCAGGGGGTCGGGGATGCCCACGGCCGCCGCATCAAGAACACCAGGCAGATTATGCAGCGCATTTTCGATTTCTCTGGGAACAACTTTCTTGGCGCCGCTTTTGATGATTTCGTCACTGCGGCCGAGGAAATAAAAATAGCCTTGCTCATCAATGCGAAAGATGTCACCGGTAAAACAGACTTGTTCTCCGGGGAGTGGGGCGGGGCGGAATCGTTTTGCTGAGAGCTGGGGGTTGTTCCAATAACCGCTGCGCACGTGGCCGCCGCGCAGGACCAATTCGCCGGTGGCGTTGGTGTGCGACGGCCGTCCCTCTTCATCTACAACCCAAGCCTGCGTGTCGGGGAATGGCCGACCCACCGATGTCGGTCGCTGTTCTATTTGTGCCGGATCCAATCCCAAGGCATGGGATGCCTCAGCCATGCCATACGTCGAGAAAAGCAGTACATCCGGAAAAATTTTGCCTATTTGCTGAATCGTAGCCGTAGGCAAGGCAGCGCCGATACTGGTGATATAACGCAATCGGCTTAAGTCATATCGGCTTAAATCCATGCTTAACAGCAACGCCAAAATAGTGGGCACACCCGCAAAACTGGTTGCGCCTTCAGACGCCATTCGCTTAAGTGTCATAACCGGGTACGTGAATGACTGTTCCAGAATCAACGTGCCTCCTGCCCACAGTGTTTGAAACAGTTGATTCATCCCTGGACTAAAAGAGAGGGGCAGTGGGCTGGTGTGAATATCAGACGACGATAATCCCAAATGCTCAGCCGTATTGGCGCAGGTAAAAAGGGCACAGCGATGCGTCACCATGACTCCTTTGGATTTGCCGGTGCTGCCGGAGGTATAAATCAGGTAGGCCAGGTCATCAGGAATGCGATCTGCGGGTTTTGCATCTGGCGGATAATCCTGTTGAATCGCGGCAAAGCTCAATACACGCACCTCAGGCACAACCTTCGCGCCAACACAGATAGCCAGGCGCAGGGAGGGCAGTTCGTCTAATAAGCCGCTGACCGCTGCCCATTGATGGTCATAAGTGACCAGTGCGGCGGCTTCACAATCGGCGGCGATGTGACGCAGTGTCTCAGGCGTGTTGGCATAATCCAGCACGGAAAAGATGGCGCCTGCTTTAAGCGAGGCAAAAATACTTACTACCAACTCTGCGCTGTTGAGTAAGTAGAATAAAATTCGGTCACCATCCTGGACGCCATTCTGGCGCAAAGCCGCCGCCATTCGACCAGACATATCGTCAAGCTGAGCATAAGTCAACCGCGCCTTTTCGCAGATCAACGCTATCTTGTCAGGATGCTCGCCGATATTGAAGTCTAAAATATCTTGGATTAGTTGGGGGGTGTGCATTGACGTTTTCATTGAACTATTTCCCGTAAATAGGTGTAAGTTAAGGTGAGAAGAGATAGATATGGCTAATGGCCTTGCATGCGCAGCATCACCAATACCGTTTTTAGGAGGATCAAGATATCCAATCGGATTCCTTGAAGCTTGATGTACTCCAAATCGTATTGGAGTTTGATCTGCGTATCATCTATTGAGGCGACATAGCGGTAATTGATCTGCGCCCAACCGGTAATCCCCGGTTTAACGACATGGCGCACTTCAAATTCCGGGAAGGTCTTTACCAGGGTTTTCACAAACTCCGGGCGTTCTGGGCGGGGACCAATAAGGCTCATTTCTCCCCGCAGCACGTTTAAGAACTGTGGCAGTTCATCCATGCGGGATTTGCGCAGAATGCGACCGAAGGGTGTGATGCGGGGATCGTCCAATTCCGCCCACACTGGCCCAGTATCCGCTTCGGCCATCATTACCATGGAACGAAATTTGATCATGCGAAACGGCCGTCCATCTTGCCCCACACGCTCTTGGACATAAAACAGGTTGCCGGGGCTGGTTAGCTGATTCACCAACCAGATCAGAGGACACAACAGGAGCATAACGCCAACCCCAATCACAGCGGAGAAAATGTCAAGAATCCGTTTGAAGATCAGGTATGAACGATGCTCAGTTGTGCGGCGAGACAATGTAGGAAGGGCATACGCCTGTGCTGCATCACCACCCTGGAACTGAACCCCAGCGGCAATTGGCGCATCAAATCTAACTCTAACCACTTCTGCGGTCCTGGTGGGATAAGCCTCGGCTAATTTTCCCCTGTGGTTATATTCATAGATTGACTGAGCGTAGGCGGTTTCCAATTGGGCGATTGATTGTTCCCAACTGTATTTTTCATCTATCAGGCGGCCGGCGTTGGTCGCCAGCTTGCGGCGCAACTGTTCATCCTGCAATAATTGCACGACCTGGTTCGCAAAATCGGCGGGATTGTCAGCGATGAGCAAATGCTCGCCATGTTGCACATCAAGTCCACCTAGCGCAAACGGCGTCACCACAATCGGCGCGCCGCAAGCCATCGCCTCCAAAACTTTATTTTGAATCCCAGAGCCGCACTGCATAGGCGCTACGGCTAAAGTGGCCCGTTGTAAATAATCAATGACGGAAGGCACATAACCTGTCACTTCAACTCCGGGCTGCTGCGTAAGCATTCTGACAGCGGGCGGTGGGTCGGCGCCGATAATCTGGAATTGCGCATCCGGCACTTGCTGTTGCACAAGCGGTAGGACGTGCGTAACAAACCAAATGGCGGCATCGGCGTTCGGGAAATAGCTAATGTGTCCGGTGAAGGCGATTACATGGGTATCGCGCCCCTCCCTGACGAAAACATGTCCTGGGTCTACCCCGTTTGTTGCTACTTTTAGATGGGAGTGTGCCCCCAGCGCTTCGTAATCCAGTTGGGTTGAGACAATGGCTTGATGGTAAAGCGATAACAACTCTTGTTCATACGTGTGCGCCCGGCGCGCCTCCCAGCGGAAAAGCCAGGCCCGATACCATGCTTCACGCTCTGCCCGGCGTCCCATGTTCAAGGACAGCGCGTCAATGAAATCTATTGTTTTGGGAACTTCCTGAATCCCGGCGGCGGTGGGCGCCATGCGCATCAGTTGCACATGAACGAGGTCAAATGTTCCCTCACGCAAAAGTTGTTCTGCTTCACGTCGTAGTTGTGGATTGTAGGTGTAAAGGGTTTGTAATGGGAGATTCGTGAAGGGCATCTGGCCTAATTGCCACCACCGTTTCCACAAAGGCATAGCGACGGTTACAATCTTTTCGCAGAATGGTTGGACGGCGGACCGGCTCTCTTCAACATCCGTATCTGGTTTAGGAGACAACAACGTAATTCGATGCTGTCGGGATAACAACCGTAGCTGGTGATAAGCACGCAGACGGTCACCATGTGTTAGGGGCCAAGGAAATCGGGAAGCGACGAAAAGGATGTTCATCTCAATGCCTCTACATATTTGCGATATATCCTTAAAGCATTACGGCTTGGATCGTTGATAAAGAGATATTTCTTGGGCCAGTTCTTGTATTGTGTTGGTTGCCATGCGGATGCTGTAGAGCTTGTAGGTGATAGGTTGGCTAGCATCCACTCCCACGATGTATAGACCAGGATAGTTGTAGAGCAATTCGAGCGTCATGGAGGCCATATCGGCTGTGGGGTTTCGGGTGCGTTCCACAATCACAACATCGGGATTGAGCTGTTTTATTTGTGCCAGCACGTCAACTGTAAGGGGATTCAAGTGAATAACCCCGACATTTAGTGCCTTGGTCAGGCCGTCAGCAACCATTTGCATGAGTAGTGATGCGCCCAAAACGATAATTTTTCCTGATTGGGACATAGGTTCTTCCGTACCATACCTGGTGTACCGCGATTGTTTGTCTGTCGGTTTCAGTTTGTGCGGTTGTTCATAAAGTATTGCCATCTGTTCAGATTTCTCTGGGAAGACCCTAAGGGTTTGAGTTCCATAAGGTCCAACTTCTCAAGAGCAAACCATTAGGATTTGTATGCAAACTTTAGGGCATAGAGGGGGAGGCGTCACTGTCACTAAGCGACATATTTTTGACAGGAAAGTGACAGTGACGAGCTAAAAAGGGTAAATGGGGGCGTGATTGGGGAGATTTAGACGGGTGTCAGCTTGCTTGGCGCGTGTGGCCTACCTCGTTTTTGGCTGGATGGCATGGCGATAAGCTGATTCTAGCGAATCTGTGGCCGTTTCCCATGAGTAGAATGTTTCGATGAGTTTACGGCCGTTCTGCCCCAGCCTCATACGCAGTTCCGGATCACGCAAAAGCTGCACCACAGAGCGGGCAAATTCAGCGGCGTTGTCCGCCAGCAAGATGTCCTGTCCATGCGTGACGGCAATGCCCTCAGCGCCAATTGAAGTGGAAACGACGGCGCGGGCCATGGCCAATGCCTGAAGAAGTTTCACCCGCATTCCCCCGCCGACGCGCAATGGAATCACAAAAACGGCCGTTTGCGCCATATACTCTTCTACATCAGCCACAAACCCGGTTACATGGATAGTTTCGGGTTCCGCTAATTGTTGGATGGCGACAGGCGGGTTTTTACCCACCACATAAAATTGCACTTCAGGACATTCGCCGCGCACGAGCGGCAGCACTTCTCGGTGAAACCAGAGTACGGCATCAGCATTGGGCAGCCAATCCATTGACCCGACAAAGACAAGCGTATGGGGCAGCTCTTTATCAAAGGCTGGTTGCAACCGCTCGCTATCGACCCCGGCCGGCACCACAACCACGTTGGCTTCAGGACTGAGACAGCGTAAGCGTTGGGCATCTTCCGCCGTAATCGCCAGGCAGCCGTCCACGGCCGTGCACTGTTCCGCCTCGTAGCGGCGCATTCGCGCCGCCAACAATCGCCCATACAGCCGTCGCACACCGGTCTGCGCGCGCCAATACCGTTCCACCAGATGCGATTCGATATTTTCTTGCCGCAGCAAAGTAGGAACGCCCCATTTGCCTTTACTAATGGCCTGGTATCCTGCCATGTGTAACTGTTCCAGATGCACCAGATCGAAGGTCTCGCGGGCAAGTAGTTCTGCCAGCTTTTGGGCCATCAGCGGCGATTGATATTTGGCAACCGTATAGGGCAAGGTGGAAAAGAGATTACGCGCCATTGCCAGAGGCCGGGTGCGCGTGTCGTTGGGGAGACTCTCTAACCGGCAAAATTCGGTCAAAGGCGCCAATTCAGCCACATTCTGCTCCGGCGGGCGGAAAGTCAGCAGGGTGATGCGATGTCCACGCGCCGCCAGACGGCGCAGCGGCTCATAGACGGCAATGCGCCCGCCATCAATAAGCGGATAGGGGGGTTTTGTGGTGAGCCATAAGATGTTGAGGGTATCAGGCGCACGCCTATCTTTTTCCGTGTTCATGGCCGGTCTTGCCCACCCTGGGCGAGCTGCCGGTAAAGATTGTAGGTTTCCCGCCCCATCTTTTCCAGCGAAAAGCTCGTCTCGGCTGTGTGTCGCGCCTGTTTGCCGAGCGCCAGTCGCAGGGCGTCGTTATTGAGCAGTTGCACGAGACGGTCGCGCATCATATCAAAGTCCGAGGGATGACACAGAAAGCCGTTAACTCCATCTACAATCACTTCTGGGATACCGCCGACACTGCTGGCAACGGCCGTTACCCCATGAGCAAAGGCTTCAACCAATACCATAGGCAATCCTTCATAGCGGGAAGGGAGAAATAAAACGTCAGCCGCCGTGTAGAAGGGTGTCACATCTTCCTGTTGTCCCATAAAACGAATCTGGGATGAATCTGATACCCGCGCCTGCATATCAGGCATACATGGCCCATCGCCAACCAGCAGAAAAGTCACGCCATCCATCGTTGCAGCCGTGCCGAGCGCCACGTCTACCAGCGCGTCGATCCCTTTTTGATGGGTCAACCGCCCTACAAAGACCACGACTTTGGCGTTGCGGGGAATACCCAGGGCCGCACGACTGCTTTGGCGGGCTTGGGGCGTGACGGGGGAGGGAATGTTACGGCCGTTATGAATCACCTGCACCTTCCGCCCAACACGCCAGCGGGCGACATCTTCGCCGGTATCTTTTGAGACGGCAATGATGCGATCTGCCATGAACATCGTGAGGTAATCCAATACAAAAAAAAGGCGCAGTCGCGGCGAAGCGGCCGGAAAATAATGCAAGCCGTGTTTTGTAGCTACCAGTTTAATGGGCAGCCTTCCGGCGCGCACGGCCAGCCGGGAAATGATATTGCCCCGATAATCTTGCGTATGGAGCATTTCTATCTTTTGCTCCGTCAACCAGGCACGCAATTCCCCCACAACTTGCAGGTCGAAGGTGTTATGCATTGGTAATACCTGCACGGGCATCCCAAGACGCTGCGCGGCCTGTAACAACCAACCTGTGCTTTGGTCTGGCAGAGCCAACAGTGAAAGGTTCACGTCTGGATATGTTTGCAATTCAACAGCCAGATCTAAGCAGTAGCGATTGACGCCGCCAAAGGTGAGATTGTCGGCGAGTAAGGCAACGTTCATCTGTTCACCTCGTTGTGGCTGGGTGTGATAGTGTGGATGTACGGAGACGGCCGTATACGGCCGCCATCCCCAGCAAAATCCACAACAACTTCAAATTTTGAATGTCAAGCGCCATTCCCTGCACAATATAAGCCACCAACGCAACAAAAATCGCGCGGCCCGTTTGCTCTAGCATGGAATCTGTAAGAGGTGTACGTCCCATAGGGCTAACCTGTACCAAAGACGAAAGCAGCAGCGCCCCGAAAAGCGCCATCCCAATCAAACCCAACTCAGCGCCCACACTCAGAAACATATTATGCGGCGCGCGAAGAGACCCAAAATGCAGCACGCTATATTGGGCGTTGGTCGCCATGGCGTTGCCAGGTCCATGGCCTACCCAGGGTGATTCACTGATGGATTGTACTGAGGCAAACCAGGCGTCTCCTCGTTCTGTGGCAATCATAAGCAATTGTTCCTCATCTAACGTGCGTAACCCTTCAATTAGCACGATAAACTGGGCAACGAAACGCTGCTTATATAAATCAGGTAATGCGATAGATAACACGAACACAGCGAGCGTGACGACAAACACAATTCTAAAAGCCTTGACCAGGGCACGACGCCGCGCATTGATTAGTTCTTTAGTCAGAAGTATGGTCACCAGGCCGATGATTCCGCCCACAGAAAATGTAAAAACCAAAGCAACGATTATCACCACTGCCAGCCCCAGCAAAAGCAGGCGTTGTTCTACCGACCGCCTCGTCGGCCACCATTCCAGGATAAAGGGAAGCGCTAGCGTCAATTGGACTGCTGTCATATTGGGGCCACCCCATAAACCGCTGGCGCGTGTCACCCTTGTATACCCCCCTTCCACCAGGATGTTAGAGGCAGGATTCAGCATCAGTTGCAATGGCAAAAGACCCATCTGATCCAAAAGGATCAAAGCGGCCACCAAGGTGGATGAAGCGACAACAACGATGCTTAAAATGTGCAGCCGGGCCGGTGTTGTGGTCAGATTGACGACCAGCACAAACAAAAGAAATAGCTGTAGATAGGTGAAGGTCATATAAAAACCGACCGAGCCACCCCAATTGAACAAATTGCTAATCACGATCATCACGAGAAGCGCTAACAACAAACCGTATTCCCGGACTTTCACAAAGGTATTGACCTGAAAAGCCAAACGCCACAGCCATACGGCCGTAAACGCAAACCCGACCGCGACCATAAGGGAAATGCCAAAGGCGACTTCCACAACGGATAGCCATACCGTCAGCGCCAGGAATAACAAAATCACGAAAGCTGCGAAAGGGAAGAGATAGGTTAAAAACATGTACCCGATACCACCGCTCAAGAGCATCAGCAGCAATGACGAGCGTGGCGCGATGGCCTGTAAAATGCCCACTCCTGTACCCAAAACGATCAGCGCCAAAAGAATGCGCCAATCTGAGAACGTTGTCATGATTTTCTGACGGGGGAAGCCTATATCACTCATGGTTGCTCACAACGCAATGCAGTTTGCTGTGCTGCGCTCATGGTCTGTCGCGCTTGTTGGCAGAATGCTTGCGCCTGACTTTCATCGCCCAACAGCCGGTACAATACAGCTAGATTATCTGCATAATAGTAGTAGTCACTGTCTAAACTCACCGCTTCTTGCTGAAATGGGAGGGCTTCAAACGGCCGTTCAACTTTCACCAGCAGGGCAGACAGACGGTCTAAATGCCAGGGGCGTCGCCACGCAATCTGCACGGGAGATGCCAGCGCCTGACGATACGCCTCCTCTGCGCCTGCCAAATCGTTCGCGTTCCAGAGCGCCTCGCCTAGTAAATACCAGGTTTCGGCATCATTTCTGCCCAAGACAATGGCTTGCCTGAGTTCGATAACGGCCGTTTGATAATCTCCGCCTAAAAAAGAACGCTGCCCGCGTAAACGGTAACCCGGCGCGCTGTCGTCGCCGAAAAAGGCTGCCAGGCGCGCCAACCGTTCCCTGAACAATGTCGGTTCAATCGAACCGCGGACTTCTGCGGTATAGGCGGCCAGCGCATCAGCCTGCGCCGCCAGCGAATTGGCCGATATAACAGCGGCTTCGTACCAGAGCAAGGCATCGCTACTGTCATTTTCTCGGAGCAGGCGCGCCTGCGCCAGCAACCGCTGCTCTATATCCGGTACTTTGCGCCACATCAGCGCCGCCTGTGCCGGATCGCCCTGCGCCCAGGCAATCATGCCCCATTGGTAGGCGATTAGGGGAGAACGGCCGTAATCCGCATCAAACTCAGGCAATACCGCCGCTGCTAAATCCAAACAACCCGCCGCCCGTGCCATACTGCCCACAACTACCCGCTGGTCAAAGGTCATTGGTTGCGCTGCGCCTGGTGTCAAAGAAGCACACTGATCCTCTAATGTGGAGGGCTGCCAGGAGCGCCAAATAGTGGCAAGCGTATAGTTTTGTACAAGAAGTGGCAGCAGTCGCATACCCATCAAGGCAAGGCACAAAGCCAGTCCAATTTTTCTGTACATCTCATCGCCTGCCCAAAACGCCACCAGCCATAACTTGCCCCGTGTCAGGCAGCCTTGAAAAGCGTCAAGGCCATTTCCCTATTAGGTTTGCCCGTAACCGGCGAATAAAGCTGCTCCAGACCAAACAAACTCATAATGTCATACGCTCGCTCTATTTGGCCAGGCGTCATGCGCCTCATCCAACTATCAAATTTAAATCCTTGTGATTGCGCCTGCGGGTTTGGTCTGGCAGTGGAGGAAGCCCGCGCAAATACGTTTAACGCTTTCCGGGGAGAATATGAATGACCCAAAAAGGTAAATAGCCGCTCCAGTTCAATATTCGGGTCCAGTAATAGGTCTTCGTAGAATAGAAGATGTAACTCATCTTGCTTAAACTGGCGAAACGGCAGCCAATAGGAAATACACCAAAGAAAAATCAGGCTCTCAAAACCGGGTTGGGCTTGCCTAAACGCCCCCATAATCTGTGCGCCAATCTCTTCTACCAGTAATGGGTTGGTGTACAGTTTATCGAATCCGCCGTGCCCCGCCCCAAACACAGCCATCCAAGACTCGGCAACCGCACAAGGATGGCGCGCTAACAACACAATCTTGATCTCTGGGAAATGATTGTGCAGCCATTTCAAAAACAAATTGACACGAATATCTTTGATGAGCCGCCGTTGGGGAAAGATCGCCCTGTTTTCCTGGTCAATCCATTGAGAATGCACTTTACCGGTAAGGAGCTTGCGGGCTGGAAGAACAAATGCAGGATCGCTGTTATCTGGCTCAAGGTAGCAAGGGTAAGGGAAATTCTGCGCCTCAGCCACGCGATCCGATCGGAATGGCTCAAACAGAACGCGATACATGTTGTCGCAGTTGATAATATCGGAGACAAACGTGCTGCCACTGCGTCCCATGCTGGCTAAAACGGCCGTGTTATCCAACCCAATCTGCTTATCAAAAACAATACTCCGTGTTGGCGCCTTTTTTTTGAACTCTCGGATCTGTCTTTTCAGTCGCAAAGATGTCTGTGACATTCAAATTCCTGTTTGCCTTGTGTATTGGCAGATATTGTTACTGATAGTAGTAATAGTAGCTCCCCTTCGTGGTAGCAACTTTGTTCAAGGCCACACCAATTACGTTTGCTTCTACCTGGCGCAGGGCATTCACCCCTTGTTTCAAGTTGTTGCGTCGCGTTTGCCCCGCCGTAGCAACCACCAAGACAGCATCCACTTCGCGCGCCAACACAACCGCATCGGTTACCGCCAACACCGGCGGGCTATCTATCAACACAATATCAACTTGTTGTGTCAGCAGCTTCAACAAATCCTGCATTTTTTGTGAGCCGATTAATTCGGCCGGATTAGGGGGCAATTCACCTGCTACAAGCATATTTAAACCCTCTGACAGCGTGGTTTGCAACCGTCCGTTAAGCTCCCCTTCCAACAATGTTTCCGTAAGCCCCCCTGATGAATTGCCGTGATTAAATACCTTATGAATCCGGGGTCGCCGTAAGTCGGCATCCACAATGATGACTTGCATTCCGGCCTGCGCCATCGTCACAGCCAAATTTGAGATCACCAACGACTTGCCCTCAGATGGGCCGGAGCTGGTGACCAACAAAGTTTTGATAGGCTTGTCAATGCTGGTGAAACGGATGTTGGTTCGCAGCGCTCTAAATGATTCTGAAATGGGTGATCTCGGTTGCGCCAGAGTAACCAATTCGGTATCTTTTTTCCCTAACTGCCCAATAACCCCCAAAACAGTGATGTCATCCAGCAACAACTTGACATCATCAGGCGTTTTTACCGTGTCGTCGAGATACTCAATGATAAATATGACCCCTAGCGCCAAGACAGCGGTAGCGACGGTTGCCAAAAGCGCGTTTTTTAATCCTGATGGCCCTATCCTTTTAGCCGGCTCTTGAGCGCGGCTTAAAATGACGACGTTATCGGCCGAACTGACGGCCGTCAGGCGCGTCTGCTCATACGTTTGCAGTAAACTGGTATAACTATTGCGATACCCGGCCAGGATGGTTTGCAGTTGGGCCAACTCCGCCTGGTTTTCATCCGTCGCTGCCGATTCCAAAGCATCAACCGCTGATGTCATTTCTTCAATCAGCGCCGTTAAATCCTGCATTTGCGCCTGTATGCTTTCGAGCGAATCGGCATAACGCGCTTCCTGAAGGGTTTGGCTTTGGGCAATCAGGGCATCCCCAATGCCGTTAGCCATGCGCGCTGCGCGATAACCGTCAGAATCTTCAACTTGCAACCGAATCAGTTGGGTATTCCGAACCAATTCGACATCCAGTTTTCTCTGCACTTCTTCTGGCGTCAAATCCAGGCCAAGCTGGGCAATCATTGTCTGTATAACCAACTCTTCTTTAATAATTTCGGCATACGTGCTGGCTTGTCGCTCGCTGATGAGAATAGCCGTATAGTCGCTAATGCTCGGCGATGGCGATTGTTGGATCATCAAGGTCATAGAAGCTCTGTAAGTGGGCGGGACGTAAGATGTGGCGATATAAGCCACTATGCCAGCCAGCAAGGCGCTGCCCAAAACCAACCACAAACGATGACGAATTGAAACCCAGAAAGGGCGCAAGTTTAATTTGTTTTCCATAGAATCGCAGTTCCCTATCAGTTACTAAACATCGAATAAGCTGGAATGCGTAACCTACCTGATGAACTTGGTGAGCTTTCCAAAATAAATCGGCAATTTTCAGAATGACCCACTCTTAACGATTGAACCATTCTAACTGGGTCGAACATGAACTACTGTATTGGCAAAACAGGAAATGTCACTGTCACTTAGCGACATATTTTCGACATAAAACCGGTAAAAAGTCGGTTTGGAGCAATTTAATTGGTGGACGGATTAACCAATCCGTATTGTCGGGCGAGGGCGATGGCTTCACGACGGCCGTTTACCTGTAACAACTCAATAATCTGACCAACATGATACCGCACCGTACGCTCAGCAATGTCTTCCCGTTGAGCAATCTCTTTATACGTCAGGCCATCTGCCAACAGGCTAAGGATACCCACCTGCCTCGGCGACAGGCTCGGCAAGCCCGGCACGGGGGTAGATTGGCGGGCAAACTCCTGCAAGGTATGAGCCGCCAGCATAGGCGAAAGGACCACCTCGCCACGCATCACATCGCCCAAATACTCCAATAATTCCACGCCGGGTAAATCTTTCAGCAGGTAGCCCGTCACACCGGCCTGAAGGGCTGCAAACAGCAGTTCTTCCTTGGCCTCAACCGTCAGCAAGACAATTTTGAGTTGAGGATATCGTGCCTTAATACGCTGGGTAGCCTGCAAACCATCACACAGCGGCATATTCATGTCCAATAGCATAATATCAGGTTGTAGATGAGCCAATTCTTGCGCCTGCTCCCCATCTCCGCCAATACCTATCACCTGGATGCTGTGTGCGGTAAGCAAATTGCACAATCCCTCACGGAACATCGGATGGTCGTCCACAATCACCACGCGTAGAGGACTGTCCATGTTGCCATTGTTCGACGCAGGGACGGCCTGACGGGGAATCGTTACCACTACCTGAGTTCCCTCGTCCGGCGCTGTCTGCCATTCAATCCGGCCACCCAATTCCTCAGCCCGTTCGCGCATGATCGCCAACCCAAAATGTCCTCCGTCGGGCGAGGCGGGCAACACAAATCCCCGGCCGAAATCGGCAACAATGACCTGCACCCGGTCAGTCTGCAGCGAACAAATGATCTGAGCCTCATTGATTTCAGCGTGTTTACGCACATTGTTTAATGCTTCTTGAATGATGCGCCATAGCTGGAACTCGCTTTCGGACGTTAGGGCATCGGTCGGCCAGGCGGGCGCATTAATTTGCACATGCAAACCATAATTCAATCTCAGCATGTTGGCATAAGTGTGCAGCATCTGGATAAAATTTTGTTCCGGTGTTGAGGGACGCATCCCCAAAATGTATTGGCGTACATCGGCATGGGCTTCTTGGGCCACCTGCGTTAATTGCGTCAACATTGGACCAACCGCCACAGGTTGATTTGCGGCCACAAGAGTTTCCACTGCCTGCGCTTGCATACTAATATACCCAAGCACCTGCGCCAGGCCATCATGCAATTCGCGGCCAATCTCCTCCCGCTCTTCCAGGCGAGCCAGGCGGCTTTGTTGGTCCAGCAATTCAAATTGTGCTTGCTCGCGCTTTTGCATTTCGGCCCGCAGTTGGATGTTCGTACTGTCTAAGTCGGCGGTGCGGTCGACAACCCGCTGTTCCAGATTGTCGATTAAATCCCCCAATTCGCCGGATAACCTGTTGAAAGCGTGGCTGAGAAAGCCAATCTCATCCGTTACGTATACCGGAATGGCGACGCCAAATTCCCTGTCTTCGATGCGGTGTACGCCCGCCAGTAGGGCGTTAAGCGGTTGGATCAGGTTCACATAGAACATCAGCGGGAAACCAATGAGGATAAAAGCGCTGGCAGCAAAGATTAGCCAGGCCATTGGAGCCAGTAAATGGTGAAGGCTGGCGCGAAACTCCAGGTAATAATCCTGGATTACACCGTCCGACCCGCTGGCGATGGACGCGTCGGATAATATCAGCGCATCCAAGAGTGCGGTCTGTGGCACTGCGCCCCGCCGGTCACCAGGTAGGGCGCCTATCGCCCACAGGCTTGCGCCGGGGTCATCGTTCGGCTGAAAGATAAGACGCTTCGGCGTAGCGGCGTAGACAAAATCAAACGAGCCATCGGCGTAAAGGACCGCCTGCACGGTGAACTGGTCTGACGGTCGACGAAACAGGCGCAGACGGTCCCAAGTGATGATGATGCGATCAGCCTCTTGCCGCGCAAAAACACCCCCCTCGCTAATGGTCGGGTCGAGATCGGCCAACAAGGGCAGCAGCAGGGGCGCGCCCGCGCCGTATTGGTATTGGTATTCACGGTAACGAATGGGCGCGCCGGGGGCGATCACACCATCGTTGCAAACATAGAGCGTGTCGTAAACCGTGCTGTAGAAGGGAAAGAGGAAATCGAGCGGTTTGCTGCATCCCTGCTCCAGACCATCGTCCAGATAGAGATTCTCGCCCAGATCACTCTCAAAGGCGAAGGGTATGGCTGTAATCGCATAACCGCCAGTCGTCGCCGGCGTGAAATGAAGGGCACGGGGGGCAATCAGAGTGTAGGTATGATCGGCGATGTGGGGGGGCGCGATGATCCAACCAACCACGCCCATAATGCCCAGCATGATTGTCAGGGTGATCCCAACCAATTTAACCGTAAAGGAAGTGGTTTCTTCTCGCTGATTCAGGTAAGCCAGCGCGAAGGCGACCAATGCAACCAGAATGCCGAAGGAAATAATGGCAGTGGCGAAAGCAACTGAGACGAGATAGTAGGTGCGCAGGATATTGAAGATACTTAATCCGGCAACGAACAGGAAGATCAGGGTGAAATCACGTAAGGCGTGGCAGACTGTTGTTGGCGGCGCGTGCCAAAGATGGTCGAGGCGCGACCAGAAGTGGGGTAGGGCTGGTGTAACGCAATGATGGATCGCTTGTCGGAGGAAGACGAGTGGCGCGAGCAAGAGGTATAGCAGCAGGAGATAATCGGTCCAGTCTATCCGATATTCGATAACGCCAAGGCTTAGGCGTTGGTAACGATATACCATGAAGCCGATTTCCCATGTGGTGTAGAGGCCGCCAAGGAAGGTGACCAGGCGTGCTTCTCTTCGGAGCGGCGGGGTGAGGGTTGGGAAACGGTAGGCAAACTGTAACAGGCACAACCAGCTACTAGCGAGGATAGGAATTTGCCAGAAGACGGAGGGTAAGCGAGGAGTGACCGGTAAAGCCGCTTCCAGAAAGAGAGTGGCAATGAAGGCGGTCATACCAACGAAGAAGGCGGTGAGCCAATAGAGATGTGGTGGTGGTTGCGCTTGCCGCTGCACCAGTGTGAGGAAATAAATGCTGACGAGTGCGGCCAGGATGACCTGAGTAAGGTAGTTTAGTGCAGCAGGGGTTAGATAGAATTCCACCTAATAGCTCCTTCTAAGGGAGAATTATATTGCTTGGCTCCTGGCTTGGCGATAGGATAATAGGCTCAGAACTAGTCGGGTAGGCGGCCAGCGCACAGCATAACCTGTGTTTCCAACCGCCCCCCGCCGAACCGGGCTTGAACCTTTCAATTCACCTCGGCTCTCCAGAAACCTCAACATATCGTTGATTATATTCAGATACTTGTCTGCTGAGAGCATTTCGCTTGACATGACTTTCTCCTGAAGATGGGTTCCCTGTGACCCTTCGCCATGCTGCCACATTACATGACAACTTGGGCTACTACGGTCACTCCGTTACCGTGAACAGCGGCATTTCGGCCATTGTTCCCTTAGGCAATCCCGTGTTCCGTGACACTTGCACGTCATAGGCCAACTTAGGTTCTCCGTTTGTTCCCTTACCATTGCTCATTACAACGGGTTCCAGGGTGGTCAACTACCGGAAAGGCGTCGCTAAACTTTCCGGTCAGCCCTAGACACAAGCAGTAGATAGGTTCCTTGTGGGAGTGGACATTTCTCCACTGGGGACTGGAATTCAGGCAGTATAGCTTTAACCATATTGGCCGGGTCTTGCAGAATCGTCTTGGCGTTGCCTACCTCACCTCAACCTGCTTTTCCTCGATGCTATGTTCCCCACGCCCCTTTCGGGGAGCCTTTCGAGCTATGGTCGTGGTTACTCGGATGACCCTTTTGTTAATGTTGACGAACAAAGGCTTCCTGTGGAAGCGATGCAAAGTGCCCGTTTCACGGCGCACGCGAAGCTGCCACCAAGTGCCACATCGAGACTGGAAATAGGTATTTTGCAAGATAAAAAGCCTGATTTTATCAGCATGAAGCCTCAAGATGTTCTATTTCGTTTTTTACGGCCTTAAGCGCATCATCTGGTACGAAATTTGCCGCTTTTGGAGACAATAAAACATGGCGCAGCCAACGGCCGTGCCCAACCCGTTCGCCAGCATGTCGGCTGCCGCCGGAAAACGCAGCAAATCCACCGCAAAAAATGGGTGAAGTTGAATTGTAACAGAGGCTCAAACCTCGATGAGTCGATCATTTCCCCAGTTACCTGCTAACCAAGAGAACAGACGGTAACTTAAGCCCTAAGGGTAGTCGGAAACGGCCGTTTGACCCTTGTAGGGAAAAACCTGTCACGCCGCCTGTCCATTGTCAGACTTTCCCCGCTACAAGCGAACCCCCATTTCATCTAAACTGGACCTGTATTACCCTGATTAGCCGGGGTGGCAACGGCCGTTTCCACCCCTATGCCTCATTCCAAAGGAGTAAGGAGGTCCATTGATGTCCCAAACTGAAGAGAAACTCGCCATAAGTGGGACGACGGACGCACCCGACAGCACCCGGCGCAACTTCTTGCGCACCCTGTTGGGTTCGGCAGGGCTGGCCGCTCTTGCTGTCACCCCTGTCGGCAGAATGCTGGAAGATAAAACAGACGTTGCCGTTTTCACCATCCCCCAGCAGGCCGCTTCCGTCCCCGAAATAGACACCGACGCCGATGTCATCACCCGCATGAACGCCGACCTGGCCCGCGCCCTACAAAAACAGCCGGCCGAGCGCCGCTGGGTGATGGTCATAGATTTGCGTAAATGCGTCGGCTGCCACGCCTGCACCATCGCCTGCGTGGCCGAAAATAAGCTGCCGCCCGGCGTCGTCTATCGCCCTGTCCTCGAAGAAGAGTGGGGGACGTATCCCAACGTCGGTCGACGCTTCGTGCCACGCCCCTGTATGCAGTGCGATAATCCGCCCTGCGTGCCCGTCTGCCCGGTGGGGGCCACCTTCACAAACGAAGAAGGCATTGTAGAGATGAACTACGAGCGCTGCATCGGCTGCCGCTACTGCATCACCGCCTGCCCTTACTCCGCCCGCACCGCCGACTTCGGCTTTACCTACAACCAGGGTCTACCTATCGCGGAGGGGCTAATCATCGGCCAGACCGTCGCCGACGATTACGAGCGGGTGAGCAATTTTGAATACGGCCGTGGCTATGACCGGCCCGAAGGGGAACGCAGTTCGCCCATCGGCAATGCCCGCAAATGCCACTTTTGCCAGCACCGCATCAAGGAAGGCATCTTGCCCGCCTGCGTCACCACCTGCATCGGCCGCGCCACCTACTTCGGCGACGCCCACGATCCACACGCCCTGGTGACAAGCCTGGTCGCCAGCCCCAACGTGATGCGCTTGAAAGAAGAGTTAGGCACGGAACCCCGGGTTTATTACTTGGCTTAAGGAGGCGAATCATGGCAAACACAACGATTGAAGCGCGGCCCAAACGCCGCTTCCAATTTACCTGGCGCAACACCGATATTTTCTGGGTGATTGGCGCTATCTTACTTCTGGTTGGCACGCCCGGCATCTTCCAGCGGCTGACCAGCGGCCTCGCCCCCACAGCCCTGGGCAGCTACGTGCCCTGGGGGTTGTGGGTCGGGTTTTACGATTATCTGGTGTGGTTGGAAGTCGGCAGCTTGCTGGTTTTCACCACCCTGGTTTATCTGGTGAGCTTTAAGCGGTTGGCGCGGTTAAAGCCGCTGGCTCTGTTTACCGGCTTTGTGGTTCTGATGATGGCCTTGCTGGTGGTTTTTATTGATCTGGGTCAGGCGATGCGCTTTTGGCATGTCCTCATCTACCCCACGTTTAGCTCGATGATCACCTGGATGGTCTGGCTGCACATCTTGTACATGGTTGTACTGGTTGTGGAGTTAGCGTTGGTACTGGACCTGATCAAGCTGGAAGAAACGCGCAAGAACCAACTCCTGCGGCTGTTGGCTTACCTGAGTCTGCCGATGGGATTGGGTCTGATTATCGTCAGTGGATCGGTATTTGGCGTGGTGGCAGCACGGCCGTTGTGGAGTACCTCCTCGCTGCCCCTCATGTTCCTCGTCTCCGCCCTGGCCGCCGGCAGCGGTCTGGTTTTGCTGCTGGCCGTCCTCTTCTGGCCAGACAAAAAATCCACCGATTACGTCGAAGTCGTCACCCGCCTCAGCCGCATTACCGCCTGGTTTCTGTTGGCCGGCATTTTTGCCGCCAGCGTCATCGGTTTCACCACGCTTTACGGCGGCAGTCCCTCACGCACGGCCGCTATGCAGCTCATTCTCACCGGCCCCTTCTGGTGGAGTTTCTGGATCATCCACGTCTTGCTGGGTGTCTTCATCCCCATTCTGCTGCTTTTCATTCGGGGTCATCAGCCCAGATGGGCCGGCGTCGCCGCCTTCCTGTCCGTCATCACCTTCGTGGCCGTCACCCTCAACGTGGTTATCCCGGTACTGGCAACCCCAGAATTGGAAGGATTGGCTACCGCTTTTGTCCATCCCAAGCTCAACTTCAACTACGTGCCCAACGTGATGGAGTGGCAGACCATTCTCTTCATTTTTGGCCTCGGCGGCGTACTCTATGGCTTGGGACTGCGCTGGCTGCCCATCCTGGAGAAGAAAAATTGACGATTGACGATTGACGATGGACGATTCCCCAAATCGTAAATCCTAAATCGTAAATCGTAAATCCCAAAGGTGTTACGATGAATCAAAACGGAAACAACCAACAACCCGAACAACCCACCGCCTGCGGCCTGTCGCGGCGCGATTTTCTGAAAATGACGGCCGCTACCGGCGGTGCGGCGGCCATTCTGGGCAGCATGGGCGGCTTTGCCCGGCTGCTGGCCCAAACCGAAGGGGCGGATACCATCGCCCTGCACGACCCGGCCAACCAGATTTACACCGTCTGCTTGCAGTGCAACACCGGCTGCGGCATCAAAGTCAAGCTGCTGGATGGCGTGGCCGCCAAAATAGACGGCAATCCTTACAGCCCATGGACTCTGTGGCCTCATCTGCCCTACGAAACGCCTGTCAGCGAAATGGGCGGCGTGGAAGGGGGATTGTGTCCCAAAGGGCAATCGGGCTTGCAATCGGCCTATGACCCGTATCGCATTGTCAGCGTCCTTAAGCGCAAACCGGGCACAAAACGCGGTGAAGGGCAGTGGGAGACCATTGCCTTCGACAAAGCGATTGAGGAAGTGGTCAACGGCGGCGACCTGTTTGGCGAAGGGCGTGTGGATGGCTTCAAAGACCTCTACGCGCTGACCGATCCCGATATTGCCAAACAGATGGCCGATGCTATCAAGAAGATTTGGGACGAAAAGGACGCAGCTAAGAAACAAGACCTGGTAGGCGAGTTCAAAACGACCTTCGCCGATCACCTGGACGTGATGATAGACCCAGATCACCCAGACCTGGGGCCGAAGAACAACCAGTTTGCCTTTGTGTGGGGGCGGCTGAAGAACGGCCGTGGCGACCTCTTCAAGCGTTTTGTCGGCGACAGCTTCGGCTCCATCAACGCCAACGGCCATACCACCGTCTGCCAGGGGTCGCTCTACTTCACCGGCAAGGCGATGAGCGAGCAGTTTGACCCGGCTACGGGCAAGTTTAGCGGCGGCTCCAAGTTCTATTGGCAGACCGATACGGCTAACAGCGACTTTGTCATCTACGTGGGCGCTAATTTGTTTGAGGCCAACTACGGTCCGCCGCAGCGCGTGCCCAAAATGACGACCGGCAATCTCAATGGCAAGCGTTATGCAGTAGTAGACCCGCGCTTCAGCAAAGCCGCCTCCAAAGCGTGGCGCTGGGTGCCCATCAAGCCGGGCGAGGATGCGGCGCTGGCGTTGGCGATGATTCAGTGGGTGGTGGATAACGGCCGTTACAACACCCCATTCATCCGCAATGCCAATAAAGCCGCCGCCAACGCCCAGGGGGAAGCCACCTGGACCACCGGCCCCTGGCTGGTCAAAATCAAGGACGGCAAACCGGGCAAATTCCTGCGCGGGTCAGATTTGGAACTGACCACTACCCGCACTGAAACTGACGCTGAGGGCAAAGAAATCACCATCTACACCGGCCCCGATGGCGTAGATTACGCCTTCGACCCCTTCGTCGCCCTGGCCGATGGCGAGCCTGTCCTTTTTGACCCCAACAGCACAGAAGTACCTGCCTATGGCGATCCCTTTGTAGACGCCACCCTCAACGGCGTCGCCGTCAAGAGCGGCCTGCAAATCATCTACGAAGAAGCCACCTCGCGCACCATCGCTGAATGGGCCGAGATCGCCGGCATCAGCGAGCAAGATGTTGTCATTCTGGCCCGCGAATTCACCAGCCACGGCACCCGCGCCTGCGCCGACCTGCATCGCGGCGTCAGCCAGCACACCAACGGCTTCTACAACGTCATGGCCTGGTACACGCTCAACTGCCTCATTGGCAACGCAGACCACGCTGGCGGTATGATCAAGGGCACAAGCTACGACTACACTGGCGCGAAGGCCAAAGGGCCGTTTGACCTGGGCAAAATGATCAACGCCAAGAACGGCAAACTTGGCATAGACATCTTGCGCACGACGACCACGTATGAAAAGTCTACCTTGTTTGCCGACTATCCGGCGCAACGGCCGTGGTTCCCCCTGGCCACCGATCTCTACCAGGAAGACGTGGCTTCCATGGACAGCATGTACCCCTACCAGGTGAAGATCGCCATGTTCTACATGAGCGCCATCAACTACTCGCTGCCCGCTGCCCACAAGGTCATCGAAACCCTGGCCGACCCAAACAAAATTCCGCTCATCATCACCAGCGACATTCTGGTGGGCGAAACCTCCACCTACGCCGACTACATCTTCCCGGACCTCTCCTTCTTGGAGCGATGGGAGCTGCACGGTACGCATCCTTCTGTACCCTGGAAGGTGGAAAACGTGCGTAATCCGGCTATCAGCATCCCCGGCTGGCCCACCGTCACCGTCTACGGCGAAGAAATCCCCATGAGCGCCGAAGCAATGATGATGGCCATTGCCGAAAAGCTAGACCTGCCCGGTTTTGGCCCTGATGGCCTGGGCGAGGGCGTGCCCTTCACCCGCCCGGAACACCTCTACCTGAAGCAGGTGGCCAACATTGCCTTTGGCGAGAAGGAAGACGCCAGCGACAACGTGCCAGAAGCCGACGACGAGGAACTGCGCCTCTTCCGCGAAGCGCGGCGCCATCTTCCCAAATCGGTCTACGACGAGGCCACCTGGAAAGAGGCGGTGGGCAACGACGACAGCCTGTGGCGCAAAGTGGTGTATGTGATGAATCGCGGCGGTCGTTACCAAGCCCACGCCAAAGCGTACAAAAGCGACCCCACCACCGGCGCGATGAATGTGCTGGTGAGCAACGCCTACGGCAAGCAGCTCAACCTGTACCAGGAAAAGACGGCCACCAGCATCAACACCATGACTGGGAAGCCATTCGCTGGCTACGCCGTTTACCTGCCGCCCGGTCTCTCTTCTGTGGGCGAAAAGATCGAGGATGCGGGCTACGACCTGACACTCATCACCCACAAGGAGATTACGATGACCAAGGCGCGGACGATGAGCAACTACTGGCTGCTCGCCGTGCTGCCGGAAAACCCGGTGCTGATGAACGCCAGCGACGCCGCGAATCTAGGGCTAAAAGATGGCGATCTGGTAAAAATCGTTTCCGCCAGCAACCCCGATGGCGTCTGGGACTTGCAGGATGGCACACAAAAGCCGATGGTCAGCAAGCTCAAAGTGACGCAGGGGATGCGTCCGGGCGTGGTCTCCTTTGCCCTGGGGTTTGGCCACTGGGCCAGCGGGGCGCGGGAAATCAGCATCAACGGCACAAAAATTGCCGGGGATGAGCGGCGCGGCACGGGCATTCACGCCAACGCCGCCATGCGCGTCGATCCGCACCTGGGCAACGTGACGCTGCAAGACCTGGCTGGTGGCAGCGCTGTGTTTTACGATACAAAAGTGAAGGTAGTCAAAGCGTAAAAAACCATTGCGGCTGACAGGCGCTTGAATCACTCAAGCGCCTGTCAGCCGTTGGCTGTAACGAGGTAAAAAGATGATTGGACCACTGGGAACGACAGAGTTGCTCATTATTTTGGTGGTTGTTGTACTCTTGTTTGGCGTGGGCCGCATCGGCAAGATAGGCCACGAATTAGGCGCAGGGATTCGCGCCTTCAAACAAGGGCTGCACACGGCCGAATCTGAGGTTCGGGAACAGACTGAGTGATGCCAGACCTGCAAGCCATTCTGGAGATTTCATCCGCGCAGCATAAGCATTTGTGCCCGCGCCAGGTGTTGGGGGCGCGTATCGGGCTGGCGGGCGCAGCTGCTTTGGGGCTGGCAGCGCCGCGCAGCGACAAGCGGCTGCTGATTTTCGTGGAAACGGATGGCTGCTTTGCCGATGGCGTGGCGGCGGCGACGGGCTGCACAATGGGCCATCGCACGCTGCGCCTGGCCGATTATGGCAGAATTGGGGCAACCTTTGTGGATGTAAAGACGGAAACGGCCGTGCGCCTTTCCCCTCAACTCGACATCCGCCAAAAGGCATGTGCCTACGCCCCCGACGAGAAAAAACATTACTACGCCCAACTCATCGGCTACCAACGCATGCCCGACGCCGAACTGCTGACCATTCAGCCGGTACGCCTGAGCGTACCGGTGGCCCAAATCGTCAGCCGGGCCGGGGTTCGGGTGAACTGCGCCGAGTGTGGCGAGGAAATCATCAATGAGCGCGAGGTAATGCGGGAGGGACGGCCGTATTGCGCGGCTTGCGCTGGCCCGGCTTACTACGCGCCGGAAGCGTTGCTGTTTGTAGTGGGCGGGGTGATGATAGAGCGGGAAGACGGGGGGTAACGGCCGTAACAACCCTTCTGCCGACCGCCTCCCATCTTATGCTATACTTGGCGCATGGACGCATCTGAAGCAAAAGCATATACTCAGCGATGGGTTGCTGTCGCTGAAATAGAACAACAGGAACTCCAATCATACTCCATCGCCGAAAATTGGCGCCAACTCAACGCCATCAGACGTCGTGCGTCCCGCCTGGGCATTACGCGAGGGAATGATGATGGAGAAATGGAGGTATTCCTGTTGTGGGCCAGGTTAAGGGCGCAATATGTCGCCAACTGAACAACACGACCTTTTCCACGATCCGTTACAGTCTTTGGAAAGACTTCTGTCCCATTTTGATCATCAAGGAGTCGTTATTGGCGGTATCGCCGTGAGCCTTTTAGGTCAGGCGCGCTTTACCGAAGACCTTGATGCAATGGTGTTGCTTTCAGTCGAAGAGATCCCCCATTTCCTAAAAATTGCGCAACAAGAAGGTATCGAACCGCGTATACCACAAGCTGAAGAGTTTGCCCGCCGTAACCGGGTTTTGCTGTTACGTCACGTTGCTTCACAGACAGGCGTAGATATTTCACTTGGTATTTTGCCGTTTGAGCAAGAAATGGTTGCCCGAAGCGAAGCGCACAAGATTGATGAGGCTTTGAGCATTCGCCTACCCACGCCGGAGGATTTGATCATTATGAAGGCGATTGCTCACCGCCCGAAAGACCTGTTGGACATCCAAGGCATTATCCGGCGTCATCCTCAACTAGACCAGAAACGTATTCAAAATTGGGTAACGCAATTTGCTGAACTTCTGGAAAGACCAGAACTTTGGGATGACATCGCCAGTTGGCTATAAAACAGACAATTAGACTATGCCTGGGATATGAAATAATAAAAGGAAGCCCTATGACCGACAAACCGAAAGCCCATCACCAATTTATGACCGAATTCCCGGCCATCGCCGCCGCCTACGAACAACTGGCTGCCGCCAGTCATGACAATGGCCCCCTGGACAATAACACCCGTCAACTCGTTAAACTGGCCCTGGCCATTGGTATGGGGCACGAAGGCGCCGTCCACGCCCACACGCGCCGCGCCCTGGAGGCTGGCATCACCCCGGCCGAAATTAAACACGTCGTCACCCTGGCCGTCACCACTCTGGGCATGCCCAACACCATTGCCGCCTACACCTGGGTCAATGACCTGTTGGAGAATTGACAATTGATAATTGGCGACTGACAATTCTTATGCGTTATCTTTTCCTTATCGCTGCCTTCCTTTTCCTTTCCGGCTGTGCTGCCCCGGCGGCCCAGGCGGAGCGTATTGACCTGATGGAATTACGGCCGTTACCCCGTCCCTCCACCACGGCCGTTCTCCCCCTGCGCGTCGCTGTCGCCTCTATCATCTCTCCCCGCGGCACCATGGACAGCTACGAGCCGCTGTTGGCTTACCTGGGCGAGAAACTAGACCGTCCGGTCGAACTGGTACAGCGACGCACCTACGGCGAAGTCAACGACCTGCTGGAAAGCGGCGGCGTAGACCTGGCCTTCGTCTGCACCAGCGCTTACGTGATGGGCGAACGGGACTTTGGGATGCAGTTACTGGCGGCTCCCCAGGTGAAAGGCGACACCGTTTACCATTCCCTGCTGATTGTGCCCGCTGACAGCCTGGCTGCCGGCATGGCTGATTTGCGCGGCGGCGTATTCGCCTTCACCGACCCCATCTCTACCAGCGGCCGCAACTACCCGATTGCCCTGGTGCAGCAGTTGGGCGAAACGCCCGGCAGCTTCTTCCGGCGCACCTTCTACACCTACAGTCATGACGACGCCATTCGCGCGGTCGCCAACCACGTAGCCGACGGCGCGGCCGTGGACAGCCTGGTCTACGCTTTCGCCATCGAGCGTGAGCCAGAACTGGCGCAGCAGACCCGTATCATCCACCAATCTCCTGCCTTTGGCATTCCACCCGTTGTCACCGGCCCACAAATTCGCCCTCAACTGGCGGCCGAACTACAAGCCATCTTGTTGGAAATGGATAAGGATCCAGCCGGGCGAGCGGCCCTGACGGCTGTTGGCATCGACCGTTTTGTGGTTGTAGACGACGCCATTTACGATTCTGTGCGCGAATTGGAAACGACTGTAAGCCGTTGACCGTAAACGAATGCCCAATCACACTTCCCAATCTCCAATATTCTCTTCACCATTCTTCGCTCGCTTCTGGCGCATTGCCGGGGCCGTTAGCGTGCGCACCAAAATATTGGGCATTGTGCTGGCGCTGGTTCTGTTATTGGGTGTGGGCATTACCGTGCAGGTACGGGTTGTGATGCAGCGCGCTCTGGAAAGCTGGATGGAAGAGCAAAGCGTCTCTGTCGCCCGCGATCTGGCCGCTCGCGCCACTGATTTCATCCTGGTCAACGATTTGTTCGCTCTGCACCAACTGTTGGATGAAACGCAGCGCAATCATCCCAATGTGCGTTACGCCTTTATTGCCGACGAGGAAGGCCATGTTTTGGTCCACACCTTTGGCGATGGCTTTCCGGAGGGGCTGTTGACGGCTAACAGCGCCACCGCCGCTGAACACCACCGGTTAATCCGGCTAGAAACCACCGAAGGGGGGGTATGGGATACGGCCGTTCCCATTTTCGAGGGGCGAGCCGGTACGGCGCGAGTTGGTCTATCCGAAGCGGGTGTGCAGGCTGCCCTGGCAACCCTTACCGGGCAGATGCTGCTGACAACGGTCATCGTTTCGGCCATCGGCATTGCTGCCGCCACGCTGCTTACCTGGATTGTTACCCGGCCCATCCTCGATTTGAAGCGGGCGGCTACGGCCGTGGGACGCGGCGATTTCAGCCAACACCTCATTCCTTGGTCGGGTGATGAAATTGGCGAGCTGGCGGAAACCTTTAACGTCATGACGGCCGAACTCGCCCAGGCTGAACAAGAGCGGGTTGAACGCGATCAACTACGCAGCCAACTGCTGGAAAAAGTGATCACCGCCCAAGAAGACGAACGCCGCCGCATCGCCCGCGAACTGCATGACGAGACGGGCCAATCGCTCACCTCGCTGATGGTGCGCCTGCAAATGGTCAATCAGCGACTGGACAACCAGCAGTGCCTGCTGCCGGACGTGCAGGAACAGCTAGACGACGCGCGCGTGCTGGTCGCCCAGACGTTGGACGGCGTGCATAATTTGGCGGTGGAGCTGCGCCCCAGCGTGCTGGATGATCTGGGATTGGTGGCGGCGCTGCATCGTTACGTGAAGGATTATCAGGCGCGTTACCCCGTGGAGGTAGACCTGGTGGTGGTAGGGCTGGAAGAGCGGCTGCCACCGGCGGTAGAAACGGCCGCTTACCGCATTGTTCAGGAAAGCCTGACCAACATTGCCCGGCATTCACAAGCCCAGACAGTCAGCATCCTCATTGAATATCGCCACGGCCGTGTCCGCGCCATAATTGAAGATGATGGGGTGGGGTTTGATTGGGCGCAGGTGAAGGAAAACGGCCGTCTGGGACTCTATGGCATCCGCGAACGGGCCGAACTGCTCAACGGCACACTTACCATCGAATCTGCCCCGGGGCAGGGAACCAGCATCTTTGTTGAGGTTCCGCTTTGACTCCCATCCGCATTTTACTCGCCGATGATCATGCCGTGCTGCGCGCCGGCCTGGCCGCACTGCTCGATGCCCGCACCGACATGAGCGTCATAGGGGAAGCGGCCGATGGCGCCGAGCTTCTTACACTGGCCGAACAACGCCAGCCTGACTTGATTTTGCTTGACCTGACCATGCCGCGCCTGGGTGGGCTGGAAGCACTGCCCTTGCTGCGCCAGCGCGTGCCCCAGGCACGGGTTCTCATCCTCACCATGCACCACGACGAAGGCTATTTGCGCCAGGCGCTCAAAGGGGGCGCGTCCGGCTACCTCCTGAAAAAAGCCGCCGACGTGGAACTGATTGCCGCTATTCAGGCCGTGATGCGCGGTGATATGTATGTTCACCCCTCCATGACACGGGCGCTGTTGGAAGATGTAGTTCCGCCAATGCCGACCACCGATGAGCAAGATTTGTGGGCCACATTAAGCGACCGGGAGCAAGAGGTGCTGCGCCTGGTAGCTCTGGGCTACACCAGCAAGGAGATCGCCGACCAACTGGCTCTCAGCGTGAAAACGGTAGACACCTACCGGGCGCGGGGGATGGAAAAGCTGGAACTACGCAGCCGGGCGGCGTTGGTGCGCTTTGCTTTAGCCAACGGCTTATTGGAATAGGTTTTATCCTCTTCCTTGTCGCAGCATGTCGGCGAATTCATGGGGCATTTCTGTGGCTTCAATCGCCTGGACCGCCTGTTCCACATCATACGGCACGCGAATGAACTCGGCCGATAAATCCTTCCCTACCGCCGTAAGCACCAGATAACAGGCTTGCGGGTTATTGTCTTTTGGTTTGCCCACGCTGCCGGCATTAATAACGTGGCGACCACTGCCCAACAGCCGATGGTAAGGCAAGTGAGTGTGGCCGCAGACCAACACATCAGCCTCGACCATATTCAGTAGTCGTTCCAAACTCGCTTCCGGCCGATCCTCGTACAGATATTCATTCACTTTACGGGGACTGCCATGCACCAACACAACCTGCAAATCGCCCAACTGGAGAGGGATTTTCGCCACTAATTCGCGCAGGTAGGCTTTGTTTTCGGCCGATGTGTGGGCATTAGTCCAGGCAATGGAATGTTTGCCCAGCGCCTGAGCTTTGGCCGTTTTGTAGGCGCAGCCACAGTCGTCGCTGTCTTGCCCGACACCCTGGTCGTAGTTACCCATGATGGTGGGAATGTTGCGCTGGCGGACGGCCGTGATGACCTCATTCGGCCAGACGCCATACCCCACCAAATCACCCAGACAGTAGAGATTGTCCAGGTTACGAGCATCTATGTCGGCTAAAACGGCTTCCAGCGCCGGTAGATTGGCGTGTATATCGCCAAAAACAGCGAGTTGCTTCAAGTCAGGCCTCCTTTTGACGGCGTTCTATCATCATGCATAAATAGTTAATTCGGGTGGATAATTCTCGCGCTGTTCGTAAAAATCCTTGAAATTGTTCGTCTTCCGACCCGATGATGGCCGCCGGATCGGGGAAACTCCAATGAATCTGCTTTGGATCACCGGGAAAAACAGGGCAAACTTCACGTACCTGGTCGCAAACAGTAATAATGTAATCAAAGCGTTCGCCTGCAAATTCCGCCATATGTTTGGATCGCTGGCTGCTTATATCAATTTGATTGGCGGCTGCGACCCGGATAGCCAGAGGATGCACCTGACCCGGTTCACTACCCGCGCTGAAAACTTCTACCAGCTTACCGCCCGTCGCGCGCAAAATACCTTCTGCCAGTTGGGAGCGGGCACTGTTGTGGGTGCAGAGGAAGAGTACGCGAAACGGCCGTTCCGTTTCCCCATGATCAGCCATCGTCACAGTCGCTGGGGTTGAAAGATTGGCTACTGGTTCCACACAAGCCAACGCCGGATGCAGCGCCTGACCACTCGCCAGGTAAAGGGTGCGCAAATAATCCAAATCGAGACTGTAATACACGTCTCGGCCGTCGGCGCTGCTGCGCCGTTCTTTCACCACCTGTCCGTCCCGCAGCAGCCGCAAGTGGTAGGAGATCAGGTTTTGCGGCCGTTGCAAAAGTTCGACCAGTTCTTGCACGCGCCGGTCACTTTCGACCAGGGCAGTCAGCAGGGTCCAGCGTACATCATGGGCCAGCAGTCTAAGGAAATCCAGGGTTGGATTGGCAATTGTTATCATGGGCTTTGGTATCCATCAAATTAAAGTGAATCAAATCTTATTGATATAATTATACAAAAAAAGAGCGGCCTGACAACTTATTGCGCCGCTCTTCTGCAGATTGCTTTTAGCTGACTATCAGCCAGCGAGACGTCAGGGCGCTATCGTAATCTGGCCGGCGGTAATCAATTGGCCTTCCGGGCCGCAAACGGGGCGCTCCTGAATGCGCGCGGGGTCTAAAAAGTAGTTGAACCAGACGTGCCAGCGGGCAACCGTGGCGCGGTCTACACTGTAATAAATCCAACGGCCGTCTACCCGGTCCCGCCGGGAGTGGACCAGATTCGCATTCTCTAAAATGCGAAAATGATGCGAGAGTAAATTGGGGGCCAGTCCCAGTCGCTCTTGCAGTTCGCAGTTGCAGGAGTCGCCCTGCATCAGTTCGGCAAAGATGCGCATCCGGTTGGGTTCGGCCAGGGCTTTGAGAACGGCCGTTAATTCTTTAATTTCTGTCTCGTTTTCAGGTAACATGCACATCACTCCATCTCGTCTTTCAGGCTGATAATTCAATTGCAGTTGAAGCTTAGGAGAGGTTTAGATGTTTGTCAAGAAACGGCCGTTGCTCTACCAAATTTCCTGCGCCAACCCTTCCCAGGGCGAGCGCCAGACCTCTGGCAGCAGTTGGATGATAACTCGACCATTGCCAGCCGGGAAAAGCGCCTCTAAAGCACGCCGCGCCTGAGCCAGCGTTACTTCTCCAGCCGGACAGCCAGCACAGTTCATGATCAGGTCTACTTCAATACGGTCTGGAAAAAGACGAATGCCACGCACCATTTGCAGCGCAGCCAGCGACATGCCATAGGTCGGGTGAATAACCGTTTTGAGGGCGGCTTGAATGTCAGCTACGGTTGGCATGGGGCTGCACACCCAGTGCATCCAGGTGGCGGCGGATGGCGGGCATAGACAGTTTGCCGCCGCTGGTGACAACGTCGCCGTTGACCAGCACCAGGGGGAGTTGAGTATTAGGCGGCAGGGGCGGGCAGTCGGGGTCGAAGAGGTCGTAATAGGTGAAGGTAACGGCCGTTCCGTACTGTCCCCGCAATTTTCCGCCAATCCAGCCAGCCAGGTCGCGCCAGGTTTCTTTAACGCCATCAGCACAGGCTACCGGCGAACCGATGATTTGAATACTGGCTGGCTTGCTCATCCGCAGCCGCACCCACCCGAGCCGCAGCCACAAGATGGGCCGCTCATAGGTAAAGGCAGACTTTCACTGCTGCCCCCCGCCACCTGACCGATAAAAATCCCGGCCGTCAATACCTGCTGCGTCTCAAGCGCATGGCACACCGGGCATTCCGGCTGCAAACCGGCGTCTTTCTCTTTGAACGACGCCCGCACCGTAAACGGGTGTCCGCATTCTTTACAGCGAAAATCATACATTGGCATAGGAAAGCACTCCAGTTATCAGTTTTCTGCGCTGTGCAGTAAACGAATTTTTTCCACAATCCACATTCTCACCAACGAAGAAGCGGGAATATCATAGCTGCGGGCAATTGTTTCGATTTGCTCCTTTAGCGAAGGAGCCACACGAATTGCCATGACTGTTTTCACTTCGCCTGGAACCGGTTGATAGCCGCCGCTGACAACTTCCAACTCATCCAGGTAGTCGGTGAGGTCATGCGTATCCCAAAACTCAGCTTCTTCTTTTACCGATGCGAATGTTGGTACAGTTGCTTTACTCATCTCCAGTTTCCTTTTGTGTTCGATATAAAGCACGCTCTTTCTTCGACATATCGCGGGCGGTGATTACGTAATATATGCCATTTATTTCCTGAGCGTTTAAGACAATTGTTAGCAAACGTTTTCCTGTGCGCCCTAAAACCATCACCCGTCCCTCTTTGGCCTTGAGAAAAAGTGCGTCAGGGTCACTCAAAGAGCGTTCCACTTCTTCCGGGACAACATCGTGCCGGGCAATATGCTCAATGTTCCAGTCATCCCAGATGAGTTGGGTAATGGTGATTTCTATGTCGTCCATCATTTATTACGACAAGCGTATTACACTGTAATACGCTTGTCAATAGTATGTCTTATGCGGTAACTGGTTGAGAATACATCTGCTCGCCCAAGTCGACCAGCATCTCCAGCCCTTGTACCTCCTGCGGCAGCAGCGGAATGGTGAGCACAGGCGTGTCGAAGCGTTCCTGAATTTCGGCCAGATAACCGGCTTGCATGGCCCGGCGCGATTTCGTAAAAGGCGTGTCGGCCTGCTCTTCGGGAATGACAAAGTTAGCCACAGCCAGCCCAGTGGGGATGTCCAGCGTCGCCAATTCCTGGCTGGCGCGGTATGCCTCAATGATAGGGGTAGATTCCGGGTACATAACGAAGGCAAAGGTGCTGCGTTCCGGGCTGCGCATCATGTCAATTACGTCGGCGAAACGCTGTTTGGCGATGTCATCAACAACGGCCGTATCCACCGAGGCAAACGCCTTCACGTCTATCTGCTTGCTCCAATCCATGGGCAGTTCCAACATGCGCAGGGTATGGCCGGTGGGTGCGGTGTCAAAAACGACACTCTGCCACGGCCCATCCGAGGCAAATTCGATGAAACGGTCAAAGGCGGCAATCTCTTCCGTGCAGGGGGAGTCCAACTCTTCGGCCATGGCCTTGATGGCGCCTTCAGGACGGCCGCGCTGGCGGGCATCATCGAGGATGCGCTTTTTGTACACTTCGCCCATCGCTTTGGGGTCAATTTTCACCGCCCATAGGTTGGGCAGTCCGACCAACGGCGCCGGTTCGTCGCCGACCGCTTCGCCCAAGACGTTGCCCAGGTGAGCGGCCGGATCGGTGGTGAGCAGCAAGGTTTTGATACCCTGATTTGCCAGCCAAACGGCCGTGGCGCAGGAAGCCACCGTCTTGCCCACACCCCCTTTACCGGCGAAGAAAATAGTGCGCCGGTGGCCGTTGGGCGTGATACGCGGCATAAATTCGGCTGGATGGGACAATTTGAAAGGGGCGGAAACGGCCGTGTGGTCGTTGGCGCTAAAACGCGTTGTTTTTTCACCGTGCAGCAGAGAGGCGACAGTGCGTAAGCGCTCAATCCCCTTAATCTCGCCATCCATCAGGAACATGCGCCGCGCGGCGTAAGGCAGCTCGCGTTCGATTTGGCTCAGGTAGCCCGCCTGCATCTCGGCGCGGGCGGCGAAGAGGGCGTTGTCGGTGGCTTCCGGCGGGATGATGCCGTTGATGATTAGCTCATGGGTGTGGATTTCCAGTTTGCCCAGTTCGCCGATGGCCCGCTGTGTTTCATGGATGGCGATGGCTTCCGGGTGCAGCACGAAAGTAAAACGGGTCTGCGCCGGGTCGCGCAAAATCGCCAGGGCGCGTTCATATTTGAATTTGGCGCTTTGAATAGCGGCGGCTGGCCCAATGCAGGTTTGACCGCTGCCTTGTTCGGCGGCGCTGATGGTGTTGGCCCATTCGGCGGGCAGTTCCAGCAGGCGGATGGTGTGGCCGGTAGGTGCGGTATCGAAGACGATAACGTCAAACTCTACCGGTTGGTCGGCGGCGTTGTCCAGCACCAGGAAGTCGGTGAATCGGTCAAAGGCGGCTACTTCGGCGGTGCATGGGCCGCTCATCTGCTCATTGATGACTTCGACCATCGGCGCGGGAAAAATATCTCGGAGGGGTGCTAATGCACGTTCTTTGTACTCTTCAGTGGCTGTGTCGGGGTCAATTTCCATGGCCCACAGGTTGGCAATGCCGGTCAGCGGTGTCATGTGATGGCCGATGGGTTGTTCAAACACGTCGGCTAAATTGGCCGCCGGGTCGGTGGTAATAATCAGGGTGCGTTTGCCGGTGTCGGCGTGGCGCACGGCCGTCGCGCAGGCCATACTGGTTTTGCCCACGCCGCCTTTGCCGGAGAAGAAGATAAATTGGGGGTTCATAGGGCTTCCTTTGGGAATTTATTACAAAGGCACAAAGAGACAAAGTGGAGCTTTGTTATTGTGCCTCTGTTTAATTTTATGGGGTGACTGAATCGTTGAGGGCGGCGCGAAGTTCTTCCAGGGTTGGATAAGCGCCGGTTTTGATGACCTGACCGCGAACGGCCGTTATCGGCAGCGCCGCCATTTGTTGTTCACGCACCAGACGCATGATGTCGTTGTTTTGCATAAATTTGTAGGGATGACTGGTCATCTGGTAGCGTTCGACCGTCGTGCCTTCGGCTTGCAAGGTCATAATCATCTCGCTGACATTGAGCAACGTCTGGTCTAGCGATGGCCCGCACAGCCCGGTAGGGCAGCACATGGGGGGATCGAATAGTTCGATAACGGCCGTTTCGCTGGTGATATTTTTTTCGTCAACGGCTGTAGTGGGCATTGTTGTGAAAAGAGTAATAGATTCATTCATGGTTGGTTGCATTCCTTTGGCGTTCAGTGTTTTGCTTCAAATATTTTTGAACTAATCGAGCAAAAAAAAATTAAGCGACGGCAATTTCACTCATGGGCACAACCGCGCCTTGCGGCCCGCAAGTTGGACGGCGCGGTTTGATGCGTTCCGGCGCAAAAAACGCGCCAAAATCCTGGTTGAGTCTGGTTAGCGCCGCTTCGTTAATGGAAAAATAGACCCAACGAGCGTCTACGGCATCTCGCTCCATTTCCACCAGCCCCAGGTCGCGCAAGATGCCCATGTGGTGTGAAATCAGGTTAGGTGGCATGTCCAACGCTTCGCCCAGTTCGCAGTTGCAATGCACGCCTTCCATGAGCAAATGAATCATTTGCAGACGCTTAGGGTTCGCCAGCGCTTTGATCTGGGCGATGAGCCGCTCCATCGGGACAGGCGGTTGATTCACATCAAATATGTTGCTGTTAGATAGTTCAAACATTTTTGAAGTATACCCACAAAACGAAATGCGTCAAAGGCGCTGCCCACAAAATGGCGCATTGACGCAAAATCGTGACGTTTGCCAGGTGGTTTGGGGCTGCATTCACTTTTGAGAATGGCTTGCGTTTTTTCCAGGCGATGTGGAGGATAAGCTATGTAATCGGTACTCATAGGCGGATCCAGAGAGCAGGCCAATCATGATGATTGGCCTGCTTTACAAACTAATTCATCGCGTCAGCAATCCAGGTCATCACTTCAGAGTCTTTGGGGATGCGGCCAGCAGCCACCAGTTTCTCATTGATGACCAGCCCCGGCGTCGACAAAATATTGTACGACATGATTTGACCATAATCGGTCACTTTGACGATTTCAGCCTCGACGCCCATATTGGCGACGGCGCTTTTGGCGGCATCTTCCACTTTTTGACAATTGGAGCAGCCCGGACCTAAAACTTTAATTGTTAACATACTTACCTTCCTTTTATATAACTTATATAACAATTTCAATGCTTGGTTCTACAATAATGTCTGATTTCACCGAGTTGGCGACCAGACTGTATTTTTGTGCGGCTTGCAGCCCTTTTTTGACGCGGGCTTCGACAACGGCCGTTTTCTCCCCATTAGCCGCCACCCGAATATGCGGCCATAACTTGACCTGGGTGAAAATTTCGGTGCGGTCGAGTTCAATGAGTTTAGTTCCTTCAGCGCGACATTCATAGCTTTGCAGGTCCAACTTGTAGCGCTCCGTAGCCCAGATAAACATCATCATAACGCAGGTGTTGACGGCGGCAACAAAAGCATCTTCAGGCGTAAACACGTCGGGGTGGCCCTGGGCATCGGGCGGGGCAGAGAAAGGCATCTCCGGCCCGTTGCCCATGACGATGTGGCCCCAGTGGTCGCCTTTCCAGTTGACGGTGGTGTGGTAAACGGCCGTTTTGCTCATAACACAGGCTCCAATTCTCCCCAGAGAGTGGCATATTCATGGCTTAACATGTCCAAGTAGGCGGCCTCGTCTGCTTCGGGCACAGGATTGTAGATTTTGACTTGTTCCAGCAAGGCTGTTGTGGTTTCGGGCGACGGCCGTTTTCCCATCTGCTTAAATTGTTCTAGCAGCGGCGGTAGGGCGATCAGCGTCACTGCTTTGCCGTTGATTCGCACAGTTTGCACCGGTATGCCGGAACCGCAAGCACAGGCGGCGGCCGATTTTGCTTGCATTTCTTCCGGCTCAATGAAATGGCCTTCGCGGCGGCTCCACTTTTTGTCCAGCAGGCTGTCTACTAAATCAGCGATAGCAACGGCCGTTTCCGCCACCGCCTGCTGACCCGCTTCATTCAAACGACGCCGTCCGGCCACTTGGCCAATGCCCCGATCGGCCACAATGTCCGTGACGATCACGCTGGCGGCCGGTTTGCCGGAGTACTGCTCCGTGGCGCGGGCGGCGCAGCGCAGGTCGCAACCGTCCACGGCGATGGTCGGGTAAAAACGGGCAAAAGCACGGTCGCCCTCCCCGCCAGCCAAAAAGAGCGGCAGGCAGATGGTGACGGTGTCGTCCGGGCGCAGTTCTTCCAGCACTTTCAGCGCCGCCAGCCGGGTGACGGTGCCTTCGGCCAGTTCCTCGCCAGAGCAGGCCACAATGCCGACTTTCTTTTGCGGTAAATTAGGCATCGCCCCCTCCTTGCAGGCTGTCAATGACGGCGCTGACTTCTTCCGCCAGAGCATGGGCTAACTGCAAGCCGCCTTCGTTCAGCTCGGCGATGCCCTGTGGTTTCAGCTTGCGGTTACGACGGAAAACGTCCAGCACGGCAAAATCTTGCGCCACCTCGCCACCGCTTTCCTGCACCATCTTGGTGGCGCAGGCCAGTTTGCAGCCGTCGATGGTGATGGCGGGATTGGCGGCGATGGCGGCGCGGGCATTGTCATCGCCCAACACCAGCTTGGAAAGCGCCACCAATTGCGCTGTTTCGGGGCGTAATTCTTCAATGACTTCATAAGCGGCTTCACGGCTGACCGTGCCGTAGGTTTTGCCGATGCCGCTGCACGGTACTATAACCACTTTTTGGCTCATAGGTCTTCCGCCTCCTCTTGCGCCTGGGTTTTCATCATTTCCAGGTAGGATGCTGGCGTCAACAGATTAGCCTGGTCGGTAACCCAATCGGAGGCTTCGATAACCGCCAGCCAGCCAGCGCCATAGGGGTCTTGATTAATCACTTCGGCTTCCAGTTCCAACTTTTCGTTCACTTCGGCAATCGTCCCGCTGATAGGGCTAGATAGTTCTATGTCCACTTTGATGGTTTCGATGGTGGCGAACTCGTCTTGGGCGGAAACGGCCGTTCCCACGTCTTTTAACTCGGCAAAAGCCACGTCCCCATTGCGCTGCTGGAAAAAGTCGGAAACACCCACCGTCACCCGGCCATCGTTGGCTTTAGCCCAAACGCCTTCCGGGGTATAAAAACGGTCGGCGGCGACTTTGAAGGTAAACTTGTCCAATGTGTATTCGAGATATTCGCTCATAAGATACTCTCCCTAGTTCGTAACGCCATCAATTCAATACACATTGAATTATACCGATCCCAAAACTAGATCATTAGTGACAATGATCACATATTTAGCATGACAGTATCGGTGAAGTCCGGCGGTGGGCAGTGTTCATCAGTCGCCTGCCAGATTCCAGGCGCGGATTTGCGCCTCTATGGCCGCCAGGTCAAAAACATTCGGATTGCTGGCGACACCCCATTCCCGCCACACCTCTTGTCCATGGGCGTCTAGCAGCAGCAGCATGGGCGCGCGCTGGATGTCGTAGCTGCGTTGTAAATCCGGCCGTTCGTCCAAAACGATGCGATGGACGGCAATGTGGGCGCGGTTTTCGACAGGCCAGTCGGCTATCACGGCGTCGGCCTTTTGGTAAAGCTCAATGACGCATTCGCAGCCCTCTTCGTTGTTGAAAAAGAGAAGGGTGGGCTGGTTGTTCAGGTCAAGGGGTGGGCCGCCAGGCAGCAGCAACGGCCGTGCCTCCTTGTAGCTGAGCAGCAAAAATATCGCCCCCGCCAACAGCAGCCAGACGCGTGGTTTGTGGAGTTGAATCAGGCTAGCCATAAGAAATACAGCCCCACGCCCATCATGATCAGTCCGCTGGCCGTCTCTAATGCCGTCGACCAGCGGCCGGCCTGCCGCAGCCCTTTCAGCGCCGCCGTAAACGTCCCGGCCAGGACGATGGGCACGCCCCGACCCAGGGCATAGACAAACAGCAGCGCCGCGCCATAACCTATGGCCGTTTGCTGCACCATCACATAGGCCAAAATTGCCAGCAATACCGGCGTGGCGCACTGCGACGCCACCAGCCCAGAGACCAGTCCCAGGACCAGCGCGCCGGGCAGGCCGCGCCAGCCGATGCGCTCGCGCAGCCGGGCCATGCCGCCGGGGATGTTGATTTCCAGCGCTCCCAGCATGTTCAACGCCAGGGCAAAACAGACGATGGCGACCAGGTAGTAGCCCCAGCTATGCAGGCCGGTAAAGGCGCTGCCCAACAGAGCAGCCGTGATACCCAGAATCATAAACGTGGTCGCCAACCCTACGGCGAAGCCCAGCGAGAGGACAAAGGCACGACTGCGTGTGGGCGTGGTTGTACCGCCGACGTAGCTTATCAGCAGCGGAATCATGGCGATGTTGCAAGGGCCAATACTGGTGACAATGCCGCCGAGAAAGACGAGGCCAAAAGCGATGAGCCGGCCCTGAGTAAAAATGGTGGTGTCAATTTCCATCAGGCATATTCCCCGGTTTAGTGGCGGCGTGAGCGGCTGGATGGTGCGGGTTGCAGATGGGGTACGGCCGTTTCCACACTCGCCACCAGCAGCAGGGTCATCACCACCGCCGACGTCAGGCACCAGGCGCAGACTGCGCCGATGACAAACGGCTCCAGGTAGGTAAGGTAGATGGAGAACAGTACGCCGAAAGCGCTCATTGCCAGCAAGGCCAGCGCCGCCCGCTTATCACCTTGCCACTTACCCCAGACCCAGGCAGTCAGAATCGCCACGTAGCCCAGAACGCCCAAAACGCCAATGGGGATGCCAAAGAGGTAGGCGTACTCGCTGGTTTGCACGGCGTTGCAATCGCCAACAGGGCCGCAGACGGCGGCGACGGCCTGGGTTTCCACGTAGGCCAGATAAGCGGCCACGCCCAGACCAATCACGGCCAAAATGGGCAGCGCAGTCTGGACCCAGGCCGGGGGCTGATTTTTGACTTGGCCCTGTCTGGCCTGCCAGAGGCGCACGACCGTATATCCCAACGCCAACACCATGCCAATGAGAATCATCACCGCCAGCAGGAAGCCGTCTCGGGCCGGTTGTGTGGCGTTTTCAGGGGTGAACAGGGGAACGGCCGTCGCGGCAGGAACGGCCGCTGCTAACTCTGGCAGAAACCATTCCAGTCCCGGCGCTTGCGGCCAACCAACGCCGCCTTCTGCCAGGTGGCGCTCAATCAGGCCGGGTAATTCGGCCGGAATCTGGTCAGAACCAATGAGCACGGCGTCGCCTATTAATAGGAAAGGCACGCCGATGGTTTCTCGCGGTATGCCCAGGGCTGCGCCCAGGTCAAACAGGTGGTCAAACTCTTCGGCGTTAGTCAGTTCAATCAGGTTTAGCTGCCATTGGTCGCCATATTGCACCGCCAGGGGCGGCAGGACGTTTTCTTTCACCCAGGCGCAGTGTCCGCAGCCTTCCGTCCAGAACATGACGGCTTGCACGGTAGGTTGTTCCTGGGACTGGGCAAGGGTGGGGGAAACGGCCGTAATCGTCCATAATGCCATCAGCAAACTTACAAGTATCAATCGCTGTTTCATACGTCATCCTTGGGTGTCGAGTTATTCGAGTGGATGGTCAGTTGCCGGAATGGGTGGGAAGTTGGTTCATGTGCTTACCTTCCTCAATTGTTCTTCAATGCTTTTGCGGCCGTGATACCGAAACCGCACCAGTTGCCCATCAATCATCAGCTGTGGCAGGCTGAAGATGCCCATTTGCACGATGGTTTGCGGGTCGTCGATGCGCCCAATTTCGGCTTTTATGCCTAACTGTTCCACGACAGCTTTGACTTCGGCCGTCATCTGGCGACATTTGGGGCAGCCGACACCCACGATTTGAATTAACATACCGCTTCCTCTTCAAGCTGGCAGGCTTCGTTGGCAAACTCGATTTCAATAGCCGTGTGCGTAAATTCATGCCCGTTCAGCAGTGCCCGCACCTGCTGTTTCACGGCAGTAGCCTCGGCGCAGGTCACTGCCTCATCTACCACCAGATGGGCGCTGAAGACATGGTGTTCGCCGTCCAGTGACCAGGTGTGGATGTGGTGGACGGCCTGTACCTGAGGCAGTGCCGCGATTTGCCGTTCCAGTTCAGCGACATCAATGTCATCGGGCGTGCCTTGCAGGAAGAGAACGGCCGTTTTCCTTAAATTCTTAGCAACATTGAACAGGACATACAGGGTGATGAGAATAGACAGCAGCGGATCAAGAATGTACGCCTGGGTAAAGAACAGCACAATACTGACGACCAACACGGCCACCCAGCCCAGAACATCTTCGATCATGTGCCAGGAGACGACGCGGGCGTTGAGGCCCGCCTCGCCGCGCAGCCGCCAGGCCGCCAAGCCGTTGACCAGAATGCCCACAATGGCAAACCAAAACATGCCTTGTGCGTTGGTCGGTTCCGGGTTGAGCAGGCGGGGCACGGCCCGCGCCAGCACCAGCAGGGAGCCGGTGATCAGGACAATGGTATTGAGCAGGGCAGAGAGGAGGGAGAGACGGCCGTAGCCATAAGAAAAGGTAGCGCTGCTGCCCTTTTGTGCCCGCCGCTCCAGCAGCCAGGCCACGCCCAGTGAAAAGCTGTCGCCCAAATCATGCACAGCGTCAGACAAAATTGCGGTGCTGTTGGTCCACACCCCGCCCACAATTTCCAGCAGGGTGAAGCCGAGATTTAGCCAGAAGGCGAGGCCGATGTTTTCAGTGGTGTGATTGTGATTATGTGCCACTAGATGGCCTCTTTTTCTTGATCAAGGATGGCCCACGCCTTCTTGGCGCGGGACTTGGGCATTGCTTTTTGGACTAACGATTCCACCTGTATCGTCAACGCCGGGAGTAGTTCACCGGGGAAACCGAGAATGGTCTCGCCGGGAGCCAGGTCGGTGGCTTCACGGCAGCCGTAACAGCCGAACCCCTGGTTTAAGCGTCTTTCCTGGTAGGGGATGATGGTGGAGTCTACGCAGGCGGCTTGCAGAACGGCCGTTGAGCTTTGCACGCGCTCGCCGCCGGTCACGTTCAGATAAGCCAGGCTCAGCCACATCAGCTTCTCCACTTGGTCTTCAATCACCACCACGTCCGGCGGATAAAGCGCCTCATCTAAAGGGAAAAGGTGTAACTGTGCCACGCTGTTCATGGCTAAACGCGGCATGTTGGCAAACATGCGCCGACCGGTCTCAGGATCGGACACGATGCCAAACCCAACCAGGCCGTTGCCATTACGCAGCCCTTCCGGTAATGCCTTAAAACCAAAGGCAGCGGCGGCGGCCGGGCAGGCAATGCTTTTGCTGTCCAGCAGAACGTGCTGTCCGTGCCGCGCTTTCATCACCGCCTGACAGTAGCGGTGGCGCTGCAAAGGTTCTGCTTCGACCGGTGTTTCCGCAACGGCCGTTAACAAGCGCACACCTACGGCCGAACTCGACAGCCCTAAAAAGGCTTTAAGTTTGCGCCCCATTTCTTGAATCTCTATGACCGATGTCACTGTTTCTCTCATATTCGTACCCTTCTTCAGGCTGGCAGGCCAAAGAGTTGGCGGGCGGCCGTTTTTTTCATGCGGCAGGATGGCGCTTCCAAAATGTCAAAGGGGTTGACCAGTACGCCATCTACCAAAATACCCGGCGATGAGCGTAATTCGTAGTCGGCCATCATCTGCTGGCCTTTTTCTGTTTCCAGGTCAATGCGCGTATACGTAACCTGATTTTCGTCCAGGTAGGCCAGCACTTTCTGGCTGCGGCGGCAGTTAACCGCCGGAATGATGATGATTTCTTTCATAAAATGTTCCTGTCAACGAGATTGGTCCAATCTTGAAGATTGGACCAATCTGTTTGTCAAACGGCCGCTGGCTCGCGCTATGCCACTTCATACTTCTCGCGGTTCGCTTTCAGCATTTCCTTGCTCTGGCGCAGCAGCTTTTCGTCGCGGATAAGCTGGCGGATATAGCCGGTGGCTGGGAACTCGATGGCGTCCCGGGTGCAGATGGTGGCGCAGGTGGTGCAGCCAACCATACACATACTGGGCTTGACCACCACCGGCACGTTGCGCTCGTAGTCGAAGCCATACACGCCGCGCCCACAGGAGGTAGTACACAGCCCACACCCCACGCAGCGGTCGGCAACGATAGTGGGTTGCCAATCAATCTGGTCGCGGGGAATCCCATGCCACGACATTGCGTTTCCATTGGTACTCATGACTCCCATCCGTTGCCCGGCGGCGGTCAGACAGTCTCTGCACAGGGCATACAAACGATTTTCCCATTCTTCACACGGGCATAACTTTCCACAGTGACTTCGCCGCACACCTCACAGATGACGGCGTTAAAATCGTGGGGTTTTCCAGCCGGTAACGGGAATGGCTGGACATCGCCAATCTCAAACATCTGTTCGGCCGGGGCGCTGAGGACAAAATCAACTAATGGCTCGACCAACGCCAGGTCAATTTGCGAGGCGGGTGTGCCGCTCTGACGATATTGAATAAATTCCGATTCTTTGTTGCGCTGGATGGTTTCCGGTTTGGTGACGATGCGCGTGCTGCTGCCCGTTTTTCTGTCTACCAGCGTCAGGGCAAACTTGCCATAGCCCAGCTTTTGGATATTGCCTTTCCCAAAGGTGCAGCCGGTTGCCATCTGGATGCCGTCGGCGTAGCAGGTGGCGCAGTGGTCTTGGCCGATTTCGATGAAGGCCATCAGTTGGCCGTCTTTGGCGCGTTC
>JAGOMA010000037.1:0-3610 GCA_017993775.1 Chloroflexota bacterium | reverse complement strand
GTTCCCAAATGCGGAATCAGCGCCGAAAACGAAGGCGGAGTCACGGCAAAAGCGTTGATACCCGCCGCCCGCTTCGCCTCAAACCCCAACAAAATCAACGTGGGCATGAGCAGAAAACCAGGCCCAATCCCCAAAAACCCGGCCAGGATGGAAATGGGCACCGCCCAAACCAGGGCCATTCGGAAATTTTCCGTCTTGGTCTGATCCCCTTTTACCGGCTTGAACAAAGAATAGGCCAGGAAAATAACTGCGGCAAAGTAGACATACAGGATGTAAGTCTGAGCAATTTGCTGGGCTAATAGGGAGCCGACTGGCGCGGCCAACGTCGTGACAACGGCCAGCCCCATCGCTTTCCGCCAATCCACATACCCACTGCGGGCAAAACCAATGGTGGCAAACAACGCCGTCAGGCCATTCAAAATCAGCGTCAATGGCTGCACCTGGTGAACCAGGTCAGGCAGAAAAAGAGACAGGAAAGGAACGGCCGCAAACGCCACACCCAGCCCCATCATGCCAGAAACTACGGCCAATAGCGCCAGACCAACGATCATAATCAAAAACGTACTCATAGAAAGGGTCCTTTACGTGAATAGATCGAAAATCATTTTGGTGGCAATAATCCAGAGTAACACGCCAATGATGCGTTTAAGTTGGGCGCTGGACAGCTTGTTTTTCATGAGCTGCGACCCAACAACGGATCCACTAGCAGCCATCAGCCCCATCAAACCAACAAATAAGGGATCTAGCCCACCCAACGTGGCGTGACCTAAAAAGCCGCTGAAGGAGGAAAAGATGACGATGAGCGCCGTTGTGCCAGCGGCGATTTTGGCGTCCAGCCCCAACCAGTTAAGGACGGGTAAGATAAAGTTGCCCCCGCCGACGCCGAGCAGACCGCCGAGAAAACCGGCCGCGCCGCCAACGGCCGTTCCCGCGCCCACTTCCAAGCCTCGCCCCAACGCTTTTTGCCGAGGTTTGGGCTTGTAAAAGAGCATCATGGCCCCGGCAAATACCAGGAAGGTGGCGAACATGCCCAGCAGCAGATTACGGTCTACGTAGGGCGTCAGGCGTGCGCCGAGAGGGGCTAGGATAACGGCCGTTACCAGCACCGGCAGCCCCACCCGCCAGTTCACCAATCCGCCGCGCCAATAGTTGATGGCCGCAAAGAGCAGGCTGACGACGTTGAGAAGCAGGGCAACGGCCGTTGCTTCCGCCAGCGGCACGCCCATGTAATAAAACAAGGGCACAAACAAAAAAGCCGCCCCCAGACCAGCCATGGCCATCAGCCCGGAAAAGAAAAAGACGACAACAGCATTCACCAGGTAAAACATGGCACTCATCTCGTTCATGATTGGCTCCTTAATACGAGTTTGGTTGGTGGGTTGGTTAGTTGGCAACAAACCAGCCAACCAATCTCCTTACCGAATCACAAAGTTGAATAAATACCCTGTAAGCATAATGGCCACAGCGACGATGCTAATAAACATCACAATCAATGGTGTTTTAATCACGCGCTTCAAGATGAGCATTTCTGGCAAGCTCAGGGCCACTACGGACATCATGAAGGCCAGGACCGTGCCTAACGCCGCACCCTTGGCCATCAGCGCGGAGACCACCGGGATAATGCCGGCGGCATTGGAATAGAGCGGAATGCCCAGCAAGACGCCAGCCGGGACCGCCCACCAGGATTCGCGGCCCAAAATGTCGGCCAGGAAATCTTCCGGTACGAAACCGTGAATGCCCGCGCCGACGGCGATGCCCAGGACTACGAAAGGCCATACCTTGCCCACGATTTCCTTCGTACCCCGGCCGGCGTCGCGGATGCGATCGTCCCAGGTTGGTTTGTAGGTGATGCCGGTTTGCTGTCCCACTTTGACTTGCCAGACGAAATCTTCCACATAGCGTTCCGGCTTCATGCGGCCAATGATAACACCACCGATGATGGCGATGGTCAGGCCGCTAACCAGGTACAGCCCGGCGATTTGCCAGCCAAACATGCCAAAGAGCATCGCCAGGGCAATTTCGTTGACCACCGGCGTGGCGATGAGAAATGAGAAAGTAACCCCCAATGGTACGCCACTCTCGACAAAACCGATGAACAGGGGCACGGCCGAACAGGAGCAAAAGGGGGTGATGACGCCCAACCCAGCGGCCAGCACGTTGCCCACGCCTTCGCGCTTGCCGCCCAACGCCGCCCGCGCCTGCTCCGGGCTAAAAAAGGAACGCGCCAGAGTGACGAGGAAGATCATGCCCGAAAGCAGCATGAGGATTTTGGGCACGTCGTAGAAAAAGAAGTTGGCCGATTGGCCGAGGTGGGACTCCGGCGATAGGCCCATGATGGTGTATGTGAGCCAGTCGGCAAAGTTTTGTAATTGGCCCCAAGCCAACCACCAGATAATCGTCAGGGCAAAGACCAGGGCCGGTAATTTCCAGCCTTGTTTGGGTTGTGAAGTGGTGATTTGTTCTGTCGTTATTGACATCAATATACTCCTCAATTAGTTTTGTATTTTGCACCGGTGATGCCGGCGAATAAGTCAATTTCCGGGCTGTGACCATTGGCCGCCAACTGCGGTCGGGCCAGGCGAAAGAGTTCGTGGCAGGCTAAGTTTTGCGCTTCGGTTTCCGGGACACCTTTGAACGGAGGGTCCTGGCTTTGATGCTGCTGCGCGGCGCGCACTTTTTGTACCAGGAATTCGCCCACGTCAATGAAGGCGACCAGCCCGCCGACCGCTTCGGCTGGCGGCGGGATGCCGCAGCCCTGTTGGGTGGCTTCGGAGGGGGCGATATAGTAAAGCCGCAACGGCCGTCCCACTTCCTGCCGATATTGGTCAAAAGCGGCCGTCGTCCAGCGGTATACAGCCAGATGGTCAGGGTGGCCGGAGATGCCATCCGGTCCAAAGGTGACGACAACATCGGGCGGCGATTGGCGCATCAAATCCAGCAGGCGGGCCGCGCCAGCACTGTCCGGGATGTTGGCTAGTGTCCCATCCACATAGTCCAAGAAGGTAAGCTGGTGTACGCCCAGTTCGGCGCAGGCGCGGCGTAGTTCTGCTTCGCGGAGAACGGCCGTTTCCGTTCTACTCTTGCCAAAAATGCCCTGCTCGCCGCGAGTGGTAGTGATCAGGTGAACGTGCTTGCCTTCAGCGGCAGTCTTAGCCAGCGTACCGCCCACCGGGAAGGTTTCGTCGTCGGGGTGGGCCAGGATGACCATAAGGATGGGAGCTGTCATGCGGTGGCTGCCTCCAGCACAAAGTTTGCCGCAAGATTGTTGCTTTCGCTTGCGGTTGCTTCCGGGCCACACAGATGCGGCTGCAAAGCAACACGGGCTGGATTTAGAAAGTCACCCAGCCACTGATGTATCGAGGCCAGGGTGGACACATCCACTTGATAGTAAATCCAACGGCCGTCCACGGCGTCACGTCTGTCTTGCACCAACCCGGCTTCGCGCAGCACCTTCAAGTGGTGGGAAAGGAGATTGGCTGGCAATCCCAATTCCTCGGTCAACCAGCCATTGCACGATACACCGCGCAGCAGCGCCGCAAAAATGCGCAGGCGGTTGGGGTCAGAGAGGGCCTTGAGAACGGCCGTCATGTTTTCTGGCACTGATTCATTT
>JAGOMA010000111.1 GCA_017993775.1 Chloroflexota bacterium | reverse complement strand
AGACCCCAAGGGTTTGCTTCTGGGAATTTGGATTATTTGGGTATTAAACCCTTGGGGTCTTGCCAGAGAAACCTGAACAATTACAAGTTTTGTAACGATAGACCCCAAGGGTTTGCTTCTGGGAATTTGGATTATTTGGGTATTAAACCCTTGGGGTCTTGCCAGAGAAACCTGAATTTTAAACAACTGAAACTGGAGACTGCAATCTTCAGTCTTCCCCCCTAACACGCTCACACTATCTGGAAAATCTCCAGCGCCCCTTTTCCCTTGATCTGCATAGGCACTTTTGCCGCCGCCGGCCAATAATTGGCCACCCAATCATACGCGGCGCGACTCAGGTTGACGGTTCCCGGCTCGCCCTGGGTCTCAATGCGCTGGGCGGTATTCACCGTATCACCCCACAGATCAAACAAATACTGCCGATGCCCCACAATCCCGGCGATCACCGGGCCGATGTGAATGCCAACACGCACCTGCCAGCCGGCCGGCAGTCCGGGGGCAAAAGCGATCATTCTGAGTCCGGAACGCACACAGTTAGCCACCGGATTGTCCAGGGTATTGAGCAGCCCGCCGGTGGCCATAAACGCATCCCCCACCGTTTTGATCTTTTGCAGATCATATGCCAGGGTGATTTTTTCAAACGCTTCCACCAATGCCTGCAAATTCATCATCACGTCCTGCGGCGAGTGGGTTTCGCAGTAAGGCGTAAAACCCACCACATCGGCAAACAAGACGGCCACGTTGGCGTGCAGTCGGGGGCGCACCTGATTGGTCGCTTTCAGTTCGGCCACGACTTCGTTGGGCAAAATCACATGCAGGAGTTCGTCCGCCTTGCGTTTTTCGGCCTCAATTTGCTGCAAATATAATTTTTCCCGATCCCGAAGCTGCTTTTTTTCCAGGCAAGTCTCGATGCGCGCTTGCAGCAAAACCTGCTCAAAAGGTTTGGGCAGGTAATCTTCGGCGCCCATTTTGATGCTTTTTACCACGCTGTCCATGTCATCCAGGGCGGAAATAATCAGCACCGGAATGTCGCGCAGGTCGGGGTCGGCTTTGAAGCGGGCTAACACTTCAAAGCCGTCCATTTCTGGCATCATGATGTCCAACAAGATCAGGTCTGGCGGCGCAGCTTTGGCTGAGGATAGGGCGACACGGCCGTTTCTCGCCGGCCGCACCAGATACCCCATATAGCTCAACATCTGAGCCAGAAGCCGCAAATTCACCGGGCTGTCATCCACAACCAAAATGTTGGCCGGGTTTACCTCTTCATCGTTCATGTCAAATACGTGTTGAACCAGCGCAATATGTGATGTAGGCGGGCGATGCGCCGGTCGGTACGGCCGTTTCGGCTCAGTTCGTGCCCTTCTTCCGGGAACAAAATCAACTCAGTTTCCACCCCCAATCGTTTTAAAGCCACAAACACCTGCTCGCCCTGTTCCGGCGGGCAGCGTTTGTCTTGCTCGCTGTGCAGCACCAGGGTTGGCGTGCGGGCCTGGCCGATATACTTCATAGGCGACTGCGCCCAATATTGCTCAATCGCTTCCCACGGCGGCTGGGCTGCGCCGATCAGGCTTTCTGTGCGCGTGCCGTTCAGGTCGCTGCCACCGTAAAAGCTGACCAGATTACTCAGCACCCGCTGCGCCACGGCCGCTTTAAAACGCTCCGTCCGGCCAATGATGAGCGTGGTCATGAACCCGCCGTAACTGCCGCCGGTCACGCCCAGGCGCGCCGGGTCGATGTATGGTTGGGCGGTCATATAATCAGTCCAGGCCATCACGTCGTCGTAGTCGATGGTTCCCCAGCGGTTGGCAATAGCTGCCAGGTGGGCCGCGCCGTAGCCCTGTCCGCCGCGCGGATTGCTCCAATAAACGACGTAATCGTGCGCTGCCAGAAAGTAAAACTCGTGCATGAAGGCACGGCCGTATTGCCCCATCGGCCCGCCGTGAATTTCCAAAATGGCGGGATACCGGCGCGTGGCGTCGAAGTCTGGCGGGAAGGTGATCCAGCCGTGCAGCTTGTAGCCATCCGCGCCGTCAAACCACACCTCTTCGGTGTGCCCCAGGTCGATTTCGGCCAGCAGCGCTTCGTTGGGGTCGGCCAGCAGGCGGGTTTCGCCGCTGTCCATTTCGCGCAGCCAGAGCTGGCCCGGTTTGTCGATTGTGCCCCACAGGTAGGCCATACGGCCGTGCGCCGCATCCAATGAAAACGCGCCCACAAGGCCAGGCCCATCGACAACTGGCGTGGGCGGCTGTCCATCGGCCGGGAAACGGAGCAGCGGTTGGCCGCCCTGCTGCGTGACCACCATGTAAACGGCCTGCCCGTCTAATGTCCAGGTGATGGGCGCGGCGGGCGAGCCGCTGCCGCTGTCCAGGATGGTGGCCTGGGCACAGTGCAGATCGTGGGGCGCAGACAGATTGCGTGTCTGACGGCCGTCTACGCCCGTGACATATAGACAGTCGTTTTGGTACCACGTGCCGCGCTGGTCGCGGCCCAGGTAAGCAATGGTCTGGCCGTCGGGCGAGAAGGCGCCTTCAAATTTACGGCCGTCGTGCCCCATCACCATCTGCATCTCCCCGCCGCCGGCCGGAATTAGATACAGCTCTGATTGTTCCCAGTTCAGATCGGGCTGGTCGGCGCGGACAGAGGTGAAGAGGATGTTACGGCCGTCTGACGACCAGTTGGGATTGCTTTCCTGAAAGGTATCGCCGCTGGTTAGCTGGGTCATCGCGCCGTCAGCGGCGTCGATGGTCCAGATATGCCACCGTTCATCGGGCAAATAGCCCGCCCCTTCGGCCCGAAAATCCAGCCGCGTAATGCGCCGGTCTACCAGGCCGGGCTTTTTCTTTGGCTCGGCGGCGTCTGGCGCTTTCTGGCGAAACTGGCAGACAAACTGCGTTCCATCTGGCGACCAGCTAAAACCGGCGATGGCCCCATTTAGTTTGGTTAGCGGCTGCGCTTCGCCGCCGTCGCGCGGCAGCAGGTAAATTTGGGCCTGTTTTTCATCGGCGCGGTTGGAGAGGAAGGCAATGGAACGGCCGTCTGGCGACCAGCGTGGGTGGCTGTCGCGCTGCTGGCCAAAGGTAATTTGCCGGGCCGGTTGGGAGCCGTCAGCGGCCACCAACCAGAGGTGGTTGTATTTCTTCTCGCTGGCTTCGTCCACAGTTTGCACGCCAAAAACCACGTGCTGCCCATCCGGCGAAATTTGTGGGTCGGATACAATTTGAAGGTTGTAGAGGTCGTCGGCGGTGATGCGGCGTTTCAATTCGGCGCTCATAGATGATCACTTGTCCTGCTTGTGGGTTTTCGTGTCCCTATTATCCAGTCTGGTTATTTGCCGCCTGATTATACTGGACACGGCCGTTGCCGAACAACGAACAGGAAAAAGTGAGCGGGGCACGGCCGTTTGCCCAACAATCAAGCCGTTTGCTGTCAAACAGGTTTCGCTCACATTACCACACGCCCCGTTTGCAATCGACAATAAAAAAATGGCCGTTTTCCTCTGAATTTTGTGGGGAAAACGGCCGTTTTGCTATCTGTCTATCAGGCTGCCCATGAAATGGTCAGACCATCATAAACTCGCTAAAACTTTTTCTTGCAGCCACAGATTGATGAGCGTTTCAGCGCCTATGCCCCTGGCGGCCGCTACCTTTTCAATTTTAGCCAACAATTCAGCCTCAATTCTTACGGTGTCCCTGATTTCAAA
>JAGOMA010000036.1 GCA_017993775.1 Chloroflexota bacterium | reverse complement strand
GGCAGCGCTGAACGCCGCTGATCGTAACCGGTCGGGCATGGCCGCTCCGGCGCATGGCCTTTACCTGGTATCTGTAACGTACGGAGAAGAACAGGATGAAAACATACGTAACAAAACCGGCTGATATCGAACGCAGTTGGTACGTGGTAGATGCGGAAGGTCAGACGCTGGGTCGTTTGGCCTCTCAGGTGGCCGCAGTTTTGCGCGGTAAGCACAAACCCATTTACAGCCCCTCGGTTGATGCCGGCGATTTTGTCGTTGTCATCAATGCCGATAAAATCAAGGTAACAGGACGGCGCATGGACCAGAAAATGTACTACCGCCATTCCGGTTATCCTGGCGGCTTGCGCGAGGCAACACTCAAAGAGCAGTTGGATCGTCATCCAACCCGCCCGGTCGAGCTGGCAATCAAAGGGATGCTGCCCAAGAATAAGCTGGGGCGACAGATGATTAAGAAGTTGAAAGTGTACGCAGGGCCGGAACATCCGCATCAAGCGCAGCAGCCCGTCCCGATGGAATTTTAGGAGAGATTTATGGCAGACAGACAATACATCGAGGGAATTGGCCGTCGTAAGCGTTCTTCTGCGCGTGTGCGCATTTATCCCGGCGCAGACAGCGTAGGGGACTTCACGGTGAACGGCAAAGATGTCAAAGAATACTTCCCGCGCTTTGGAGATCATCAAATCCTCAGCGGGCCGTTAGCGGCGACTGATTTGCTGGGCAAAATGGATGTCACCGTCCATATCGAAGGCGGCGGCATTACCGGGCAAACCAGCGCCGTGCGTCTGGGTTTGGCGCGTGCTCTGGTAAAGTATGATGAAAACTTACGCGGCGTGCTGCGTTCTGGCGGTCATCTGACACGGGATGCGCGCATTAAGGAACGTAAGAAGCCAGGTCTGAAGCGTGCCCGCAAGGCGCCGACCTATACCAAGCGTTAGGCTTACGGTGCTTGGCGACTGCTTGCTTTGTGGCAGCATGTTGTAAATTGCAGGTTTATCAGACAATAATCAGGCGAGTTTTAGAACTCGCCTTTTTGCTTTGGAAATGATGATGAAAGTGGCAGGTTGCTTATGATGGGCATTACAGTTGTAGGCTTAGGACCGGGCGACGGCCGTTTCCTGACCCGTGAAGCTTGGCAAATATTAACGGAAGCGGGCACAGTTCACCTGCGAACCAAACGTCATCCGGCGGTAGCCGATTTGCCGGAGAACGTGACGCTGGTCAGTTTTGATGGCATTTACGAAACGGCCGTTAACTTCGAGTCGGTTTATGCCCAAATTGTGGCCGAACTCCTGCGTCTGGTCCAGACTGGGCCGGTGGTTTATGCCGTTCCCGGCCATCCACACGTGGGTGAATCGACGGTGACAGCCCTGGAAACGGCCGCGCAAGAGGCTGGCGTTCCTGTGCGTATTGTGCCGGGGATTAGCTTCATCGAGCCGATGCTGACGGCCGTTGGTTACGATGGCCTGGATGGCCTGCAATTGTTCGACGCCGTAGAGATGTTGGCTTTTCACTACCCGCCCCTGAACCCAGATGTGCCGCTGCTGTTGGGACAGGTATACAGCCGGTTGGTGGCCAGTGATTTGAAATTGGTGCTGACGGCCGTTTACCCCGAAGAACACCCCGTCTACCTTATTCATGCCGCCGGATTAAACGGGCAATCTGTCGAGCAGCTTCCCCTATATGCCATCGACCACAGCGAGCAGACCAGCCACCTCACCAGCCTTTATGTGCCTGCCCTGCCCTACAAAGCCTCCCTGCCCGCCCTGGCTGAAACCGTCGCCATCCTGCGCAGTCCGGAGGGCTGCCCCTGGGACCGCGAGCAAACGCCGCAAAGTATGCGTGCTGATTTTCTCGAAGAGGCCGGCGAAGTGTTAGAAGCGCTAGATACCTTCGACGATGATGGGCTGCGCGAAGAACTTGGCGATATGTTTTACCACCTGGTCATGCAAACCCAAATGGCCTCTGAAGAAGAAATCTTCCGCCTCAGCGATGTGATTGCCGGAATTGAGGCCAAGTTGAAGCGGCGGCATCCCCACGTTTGGGGCGATTGGGAGGCGGCAGATACAGCGGCCGTTCTGCACAACTGGGAAAAAATCAAACAAGACGAAAAAGGGCGACAACTCGATTCGATTCTGGATCATATCCCGCTCACCTTGCCGGCCCTCGCCCGATCGCAAAAAATACAGCACAAGGTTGCTAAAGTTGGCTTCGATTGGCCCAATATCGCTGGCGTGTACGATAAGCTCCGCGAGGAAACGACCGAATTACAGGCCGCCAACACCCAGGCAGAGCGTTTGGCCGAACTGGGTGATATCTTGTTTGTGCTGGTAAATCTGGCGCGCTGGCTGGACGTGGATGCGGAAAGCGCCTTGCGCGAAGCCAATTTGCGCTTTACCCGCCGTTTTCAGGCGGTTGAGCAGTTAGCGGCGGCGCGGCAATTGGATCTTACGCAGATGGATTTGGCGGCGATTGAAATTTTGTGGCAAGAGGTGAAGGTCGCGCTTAAAGCCGTGGATTTAGAAGAAAATGAGTAGAAAGCAGCAGGAAACTTGCCAAAGTAAACAGGCTTGGCTAAAGTAGCCTCAGTGCTTAACGTGAAGGAGTTGCTGTGCAGGTTGTTTTTGGTCTCATTCTCCCATTACTGGGAGCTATAAGTCTTCTTGGTGCGGCTTATTTTCTGATTCGCGCTCTATCGGCTCGTTCCCGATTTGGCAAGGAGTCGTATGGATTTGGGCAGTTGGAAGCGCGCCAATCGATGCAGGCTGATTTCATCTGGGCTGTCGTTGCCCTGCTTGTTGGCCTGATCTTTTTTGCCGTGTATGCCATTGTCCCCAACGATGGTGAAGCGATGGTTGAACCAGCATTTGCGCCGACGTTGTCGCCGACAGAAACATCGGTTTCGGCCACGGCCGTTCCCACCACCGTTTTAGCCACAGCCACAGTTACCCCTGTGCCGTTCCCCACGTCTCAGGTTACAGTCTTGCCAACTTCAACTCAGCCCCCTGCCGCCACGCCCACCAACACGCCCGAACCCGCGCCGCAAACGGCCGTTGTCACCAGCCCTGTCGGTGTCTATCTCCGTTCAGAACCCTCCACTACTGCCCCGGATGTGGAGTGGCTGCTGGAAGGCACGCAGCTCATTGTTTTACCCGGTGAAGCACAAGCCGATGAATATACCTGGATTTTTGTGCGCACGTTGGCCGGCAATGAAGGCTGGGTGGCTACCGATTTTGTCTCGGTAAACCCGTGATAGACCCAAAGGGTTTGATTGGTAAAAGGCCTAACTTTTTGAGAGTAAAGCCTTAGAGTTCGTGGATCGTTAACTTTTAAGTTTGCAGATTGGTCCAATTTTCCAGATTGGACCAATCTTACCAGGTTGAAAACATACGGACCCTTCCGGTCTACTTAACCCAATACCCCCCGAACATCAATGGCATAGACTCCTTGGCTGCCTGTAAGAACGCGCAGTGGATTGATCTCGATTTCCGTCAGTTCGGGGAAGTCGCTGACGAGTTGGGCCAACCGGAAGAGCGTTTCGCGCACGGCCGTTTCATCCCCCGGCGCAATGTTCCGATACCCGGCCAGCTTGCGCCCCGCCCAGGTGGTCGCCAGCAAATAATCCGCATCGTCGGGCGTGAGCGGGGCCAGGGCGAAGGCCACATCGCGTAATCCTTCCACTTCCACCCCACCTGAACCAAACATCACCACCGGACCAAACTGCGGGTCTTGCACGGCCCCCACGATGACCTCTTGTCCCTGTGGAATCATGGGCTGGATATGAATGCCCTGGATAACGGCCGTTGCTTGCGCCGCCCTGGCCTTCTCTACCAGCGAGACAAATCCCTCAGTTACCGCTTCCGGCGTGGCTACATTTAGCAGCACCCCGCCCATATCCGACTTATGCAAAATATCCGCCGAAGCGATTTTAAGCGCGACCGGGTAGCCCATTTCGTTGGCCAACTGCACGGCCGTTTCCTTTGATTCAGCCAGCGCCAACCGCGGAACCCGCACGCCGTAAGCCGACAGCATCTCGCCAAAGGCTTCGCTGGGCAGTCCGGCGGGGTCGTCTGGTGGTTGGCGGTCCAAAATAGAGCGCACAATATCTGGCCGAACATCATGGTAAATGACCGGCGGCTGAACCGGGCGCGCCAGAAATTCAGCCCGACGCGCCAACACGGCCAAAGCGCTGGCCGCACGCTCCGGAAAGCGATACTCCGGCACACGCGCTGCCCGAAAATGTTCCACGGCTTCCTGAATGAGCCGCTCTCCCATTAAGGCTACCACCACCGGTTTGTTGGTTGCATAAATGATGGGGATAAGGGCGCGGGCCACGCCGCCGGCAGCGTACATGGGCGGCGGCGGCAGGACGATGAGCACGCTGTCTACATCCGGATCGGCCAGCAAGATGTGGAGTGATTGGGCGTACTGTTCCGGTGAAGCGCTGGCCAGCATATCGACCGGATTATGCAGGCTGGCAAAGGGAGGCAGCGCGGCTTGCAGGCGGGTGATGGTTGTGTCGTTAAGGGAAGCAAGCTGCAAACCTTGCGCTTCCAGGGCATCGGCGGCGGTAACGCCAGGACCGCCGGCATTGGTTAACACGGCCACGCGCCGCCCTTGGGGGAGCGGACACCAGGCCAGGGCGCGCGCCCAATCAAACTGCTCCTCGGTGCTGTCGGCGCGGCTGACGCCGGCGCGGCGAAAGGCGGCGTTGAAGGCGGACTCGCTGCCGGCCAGCGCGCCGGTATGGGAGGCGGCGGCTTTGCGCCCGGCGGCATAACGCCCTACTTTTAAGGCGATGATGGGGGTTTGGCGGCTAACTTGCGCGGCTTGTTGGATAAAGTAACGGCCGTTCCCAATCCCCTCTAAATACAGCGTAATCACCCGTGTGTGCGGGTCGGCGGCTACGGGAGCCAACACATCCGCTTCGGTAACATCTACCTGATTGCCCAGGCTGACCAACTGCGACAGGCCAAAGCCTTGTCCTGTGGCCCAATCAATGATGGCCGCGCAAATCGCCCCGGAATGGCTGACAAAAGCCACGTCGCCGGGAGTTGGCCCGGGTGGGGGTAGGAAGGTGGTGTCCAGGGGTAGATGGGTGTTGATGATACCGATGCAGTTGGGTCCAATGAGGCGCATGTTGTACTGGCGGGCAATGCGTAAGCATTCCTCCTCCAGGCGGGCGCCCGCTTCGTTGGTTTCGCGGAAGCCGCCGGAGGCGATAATGGCGGCGCGGATGCCGCGCTGCCCGCAGGCGGCCAGGGTTTCTGGCGCAAGCTCGGCGGGCAGCAGCAGCACGGCCAGATCAACGGGGTCGGGTACGGCCGTTAACCCTTGATGCACAGGTCGTTCCAATAATGTGCCGCCGCGCGGATTCACAAGATGGATCGCGCCGGGATACCCGCTCTGCACCAGGTTCCGCGCCAAACCAAAGCCCAGCTTGCTGGGATTAGGCGACGCGCCAAAAAGCACAATACCTTGAGGGTTAAAAAAAGGGATCAGGGATGGGTCTGTGGGTAAGGTCATGGGTTCAACTCGCGGGTTTAAATTTGGAAAAGGGATACGGCGCTTTGGGCCGCTGCTGCCATTATAGCAGTAGTTGGCGCTGGTATGTGGCTTGACATTGCCTGGAATGCGCTTACACTTTGGCCTAAACGGTAGCGAGGATAACCCGGATGACCAAAAGCAAACCAACACGCGGGCAGGCAGAGGCGGAATTTACCCAGGCCATTATTCGCTTTGAAAAGGAGTATTTGGGGCGCGGTCCGGTGGATGCGCGCACCTACTTTATCAAGGATATGATCCTGGTGCGGCTGCAAGGAGTGCTGACGCCGGCGGAACTGAAACTGGCGGAAACGAAAGACGGCCGTTCCCTCATCAAGGAAACGCGCCGCCTCCTATTCGAAAGCTCACGGCAGTTTCTGGAAGAGATGGTGCAGCAGGTTACCGGCGCGTTGCTCATCAGCCTGCACACCGATATGAGCAGCCGCACCGGCGAGCGGGTGATCCTGCTTACCGTGGACCGGGATTTGGAGAAGGTGTTTAAGTGACCGTAAGATGTGACGTTTGTGAGTTAGCGTTGGCAGCGGTTGACATGCGCGTGCCCCCATGCTAAATTTGTTCCGTCTCAGCAGACGGGACAGGCGATAGGCTGCTCAACAGGGCAGAGGATTGTTTGTAGAGTAGGCTGGCACTGCGCACCATCTTTTGGCGCGCGGTGTCAGCTTTTTTGTTGCCGTGTGCCGGGTTCGGGTAGTTGGCAGACCAGGCAAAACGTTGCCGGAGGATGGGCAGCGTTTCCAGAGAAGAAGGGAAACGGCCGTTTCCCATTCCCCGCCATACGGGTTGCTCGTAGGCCAACACGCCCGTTCATTTCAACATCAGAAACCGTTCAATTCATCATTCTATCTGGAGGACCTCTATGCACGTTGTGATCTTAACCGGCATCTTTATCTTTGTGGCCCTGGCCGCCAAGCAAATCGGCAAACTTTTCTCTCGGTACGGCCTGCCTTACATTACCGGCTACCTGCTGGCCGGCATGGTCGCGGGACCGTTTGTCCTGAATATCTTGCCCAGCGGAACCAGCAGCGACCTGCGCTTTATCGACGAACTTTCCCTGGCGGTTATCGCCTTCGTGGCCGGCAGCGAGCTTTATCTCAAAGAGATTCGCCATCGGCTGCGCACCATCAGCTTTGTGACTACCGGGGTGTTGCTTGCCGGGATGGTGTTGATGGGGCTGGCCCTCTTCTTCTTGACGGCGTTGATTCCTTTTACCCAGGGCTTATCGGTGGCCAGCCGCCTGGCCGTCGCCATTTTGGGCGGAACCATCTTGCTGGCGCTTTCACCCGCTTCCACCATTGCCGTGATCAAGGAGACTCGCGCCAAAGGCCGCTTCACCAAGACCATTCTGGGCGTCACGGTCACCATGGACGTGGTGATCATCCTTTTGTTTGCCGTGGCCGTGGCCATTGCCAGTGCATTGTTGAACAATATGGGGTTTGACAGCGCTTTCCTGGCCTTATTGGTTGTAGACCTGTGCGCCGCGCTGCTGGCCGGTTTACTGCTGGGCAAGCTGCTGCAAATGGTTTTGGCCACCACCTGGCGGCGCTATTGGAAGATCGGGCTGACGCTGTTGCTGGGTTACAGCATCTTTGCTGCCAACTACTGGCTGATAGACTTTTCGCACAACAACTTACCCTTTGAAATTCACATCGAGCCGCTGTTGGTGGCCATGATCGCCGGGTTTATGGTGACCAATTTCACCCCTTACCGAGACCAATTCGCCCAGATATTGCACGACGTGGGGCCGGCCGTGTACGTGGCCTTCTTTACGCTGACCGGCGTCGGGCTGAAGCTGGACATTTTGCTGACGACTTTGCCGTTTGCCGCCATCTTGTTTGGCGTGCGGGCCGGGGCGTTGGCGTTAGGCTCCAACGCCGCCGGGCAGATGGCCGGCGAGTCGAAACAGTTTAACCGCTATGCCTGGATGGGCTTGATCACCCAGGCGGGCATTGCTTTGGGACTGGCGCGCGAAGTCGCCGTGGAGTTTCCCGCCCTGGGCGATGCCTTTGCCACACTGGTTATTTCGGTGGTGGTGTTGAATGAGATATTTGGGCCGATGTTCTTAAAGTTTGCTTTACGTCGCGTAGGGGAAACGAACGTGCCGGAACAGCAGGTGCGCAACGAGGTGCGTGACGTCTTGATTTTGGGCATTGAACCGCAGTCATTGGAACTGGCGCGGCAGTTGCAGGCGCAGAACTGGCAAGTGCTGCTGGCCGACACGGATCGGTCGCATGTGGACCGGCTGGCGGTGGAGGATGTGAGCGAGCATTACCTGCCGGCCATCGACGCGCAGGAGATGAATGGTCTGTTGTCCAGCAACACCGACGCGGTGGTGGCTATGTTGTCGGATGACGCTTTGAACTTGCAGGCTTTGGAATTGGCTTACCGGCAGGGTGTGGCGCGCCTGATTGTGCGGCCGAACGACCTGGCCTTTACGCCGCAGTTCCGCGAACTGGGGGCGTTGGTGGTGGATCCCGCTTCGGCGATGGTCAGCCTGCTGGATCAATCGGTACGCGCCCCGAAGACAACGGCCGTTCTCCTCAACCAGGATTCCGGCCGCGAGATGGTCCAGATCACCATCAACAACCGCGACGTAGACGGCATACTGCTGCGCGACTTGCGCCTGCCCACCGACGTCTTGTTCATGGACATCACCCGCGACGGCCACGTGGTGCTGCCTCATGGCTACACCCGCCTGCACCTGAACGACGAAGTCACCCTGATTGGGCGGGGCGATAGTTTGCAAGAAGCGATGTTAAAATTAGGCTTTTAGCTTGAATCGATTCACCACAGAGGCACGGAGGGCACAGAGGTTAACCCTATCAAAACTCCGTGTTCTCCGTGTCTCCGTGGGGCAATACCAGACAGACTGTACGGTTATTTTAGCTTTAGCCTCGGGGTAAACTGCGTTTATGGGTTTAGAAAACATCCTCATTCTGCTGATCCTGATTGGGTCGGTGGCGCTGTTCGTCAGCGAGAAGCTGCGGGTAGACGTTGTTGCCATGCTGGTGCTGCTGGCGCTGCTGGCCACCGGCCTGATCACCGTTGAGGAAGCGTTCTCCGGATTCGCCAGCCCGGCCGTGGTTACTGTGTGGGCGGTGTTCATCATCAGCGGGGGGTTGTCGGTCAGCGGCGTGGCAGATTTGATGGCCCGCTGGATGCTGCGTCTGGTGGGCAGTAGTGAAGTGCGCCTGCTGACCGTAATTATGCTGGCGGCTGGCGTTATGTCGGCCTTTATGAACAACATCGGCGCTGTGGCTATCCTGCTGCCGGCGGTCATCAGCCTGGGCCGTAAGCTGCGCATTGCCGCCTCCAAGCTGCTTATCCCGCTGGCTTTTGCCGCCTTGTTGGGCGGCAACATGACGTTGATCGGTACGCCGCCCAACATTCTGGCCGCCAGCATCATGGCCGATTATGGCGTGCCGCCCTTCGGCTTTTTTGATTTCCTGCCCACCGGTTTGCTGGCTTTGGCCGTTGGGATGATCTACATGCTGCTGCTTGGGCGGCATTTGCTGCCGGAACGGCCGTCCGGTCCAGACCTCTCTAACCAATACCGGGTGCGCGATTTCTTAACGGAGGTGCGCCTGGATGAGCGGTCGCCATTGCTGGGCCGCCTGCTGAGCGAGACAGACTTTGGCGAAAACTATAACCTCAATGTCCTCTATGTGCGCCAGCCGCCTGCCGGGGGCATGCAGCCGCCCGACGCTTACCGCCTGGCCGCCGGTGACATATTGTTGTTGGAAGGCACGCCGCAAGAGATTGTCGACGCCAGCCAGCAGTACCGGCTGCTGCCGGTGCAAGAGTGGACGGCCGTTAACTGGCATCCCGAAACCTACCCTGACGAATTCCACCTGGCCGAAGTCACCCTGGCCCCCAACTCGCGCTACGAGAACAAGACGATCAAACAAATTGACCTGCGCAAACAATATGGCCTATCGGTGCTGGCCATCCGCCACAACGGCGAAGACCAGGCCGCCCAATTGGGCGACGTGCCCTTACGCTTTGGCGATTCGCTGCTGGTGCAGGGGCCGGACAAACGTGTGGCGGCCCTGCTAAACGACCCCGACCTGCTGCCCCTGGAAGCGCCGGTTATCGAGCTGCGCCGCACGCATAAAGCCCCCATCGCGATCATCATATTGCTGCTGGTGGTGGTGGGCGCAGCTGTGGGCGTGTTTCCCATTGCGCCTTTGATGCTGGCCGGGGCGATGGCGATGGTGATCTTCCGGGTGATCGACATGGACGAAGCGTATCGGGCGATTGACTGGAAGGCGATCTTTTTGATCGCCGGTATGCTGCCGTTGGGCATTGCCATGGAAACGACCGGCACAGCCCGCCTGTTGGCCGGCCTGCTGGTAAACCTGACGGGAGAGTGGGGGGCGGTGGTTGTTTTGGGCTGCGTGTTTATTTTAACGGCCGTATTAACCGAAGTGATCTCCAACGCCGCTGCCGCTGTCCTCGTTGTGCCGCTGGCCATTGACGTGGCTCTGGGCCTGGGCGTAGACGCCCGACCGTTTGTCATGGCCACGGTCCTGGCCGCCTCTACCTCGTTCCTCATGCCTGTCGGGCATCAGGTCAACGTGCTTATCTTTGGCGCGGGCGGCTATAAGTTTTCCGATTATGCCCGGGTGGGCGTGGGCCTGAACCTGTTGATGCTGCTCCTGGTGGTTGTGGTTGTGCCGTTGGTCTGGCCGTTTACCGGTTAAGACTGGGCCGGTTACGGCCGTTTCCCCCTTACTTCATGCATTATCTTCCAGGTACAGATTGGCGGCTTGCCGGGCCAGCGTATGGGCCAGCATTTCCTGGCCGTCCGGTTCATCCCGGTTCAGCAGGACGATAATGGTGAGATGGTCTTTTGGGTAGTGTTCCACGGCCGTTCTAAACCCTGTCGTGCTGCCAAAATGCCAATAACACGGCCGTCCCTTTACCTGCTCGATGAACCAGCCATAGCCATAAGCCAGACGGCCGTCCTCCACCCACGCCTGCGGCTTCCAGGCGGCAGCTCGGAAAGAAGCGTGGAGTAATTGATCGGTGGACAGCGCCTGATCCCAACGGGCCAAGTCCGTAATTGAAGAATAGATACCGCCGTCGCCTAAGACCGAACTGGTGAGACTTTGATCGCGGCGTATAAAGCCGTTGGCGGTGAGGTGATAGCCAAAAGCGCGTTGGGGTACCTGGGAGATGCCTTCTTCATAAGCCAGGGTGCCGGTCATGCCTAAAGGTTGAAAGATGTTCCGCGCCAGGAAGTCGGCGAAGGAACAGCCAGAGGCATGTGCCACGACAAGCGCCAGCAAGGCGTAACCGGAATTGCTGTAGCGAAAGGCGGCACCCGGCGCAAAGTAGCCGGCCGTTTGCTGCTGGAGCAGGGTCAGAACATCCTGGTCTTTGAGCGGGGTTTGGGTAGTTGGCGGGATGAGGTCTTCGTAGTCGGGCAGGCCGGCGGTATGGGTGAGCAGGTGGTGGAGGGTGATGGCACGGCCGTAGGCCGGAAAGGCAGGAAAGAAGCGCGGCAGGGTATTGCTCAGGGCCAGTTGGCCTTGTTGGGCCAGCAGCAATATAGCCGTGGCCGTGAACTGCTTACTGACGGAGGCCAGCCGGTAATTGGTCAATGGGGTGGTCGCTGCCCCAGTTTCCAGGTTGGCCAGGCCAAAGGCATGGGCGTCATCAACCTGCCCCTGCCGGATGACCATGACACAGGCTCCGGGCGCGCCGGGTTGGGCGTAGGGAGCAAAGAGGGCATGGAGAACGGCCGTTTGCCGATTCGCTAACAACTTATTCCTTCATCAAGCAGGTTGCCGGTATTTGACTGGGGAGTATCCCGATTGGTCCAATCGCCAGGATTGGTCCAATCGCCGGGATTGGACCAATCTTCCCACGTAAAAAGTCACGAATCCTGAGTGGCGTTTACGGCCGTATCTCTACCACCACCCGATCCCCGCCTGCGCCGCCAAACTGGCTAAATCGTTCGCCATATTTGGCCAACATGCGTTCTCGCTGCTGCCCGATTTCGGCCTCGCTGTCCAACACGCGCGCTTTGGCGTCTACCCAATCACCGAGCGGGTTGCCGGCCATATCGCAGCGACAGATACGCACCGCTTCGTTGCGGCGGATGCGCTTGACTTTGCCAGAACCGGCCATCGTCCAGACATAGAGTTTGCCGTCTTCTGGGGTTTGCCAGGTGGGCGTCCTGACACCTTCGCCATTGCGGCGAAAGGTTTCAATCGAAATAAATTCTGCATCGGCTAAAGTTGCAAAGGTCATCGTTGGCTTGTCTCCGGGTAAGGTTGATTGTTGAGCAGGCTGTATTTTAGCAGGCTTTCCGCATCCGGCGTATCTGGCTGCGGGTTGGCGTTGGCGGCCACGGCCGTTTACCTGCTCCGCCTGTTCCACGCCACGGTTGATTGGGCGGCCGCCCTTGGCCAGACACTTGATCGACTACGGCAAGAACTCTCTCTGTTAGATAGCTATGTAATGGGTAGCAGCATAGCTATCTAACGGATAGTAGCATAGCTATGTAACGGGTAGCAGCATAGCTATGTAACGAGCAGTAGCATAGCTATGTAAAAGGCAACAGCATAGCTATGTAACGAGCAGCAGCATAGCTATGTAACGGGTAGAGATCAGGCGATGGTGAGGCGTTTATCAAGTTGGCCTTGAAGCAGCTGCTGCTGGGGCATGTTACGCACGATTAAGGTATAGGTTCCGGGCGGCATGGGCGGCACGATGAAGATGAGTTCGCTGGGGGAGAGTTTGGCGGTTTGGGTAACGGCCGTGTCCCGGCGCGCTTCATCCTGGAAGAAGATGCCCTGTGTGTTATCGGTGGGGTCGTATTTAAGGCGACGGCCGTTTAGCCGGGCCATGCTGCCGGGCGTCAGGTAATGGTTGACCGTTTCGCTGTTAGCGTCATACAAGGTTTGCGGCAGGGGCAGGCGGGAGGTTGGTTCAATGCGCGTCACCGCCGCCTCGTGCAGGGCGGAGCGCAGCCGTTTGCCTGGCCGCACAACTGCCTGAATCGTGTGTCGGCTGCGGTTAAAGGAGACATCGGCGCCGGGGAAGGTGCCGCGAATGCTGGCGCTGTAGTTCACCGTGTCTGTTACCACGTTGTACCCCTCGGCCAGGGCCTCGAGGATGGTTTTTTGGTATAGATAAACGGCCGCCAGCGCATCTTCGCGGGTGATGGTGCTGCCCTGGCGCTGCATCCGGTTAATAATATCTTCCTCCATCAGCGTGCCCCAGGGCTTTACATGGGCTACATAGGCATCGGGGTTGGTGGGTAACTTGTTGGGGCGCAAAAAATAACGAATAGACATAGAATCCCTCCTGAATGAGATGTTGGCCTCAAACCTGATAGTTTAAGCGATTGCTTTGCTGGTGGGCTAATTATCTACATGGCGGGATGGGGCGTCAACGGGAGATAAACCCTAAGGGTTTTCTTAAACCCTTAGGGTTTTTCCCTTGAGGAGCCGGAATACCTGGGGCTTAAACCCTAAGGGTTTGTTCTTGGGGATTTAGATTACCTGGGGCTTAAACCCTTAGGGTTTGTTCTTGGGGAACCAGAATACGTGGGGCTTAAACCCTAAGGGTTTGTTCTTGGGGATTTAGATTACCTGGGGCTTAAACCCTTAGGGTTTTCTCTTAACTCGATGCGCTGGCATAGCGGCGCAGCCCGGCGCGGAACAGCCAGGAAGCTCCCCCCGCCAATAGCAGGGCAAACGCCAGACTGCCCCCTAGCATTCCCCACGACAGCCCTTCACTCAACGCCGCCGCCGGGACAGATGTGATGAAACCGACCGGGATAATCCAGGTGAGAATCAGGCGCAGCCAGCCCGGATAGAGGCCTACCGGGTAACGGGCCATCTGAAAGAGGCTGTCGAACACCCAACCCACCATCAGCCCCGGATCCCAGAAGACGAGGCTGGCGGCGGCCAGCAAGATGGCATACAGCGCCAGCAGTCCGGCGGCCAGGGCCAGCAGGAAGGCGGCCAACTGGCTGAGGGTGAGGGTGTGGGGCAGACGGGCAACGGCCGTGCCCAACACCAGCAGTCCCAGCAGCAGATCAAACAAGGCAAACAGCCGCCACTTACGCACGCTGACTAAAAACTGCGTACGCACCGGCCGCAAAAGCGTGAAGTCGAACGCGCCGCGCCATACTTCACCGTCCATCCCGGCCAAGGCGTCCAGGCTTGGCCCCATCATCAGGCCGCGCAGGGCGCTAACGGTGAGATAGACGCCCAGCACGGCCAGCGCCGAGGCGTAATCCCAGCCTTGAATGGTCTGCACCTGCCCGTAGATGATGCCCAGCCCCAGCAGGCCGGTGGCCAAATTGAGCAGAGAATGGAGCAGGCTGATAAAGAAGTTGGCCCGATAAGCCGCCTCTTCCTGGGCGGAGGCGCCGATAAAGGCGCGGATCAAGCGTAAGTGCATCATGGTCAGTACCCTTTGACTAATCATTTAGCAAGATGTGACAAATCTTGGAGACTTGTCACATCTAAAGGCCGCAAACGGATGGGGCGCATGGGGTTAGCCGCCAACGGCCGTATATTGCCGCACCCCACGCCGCCACATCAGCTGATACAGCAGCAGCGTAACTGCCAGCCAGCCTATCTGCGCGGCAAATCCTGCTGTTAACTGCGCCCCATGTAGCTGCCCGGTCAGCACCTCCGCCGGGAAGCCGACCATGTAGCGGAAGGGCAAAATGACGGCCAGGGTGCGTAAGGCCGGGGGCAGCAGCAAGGTGGGCGCGGCCTGCCCGGCCAGTAGAAAGATGAGGGCGTCTTGCACGGCCAGCAGGGCGTCGGCGCGGGTAGCCCAGAAGGCGAGCAGCGCCAGCCAGTAGCCCCACAAGAAGCGCAGCAGCCAGGCGAGCAGCAGGGCGGGGAGGAAGGCGATGACGGAAACGGCCGTCAGGTTAAACTCCGGCCTTAGCAGCAGCGCCAGCCCAACAGTGATCGGCAGCACCAAGGTCAGATAGACCACTTTACCGGCCAGTTCGGAGGCCAGCGTATTGTAAAGCGGCGACATGGGTAGCAGCAGCAGGCGGTTCATGTCGCCGCTGCGGATCAGGTCGCCAACCGTCCAGTTGGTCTGGGAGTAAGTAATCTGGTTGACCAGGATCAGCGTAAGATAGTAGGCGACAATTTCCCCACGCGTCAGGCCGCCAACGGTGGCATCGCCGGCGGCCGTCGCCCAGAGAAACATAAAGATCAACGGCTGCATCATCCAGCCGAAGGCCAGAATAAAGAAAAAGCTGCGGTGCTGCATCCAGGAAAGCCATGTCGCGCGGATGAGCGCCAGCCCGCCTTGATGGTTGTGGTTCATACCGCTGCCTCCTGGTAAATCTGGTCAATGACCGCTTCCAACGGCGGGTTTTCCACGGACAAATCAACGACGGGCAGGGTGTTGAGCAAGTAGGCGGTAATGGCTGACGTTTCCCGCCGGGGAACGCGCAGGGTCAGGTTGGCGGGGTCGGGGTTTAAGACGGCCGTGCCCGCCGGCAGCCTTTGCTGCCAATCACGCTCGCCATTTACCCGGTCCAGTGTCAGGTGAATGAGTTTGAAAGGGGCTAACTGGTCGCTGAGCTGCCCCAACAGGCCATCATACAGCAGCCGCCCCTGGTGGATGAGAATGACGCGCGGGCAAAGTTCGGCCACGTCGGCCATGTAATGGCTGGTAAGGATGATGGTTGCGCCGGTGCGGCGATTGGTATCGGCGATAAACTGGCGCAGGCGGCGCTGCATGGAAACATCCAGCCCCAGTGTCGGCTCGTCGAGGAATAACACCGACGGCCGGTGCAGCAGGGCGGCGACCAATTCGCACTTCATGCGCTCGCCCAACGACAGGTTGCGCACCGGCTTGCGCAGCAGGTCTTCCATTTGCAGCACGGCCGTTAACTCATCCACGGTTTGCTGCCATGCGGTTTTGTCGAGGCCGTAGATTTCGCCCAGGACCTGGAAGGTATCCAGCGGCGGAATATCCCACAACATCTGGCTTTTGTTGCCCAGCACCATGCTGATGCGGCGCAGGTATTCCGGGCGGCGCTCCCAGGGGATGTAGCCATCGACAACGGCCGTGCCGCCGGTGGGATGCAGCAAGCCGGCCAGCATTTTCAGGGTCGTTGTCTTGCCCGCGCCGTTTGGGCCGATAAAGCCGACCATTTCGCCGGGCTGGATGGTAAAGGAGATGGGGGAAACGGCCGTAACCTCTGTGTATTCTCGCCGCGCCAGGCTGCGCAGCGCTGCGCCTAACCCGCTCTGCCGCTGCGGCACGCGGTAAGTCTTGCTTAGATTTTGCACCTCAATGTGGGCATGGCTCATGCTTGCTCCTCCTTAGCTAGAGCGAGAGCGAGAGCTAGAGGAAGAGGAGAAGAAATCGTCTATTCTTCTCTTATTCTTACTCTTACTCTAGCTCTAGCTTCTCTAGCTTTTATATTTTACAAGGTTGGTGGATAAATGGAGGGTTTGAGGAATGGGTACGTGCTAACGCCAAGAACGCCCACAGCACATTTGATAGTTGTAGCCGGGGTATCCCTACCCCGCTCCGCCGCAGCTCGTTTACTCGATTGCCGGCCGCCACATCGGGCCAACACTGATGAGCAAGACAATGACATTAAAGAAAGCGTTTGAAGGATTGCCCGACAGAACCGAACCAAGACTATCCAGAAAGAACCAGGCCAGAACGCCGGTCAGCACAGCCTTACGCACACCTTCGGGTGCAGCATCATACACCCACTGCCGCAGGCCCCACACCATGACCCCCCAACCGAAAAGAAAGCCGCCGGTAAGCGCCGATAAGAACTGCGTGGTAGGGTCCGTATAGGTCTGTAGGCCATCAAGCGGCCAGCTCAGTAAATCAAGCGTCCAGCGGGCCAGCCCTGACGTAGGCTCCATTGCGCCTAGCATAAAGATTGGCCCAAAGCTGCCAATAACAACGGCCGTGATGAACAGCCAAAACTTGTGAAATTTATGCGTCCTGAGCGTGCTCATGGTTGCTCCTTAACAGGCTGGGTTTCATGCTCGGTCGAATCACGGACCAGCAGGTAAACCAGCGGCGAGAATGCGCCAACTGCCAGCGTGGCCACAATCCACGGCCACGGATTCCGCCCCTGCGCTCGGGCATCGCGGTATAACCAGACCATGATCATGGCCAGGGCAATCACCAGGTCCACATAAATTTGCACAGACCCCCAACTACTCGTGATCGAGGCGAATATGCCCACAAGGCCATCCACCCAGAGGGCAATCGCGGTTAGAGCGCCAAACAGTATCAGCGTGGTGATCACAATGGTGCGTGTGGTTGATTGTTTCATATCAAAGTCTCCTAACGTGGTTTTGTAGCGCTTGCTACATGATATTTATAATTGTAGCATGTGCTACAATGCAGGCAACAGATTGCAAATGGTAAAATAGTGACATGAGTACAGTTGAAACAAAGAAACAGGCGGCGATTGAACGCATTGCCAACCATCTCCTGACAGAAGGTCTTAATAAGACAGGGCTGCGTTTGCTGGCGCAGGTGGCCGGAACAAGCGACCGGATGCTGATCTATTATTTTGGGTCGAAAGACGCCTTGCTAGATGAGGTGTTGGGGACGATAGCTGCTCAGGTGACCGAACAGCTAGATACATTGCTCGGCACTGATGAGCGCTCCGCAGCCGAGCTTTTGGCGCAATTAACGGCCGTTACCTCAAACGAAGCTTTTGCCCCGGCCGTACAATTGTGGTTTGAGTTAGTGGGTTTGGCCGCGCGGCGGCAAGAGCCATATTTGTCCAATGCCCGCGTGTTAGCCGGTAATTGGGTTACATGGATCGCCGCGCGCCTGGAAGACTCCTCAGAGCAGGCGCCAGAAGATTTGTATGCGCACTTAGAAGGTCGGTTGATGTTGAAGATGCTTGAGGGTTCATCCGGCTAAACAACCGGTTGGTGAGTGCTGGAGGCTTTAGCGAGTCTGGGCCGAAAGAGCTTGCATGTGGTTTAGCTGGTCAATAATGGCCTGAGCGCGCGCTTCGGCTTCGCGGAGAATAGTCAGCCAGTTATCGGTGACGTAATAAATATCCTCGTCGGGATCGACGGTGTCTAACACATCGCGCAGCCCATCGCGCTGCCCGGCGTCAAACTGGCGGCACATGCGCAGAACGGCCGTAACGCTGTACCCCGCCTGCCGTAACATTCGAATCATCCGCGCCCGTCCCATCTGGGCCGCCCCATAAAGCCGATAGCCATTCTGTGGCTGGCGCGGCACATCTAGCAAGCCATTACGTTCCCAATTGCGCAGCTTATCGCTGGAAACGCCCAATTGCCCGGCGGCGGCGCTTATCAACAGCGGCTCATGGGTCGTATCGCTGATGTGCCCCTGTGCCCATTGTTCCAGATAAGCGGCGGCGTCATCGGCGTAGCCCTGTTCTGCGCGCACTTGCGCCAGGTAACGATAAGCCAGTGTTAACGCTTCGCCCAGGTTGTTATCCCGCGCCCGATGAATCAGGTCGATGACTACTTCTTTACCGCCGGGATAGGGCCACACCAGGGCAATACGCGCCAGGCGCATCTGTTCCAGGTGGGCGGGCGTAAAGCAGCGGTAGCCGCTGGCCGTGCGCGGGATGGGCGGCAGGAAGCCCCATGCTTCGTACAAACGGACGGTATTGGGATGCACACCCACGGCCTTGGCAATCTGGGAAGTGCGCAGGTATTGGGCCGGCATGGCGTAAACTCAGGCGGATGGTTTGGCTGACTGAGCGGCGCGCTGCTCAAGCAGTTGGTCGAGGATGATGATACCCAGGCCCACCATCACGGCTACGTCGGCGACGTTGAAGATGCCGGTGCGTAAACGCCCCAGGCCAAGGTTCATAAAATCGACCACTGCGCCGTCAAAAAGGAGGCGATCAATCAGGTTGCCCAGGCCGCCGCTGATGATGAGCGACCAGCCGACGACGCCCAAAACGGACAGGTCTTGGGCTTTGAGGACGTAAATGAGCATGGCGAGAACGGCCGTGCCCACAAACCCAATCATGATCCAGGCGCGCACCGATTCAGGCAGATTGGCTCCCAGTCCCAGGAACGCGCCGTGGTTTTCGATGTAGTGCAGGCGAAATATATCGCCCAGGTAAGATGTGGGCGGGGTACCGGCCAATTGGTCACGGGCGATGGCTTTGGTGAACTGGTCCAGGCCAATGGAGACAAGCAGAATGAGGCTGAGGATGAGGAGTTTAGGTGTTTGTTTCATAGTTACGTGCAGCAGGTCGGGTCTCTTCAGGAAGACCCTAAGGGGTTGAGTTGCAAAAGGTCAGTTTCTCAAGTGCAAACCCTTAGGGTCTGCGGTTAAATTCAGGGTTCGTTTTCCCAGGGAATGGGGCTGACATCGTTGTGGCGCAGGGTGCGCTTGCCGGTGCGGTCGATGCGCATGATGAGTTGGCAAGCGGGATCGGGACAGACGACACGGCCGTCGGTCTCCAGCCAATCGGCGGGATGGTTTTGGCGCTGTTTGGCCGGCAGCAGCGGGACAGCCGCCTGGAGGGCATAGAGGCAAAAGTCTTGCCCCGCAGGCAGCGACAGCTTGCCGCCGCGCAGATAAAAACAGTCGCCTACCTGCATCTGGCAGGTGCAGATGCCTGCAATGGCTTCCACCACAATCGTCAGGTCATATAGTTCGAATTGGTCTGTGTTCATGTTCACTTGCCGTTGGCTGCCGGGCGGGTCAGGTCAGGCAGCACCTGTTTGCCCAGCAATTCTAAACCAGCCTGCGCGCTCAGGCCATGCGGCGTGCCAAACTCCACCCGGTTGGCCCCAGCGGCCAAGATGGCCTCCGCCTGGGCGATGATGTCGCCCGGCGTACCGGCAAAGGCGAAGCGGGCCAGCAAGTCGTCGGAGATGAAGCCGGCGGCGCGGGAGAAGTCGTAGGTTTGCACGGCCGTTTTCAATCCAGCCACCAACTCCGGGTCCAGCGACACAGTTGGGTCCAGTTCGGCTACCACCGGCAGATACAAGGCCACTTCGCGTCGCGCCAGGTCTCGCGCGGCACGGCCGTCTTCGGCCACCACCGTCACCGCGCCCAGGGCAATGCCTACATTTGCCCGGTCAATGGTCGCTCGCAGCCAGCCCACCACGGCCGGATTGGCCGAACCGCCCAATTTAATCTCGTCCACCTGATCACGGCAGGCGGCGATGGTGCGCGCGCCCCAGGTGCCCAACAGCACGGGCACATCCGGTCGGTGAATGGTCCAGCGCAGGGAATCGCCGCCGGCCAGGGGGAAATAGCGGCCGGGCAGCGGCTCTTTGGCCTGCTGCAGCAGGTGGCGCACGCAGGCAATGGCTTCGCGCAGCGCGGCGATGGGTTGGGGCGGGTTTAGCCCGACGAAGTCCAGCCAGGCTCCGCGCGCGATGCCCAGATAGGCACGGCCGTTGCTGGCCTCATCCAACAGGGCGATATTGCCGGCAATGTTGATGGGGTGGCAGGTGAATGGATTCACGGCCGTTGGTCCCAGGCGCACGCGGCTGGTGTGGCGGGCCATCTCCAGCAGCGGCAGCCAGGCCGGTTGGTACAGCATGTCGTTGTAAACCGTCACGCCGTCGAAGCCATAGGCTTCGGCCTGCTGCGCCAACGGGCCATAGTCGCGCAGGGGTTTGTTGGTTTGGAAAGCGATGGAAATCATAGACATCAGGCAGATGAGCCGCCAAAGCGTTGGGCCGATCGGGCGCGGGCTTTGGCCGCTTCCGCTTCACGATTGTGGGGTGGGGCAGTGGTAACCAGGGCATCCAGAAGATGTTGGGTGGCGGCGGCTACGTCGCTGACAGCCTGGTCAAAAGCCGCCTGATTTGCCTGGGAAGGCTGGCGAAAGCCGCTGACTTTGCGGATGTATTGCAGGGCGGCCTCGCGCACTTCTTCATCGGTCGCGGGGGGATCGAAGTTATACAGTTGTTTGATGTTACGGCACATGTGTATCTCCTGGGTGATTCATTTGAGTGGATGGATGTCTGGCCAACCGTAAGCGACTTCGATGATGAGACGGCCGTTAACAATCGGTTAGTAACCGTTTGTTTATAACCTGGCGGGCGCTTACTCAGGTTTAGGACCCGGCAGTTCTCGACCAAAAAGCATCCAACGTGTCGATTGTGTCTGCTAATTGTTCCCAGTGCGGCAAACCCAGCGTGGGCGTCAGGCGTGTGGCCTGAACGTGTTCATTTTGCGCCAACAGCTCCGGCAGCAAATCAAAGCGCACGTAGAAATCGCGGTCGTAGAGGATCAGCGTAGGTCGGGCCAGAGGACGATACAGGGCATCTTTGGCGTTTTGGGTAAATAACTGCCCGCTGATGAAGTGCAGCGGCACAATCTTGGCTCCCGGCTGGTGGGCGGTGGCATACCCGTAGTCGATCAACTCTTCTGGTATATCGCCGACAAAGCTCTTGCTCAGATAAAAGCGCAGGCTGACCCGCGAGGCGATTAAATCGTACAGCGCCTGGGACCACAAGGGAAACGAAAACAGGCGGTAGAGCGTGGTGTTGGCGCTGCTGCGGCCGGCCTGTTCGGTGACGCGGCCGCTGTTGCGGGCGGTAAAGCCGCTGGGAGAAATGAGCGTGAGAGAATGGAACTGCGCCGGCGCGGCCACGGCCGTGCGGGCGACAAATTCGCTGCTTAAAGACAGCGCCACCACGTCGGCCGGTTCGCCAACCACCTGCGTGAGGAAGGCCAATATGGTTTGGGCAAAAAATTCCGGCGTGTACGCGCGGTCGGTTCTATCGGAAAAGCCGTAGCCGGGCATATCCAACGCGTACACAGGCCGTTGGTGGCGGTAGTGGCCAAAGAGGGGTTTCATTTCGATGGCGCTGGCGGCGGCGTTGATGCTGTGGATGAGGACGAGGGGCGTGCCGGAAACGGCCGTATCCGCATAATAACTCACCCGCCCAATTTGCGGCAGCTCAACGGTGCGTCGTTCAGCCGCCAACGCTTCCGGCAGCGGCACGTCATGGTCAATGGTGAATCGGCTGTACAAGATACCGGCGGCGGCGGCGGTGAGCAGCCCGCCGACAAAGCCGATTGTGCTACGAATGGGTCTTTTTCGACTGTCTTTAGGTAATTTTTCAGACATGGATCTCCCTCCAAAGGGCGAGTGATACTCGCTGATTTACGAAACAGGATAAACGAGTTACTGTTCGAGCGAAATTTTTCGCTGCCACTGTTCAGACTGAATATAGTCGATAGACTGGTGCCGAAAGTAGGTGTCGTACAGTTCGGCGTAATGGCCGCTCTGCGCCATCAGTTGTTCGTGGCTGCCTTCTTCGATGATTTGGCCCTGCCGCAGCACGATAATGCGGTCAGCGGAGCGTACGGTGGAGAGGCGGTGGGCGATGATGATGGAGGAACGGCCGTTCATGATTAAATCCAGCGCCTGTTGTATCTGCGACTCGGTGAACGGGTCAACGCTGGCGGTAGCTTCGTCTAAAATGAAGATGCGCGGATTTTGCACCAGGACACGTGTCAGGGCCACAAGCTGGCGCTGCCCCATCGAAAGCCGCCCGCCGCGCTCGCCAACGTGGCTGTTCAGGCCATCGGGCAGCGTTTCCAGCCATTCTCCATCACCGATGCGTCGGGCCATGGCCTCGATTTCGGCGTCGCTGGCTTCGGGACGGCCGTAACGGATATTTTCTAGCACCGTGCCGGCAAACAGGAAGGGCACCTGCGAGACGATGCCCAATTGGCGGCGGTAGGCTTCCAGATTGAATGTGCGCACGGAACGGCCGTCCACACAAATTTCCCCTTCCTGAAACTCATAAAACCGGGCAATCAGTTTGATAATGCTCGACTTGCCCGCGCCGGTATGTCCCACCAGGGCCACGCTCTCGCCCGGCTGAATGGTCAGCGAGAAATTGCGCAGCACCTGTTCTTGCTCCGAATAGCGGAAACACACATGGTTGAAGCCGATTTCGCCGCGCAGCGCAGGCACGGGTTGGTTGTCGGTTTGCACCACCGCCGACTCTGAATCGATGAGCGCGTACACACGCTCCGCGGCCGCCAATCCCTGCTGGAACTGGCTCCAAAAGGCTGAGAGATTGATCACCGGGAACCAGAAGCGGTCGACGGTGGAGACAAACAGGTACCAGGAAGCCACGGTAATGACCCCGGCGGCTGTGCTAAGACCACCGAAATAGACCAGAACGGCCGTGGCAATGCCGCCCAGCACATTTAGCACCGGGAAAATGTTGGCCAGCACAAAACTGCGCCGCACGTTAATCGCATACGCCTGCCGGTTGACGCCCATAAATTCGTCGTAGATGGCCTGTTCCTGGCGGAAGTTTTTGGCTACGCGGATACCGGTCACCGATTCTTGAATGGCTTTGTTGACCTCGCCGACCGCCCGCGAGCTTTGCCGCGTCACGCGCCGCGCCAGCCGTCGGAAGCCCAGCGCCGCCGCCACGATGAAGGGAGTCATTACCAGCACCAGCAGCGTCAGTTTCCAATCAATCGTAAACAGGACAACGATGAGGATGAGCGACGAGGCTAACTGGTTGATGACGTCGGTGCTGAGGACGATGACTTCGCCAAATTCTTGCGTGTCGCTGGTGATGCGGCTGACCACGCGCCCGGAGCTGTATTCGTCGTAGAAGGATAGGTCTTGTTGGGCGGCGGCGGTGAAGGCGGCTTCGCGCATGGCCAAAACCACGTCGGAAATGACTTCGACGGTGAGCTGGCGGCGCACCCAATTTAGCCCCCAGACCGCAAAGCCGAGGAAGAAAGCCAGCCCGGACAACAGGGCGATGAAGGTAGCGTCGCCCTGAGTAGCCATGATGTCTACGCCGCGCGCCACAATGAGTGGAAAGGCGGCGCTGGCGACGGACATGAGGAAGACGGCCGTTACCACCACCATCACCTTGCGTTTATGCGGGCGAAAGTAGATTAAAATTCTCTCGACAAGTTCTTTGTCGCTGTATTGTCGGTCGTAGGCCTCACCTTCGAGGCCGCGCATGACGGCTGCCATTGTTTTTAGGGGTTAGGGATTGGGGGTTAGGGACTGGGGATGGTTTTGCCAATCCCCAGTCCCCAGCCCTCAATCCCGCTAAAGGATTCGTTGTCCGAGTAAGGATGCTGCCAATTCTACCGCTAATTCGGCCGTTTTGTTACGGTCGTCCAGAATTGGGTTGATTTCTACAATGTCCAGCGATTGCACCCGGCCGCTGTCGCCCAAAATCTCCATCAGCAAATGGGCCTCGCGGTAGCTGAGGCCGCCGGGTACGGGCGTGCCCACACCGGCCGCTTCGTCGGGGTCCAGGCTGTCCATATCCAGGCTGACATGCAGACGGGGCAGGTGGCGCAGGCGGTCTAGCGCCTGCCGGGCCACGGCCGCCATGCCCAATTCGTCGACGTGGCGCATGGTGAAGACGTTGATGCCGCTGGGCAGCAGCCGCTGCCGTTCGCCTGTGTCCAGGTCGCGGATGCCAATTTGCACGATGTGCGAGGGCTGCAATTTGCGGCCGGGGTAGCCGATGTTGACCAGCGCCTCGTCGCCATCGCCGACCAGGGCGGCGACGGGCATGCCGTGAATGTTGCCGCTGGGCGAGGTTTCGGAGGTGTTGAAGTCGGCATGGGCGTCGATCCAGATGACGCCGACCGGTTCACGTTGGGCGGCGGCGGCGATGGTGCCCATGCTGATGCTGTGGTCGCCGCCGAGGAAGAGGGTGAAGTCGCCCTGGCGCACGCAGTCGCTGGCAATGGTAAAGACGTGCTGGCAAACGGCCGTCACCGCTTGCAATCGTTTCGCCCCGCCTTCTTCTTCCGGATTGGGCACGGGCACGTTGCCCTCGTCGTGGACAGTGTGGCCTAGCCGTTCCAGCCGGGCTTGCAGGCCGGCATAACGGGCGGCGCTCGGCCCCATGTCGACGCCGCGCCGGTTTTGGCCCAAATCCATGGGCACGCCGATGATGCGGATGGTTCGTTTATTCACTGGGAAACCTCATATGGTTACAGGTGGATGATTTGTTACGGCCGTTATTGTGGCGTATCTGTTGGGTTAGGGCAACTGGGTGATTGCCGAATGGCAAATCACGCCCTACATCATTCGCTTGCCGCCTGGTCAGTACTTTCTATAATCTTCGGCATGGATATATCTTTATGGTTGCTGCATAGTTTACGGCTGGATTGGCCGGTGGATTGGACGGCCGTGTTCGGCCGTTCTGCCCCTTTGCTGATGGAAATTGGTTTTGGCGGGGCGGATTTTCTGGTTGATCTGACCGAGAGCCGCCCGGAGGCCAACATAATCGGCGTGGAACTCTCGCTGCCATCCTTGAAAAAGGGGGCCAAGAAGTTGCAAGCGGGCGATTTGCGCAACGGCCGTGTTGTACAAGGCGCGGGTCAGTTGGTTTTGTGGGCCTTGTGCTTACCGGACAGCCTGGACGAAGTGTATATCAACTTTCCCGACCCCTGGCCCAAAGAACGGCATCACGGCCGTCGCCTGATCAGCGATACTTTCCTTCACCTGCTGGCAACGCGCCTGAAAGCAGGCGGACGGCTGGACATTGCCACCGACCACGCCGATTACGCCGCCTGGATGGTGCGCCATCTGGAACGGTCGCCCTACTTTGCCAGCCGTTTACCCGTAACTTATGTCAATGAAGACCCGGAGCGCATCACCACCAAATACGAACAAAAAGGGTTCGATGAAGGGCGCGCCGGCCATTATTTCAAGTGGCGGCGCACTGAAACGCCTGCCCCCAATCTTTTTCCCATCCCCAAGGAGCTGCCCATGCCCCATGTTGTCTTGCAGTCACCGCTTAGCCTGGAAGAAATTAGCCGCCGGTTTACGCCGCAAAGCGCCCGGTCGGAAAATGCGCGTATTGAACTGCTGGAAATGTTTCAATCGACGCGCGACGGCAAACTGTTGGTGGAGGCTTACGTTCGAGAAGAGCCGCTGGCGCAGCGCGTCGGCCTGACCATTCGCCGCCGCGAACCGGGCGATATGGTTGTGGGGCTGCATGAGGTCGGGTTTCCCCGCCCCACGCCGGGCATCCAACTGGCCATCGCCCACCTGGCGCAGTGGGTGGTGGGTCTGGACCCGGCCTCGGAAATTGTGCGCAGCACCGTAGGCATGGAGACGAGAGACTGGTAGTTGGACAAATAAGTTTTGTTGGTTGTGTTGCAGCCGCGATTTCTTATCGCGCCGGACGGAGCGGGGTAAGGATACCCCGGCGCCATCTGTCAAAAGAACGTTGTCAGACTATTAGTCTGTAATCTCCATTTCCTAATCTTCCCCAGCCGCCACAAAACCCAAGATCGTCGTTGGGAATTTGTCTGTCGCCAGCAGGAAGCCGCGCTTATCCAGGCGGACCAGGCCCTCCCAGTTGCGGGCTTCGTCGTCGGGCAGTTGCAGTTGGATGGGCGGCGCGCCGGTCAGGTGAAGGCCATCATCGGCGAGTTGTAATTCCACCAGCCGTTCCACCTGTTTGTATTGTTGATGGGTGATCCCCAGGCCAAATTGCGCACTGAGCAGGTCCGTTTGTGGGCGCAGGTCGGTGTCGCCGGGATAAAAGTAGTTGATGACCCAGAAACGGCCGTTCCCATCCACTTCCGTCGCATCTGTCACCCGATACTCCAGCGCCGCCATTGGCACAGTGCCCGCCATAGCCCCATCCAGTGTGAACAAGTGGGCCACCGGGTTTTCATTTAAAGCCGCCCCGTTCACTTCGTACAGTGTCGCCACTGTATCGTCATTTACCAGCAGCGTTTCGTCAGACGTATTGCCGCGGTTGGTTTGCGGCGAAATTTCCACCAGACTGGCGGCGTCTATTGTAATCTGGCTTAGATCCGGGGCGATGGTTCCATGAACCAGATAACCCATCGGGCCGTTACGGCCGTCGGCCTCCACCGTTAGATACACCTCATCACCAGCAAAAGCAATGGCTTCGTAGCCCTGAAAGCCGGGGATTTTGGTCGCCAGACCAACGGCCGTAAAGGGAATGGCCTGCGGCGTGAGTGGTTCTGGGCTGCGGCCGTCCAGATAATCCAGCAGCGCGCTTTTGGGCAGGGCGTATAAAAAGCTGCCTTTGCCAGCAAAGGTGGGATACTGCGGCAGCAGAATCAGCATGTCGCCATACCAGGCCAGCCCGGAAATCTCGGCGTCGGCGTTGGCCAGCGGACCGGCCAGGGGGATGGTGGCGACGGGGGATTCGGCAGGGGCGGGTACGGCCGTTGGCGTTTCAGGCGCGGCTGGGGGCAGAACGACAACTGCCGTGCCTGTTTCCGTCGGCGGCTGTGTCGGCGGCTGTGTGGGTGGCTGTGCGGCGCAGGCGGCCAGGAGCCAGACCGCCAGGACTAACAAAACAGGTGATTTGTGACAAGACATGACGTTTTCCTTTGTCACGACCGTGGCCTGAATGAGCAGATGGTTACGGCCGTTTTTTGTTTACCATACTTGCGTGACAACAAGCGTCACAATAGTACCCCAGTACCGATTATTCACGTATTCTTTACGCCGGGAAGCGCACCCCTCATGCTAAAATCAACCCTCTGCGATGGAACACTTGTTCCATTTTTGGCAGCCTGACACAAGACCTATGCAATTTTTCGAGCAGCTACTCCACAACCTTGGCCTGAGCAGACAACCGACGGCCGTTTCCGTAGACCCGGAACTTTTGCCTTTTCTGGAAAAACTGGCGGCGCAGGAAGGCTGCACGGTAGCCGAAATGGCCGAATCGCTGTTGTACAACGCGGTTCACGAACGGCGCACGGCCGTTTCCCACCTTCAGCTCTGGGCCGAACTTACCCCGCGTGAAAAGCAGACGGCCGTTCTGGCCTGCCTCGGCCACACCAACCAGGAAATCGCCGGCCGCATGGTCATCTCCACCAACACCGTCAAAACCCACATGCGCCACATCCTGCGCAAATTTAACGTCGGCAGCAAAGAAGAGCTGCGCGCCGTTCTGGCCGATTGGGATTTCAGCGATTGGCTCGAAGGCCAGGAATTGATTGACACGGTTGGCGATCAGGGGTTTGCAACTACAGACTGGAAACCGGAAACAGATTAAGGTTTCAGGTTATCGCCGCTCTCACCCCCAAATGTGGCGGCTCATCCGCCGGGATTAGTCCGCAATTACCCCGCTAAATCACCCGCAGAGACGATTGAACCCACGGCCGTTTCCCCCTACACTGCCCACATGAACACCTTACCCGATGTGCGAACCGGCGAACTGGCCGTGCTGCTCGGCCCACGCGCCGCCCGCGAGACCATGCTGGCGTTGACGGCCGTTCTCGCCCTTCATGGCCCCGTGCAGGTGTTAGACGCCGGTAACTGTTTCAACGCTTACCAGGTCGCCCGCCAACTGCGCCGCCACACCTGCGAACTGGACACAGCCCTCAACCGTATCACCGTCGCCCGCGCTTTCACCTGTTATCAGGTGGTCGCTTTGTTTCAGCAGACCCAGACCATTGCCGCGCCGCTGCTGGTCTTTGATCTGCTCGCCACTTTCACCGACGAGAGTGTCGCCGTGCCGGAATGTTACCGGCTGCTGCGCCAGACAACCGGTCATCTGCGCCGCCTGCGCCGCTGCGCCCCTGTCGTGGTCAGCCTGCGCCCGCCGCGCCAGCCAGACCGGCAAGGATTGGTAACGGCCGTTACCCAACTCGCCGACCATCTGCTTGAGGAATACCCACCCAAACACCGGAGCCAGAGCTAGAGCGAGAGTTAGAGCGAGAGTCATGGGCAGCCTCTTCCTCTTCCTCTCGCTCTAGCTTCCTCAAAGGAGTAAAGAGCTTATGGGCCGCACCTTGGCCACCGCCAACCAGATTATCCTCGACGAACAGACGGCCTTCGCCAACTTTCGCCGCACCCTGCGCCGCGACGATCAGCGCCTGTTCGATGCTTTATTCGCCGGCGCGCGCCGCCATACCGCGGCCATTAGCCAGGCCAACCATGCGCTGCCCTTCGAGGCCATCCTGCTGGCCATGCTGCTGGAGCAAGCCCGCGAACTGGAACATCTGAAGGCCAACCAGGAGCGGTAGCCGGAGAGCGCGGCTCCTGACACGTGTATGCGCGGCTGGCTTTTGGATGTATACCCGGATGGGCAGGTGGGTGTGGTACTCTGGCTGTTGGGCGAAGACGGCCGTCGCCACCGCTGCCATCAACCCTTCCCCATCACCTTCTACGCCGCCGGGCCATTTCCCCGGCTGCGCGCCGCCTGGCGCTATCTGCGCGCCCAGCCTACGGCCGTACACTTATCCCGCACCGTGCGGCGTGATCTGTTCACCGGCGACGTAGAGGTGCTGGCCGCCGAAGTGACCCATCCGGCCGAACAGCCGCGCCTGTTGCAAAAGCTGCTTCGCCGTTTTCCCGATCTGGATTACTACGATGCCGACGTGCCCCTGGCGCTGCGCTTCGGCGTGGCCTACGATGTCTTTCCGCTGGCTTACTGCGAGGTGGATGTGGACGAAAACGGCCGTCTCCACACCATCCACCCGCTCGAATCTCGTTGGGCATTGGAACCCACGCCGCCGCCGCTGCGCACCCTGGCCATCACGCCCAACTGCGATCCCGCCCACGCGCCGCCAACCCATCTGCACATCCGCCACGCACGCGGCAAGCACTATTTGCCCATACGGCCGTATCGCCTGCTCCTTATTCAGCTGCAAGCCATGCTCTATCGCTACGACCCCGACATCCTGCTGACCGGTTGGGGCGACACCTGGCTCTTCCCGCTGCTGCTGGAAGCCGCCCAGACGGAAGGCTTTCATGATTTCAACCCCAACCGCGACGAGGGGCGCAGGGTGCTGCGCCGCGCGGCCAACAGCTACTTCACCTACGGGCAGGTGGTCTATCGTGGAGCGCAGGTGCATTTGTTTGGCCGCTGGCACATCGACCAGCGCAACGCCATGATGTTTGGCGATTATGGCCTGGACGGCGTGCTGGAACAGGCGCGGGTCACTGGCCTGCCGGTGCAAGAAGTTGCCCGCAAGTCGCCCGGCGCGGGCATCACCGCCATGCAAATGCAGACGGCGCTGCGCGAGGGCGTGCTGGTTCCCTATCAAAAACAGCAGACCGAGGGCTTCAAAAGCGCCCGCGACCTCATCCGCGCCGACCGGGGCGGGTTGGTTTACCAGCCGACAGTCGGCCTGCACCACGGCGTGGCCGAGATTGATTTTGTCTCGATGTATCCCAGCATCATGGTGCATTTCAACGTCTCGCCGGAAACGATCGGCGTGCCCGGCGAACATCGGCGCGCCATCCCGGAATTGGGTTTGTCGATTGACCCATCACGCGAAGGATTGGTGCCGCAGACGTTACGGCCGTTGCTCGCCCGCCGCATCGCCATCAAACAGCAGCTTGCCGGCCTGAACCGGCGCGACTGCCGTTACGCGGCCCTCAAAGCCCGCGCCGACGCCCTGAAATGGCTGCTGGTCGTTTGTTTTGGGTATCTGGGGTACAAAAATGCCCGTTTTGGCCGCATTGAATCCCACGAGGCGGTGACGGCTTACGGCCGTGAGGCGCTGCTGCGTGCCAAAGAAGCCGCCGAAGACCTGGGCTACACCGTGCTGCACATGTACGTCGATGGTCTGTGGGTGCAGCGCCCTGATCTGAGCGGCGGGGGTTCCGTGCAGCCGCTGCTGGACGAGATTGTGCAGCGCACCGGCCTGCCGATTGCGCTGGAAGGCATCTACCGCTGGGTGGCGTTTTTGCCATCACGATTGGACGAGCGGGTGCCCATCGCCAACCGCTATTTTGGCGCGTTTGTGGACGGCCGTCTCAAAACGCGGGGCATCGCGGCGCGGCGGCACGACACAGCCCCGTTTGTCGCCGAAACGCAGCTCGCCATTTTGCAGCGGCTGGCGGCCGTGCCGGATGGCCAGCCGCTGGCGTCTGCCTTGCCCGACGTGCTGGCTTTGCTGCGCCAGCGCGCCCATGCCTTGCGCGGCGGGCGCATTCCGGCGGCGCAGCTGCTGGTTTCGCAGCGCCTGAGCCGCACGCTGGATGAATATCGCACGCCGTCGCCGGCCGCGCGCGCGGCGGCCCAACTGGCGGCTGTGGGCAAGGAGCGCCGCCCCGGCCAGCGCATCCGCTTTGTTTATACACGCGGCGAGCCGGGCGTGTGTGCCTGGGATTTGCCGGAAGTGGTGTTGGAAACGGCCGTCATCGACGCGCCCCGCTACCTGGATTTGCTCGCCCGCGCCGCCCACGCCATCCTTCAACCGCTGGGCGTTGACGAACAGATGCTGCGCGACTGGCTGCGCGGCGACGCCTACCAATTAAGCTGCAAGCTGTGATCTGACAGTTTGTAGTTAACAGCTAATCTTATGAGCCTTTCTGCTCCCACGCGCTTGCGCAAGCTGATCACCAATCATTACTCGCTGGACGAGTTTCGTACGCTGTGTTTCGATCTGGGTGTGCGTTATGACGACCTGGGCGGCGATGGGTTGAGCGGCCAGGTGCGTGAATTGCTGCTGCTGCTGGCGCGGCACGGCCGTCTGGCGGATTTATTGCACTTGTTGGCGGCGGAACGGCCGTTCCTGCTGCCCCAAACCGGCTTCACCGATACGGCCGAACTGCTGCGGGCGCTCATGGCGGCGCTGCCGGCAAACAAGGAATGATGAACGATGCATAGGAGAGCAAACGCAGTGGTTGGCGCGAGTAAGGGAATCCTTTATCATGTTTAGGCGCGCCGGATACGGCCGTGCGCAGCACCATTCTGAGCAGGAAACAGGCACTATGACACACACCAAACCATTGGATGTTTTAATTGTTGGCGGCGGCCCGGCAGGGCTGGCGTTGGCCGCCTCTGTGGGCGATTTGGGGCTGGCCGTGGGCGGCCTGACGCCCGACGGCCCGGACGCGCCCTGGCCGAACACCTTCGGCATCTGGCGCGACGAGTTGGAAGCGCCGGGGCTGTCGCCCGATTGGCTGGGGTATCAGTGGCAGGATTGTACGGTGTACGCCAACGGCCGTGAAATTCCTCTCCAGCGCACCTATGGCTTGTTCGATAACGACAAATTGCAAGCCCACTTTCTGGCGCGGTGCGACCGGGCCGGAGTGCAGTGGCAGCGCGGGTTGGCCGGGGAAATCAGCCATACCGATGGCCAATCTCAGGTGACGATGGGAGACGGCCGTGTTCTTACCGCGCGTCTGGTCATCGACGCCAGCGGCCATCGCCCTGTCTTTGTCCGCCGCCCGCCTAAAGCCGATGTCGCCATGCAGGCCGCGTATGGCCTTGTGGGGCGTTTTTCGCGCCCGCCGGTGCGCCCGCAGCAAATGGTGCTGATGGACTTCCGCAGCGATCATCTTTCGCCCGCCGAACGCCAGGCCCCGCCCACCTTTTTATACGCCATGGATTTGGGCGACGACGTGTATTTTGTGGAGGAAACCTCGCTGGCTTACTACCCGGCCATTTCCTACGAGGTGTTGCAGCGGCGCTTGCAACAGCGGCTGGCCTATCGCGGCATCGAGGTGACCGAAGTGCAGCATGTGGAACACTGCCTGTTTCCCATGAACTTGCCGCTGCCTTACCTGGATCAGCCGGTGATGGGGTATGGCGGCGCGGCCAGTCTGGTGCATCCGGCGTCGGGGTATCAGGTGGGGGCGGCGCTGCGTTATGCGCCGGAGGTGGCGCAGGCGATTTGCCAGGCATTGTCGCTGCCTGGCCGTGGGCCGTCTGACGTGGCGCAGGCTGGCTGGGGTGTTTTGTGGCCTACGGATCGCATTCGACGGCGCAATATTTATCTGTTTGGCTTGGCCGCCTTGCTGCGTTTTGATGACGCGCAGACGCAGCGTTTTTTTGCGGCCTTTTTTGATTTACCCCTGTCGCATTGGAGCGGGTATCTGTCTAATTCGCTCAGTACCAACGAACTTTTACGGGCCATGTTGGATCTGTTTTGGCAGGCGTCGGGCAGTGTGCGCTGGTCGTTGGTTGCTTCGGTGCGCGGCGGGGAGCGCTTGTTGTGGCATGCCTTGCGCGGTCAGCCGATCTAAAACGGCCGTTTATCATGCAGTTTCGTTTCTGGCCGCTGAGGCGGCTATAGTCCCCACATGGTTAGCAGCAGGCGGTTGACGATAAAAGCGCCCATCAACAGCCAGGCCAACAACGGCCGTTCAGCGGCCGCCAGACCGGCAGAGGCCAGCCCAAAAATGACCAGTTCCAGCCCAAACCGCCACGGTTCAGACATGAGCAGCGGGGCTTTAGGGGAGACAAACGTGCCCCAGAGAACGGCCGTTGCCAGCGGCGCGCCAAGCCCGGCGATCACCTTCCACACGATCCCCTGGTCGAGATGAAATCCCCAGTATGCCAGCGCCGCCAGGGCGCACAATTCCAGAAAAAAGCGCCAAGCCAGATTGACTGATTTCAAAATGAGCATCGTTACCAACCTATACAGACCCCAAGGGTTTGCTCCTGAGGATTTGGATTATTTGGGTATCAAACCCTTGGGGTCTTGCCAGACAAACCTGAATGGTTACGTGAGTTCTTGTTTCAGGGGGCGAGGCCATCCAGGTACGTGTTGATGAGTCGTTGGAAACTTTCATCCAGGGCCAGCGGCATTTTGTAGCCCTCGGCCGCTTCCAGGGTGCTGAAGCCGTGGAGGATGGCGCGCAGCCCGCGAATGGCGTGGATGGCGTCGTCGCCTTGCAGGCCAAAAGAGGCCAACACCCACTGCAAAAGCTGCACCATTTCCTGCGCCAGCGCCGTCAGAACGGGGTCGTCGGGTTCCGGCGCGCGGATGGTGAGCGGGTAAAGGCCGGGATGCGCCTGGACAAACTGGCGGTAAGCGGCGGCCATAGCCAGCAGCGCCGCGCGGCCTGTCTGTCCGGCGGTGGCGGCGCGCAGGTCTGCCAGCAGCAGCTGCGTGCCGTAGACGGCCATGCTGTGGTGCAAATCTTCCAGATTGGCGACGTGGTTGTAGAGGGAGGGTACACGCACGTCGAGCGCAGCGGCTACGGCCGTTAACGTGACAGTCTCGAATTGTTTTGCCTCATCGGCCATCGCCGCCGCTTTTTCGATGACAATGTCGGGGGTTAGCCAGCGTCGTTTAGCCATGAATCTGAGCCTCGGCGATGTGGATGGCCTGGGTCATTTGCGGAATGGGGTTTTCTAGCACACGGCCGTGTCCCACAGCCAGACGGCGCGGATTCAGGTCGCGCAGGGTGACGGCCGTTTTGACGGCCGTGGGTAAGTGCCAGGTAGCCATCGCCGGGAAGGGGAAAAGCCAGCGGCGCACGCCAGATACGGCAATGCCGGCCTGCGTTTGGAAGGCGTCACCGGCAATCAGGCTGCCGTCCCGTTCATCCCAAAAAGCGATGTGGTCTGGCGAGTGGCCGGGCGCGGCCACCACCCGCAGCGAGCCGACTGTGTCGTCGGGTTTTAGCAGGCGGGTGGGCGGGGTGGCGCAGGTGACAAAACCGCCGCGAATTTTGGCCTGGGGTTCGCCGGGCAGCCGGTTGGTGTTGCCTTGCAAAAATTCGGCCGTGCGGGCAGTGAAAGCGACGGCCGCGCTGGGAAGCTGGGCGTGGACCGCATCCAGCGACCCGGCATGATCGCCGTGCGCGTGGGTGAGCACGATGCGGGAGATGGGTTTGCCGAGGCTTTGCGCCGCCTTCAGGATGTCGGCGGCGCTGCCGCTCATGTTGGTGTCTACCAGGGTCAGTTCGCTGCCCTCATCTACCAGGTAGCAGTTAAAAGCTTGCAAACGGGTCAACTGCCAAAGGTATTTGCCGTGTTGGGTTATTTTCACGATTACTTACTCCTGAAAAACTAATATGATTAGTTTATAAACTAAAGTAATTAGTTTGTCAAGAGGATCGTTGTCGAATCAATGTAGACCCTAAGGGTTTGACTTGGAGCGATTTTGCGCCATAGGATGCAAAACCCTTAGGGTCTTGTCTTGCAGATGCTACCTCGCCGCCAGACCTGACGGGTTTTCTTCAACCCGTCAGGTCTTTCCGGCTGGCAGTTACTGCTGAATAAGCGGGATGTACACCGTGTAGGCAACCATGGTAAAGGTCACCGGGTTGGATTCGCCGCCGCCGGGGGCGGGGTTCAACACAGTAATGGCGCCAAAGCCGGGGAAGGCCAGGTCGTAGGCGGTCAGGGTCATTTGCAATTCGGTGTCGCTGATAAAAGTGGTGGGGCGGCTGGCGCCTTGCCAGCGCGCCTGCGCTCCCTGGACAAAGTTTTCGCCATAGATGGTGACGATCACGGGCAGGCTGGCCGCGCCGCGCGCTGGGGCAGATGAAGGTTCCAGGCCGGTGATGCTGGGGGTGGGATTTTGTCCTGGCGCGGCTACGGCGAAGGAAACCAGATTAGACGCGCCGCCGCCGGGACCGGGGTTGATGACAGCGATAACGGCCGTGCCCGGCAGCAGCAAATCACTTGCCGGAATGTTGGCCCTCACCTCGTTGGCGCTGATGAAAGTGGTGGAGCGGTTGGCCCCGTTCCACTGCACCGTCGCCCCAGAGACAAAGTCAGAGCCGATGAGCGTCAGCGTGAAGGCCGGGCCGCCGGCCGCCGCCCCTTGCGGGTTGAGATAAAGGATGGTGGGCGTCGGGTTCTGGTTAATCGGCCGCACCACGAAAGGCAGGCTGTTGTTGGAGATGCCGCCGCCCGGGGTGGGGTTGAACACGGTGATGGTCAGCGTGCCGGGCGCGGCCATATCGGAGGCGGGCAGGTCGGCTCTTACCTCGTTGGCGGTTACAAAGGTGGTGGGGCGATCTGCGCCGTTGACGCGCACAACAGAGCCGGGCACAAACTCCTGGCCTTGCACAACCAGAGTGAGGGCGGGCGCGCCTACCTGCGACGAGGCCGGCTGTAGGCTGGTAAGGGTGGCGACAGGATTGGCTGTGTGCAGCAGCACCACGGCGTCGTCGAGGAAGGCGGTGGTGTAGACGCTGGAGCCATCCGGGCTGACGGCGACGCTGTGCGCGCCGTTGAGCGCGGGTCGGCCTGTGCCCGGATTGCGGAAGATAACCTGTCGCGGGCTGAGGATGCCGGTGTCAGGGGTGCGGTTTAGCACGGCCAGGGCCTGGTCGGTGTAACCGGCGGTGTAGAGGAAGGCGCCGTCTGGGCTGATGGCCAGGCCGCGGGCGCTGGCGAGGCCATCGGCGCCATTGACGCCGTCGCGCAAGGCGCCGCCCCAGTTGAGTGTGCCATCGCCGTTGCGGGTGAGGCGGGCGACGGTGTTGTCGTGGAGGTTGGCGGTGTAAACGTTACGGCCGTCCGGGCTTACCAGGATGTCGAATGCGCCGGCCAGGCCATCCAAAAAGAAACAAAACGGGCTGCATGTGCCGATGATCTGCCCTTCAAAGCGGAGTTGTTGGAAGGTAAGCGCGCCGGTTTGGGCGTTGCGTTGGTAGGTGGCGACACGGCCGTTGGTGGTGTTGGTGAAGCTGGTGACGTAAAGGTTGGTCCCATCTGGGCTGACGGCCAGATTTTGCGCCCCATCCAGGTTGGCGGCGTCGGTGAGGGTGTCTTCGTAGCCGACAAAGCTGTCGTTGTCGCGGTAGAAGATGACGACCGAGTCGCCGTTGGTGGCGGCAACGTAGATGTAACGGCCGTCAGGGCTGACCGCTACACCCTCCGGCCCATCCAGACCGGTGATAAAGCCGCCTTCGCCGTTGGTCCAAATCTGGTCGATGGTCAACCAGCCGGTGTCGGCGTCGCGGTTGTAGACCAGGAAATTGTCGGAAGCGGAACCGGCGACGTACACCTGTTGGCCGTCCGGGCTGACGGCGATGCCGCGCGGCTGGCTGAGGGCCACATTGCCCACGGCGACGACCTGGGTGAGTTCGCCGGTGGCCGGGTTGCGGCTGAACACGACGATGCGGTTGGAGGTATAGGTGGTGACGTAGACGTGACGGCCGTCTGGGCTGGTCGCCACATCGTAAGCGCCATCCATGTTGCTGATGCCCGGTTGTAAATTGATATAACTGATGCCGGGCGGGTACAACTGCGGCGAGGGCGGCGGCGTGCCCTGGCACACCAGGTTGTAAGTGACGCTGGATTTCAGCGGGTCGTTGGTTTGCAGAGTGATCACGGCCGTGCGCAGCCCTTCGTCCACCGGGGTGCAGGCAATGGGCAGAACAACCGGCGCTTCACCATCGTTGATGGTTGTATCGAAGGCGTTGAAGGAGAACTCGGCAGCGTTAGGCCCGGCGATGTCGATTGGTCCCATCACCAGGGTGGCGTTGCCCGTTTCCATGAATGTCAGGTTCAGCGAGCCGGATTTGCCCACTTCTACATTGCCAAAGTCCAGCGGGCCGGGCGCGGCCGGCGAAGAGCCGAAGCCGGGAACCGGCGCGGCCTGCACGCTGCACAGCAGGGTGTAGCTGACGCTGGGTAGGTCCGGGTCGGTGGTGTTGAGGGTGAGGGTGGCGGTGTGGCTGCCAACGGCCGTGGCCTTGCATTGCAGCACCACCGTCCGGCTGCCGCTGGGAATGTTCAGCGGAAACACCGTCAGCACGGCAAATTCGCTGGCATTCGCGCCGCCCAGGGTTGGGTTACTGACGGTCAGGGTCGTGTTGCCCGTCTCAAAAATGGTAAACGTATTGGTAATCGGCACGCCGACGCTGGTATTGCCGATGTTGATGGGGCCGGGTTGAACTGGCGTAGAGCCGTAGCCCGCAACGGCGGGGTCCGCCTCGTATGCCCCGATGTCGCAGGTCGCGCCTTTGGGGCGCGGGTCTCCGCGCTGGTCCTCGCTGTCTACCGGCGCGGTGGTGCAAACGGCATTGTCGCCGGCGTCGGTGGCCGGGCTGCCCCCGCCCAACGCCTGGGTTAGCAGCGAAGCAATCGCGCCGCCATTAAACGACGGCGCTTGCAGCAGCGGGTCGGCGCTGGTGATGCTGCCGCCGCAAGCTGTGCCGGGATATTGCAAGTTGTGGCCGTTATTTTGCGGCGCGTCGGCGGCGCAGGTGCCGCCGCTCCCGGTGCTGCCCACTTCGATGATGGTGTTCCACAAGGCAATGCGGTTGATCAGGTTGTTGTCGGCGTTGAAGTTATAGACTGCGCCGCCGGAACTGGCCGAATTGCCGGAAATGGTGGCGTTACGCAGTTCGTAAATGGCGTTGGCGGAATTGTCGTTGTTGTACAGCGCGCCGCCTTGTCCATTGTCGGCGACGTTGGCGAAAAAGGAGCTGTTGGTGGCTTTTACCGTGCCGCTCAGGTTAAAGATCGCCCCGCCAGTGCCACCGGCGTTGCTGGCGTCACGCGAGGAAATGTTGGCGTTAAACGCCGTTTTTACCAGCGAAAGGTTGGCGGAGTCGGCATAAATCGCGCCGCCTTTGCCGCTGCGAAAGCTGCCGGAGATATTGGCGTTGAACGAGGAATTGGTGATGGTGACGGGGATGCTGCCGCTGAGGTAAATAGCCCCGCCTTGCCCGCCGGGGGTCAGGTTGCCATTGAAGGGGCTGCGTTCGATGGTGATGGCGTTGTCTTCATAGCTGTTTTCGATGAAGATAGCCCCGCCGCCATGTCCGTTTTGGGAACCGGTGGCGATGTTGCCGGAGAAAACGGTGTCGCTGATATGCATGGGCGACGTGGTGACGAGGGCAATGGCCCCGCCTTTTTGGTCGGCGATGTTGCCGGCGAAGTTGCTGCCGCCGATGTTGAGGGCTTCGTTGGCTCCGCCGTTGAAGTCGATGGCCCCGCCTCTTTCGGCGGCCTTGTTGCCCGAGAAGTTGCAGCCGAGTAAATTGAGGGCGGCGTTGGTCTGGATGGCGCCGCCGTTGATGGTGGATTCGTTGCCGATGAAAGAGACGCCGACGGCGTTGATTTTGCCATCGCCGTTGCCCTGGATGGCCCCGGCAAAGCCGCTTTTGCCGTTTTGCAGGGTGAGGTTGAGGAGGTTGAAACGGCCGTTGCTCGACACCATAAACAAATTGGTAGCCTTGTTGCCATCCAAAATAATGGGGCCGTTGATGTTGATCTCGGAGTTGATGTACATCGACTCGACAAATTTGATGGAGCCGGAGACGCTGAACGTGATGGTATCCGCGCCGCTGCCAGCGGGACAGTCGGCGCCGTTGTTGGTGCTGACGGGGGCGTTGTTGTTGGCGGCTTCCACGGCTTCGCGCAGGGAGCAGAGACCGTCGTCGATGGTCGGGTCGTTGATGGGTTTGTCGGTGAGGGTGTTGACAGTGAGGGAACCGGCGTAGACCGGCTGGTTATGGGAGAAGATAGACAGAGAAATGAAGAGGAGAACGGCCGTTCCCATTCCCCACTTCACCAACACACGTAGGCCAGGATGGACAAAATCACGAATCATAGTTAGCTCCTCAAGACCCTAAGGGTTTTTATAAACCCTTAGGGTCTGCTACTTTAATTGGTTGCCAGGGATAAGATGAGGAAGAAAGAATCCTCGCCCGTGACCGAATCGGCCACGCGGATGAGGGTGAGGGTTTGTTTATCCTTAGACCAGATGCCGGTCTGGAACATATCATTGCCTTCGTTGACCGAGTTCATGATGTCGCCAGCCAGATTGCCGGCGATGCCGCCCAGGCCATTTTCCCAGCCGTCGCCGCCGAGTTTGTCGTTATAAAAACTTTGCACCTGTTCCCAGGTGGTTCCGGCGGGCAAGCGGTACGCTTTTTGCTCGATCTGGCCGCCTGCGCCCACGCTGCTGCGGACTTGAGCGTCTTGCACCATGTTGTTGACCAGGGTGTCGGCTATGGGATCGACGCCTGGCTCTAAGGCCACCGCATCGGGGTAAGCGGGAATATCGGCCATGGTTGCGGCTTTGCCCCCACACGCAGCCAGGAGAACGAGCAGCCCTACGAGTAATCCTAAGAATAAACCAGACTTTTTCATTGATATGTCTCCTTTACAAGTTGAATGGATTTGTTTAACGTTGAGGTCAGTGTAAATCTGGTGCAGGGGGTTTGTCAGTGACAAAAAGTGACACTATTTTTGACACACTTTTCTGGGACGCCTCTGTTATAATCCACAACTACGTATGGTTATGCCCGAATCCTTTCCCAATTGGTTAAAACATCGCCGTAAAGCGCTGGGTTTGAGCCGTGAAGAATTAGCCCGACGAGCGCACTGCTCTGCCAGCGCAGTGCGTCGTTTGGAGGCGGGGGATTTACGGCCGTCGGCTCAACTGGCCGGTCTGCTGGCTGATGTGTTGGGTGTGGCCGCGGCTGAACGGGAAAACTTTGTGTTGTATGCCCGCGGTTTCAGCCAGATGCCGCCGCCGCCGGATGTGTATTCACCCATGCAAACCATCCCGGCGGCCGGACCTGAACCGGTGGTTGGCGAGCTGCCCGCGCCGCTGACCAGTTTTGTAGGGCGGAAGCAGGAAGTAACGGCCGTTACCGAACTGCTGCAAGACCCGGGCGTGCGCCTGTTGACACTGACAGGCCCGCCGGGAACAGGCAAAACTCGCCTCAGTCTGGCCGCCGCAGCCCAATTGGCCGGGCAGGCCGCTTTTCCGCAGGGGGCTTATTTTGTGCCGCTGGCGCCCATCACCGACCCGGATTTGGTGACAACGGCCGTGGCCCAGGCCTTGGGCGTGGTGGAACCGCTGCGCTCCGGCGGCGGGCAGGCTCCGCTGCGGCGGGCGTTGAAAGAATTCTTGCGCTCCCGGCGCTTGCTGCTGGTCCTGGACAATTTTGAGCAGGTAGTTGGCGCGTCGGCTATTGTCACCGAGTTGTTGGCCGCCGCCCCAGGGGTGAAAGCGCTGGTGACCAGCCGCGAAGTGCTGCATCTCTATGGCGAGCATGAGTTTCCCGTGCCGCCGCTGCCGCTGCCAGACGTGAACCATTTGCCAACGGCGACGGCCGTTTCCTACCTCTCTCGTTACCCGTCCATCCGCCTTTTCCAGGAACGCGCCCGCGCCGTGCGACCAGATTTCCGTCTGACGGCCGACAACGTAGCCGATGTGGCCCGAATTTGCGCCTGGTTGGATGGCCTGCCGCTGGCCATTGAGATGGCCGCCGCGCAGGTGAAATGGCTGCCGCCGGCGCAGGTTTTTGCCCAACTGCGCACGCGCCTGGTGGCCCTGACAGGCGGCCCGCGTGACCTGACGCCGCGCCAACAGTCGCTTAGTGGGGCGATTACCTGGAGCTATTACCTGCTGACACCATCAGCGCGGGTGTTGTTCGATGTGTTGGGAGTCTTTGTGGCTGGGTGTGACGCCACGGCCGTGCAAACCGTTTTCGCGCGCCTGGCCATCGCCGATTGGTCGCTGGCCGACACGACTGCGCTGGTCTCCAATCTGCAATCGCTGGTTGAAAAGAGCTTGCTGCGCCAATATGCGGCGGCCGATGGCGCACAGCGTTATGCCATGTTGGAGACTTTGCGCGAGTATGCCCTGGAACAATTGCAGGCGAAGGATTTGCTGGCGGCGGCGCGGCAGGCGCACGCGGAATATTATGGCAGCTTGGCGCAAACCGCCCAACCTCATCTCATTGCCAGCACAGACACAGTTATTTGGCTGGAGCTTCTGGACAGGGAGCATCACAACATGCGCGCCGCTCTAACGTGGGCCATGGATGGGGAAACGGCCGTGCCCGCGCAGGCGCGATTTGCCCTGGAACTGGTCGAGAATTTGCAGCAGTTCTGGTACATTCGCGGTTACCTGAGCGAAGGACGACGCTGGCTGGAATTGGCGCTTTCGTTAAGCCAGGAAACAGACGAGCTTTATGCCCGCATTTTGAACCGCATCGGTAAGTTTGTGCGGCTTCAGGGCGATCTGGCCGCCGCGCAGATTGCCCATGAGCAGGCGCTGGTCATTCAGGAAAGGCTGGGCGACGAAGTGGGCATGTGCCGTTCGTTGGAGAACCTGGCGATTTTGGCAGGGACACAGGGAGATTACGGCCGTGCCCGCGACCTGTTGGAACAAACCCTGTCGATTGATCGCCGGATGGGCGAAATGCGCCCGGTCATTTCTACCTTAAACAATCTGGCGATTGTGATGCGCCGCCTGGGCGATCTGGCGACCGCCGAACGGCTGTATCAGGAAGGCACCCAGTTGTGCCGCCAGACCAACAATTTGAGTTCGCTCAGTTATACGCTGCACGGCCTGGGAGAAGTGAATGTCGAGCGGGGTGATGCTGAGGCAGGGATGGCTTATTTTCGTGAAAGCATTCACCTGCGCCATCAGTTAGGCGACCGGCCAGAGCTGATGATCTCGTTGGGGGCTATTGGCATAACGCGCATGTATCTGGGGGATGTGGCCGATGCGGTCCGCCTGTTTGCGGCCAGCGAACGGCTGCGGCAAGAGTTGGGCATTACCCCGGCGGCCAGTTATCAGGCGGAAGCGGAAGCAAAAAAGGGCCATGCGCGGGCGTTGTTGGGCGAAGAAGCGTTTGCCCAGGCCTGGGAAGAGGGTTGGGCGCTGCCGCTGGCGGAGGCGGTGGCGGTGGCGGCCCGTCATCCGTAATCCATAAACGGACCCCGGATGACGGTCTAGGGTGCTAGAGGTGGGAAACGGCCGTTACAATCCGTTCCAGCGCTTCAGCCAGGATAGAACGAGGGCAGGCCAGATTAAACCGCTCGAAGCCTTCGCCTTCCGGTCCAAACATTTCTCCGTTGTCCAGAAAAACTTTGGCCTCGCCCAGCAAAAGCTGCCGGCGGGCGGCAGGGTCTAAGCCCAGTTTGCGGCAGTCTACCCAGACCAGATAGGTTCCCTCCGGCCGAATGACCTCCAGTTGGGGCAGGTGTTCGGCTAAATAAGCCACCATGAAGTGATAATTGGCTTCAATGTAGGCCATGGCCTCGGCCAGCCACGTTTCGCCGTGCGTATAGGCGGCTTCGGTGGCGACGATGCCCAGGGCGTTGCCGCCCATCAACCCGTGACGGGCCAGGGTTTTGTTAAATTTGGCGCGTATTTCTTTGTCCTGGATGATGATGTTGGATGTTTTGAGACCGGCCATATTGAAGGTTTTGCTGGGAGCAGTGCAGATGATGCTTTTTTGGGCGAAGGTCTCGTTGATGGCGGCAAAAGAGGTGAAGGCAACGCCGTCGTAGATGAGGTCGCAGTGGATTTCATCGGAGATGACCAGGACGTCGTTGGCCAGGCAGATTTCGCCAAAGCGGGTCAGTTCTTCACGGGTCCAAACGCGGCCGACGGGGTTATGGGGGCTGCACAGAATCGCCATTTTAACGGCCGGATCGGCGGCTTTAGCAGCCAGGTCGTCGAAATCGATGGTGTAACGGCCGTTTTCCAGCGTCAACGTATTCGATACAATTTCGCCGCCGTTGTTTTCGATGGCGGCGAAGAAGGGATAATACACAGGCCGCTGCACCAGCACTTTTTCGCCGGGGGCGATGAGCGTGTCCACCAGCATATTCAGGGCGGGAACGACGCCGGGCGTCAGCACCAGCCATTCGCGCTCGACAACAACGCCGTAACGCCGGGCCATCCAATCGATGACGGCCGTGTAATAAGAGTCCGACGGCATCGTGTAGCCGAAGATGCCATGCGCCACGCGCTCGGTCAGGGCATCAATCACTGCCGGGGGGCAGCGAAAGTCCATATCGGCTACCCACATGGGCAGCAGCCGATCATGGCCGTGTTTGGCATGAGCATGGTCGCCAAACACCAGTTTGTGGCCTTCAAAAAGAAATTCCCACTTGATGCTGTGGGTTCCGGTCCGTTCTATTTCTGCGTCAAAGTTAAATGTCATGGTAGCCTCCAAGGCGGGAATGATGCCATGAACAGAGGTGGCGGGCAAGAGGAAAGTTGAACTTTTGGGACCACGCGTGAGATGTGATGCGCGATGCGTGACTGAAGGCTGCCCAGGCGGCATAACGACGTTGCCGCCTGAACGCCCAAAGGCCAGAAAGTTTATCGGCCGTGAATCCCATCTAAACCAAATCTTTATCATTGTTAGGCTATAATGAGGGCGCTATGCAAACAATTCTTGTAGTCGATGACAAAGCCAATGTGCGTACGCTGCTGCGCGAATATCTAACCGAGCAGGGCTACCGGGTGGTGACGGCCGAAAACGGCCGTGTCGCCCTCTTCACCGCCCGCCAGGAAAAGCCAGACCTCATCTTGTTGGACATTATGATGCCGGAGATGGACGGCTACACCTTCATGCGCACCTTTCGCCAGGAAGCCGACGCGCCCATCATTTTGCTGACGGCTAAATTGGAAGAAACGGATAAGGTGTTGGGGCTGGAATTGGGCGCGGACGATTATGTGACCAAGCCGTTTGGCATGCGCGAACTGACGGCGCGCGTGCGGGCTGTGCTGCGGCGCACGGCTCGCAGCGATGCGCCCGTCGATCTGCTGCAAGTGGCCGACGTGGCGCTGGATAAAAACGGCCGTCGCGTCACCGTCGCCGGGGTCGATGTGCAGCTCACACCCTCAGAATTTGATCTGCTGGCCGTGTTGATGACCTCGCCGGGGCGGGCATTTTCGCGGCTGGAACTGCTGGAAAACTTACAAGGCATTGCCCTGGAAGGCGCGGAAAAGACAATCAACGTCCATGTGCGTAATTTGCGCACCAAAATCGAACCGGATCCCGCCAACCCGCGCTACGTAGAAACCGTGTTCGGCGTCGGCTACCGCTTTTGTACAGATTGAAGCGTGAAGCGTGATGCGTGACGCATCACGTTTCACGCTTCACGCTTCACCCATCACCAACCCTATGCATTCACTTCGCCTCAAGCTCATCTTCACCTTCCTGGCCATCAGCCTGGCCGGTTCGTTGATTGCCGCCATCATTGTGCGCCAATCTAACGAGCGGGCATTTAACGCCCTGCTGCGGGAACAGGGGCAGGTCAGTTTTGTCAATGACGCGCTGGCCTACTACGAGGCGAATGGGACGTTTAACGGCCTGGCGCGGCGCGGCCATGATCACGAGGGCGGCCTGAGCCGTTCCGATGCGCCTTTTGCTCTGGCGGATGAGAACGGCCGTATCATCATCGAAAACGGTCCATACTGGCGAGGCATGATCGTTGCGGCGCCCGATCTGGCCGCAGGTATTCCCCTGACGGTAGATGGGGCGCAGGTTGGCGTGGTGCTGCCGGTTAATCAGCCGCCGCCCCGCGACCCTGTGGAGCAGGCCTATGTGCTGCAAACCAACCGCGCGTTGTTGATTGGCGCGCTGGTAGCCACGGCCGTAGCCATTGTCCTGGCATTGATTTTGGCGCAAACGCTCACACGGCCGTTGCAAGAATTGGCCGCCGCCAGCCGCGCCATGGCCGCCGGCAGCCTGGAACAACAAGTCCCCGTGCGCACCCAGGACGAACTGGGCGATCTGGCCAACACCTTTAACCAGATGAGCGCCGAACTGGTCCGCGCGAACCAACAACGCCGCCAGATGACCGCCGACATTGCCCACGATCTGCGCACGCCGCTCACCGTCCTTTCTGGCTACCTGGAAGCCATGGAAGACGGCACGCTTCCGCCGACGGCTCCCCGGCTGCAAATGATGCACCAGGAAGTGGAAACCCTTAAACGGCTGGTAGAAGATTTGCGCACCCTCTCGCTTGCCGACGCCGGCAATTTGGCTTTGTACAAAGAACCCATTCACCCGCGCGAGTTGTTGGCCCAGGTACAGGCCGCCTATACCCACAAGGCCATGCAGCAACATGTAAATCTGGTCACCGACGCCCCGCCTGATTTACCGCTCATCCAGATAGACCCGGCCCGTATGCGGCAAGTATTGGGCAACCTGGTTAGCAATGCCCTGCGCTACACGCCGCCGAACGGCCGTATCACCCTGACGGCCGTGCCCACCCCCCAAACCCCCGGCAGCTTGCAGCTCATCGTCGCCGACACCGGGACTGGCATTTCGCCCGATGAGCTGCCGCACATCTTTGATCGCTTCTATCGCGGCGACAAGTCTCGCCGCGAAGGTGAAGGCGAGTCGGGTCTGGGTTTGGCGATTGTCAAATCGCTGGTAAATGCCCATGGCGGCGTAATTTCGGCCGTTTCCACCCCTGGACAAGGCGCTACCTTCACCATCACGCTCTAATTTACCTGTTATCTTTGGACTATTTTCAAAAACTCCATAGTGTTGTATTGTCTAATTGATACACAAGACCCTAAGGGTTTGAGGTCCAAAAGGTCTGGCTTTTCAGGAGCAAACCCTTAGGGTCTGCATGGTAAATGATTTACCATGATCCTTTTGTCACGATGCTGCGAATTCGTAACGGCCGTTCTCCCCACCACAGCAGCATAAAAAAGATCAACCCGGTTAAAGGAAACGAAGTATCCGCACTGATTCGCCGCCGCTTCGGCCGATCATCTCAGTGCGTGTCTGAGTGGAAGCAGCCCCAAACAGCCCTGATTTGGCTCTAAATACCCGGGACTGCCCAATAAGGAATCATGATGATAAGCAACAAAATCCCTACTCGCTTTGCCAGCGCAGAAAGAACGGACCCCAAGAGTCTGTTGGGGCAAAATCAGCACTTCTCCAATTTCGATCTGTTGTGCCAGATTCTAGACTCTGTTCCCAATGGCGTGGTTATTCTCAATGCGGAACGGCAGATCGTTTTTCTTAATCAGACCATGTTGACATTTTCCGGGCTAACCAGCAAAGAGGAAGCCCTGGGGATGCGTATTGGCGAGGCCATCGGCTGCCGGCATGCATTTGAAGATGTGGGCGGCTGCGGCACGACGGACGCCTGCCGGTCTTGTGGCGCGATTCATGCCATTTTGATAGCCCAAAAAAATATCGGCAATACACGTGAGTGCCGCATTGCTCGTGGCGAGGATGAGCAGTTTGGCGCCTTGGATTTACGCGTAACGGCCACGCCCTTGCAGGTTAACGGGGAGCATCTGACTATTTTTTCGATGATTGACATCGCCGATGAGAAGCGTCGGCAAGTGTTGGAGCGCATCTTTTTTCATGATCTGCGCAATACGGCGACAATTATTCACGGGGCAGTGGAGTTGTTGCAATACCAGGTGGAGGAAGTCCCGGCCAGCCGGATGTTGAATCAGGCGTCCCGTAAATTGATCGATGAGATTGATACGCAGCAGCAGTTGTTGGCCGCAGAAAACGGCCGTCTCGAACTCAACCTTTGCGACATCCTCTCCCTCCCGCTGCTGGAAGAATTAACCGGTTTCTATGAAACGCAGGCAGCCAACCGTCGCTGTCGGATCTACATCGATCCCGCAGCGGAAAACTTCCTCTTCTTGACAGACGAAGCTGTGTTGGGGCGTGTGCTGGGCAACATGATCAAAAACGCGATAGAGGCCTGCGCCGAAGACCAAACAGTCACGGTTGGCTGCCGACAAGAAGGGGACACGGCCGTTTTGTGGGTTCATAATCCCGCATACATGCCGCCACATATTCAACGGCAGGTTTTCCTGCGTTCGTTTTCCACCAAAAGTACGCAGCGCGGCTTAGGCACCTATTCCATGAGGCTGTTGAGCGAAGGCTTTTTAAAGGGGAAAGTTTATTTTGTAACCGACCAAACTGCCGGCACGACATTTACCGCTGTTTACCCTATCCGGTTAGAACAGACACCCGTCAGGCCAGAGGAAAATTCTTCTTCCAAAACCGTCGCTCTGGGGTTCAGGCTGCCTGTTGCGCCGCAGCCACCAGCCGCAAAAGGTGCAGCTCATCGTAGCTGATGGATTCGCCAAGGGCTTCGAAGACAGGGCGCAGGAAGTCGACGCCTAATTCGGCGAAGGCGTCCAGGGCGCGCTGCTGATCGGCCGGGGAAAGCTGGCTGAGTCCCAATAGATGATCGGTGCGTAACGGCCGTTTCCCCTGCGCCCCCGTCCACAAATGCCCCAAAATCGTGCGCTCTTTCACGCCAAACTGCGCCGCCAGTTCCGGCACAGAATGCCCGGCGTTAAACAAATCCACCACTTCGTCGCTGCGGCTGCGGCCGTTGGCGGCTGGGCGTGAAGAGCTGGGTGGAGGGGCAACGGCCGTTTTCCCCTTTTCGCCAATCCCCTTTTCCGCGCAGTAAGCCCGAATAATCGGCAAAAACTCGTCGGCGTACTTCTCCAGCTTGGCCCCGCCCACGCCATACATGCCGCCAAACGCCGCCGGCGACTGTGGGAAATACATGGCCATCTCCACCAGGGACCGGTCAGAAAAGATAACGTAAGGCGGCACGTTGGCCGCCGTCGCCAGCGCCGTGCGCCGGTCGCGCAGCCGGGCAAACAGGTCCAGATCGTAATCCTGAGCGGTGATGGGGCGCGCGCTTGGCGATTGGGCGGGCAGCAGCCCCTGCACCGTCTCGCCCTTGAACACGGCATACGCCTGCGGCGTCAGCTTCAGGCTGCCATGTTCCATGTCTTGCGTCAGCAGCCCCTGCTGGATGAACTGCCGCGCCAAAAACTGCCATTCTTTCTTGGAGTATTCGCTGCCGATGTTATACGTAGAGAGCCGGTCGTGGCCGCGATCCAGGACCTTTTGCGACTGCGAGCCGCGCAGCACGTCGATGACGTGGCTCATGCCGAAGAACTCGCCGGTGCGCTTGACGCAGGAGAGGAATTTTTGCGCCGGGAGGGTCAGGTCGGCCAGTTCGCCCTGGTCGGTCTGGCAGTTGTCGCAGTGGTCGCATTCGTCCTGGTGGTAGGTTTCGCCGAAGTAGGCCAGCAACGGCCGTCGCCGGCACACCATCGTCTCCACAAAGCCCAGCATCGCTTCCAGCCGCGCCCGCGCCCCCGCCTGCTGCGACGGGTCTTGCTGCTGGATGAAAAAGTTGATTGTCTGCACGTCGGCATAGCTGAACAGCAGCAGGCAGTCGGCGCGCAGGCCATCGCGCCCGGCGCGGCCGATTTGCTGGTAATAGCTTTCCAGGTTTTGCGGCAGATCGTAGTGCAAAATAAAGCGCACGTTGGATTTGTTAATGCCCATGCCAAAGGCAATGGTGGCCACCATCACCTTGCCTTCTTCCAGGATGAAGCGTTTTTGATTGTCGCGCCGCGCGGCGTCGTCTAATCCGGCGTGATAGGGCAGCACCGGCCAGCCAAAAGCGGCCAACTGCCCGCTGAGCTGGTCGACTTGTTTGCGGGTGGCGCAGTAAATGATGCCGGCCTCGCCGCGATGGGCGGCCAGAAATTCGCTCGCCTGCCGCAGGCCATCGGTTTTGCCCTCGACGGCCAGGAACAAGTTCTCGCGGTCGAAGCTGGCGATGAACTCATCGGCGGCGGCGATGGCCAGCGTTTGTTTGATGTCCTGGCGCACACGGTCGGTGGCCGTGGCGGTGACGGCGATGCACACGGCCGTTGGCAGCCTTCGTCGCACCGCCACCAATTGGCGATATTCCGGCCGAAAATCATGCCCCCAGGCGGAGATGCAGTGGGCTTCGTCGATGGTCAGGCAGGCTACGCTGGCCTGTTCCAGCAAGGCCAGGGTTTCTGAGCGCAGCAGGGTTTCCGGGGCGACATAGAGCAGCTTCACCGCGCCCTGGCGAATCTGGTCGGTGGTCCACTGGTATTCCGGGTAGCTGAGGGAGGAGTTGAGGTACACGGCCGTTACCCCCGCTTCCCTTAGCTGCATTACCTGGTCCTCCATCAACGAGATCAGCGGCGAAACAACGACGGTGAGGCCGGGAAACAGCAGCGCCGGAATCTGGTAACAGAGCGATTTGCCGCTGCCGGTGGGCATGATAGCCAGCGAATCTTGCCGGTTGAGGACGTTTTGGATGATGTCGGCCTGGAGCGAGCGGAAGCCGTCGTAGCCGAAGACGTCGCGCAGGAGTGTGGCGGCGGCGTCCAGGGTGAGGGGCAGGTCGTTGGCGGCAATGGCCTTGATGGGCGCGAAGCCGGGCGGCGGCATCATCTCGCCGGCGGCGGGGTAGTCGTCGTCGGGCGGCGCTTCGTCGTAGAGCGGGTAGCCGCTCTGGTAATCGTCTTCGAAGTTGGGCGGCGGGGGCGGCATGTCGGGCGGGGAAACGGCCGTATCCTCTCCATGCGCTTCTTCTCCAAACAAACCCATCTGGCCGCTGTTTAATCGCGCCAGCACATCTTCCTGGCTAACTAGCTGATCGTTTTCGTCGATATGGCTGACGGGGACGGCCGTGAGCGCCTGCCCGATCAGGTGCGTGCGGTGGCATGCTTCCGGTTTGCCTTCGGCGCACATCAGGGCCACGTGTAATTGCTGCCGGTAGGCTTTTTGCACGCGTTCCAGGCCGGATTGGAACGCGGGGGTTTGGCGCATTTTGTCGTAATCGACACGGCCGTCGGTGTAGCAGGCGGGGTCGTCCGGCTGGCCGCCGAGCGTATCGCCCATGAAGACGTAGCGAATGCCCGCCGTTTCCAGGTGGGCGGCCATTTCTTGCTTGCTAAAGTCTGGTTTGTAGCGCGAATAAGGCTTCGAGCGCACGTCGAGCAGGTAGGCAATGTCGTGGGCGCGCAGGACGGCGATGAATGCCTCAATTGTCCGCGCGCCGTACCCGATGGTATAGATGGGAGTCTGGCTCATAGATGTTTCCGGGTCTGTCTTCTGGGATTCACGGGAGCAATTTTAGGGTAATTGGCGGTGGGGGGCAATGGGAGATTGGGAGATTGGGAGATGGGGAGAATCTCTAATCTTAAATCCCCAGTCTCCAGTCTCTCTCTAACCGTTCGCGTCAATTGCTCGTTGGTACGGCCGTGCGGCGAATAGGAAAAACAGCACCATGCCCATAAACCGGCCAAGGCCGCTGAGGCCAAACAAAAGCTGGAAGCTGACCGCGTCGGCCAGATAACCGCCGAGCAGGGGACCAATGACGGCGCTGGTGAAGACGGCCGTCTGGTACAAAGCCACCGCCCGCGCCCGCTGCGTGTCCGGCGTCAGCAGCAGCAGCAAGTTGAAGTTGGCCAGGTTGTACCCGGCCCAGACAAAGCCGCCCAGCGTGTTGATGAGGCCCACCTGCCAGGGCGCGGTGATGAAAATCCAGCCCAGGGGCAGCACGGGAATGGTAAAACCGCACACCAACATCACCCACAGCGCTCCTTTTTTGTCCAAAAAACGGCCGAACACCGGCTGGCCGATTAAGGCCGTGAGACTGCTGACGGCGACCAACAGGCCGATGGTGGTGGTGCTGGCCTGGAAGGCGTCGACCAGATAGACGTTGAAAAAGGGCGCGGCGATTTGCAACGACAGGTTCCAGACGAAGGCGCTGGCGATCAGCCCAATGTAGCCGGGGGCTTGTTTGATGGCTTTGCGCAGATCGCCGCGTTGGTGGTGACGGCCGTCTTCCGTTTTCATGGGCGGCTCGTTGATTTTGCTGAACAGCGCAGTGCTGATCATCCCCAAAATGAAGGCCAGACCAAAGACAATCTGGTAGCCCAGCACCGGCGAATTGGCCCAGGTGTTGCCGGCGGTGATGAGCTTTCCGGCCAGCGGGCCAATCAGCAGGGCAGCCACGCCCATGGCCACGTTGCGGCTGCCGAAGTAGCGCCCGCGCATGGCATTGGGAACCAGATCGGCCACCATGGAGGTCCAGCCGGGATTGGCCATGTTGGCGGCGAAGGCGCGTGTGCCTTCCAGCAGCACAATCAGCAGGATGGCGATGTCCGGGCGGCCGATGATGAAGAGGGGGAAGGCGGCAAAACCGAGCAGGGTCAGGCGGGCCACGCCGCCGCCGGTCCACAAAACGACCGGCTTGCGGCGGCCAACTTTTTCGATGAGCTGCGCGCCGGGGAAGAGGGCCAGCGCGCCCATCAGGTTGCCCACGGCCGTTAGCCAGCCAATTTGCCCATTGGTCGCTCCGAAGGTCAGGGCATACAAAGCGACGTAACCCAGATAGAAATTGTCGCTGGCGGCGGCGAACACGCCATCCAGCCAAAAATAGCGGAGGTTGCGGACTTGATTGCCGCTCAGCGGGTCGGCGGCCTGTTCGGCCAGCCGTCGGTCCAGGGGGCGAATGACGGCCGTCCAGTTCCAGCGCTGCGGTTTCAGATGGTCGACGGCGGCATTCATGCGCTGCTGGACCAGATTTTTACGCCAGGGTGATGGTTTGTTGTTAGACATTTGTCTAATTATAACGCTCAATGGCTGATTAGTCGGGAAATTGGGGAAGAGAGGGCGTGGGGCGTGGGCCGTGAGGCGTGGGCCGTGGGGCGTGGGGCGTGGGCCGTGGGGCGTGGGGCGTGAGGGTCGTTTACGCCTCACGCCTCACGCCTCACATTTTCGGCAGATATGAGAAATTACTTACTACCAGCCAAAGGCCGTCGATTGTGGGTTAAAATTCGCCCCTATGCAGCACACAACGAAGCGCACCTGGGTCTGGGTAACGGCCCTGTTTTTTCTACTCCTGGCGGGCTGCGAACGGCCGTCGGTCGACAGCACACCCGTCGCCCTGGCTGCCGTTACCCCCACGCCCACCCTGGCTCCCACCGCGCAGCCCACCGCGCAGCCCACCGCGCAGCCCAGCGCCACGCAGCCAGTCTCCAGTCTCCAGTCTCCCGCTGCGCCCCAATCCCCAACCC
>JAGOMA010000035.1 GCA_017993775.1 Chloroflexota bacterium | reverse complement strand
TTTTCCCATTTAATCCCAAATCCATTTTTCACCTCGGTCTAAGTTAGAGTTCCACTTTTAAATCTGTGCCGCCAATGGTAATAACGTCGCCGGCGCTGATGACGGCCGTTTCCACCAGCGGCGCGCCATTCAACAACGTGCCATTCCGACTGCCCAAATCTTCCAGCCACCACTGCCCATGACGCTGCGTAATCAGCACATGCTCGCTGGAAACATACCCATCATCCAATAAAATGGTGCTGCTTTTGGCGCGGCCGATGCTGGTTAACGGCCGTAACGCGTACATCGTGTCCAGCGCCGGTTCGCCCGATTCGCTTTTGATCACACGCAAACTGCCGGTTGCCTGCTGTTGAATCGCCAATACCGCTTTTGTCAGCAGCACATCCTGATAAATCAGCCAGGCAAACAAGCCAAAAAAGCCCAATAACAGGACCGCAGCCAACAATCGCAGCAAAAACAACACAATCAATGGATCCATAAATCACCGCGCCGATGAAATACCCGGTCTGGGTATGGTTTCTTCGTCGATAAAAGCCCGCTCTAAGCGCCTTTTGTTATCAAGCTCATCCTGCCCTTCGCCGTAGATAATTTTGATGGTACTCAGGGTGATGACGTCGCCGGGCTGCAAGGCGTATTCCTGCACCGGCTGGCCGTTGACAATGGTGCGCCCGGGCCGGGAGCTGAGATCATATAACACGAAACGGCCGTATCGCCAGCGAAGCTGGGCGTGGCGGCGGCTCACCGTCGGCGCATCCAACACCACGTCGTTGTCCATGCGCCGGCCCAACCCAATCAACGGGCGGTCTAAAGCCACATGCCGCTCGCCGTCGACAATTAAATACGCATCCAAAGCGCGCACCGCCGCCAGAATTTCCTGCGCAGCCTGGTCTAAATCGGGGCGCGGCACGTTGAATTGGGTCGTGGGATTGGCGGTCTGGCTGTGTTCGGCCAGGATGTGGACTTCGTGGGGCATGTTTTTGGGATCGGCCACCAGGGTGACATACGGCCGTGATACCAACCGCCAGCCGGACTGCTGCGCCAACTGCGCTACATAATCGGCCAGGGTTTGCTCAATATCCGGCTGCTCGGCCAAAATACGGGCCGCATCCTGTGGCTGGAGGGCGATGGTAAAGATGTCGGCGACACGGCCGTCGTCGCGGCTATCTTCCAACGCCTTCGCCAGCCGGTTGGCTACGTCCAGCGACCCCAACTCGCCGCCCAGCAGCCGCCCAAAAGAGCCTTCCACAAGCTGCTGCGCCCGCGCTTCAAATTCAGAAAGTCGAAATCGTTTCATCATGGTCTTACCTCTTGCCCGGGCAAAATCGTCTATCCAGGCCGGGTTCAAGGGGGATTATAGTTTCGCAGATTCGGCCGTCAATTGCAATTGCCAGCGCGTAGGCATCCGGTATACTTCCCATTATCGAACGCTCACTTACCACTAACCAAGTTTAGGAGACCTATGAACGGCAAAGAAATTCGCCTGACGGCCTACGCCTCATGCGCGGGTTGAGCGTCTAAACTGAGTCCTACGGACCTGGCGCACGTGTTGCAGCCATTACGCGAAACCTTCGATCCCAAAAACTATCCCAACCTGCTGGTTGGCCTGGAAAAAGCCGACGATGCGGCCGTTTACCAGATCAACGACCAGCAGGCCATCATTTCCACCACCGACTTTTTCCCGCCGGTAGTCGATGACCCCTATGATTTTGGGGCGATTGCCGCCGCCAATGCGATGTCGGATATTTACGCCATGGGTGGGCAAGTGCTGTTTGCCATCAATCTGGTGGCTTTCCCCGACAACCTGGTCGGCGAGGTGCTGCGCGAGGTGCTGCGCGGCGGCGCGGAAAAAGTGGCCGAAGCGGGAGGCGTAATTGCCGGCGGCCACAGCGTTAATGACAAAGAACCCAAATACGGCCTGGCTGTCACCGGCATCATCGATCCGGCGCTGGTGAAGCGCAAGGGCGGCGCGCGCCCCGGCGACGTGCTGCTGCTGACCAAGCCTCTGGGTGTTGGCGTAATTACCACAGCTCTGAAACAGCAGATTACGGACCCGGCGCATGTGGCCACGGCCGTTGCCTCTATGAGCGCCCTCAACCGGCAGGCATCCCAGGCTGCTCTCGCTGCCCAGGCCCACGCCATGACCGACATAACCGGCTTTGGCCTGCTGGGCCACGCCCACGAAATGGCCCTGCAAGGCAGCGCCCAACAGGACGGCGTCGATTTCCGCGTTTACGCCCACAAGCTGCCCTGGCTGCCCGGCGCATCTGGCTACGGTGAAGCCGGCGCCTTCCCCGGCGGGCGCGGCAACAACATGCTGTTCTTCCAACCCCACGTGACCTTTGCCGCTGGCGTATCCACGCTGGTCCAAGACCTGCTCTGGACGCCAGAGACATCCGGCGGCCTGATGGTCGCGGTTGCGCCGGAGCAGGTGGAGACGTTTGTCTTGGGGTGTGAAACGGCCGTTATCATCGGCGACGTCATCCCCGGCAGCGGCCACATCTTCGTCAACAATTAAACACCTCCCCGGAAACTCAAATCTTTCGGGAAAATAACCAAGGCCAACAGGAGACCTATGGACAGAACAGTCCCCAGTTCCGGCAACGAAGAGATCAATCTCTACTTGCGAACCTACTATTCTCTGCTGCGCAGCACCCGCGAAGTCAAACTCAAAACCTTGCTAGAAGCCCACAAACGCATGCACTCCGCCCTGCACATCTACGCCGACGAGCCAAATCTGGATACGGCCGCTTTCATCTACTCCATTTTGCGCGTGCCCGACTGCATCAATCGCGTCAAATTGGTGGTCATGGGCCAGTCGGCGCGTGTTTTTACCGAACATGGCTACGCGCAAATCGAATCGTGGGAACAGGTTAGCGCCCCAGGGCGGCGGCGCCGCAGCTTTTTTGATGGTCAATCTACGCTGGCCGTCTACATCGCCAGCCGCTCAGACATCGACGACATCGTTCCCATCCTGGTAGCCTACCAGATCGAACGGCGCAAGTTGTACAACATCTTGCACCAGCCCACCATGATTCAACTGCTGCAACATCTAAAACAAAAGACAGCCGGGCAAGAACCCACGACCGACGATCTGGCCCCCCTGGCTCAAGCCACAGGCATTCCCGTCGCCGATCTGGACAAATTAACCCGCATCTGGTCAACCCAATTGCCCGACAAACTGTTAGACATCGCCCAAAACCGCCACGAAATTTCCATCCGCTCCCTGGCCGGGTCTCTGGCTGATTATAAACGGGCGACACGCCGCTGGTGGATAAACGTAGAAAAAAACACGCCCGACATCGCCTTCGACGAACGGCCGGTTTATTTTGTTTCCAGTAATCCACACAGCCTGCCCAACATGCTCAGCGGCTTTGGTTTACAAATCAAACAGGCGCTGGAAACCTTTCTCACGGATAATGGGTCCAATGCGCTGCGACAGGAATATCACGACATTGTTGAACGCAACATCCCCAGCAGCCTGGAAAATTTCCTCTACTACCTTCTTAAAAAATACGAATCAGCTCATCCAAATGTGAAACAAGACCGCCTGGCCCACGAGCGGTCCGCAGGCATCATTCGCATCCCCAGCGAACACGCCTTCGATATTGAGGTGCAGGTAATCGCTCTCAATCAATTGGACATCTCTCATATGGACACCCGGCTGAACGTGCCAGGCATTGAAAAATTGAGCCAAAGCAAGGCGTTGATTGTCAATATCGATTATCCTCTGGGCATGGCCGCCTATCAGGTGCTTACAGAAATGGCGCGTAACGTGGATGAAATTCGTGGTGTCTATATTATGGGGAAGGCCGCCACGTTGAACGGCGGCATCGGTGATGTGATGATTCCCAGCGTGGTCCACGACGAACATTCGCTGAACACCTACATGTTTGATAATTGTTTTACGGCCGATGACGTGGCTCCCTATCTGGTTTATGGCTCGGTGATGGATAATCAAAAAGCCATTACTGTGCCCGGCACATTTTTGCAGAATGAAGGCTATATGTCCGTTTTTTATCAGGAAGGGTACACGGACATGGAAATGGAAGCGGGGCCATATTTGAGCGGCATTTATGAAATGGTGCGCCCCAAACGCCATCCTTATGACCAGATTGTCAATTTGTACAACAACCCGTTTCCGGTGGGGATTTTGCATTACGCCTCGGACACGCCGTTCAGCAAAGGCGCAAATCTGGGCACGCAAAACCTGTCTTATTTTGGCATGGACGCCACGTATGCCGCCACGATTGCCGTTTTGCGGGCCATTTTGACGACTGAGATCGAGCATTTGCAGGTATGATGCGTCTCCGGATCACACATCAAGAATCACATTCCACAATTTTACTTTTAGACACGAGCAACCCATGAACCAATCACCTTCGCCTGACGAATTAACAGATCGATTAACGGCCGTGCGCCAACACCTGGCCGCCTGGGATATCCCTGCCATCCTCATAACCCAGCCGACCAACCGCCGCTGGCTCAGCGGCTTCACCGGCTCCGCCGGCAGCTTGCTGGTCTCGGCCGATCATGCCTTGCTGGCCACCGATTCCCGGTATTGGGAACAAGCGCAGGCGGAAGCACCGGCCTTCCGCCTGGTCCGGCACAATCGCACCGATGAGGACAACCTTCGGTTCCTGACGGCCGTTGCCGCCGCCACCATCGGCCTGGAGGCCGACCATATCACCCTCAGCGAAGCCGACCGCCTGAAAACGATTGAATCCATCACCTGGGTTCCCATCTCGCCCTCGTTGGAAACGCTGCGCTACCACAAAACGGCCGGCGAGCTGGCCCACATTCGCGCCGCCGCAGCCATCACCGACCAGGTGATGGACCTGGTTCCGCAGGTGGCGCGGCCGGGCATGACCGAGCGCGCGCTGGCCTGGGAACTGGAAAAAGCGATGCGCGAAGCAGGCGCGGAAGGTACCGCCTTCGACATCATCGTCGCCGGCGGGCCGAACGCCGCCCTGCCCCATCATCATCCTGGGGAACGGCCGTTACAGCCCAACGAACCCCTTCTGGTGGACATGGGCGCGCAGGTAAACGGCTACAAAAGCGACCTGACCCGCACATTTTTTCTGGGCGCAAAGCCAGACGCCCAATTTCAGGCGATTTATGATGTGGTGCAGGCGGCGCAAACGGCCGTGCGCCAGCACGCCCACCCCAGCCAAAACGGCAACCAGGTTGACGCACTCGCCCGCGAGGTGATCCAGCAAGCCGGTTACGGCGAAAATTTTGGGCACGGCCTGGGGCACGGCCTGGGATTGGACATCCACGAAGGGCCATTTTTCACCTTCACACCCAACGGGCAGCGGTATTCGTTGGCCGTGGGCATGGTAGTCACGGTGGAACCAGGCATTTACCTGCCCGGCTGGGGCGGCGTTCGCCTGGAAGATTTGTTCCTGGTAACGGAAACCGGCCTGGAAGCGATCAGCCAGTGCGCGGCTACGGCCGTTATAACCGTAGCTGAAACGTAGCTTACAAGACGGCAGAATCTGGCATAATAGGAGGTAGGCAAGCGGCACGTAACGGCCGTTACCGACTGTTCCCAACGATTCAAGCCCCTTGGCAAGGAGTGATTTGTATGAGGCCAGCACACCAACCTGACGATTTTCCCCCCGACACTGCCCAAACCGGACTGCAAAAAGTCCGTATGCTGCTGCGCGAAACAGTGTGGACCCTCTGGCGAGCCATTATCCTGGCGTTTTTGCTGATTTACTTTGTGGCGCAGACCAACGTGGTTCTGGGCGCGAGCATGGAACCGACATTGCATGAACACCAACGGCTCATTGTAGAAAAAGTGAGCTATCGGCTGACCACTCCACAGCGCGGCGACGTGGTGGTGGTGGATGTGACCGGTCTGGATGTCCCGCTCATCAAGCGTGTGGTGGGGCTGCCGGGCGAAACAGTAGAAATTCGGGATAATCAGGTGTGGGTAAACGGCCGTGTCCTCAGCGAACCCTATCTGCCGCCCTTGTGGCAAGTCAACTACCCACCTACCCAGGTTCCCCAAAACTTTGTATTCTTGATGGGCGACAATCGACCCGTATCACGCGACTCCCGGGCGTTTGGGCCGGTAAGCATCGACCAGATTCGCGGCCACGCCTGGGTAAGGTATTGGCCGCTGCAAGACGCCGGTTTAATTCGCTAGCAGAATGGTCCAATCTCAAAGATTGGACCATTCTTTACCAGCTACTCTCTAGTGCCAGACGTTTTCATAAGAATGATGGCCCTTTAGCAGCTGACCAGAGGTAAACCGGGCCAGATCAAACGGCGTAATATCCACCATACGCGCTTTGCCTTCCACAATCAATTCGGCCATGCACGCGCCAACGGCCGGACCAATTTTGAATCCCGTCCCGCTAAAACCACATTGCAAGAAAAACCCTTCCGGTCCGGCCGCCCCCATAATGGCGCGCTGGTCGGTGGTGATGCCATCGAAACCGCTGTGGGCGCTGTGCAGCGATCCCTCTTCCATCAGCGGCATGCGGCGGCAAATACGCTCCACAGCGCGGTCCACAAAATCTGGCGCGGCATGGTCGGCGTCGCCGTCCGGCGAAAGGCCGATGGGGTTATAGTCTTCCAGGCCAACCAGGGTCAGACCGCCGGTTTCCGGGCGGAAGTACATGGAATTGGCCATGTCGATGACTGTGGGATGGCTGGGGCCAATGCTGGCCGGGCGGCGGATGAACATCGTATCGTGCCGCCAAGTGTCGATGGGCAGGTCCAGACCAACCATGGCGCCAACCGCTTTGGCCCACGGACCGGCGGCGTTGACGACGATGGGGGCATGAAAATCGCCTTTGCTGGTGATAACGCCGGTGACGCGGCTGGTGGTGGTGGTAACGGCCGTTACCTCACAATCTTGCACCAACATCGCTCCATTCGCCCGCGCCGCCGCTAAAAAGCTGGTCACTGTCGCCGATGGATCGGCATACCCCGATTCCGGCTCATACGCCGCGACCTCAAAATCATCCACCGCAAACGATGGAGCCAGGCGGGCCACATCGTCGGGCGTCACCAGCAGCGCCGGGATGCCAATCTGCTGGTGCATGACGACGTTGGCGCGCAGTTGGTCGCTGTACGCAGGCGACACAATTTGTAAGAAACCGGTGCGCGTAAAACCGCACTCGCCGCCCACCATGTCGGCCCAATTACGGAAATAGGCGAACGACGCCCAGGCCAACTGCGATTCCGGCTCGAGATCGTAATGCATACGCACCAGACCGCTAGACCGGCCAGTTGCGCCGGAAGCCGTGAAATAGCGTTCGAGGATTAACGGCCGTACTCCCAACCGCGTCAAATGAAAAGCCAGACTCGCCCCGTGAATCCCGCCGCCAATAATAATCACATCCGCTTGTTGATTCATATCCTATACCTCCATGACAACAAACACAGAAAAAGAGGAACAGAGGTATCCCCCTGCTCCTCTGCACAAACGACAACCCACAATCGTTTCAGAAACTTTTGCCGGGTTGTGTTGCCCCATGAAAAAGGTTACGCCTTAGCCGAGTCTGCGCCTAAAAATTGCGTCATCAACTCATTGCCCTTAGGAATCAGAGTGATTTTCGTATCGCCCTTCAAGATATTTTCAGTTTCCAAAATCTCAAACATCGCTTCGGCAACGTCAGCGTCCGTGGTAATTTGCTTCAGCGCTTCGCCGACGATCTTGGGGCGCATCGCCTGCGCCTGGGCAAATTCAATAGCCGCCCGCCGCTCAGCCGAATTGGTGATAATGCTCACGCGGTTCGCGCCATCCTGACGAATGGCCGACGTTACCTGCCGCAGCCGGTTCACCACCTTTTCCTCGATTTGGCGAATCATGCCCCTATCGCGAAAATGCACCTTGCGAATGTAGACCGAACCCAGGCGATACCCCCACTCCTCCGATTTGGGCGATACCTCCGCCCGCACCGTGCGGCTCATGACGTGCCGCGTTTCCAGCATGTCTTCCAGAGGCATATTGCTTAATGTGCGCACAGTGGCATTGCTAACATTGGCCGAAAGCGAGCCGCGCGGATCGCTATTCTTGAACAGATAAGACACCGGATCGCTAATTTGCATCTCATACCAGACGCCAATGCCCATGGGCGCGCCTTCTTCGGAGTTAACCGGCAGGCTGCGCAGATATTGCTGGTCCAGGCGCATATCTAAAATGCGGCGCGTCCCCAGCCAATTCACCACCAACGCGCTGGGACCCATCTTCAGCCACAACAGATGCAGCCCTGGCTCCTGCAGCACACCCACCACATTGCCAAACAACACATAAACGTGGCAAGTTCCTTCTTTTACAATGGTATACACGCCAAGCAGCCGCAGCAAAAAGCGCACCAGCGGCTCGAAGATGAATAACAAGAAAAAAGATACAAAGGCTACAGAGAAAAGCGTCACCAACTGGTTCATTCTTCCACCTCCAAAATGATGCTTTTGGCCTGGGTATACAACGCCAAACGCACGTTGCGCAGATAAGCGTCCAGCGCTTCAGGACCATGACTTTTGATCACCCGCAGCTGTTCGGCCATGGCAACCAGAGGTTCCACCTCGGCCTGGGCGCGCAGGGTTTCAATTTCTACCGCGCGTTTGGACTGCACGATGGTCTGGTCGGCCTGGGCTTTGGCCAGACTGATTTCGGAGGATACTTCGTTGTGGGCGGTGTTGATGGCGGCAAGGGCCGATTCAACTTCAGATGGCGGATCGATACCTGTAATCAGGGAGGCATCCAATTCGACGCCATAACGAGCGGCGGCCGAAGCGCATTCCAGTTCCATATAGTTGTTGATCTCGTTCAGGTTCTTGCGCAAATCATTGATGGAAATGCCGGCCATGAGGCCAATGTCGATCACCTCTTCGTCGGAGCTGATGGCTTGCGATTCAAAACTGGCGATGCGCTGGCGCAGGATAGAAATGAAATAGGCCATGACATGGACAATCGGCGTCTTGACGCCAAAGAGGTAGGCATAAAGGTTTCTTTCGCACGGCCGATAGCGAATTTGCCCGGTAAGGCCGATATTGAGCTGATCTTTGGTCACAGCGTCGAGTTCGGTTCCGGCGTGGTTGGCGTCGGGGGTTTCCAGGTCCAGGGCCATGTTGATGGTTTCGGTCGCCACCGACACTTTGTGAACCTTTTCCCAGGGCCAGCGGAAGTAAGGCCCGCCGGGGGGAATGACCCGCACGAGAGGATAGCTGTATCGTTCTCTATCTTTTTCATTGAGGACTTCCGAAATGGGATCGTCGAGGGTGGTAGATTTGCTGAGACGTACAGCCCGGCCAAAGCGTGTTTTCACGGCGCGTTCGTTCTGATCAACGGTATAAAAACCGCTGATGACGTAGCGCAAGAAAAACCAGCCGAGGAACCCCAGCAAAATACCCGGACAAAACGTGGTCATACCTTATCTCCTTTGTTTAATAATCCCCCTGCCTGGGCGCGAGAAACACGGCCGTTTCTCTTTCACAAAACCGCTAGAATCATATCACAGACAGGATCCTTTTGTCTTCAGATCCTTTTTTACGTCGAGACCCCAAGGGTTTGCGAAACCCTTGGGGTCTACGCATAGGGCGTAGATGTCACCGTCAACTGCTAATTGTCAACTGCTGCCAGTCGCGGTTAAACTGTTCGATTGCCCAGGGGATATGGTCCGCGCCGTCGAAGCGTACTTTGTCTTCGATGAGCATGACCAGCCAGAGATAGAGCCGGTAGAGCGTGCGGCGAGTCTGGGCGGCAGGATCGGCGGCTGGCAAACGGCCGTATCCCACCCAAAACGGATCCTTCTCCCCGCGAAACATTACCTGGTCGATGTCCGGATCCCCCCACAAGGCGCGCTCCCAGTCGATGATGCCGGTGATGGCGAAACGGCCGTCTACCTCAGCCACAAAAATATTGCCGTCCCACAAATCCCAATGCACCAGACTGGCAGTCTGCACGACGTCTAACAGCGGGGCTAATTCATCCAGGCGCTGGCGCACGGCCGTATAAGGAACCGGCAGCAGCACGCCCAAGCCCTCGCCATCGGCCAGCAGCGCAGCCATCATGCGCATAAACGCCGCCCGCCACGTCTGGGCCGAGAGATCGGGGCAGTCGTAGCCAAACCGTGTGTTGTGGAGGGCGTGCATGCGGGCGGCATATTCGCCTAACTGGCGCAGTACGCGGACCAGCTCTTCGGGCGGCATATCGGCTTTGGCCTGATCCAATGGCCGTCCGGCCAGCCGCCCCACAAACATATAATCACGGTCAAGCAGTTGGCGACGGCCGTCATAAGCCAGCAGCGGAGCCACCGGAATATCTAACTTTTCCTCCACCAGGCGCATGATGGCTGCTTCGCGCTGCATCAGGTCACGCTCGTACGACAACACAGGTTGGCCGGGCGGCGGCGCAATACGCAGCACCACGTCCGGCTGCCCATCGCTCAGGCTGAGGGCGTAAGCGGTGTTGAACCAGCCATCTTTGAGGGGCGTAATAGAGGTCGGGAAAACGGCCGTGCCAAACTGCCCCCGCACCAGGTCCCCAATTACCTCATCGCTAAAATCACTCTTGGTAAAACTTTTCATCGTCTACCTCAATGGGATATGCCCCTGATACGTGATGCGTGATGCGTGATGCCCTCCCGTCAAGCATCACGCATCACGCATCATCAATCAGCCCTTTATTCTTTTAACTTCAAGTAGTAAAAATGCGCTACACCTGAATCAAGTGTAGCGCACTTCAAAAGGGAGGAAAACCCAATAGAAAAACCACCAAAACGCAGAACAGAGGCACAGATTAAATACCCATACAGACCCTGAGGGTTTGCTCTTGAGCAGCCAGATTATCTGGTCCTTAAACCCTTAGGGTCTTGCGTGCTGCCATCCTGACGGCTAAGGCGTTGTCAGGCCATAGCCAAAGGGGAACAGCGGCCCGTCTTCACCTTCGCCCAGATTGGCAAAGTCAAACGGCAGTTGATCGGCGCTGCGCGGCCAGGTATAAGATAATTTGCCAGTGAACGGCACATCGCCAAACAATACGTCGGCCACGCCCTGCCCTTCCGTGCCGGGCAGCCAGGCCGCTACCAGCGCGTCCCAACTATCCAGCAAATCGGTGACGATGACCGGCCGGCCGGAAAGCAGCACCACGACCAATTGATCGCACCGCTCCTGCATCCGCTGCACAGTCCGCAGGTCGTTGACCGGCAGCCGCAGGTCCGGGCTGTCGCCCAGCCCTTCGGCGTATGGTTGTTCGCCAATGACGGCCAGGCAGACGGCCGTCTGGTCGGCCGGCACGTCGTCAAAGCGGCCAAACTTGTCATAGACCACCGTGGTATCCGGTGAAACTGTAGCCTGGATACCTTGCAAAATCGTCGTGCCGGGGGTGATATTGCCCGGTTTGCCCTGCCACTCAATCGTCCAGCCGCCGGATTGGATGCCGATGTCATCGGCCGCTTCGCCGCCAACCAACAGCAGCGGCAAATCCTTCGCCAGCGGCAGCAGGTCGCCGTCGTTCTTCAGCAGCACCTGCGATTCGGCCACGGCCTGCCGCGCCACCGCCCGATGCTCCTCGGAGCCAACCAACGGCAGCAGCGCCGGATCGGAGAAGGGATGCTCAAACAGGCCCATCTCAAACTTCACTTTGAGAATATCGCTAACGGCCTGATCGATGCGCTCCATGGACACAGCGCCATCTTCAACGGCCTGCGTCAGCGTGGCGATGAACCGGTTGTAATCGTAGGGGACCATATTCATGTCTACACCGGCGTTGATGGAGGTGACAACGGCCGTGTAATAATCATTGTCGATCTGGTCAATACCGGCCCAATCAGACACGATGAAGCCGTTGAAACCCAGTTCGCCGCGCAGCACATCACGGATCAGGTACTGTTGGGCGTGCATCTTCAGCCCGCCCCAACTGGAATACGAGGTCATGATATTTTGCGCCCCGGCCTCAATCACGGCGGCGTAAGGCGGCAGATGTATGGCCCGCAGTGTCGCTTCGTCAACGTCGGTCACACCCTGGTCGAGTTGGTAGCTGCCGGTGGTCGAACTGCCCCAGGCTGTGCCGCCGTCGCCCACAAAATGTTTAGGCGTCGCCAGCACAGTGTCCGGCGCGGCCAAATCATCGCCTTGCAGCCCCTGCATGTAGGCCACCGCCAGCGAGGAAACCAGGTCTGTGTTTTCGCCATACGCCTCGTAGGTGCGGCCCCAGCGAATATCTTGCGGCACAGCCACCACCGGCGCGTAATCCCAGTAGATGCCCGTGGCGATCATTTCCAGCGCCGTCACCCGGCCGATTTCGGTCATCAGCGCCGGATCGTTGGCCGCGCCCAGACCGACATTGTGCGGGAAAATGACCGCGCCGTTGACGTTGTTGTGCCCATGCACCGCATCCACGCCATAAATCAGGGGGATGGCCAGGGGCGCTTCCAGCGCTCTGGCCTGGAAGCCATCGACCATTTCTGCCCATGCTTCTGGCGTGTTGGGCGTAGGATAGCCGCCGCCGCCGCTCAACAGGCCGCCGATATAGCGGGCGGGGATGTCGTCGGCGATCATGCTGTTCTTTTCCACCAGGGTCATCTGTCCGATTTTTTCAGCCAGGGACATGCGCGCCAGCAGGTCGGCGACGCGTTCATCGACGGGCAGGTCGGGATTTTTGTAGGGCGCGTCGGCCGGAACGGGATCATGAACCGGACCAGGGGTGGGTTCGGGCACGTTGGCCGCCACGTCGCTTTGTCCAATCTCGAAGAAGACGAGCTGGCCAAAGACACTGGGATTCTGGTAAGAGCTGTCGGCCGTGTCTTTCAGCGACCAGATGACTTTCAGGTTGCGGTCTAATTCCGACGCGCTGTTGAGGTGGACCTGGAAACCGATCACATTGCCGTGTTCGCGCTGGATATTCCAGACGTTGTTTTTCAGGGGCACGGCCATTTCCACGGCGTAGCCGGTATCGGTGAGGGCGACCTGCACTTGCGCGTCGGCCGAGGGGCCATTCACGCCGCCCAAGACGATTTCGCCCAGCGGTTTGCCGGCGTTCAGCGGCGGCACGGTGATTTGGGCCACGCCGTCGCGGTAAGAGGTCAGGCCCAGATCGCCGGTGGCGTTGATGTAGAATTCGACAGAATCTTCGTTCCAGTAGTTTTCGCCATGCTGCCCGGTGATGACTTTGGCGTCATCGACGTTGGCCATAAAGTAGAGGAATTCGTCATCGGCGGCGGCGGCAAAGGTAACGGCCGTAGACCCGCGCACCTGCGCCGCTGTTTCGGGAATGAGTACTTTGGGCACGCCTTGCCAATCACTCAGGTCGCCATCTATGGTGATGGTTACGGGGAAGGGGGCCAGGTAGGTTTCGCCGGGCGCGCCATCGGGAGCGAGCATGGGGCCTTCGTCCACTGCCATAGTTTCGGCGGGCGCTTCGGCCGGCACGGCCGTTTCGGTGGGCGCAGGCGCGGCGGTGGGTTCGGGCACGGCCGTATCCGTCGCCGCCACTTCGGGTAAGACTGCGGGTTGGGCTGTTGGCGCGGGCGTCGCTTCCTGCGCGCCGCCACAAGCCACCAGCACAACGAGTAACAGGAATAATAGGGCCAGACGGCCGTTTCTTTTCATCTTCATTCTCCTTTTCTATAACAGTCAGCCAAAGCAAGCAGAGACACGCGCGCTCGCGCTTCAGCCTATGTCGGTACTGTCGAAAGTTGGGCCATGGTGACGGCAGGCGGGGTGACAGCCATTTCATCTTCCCAAACAAAACGTCCTGTCGCCCGAATATCGCGGGACGAACTGCCTACGCGCACTTCAAACTCGCCCGGCTCTGCCACCCAATCCGAAAATGCCGGGTCAAAATAAGCCAACGACTGCCGCGTCAGGTTTAAAGTTACGGTCTGGCGCTCGCCTGGTTCCAGATGAATTTTGGCGAAGCCTTTTAGTTCTTGTAACGGCCGTACCAACCGGCTTTCCACGTCGCGCACATACACCTGCACCACTTCCTGCCCGGCGCGCTGGCCGCTGTTTGTCACATCCACGCTGACCAAAATCTCGTCGCCTGGGCCAAAAGTCTCGCCGTTCAGGCGCAAATTGTCGTAGGCAAAGGAAGTATAGGAGAGACCATGCCCAAAGGGAAACTGCGGGTCAACCCGCTTTTTATCGTAATAGCGATAACCGACAAAGATACCTTCGCCGTAATGGACACGGCCGTTTTCGCCTGGGTAGTTGATGAACGCCGGATTATCTTCCAGACGAACCGGGAACGTGGTGGGCAGTTTGCCTGATGGGGTCACATCGCCGAACAGCACGTCGGCCAGGGCGTTGCCCGCTTCCTGCCCGCCATACCACTGCTGCAACACGGCGGGAACCTCCGCCAGCCAGGGCATTTCCACCGGCGACCCCACATTCAGGACCACGATGGTGTTTGGATTGGCGGCGGCCACGCGGCTGATAAGTTCATTTTGGCGGCCAACCAGGGCCATGTCCGCGCGGTCGAAGCCTTCGCCTTCCCATTCGCGGGTCAGTCCGGCAACTACGATGGCTGCGTCGGCCCGCGCTGCCAGGTCTACGGCCGCCTGAAGCGGGTCGGCGGGCACGGGCGGCAGGCAGCCCAGGCGCAAAATGCGCCACACAGCGCCTGGGTCGGTGATGTATTCGACCAGGATGTTGGCGGGCTGGTCGGGGGTGAGATGGAGGGTTACGGCCGTTTGCCGATCCATATCTTCACCCGCCGCCCAATGATCAATTACCACTGCGCCATCCACCAGCAGGCGCGCCCGGCCGATGCTCCAGAGATGTAGTTGGTACGCGCCAGCCGAAGGCGCCGTCAGGGTGCCTTCTAAACGCAAGGAAAAATGCGTTGGGTCAACAAACGGATTGACCGTGCCAAACCAGGCGACTTCACTTTTGGCCACGTTATCCACGTGCGCCGCCTCGCCGCTCAGGTCCAAATTGTGATAATAAGAGAGGGTCAGACCGGGGGAACGGCCGTTAACCGCCTTCAACCAATCAACGTCCACCAAGGGCGGCAGACGGTGCAGCAGTGTGCCAACTTCATAGGCCACCGTCACCTGCTCGCCTACGCGAGCCTGAATGCCGGCCAACGGGGAGATCATATACTGCGGATTCACCTGCGAACTGCCGCCGCCCATAATCTGCGCCCACTGCGCGTTTTCGCCAATGACGGCGATGGTTTGCGGCTTGTCGGGGTGGAGAGGCAGCAAATCGCCGTCATTCTTGAGCAAGACGATGGCTTCGGCGGCGGCGGCGCGTGGTAACAGCGGGTCCACAGAGGGGGATACGGCCGTTTCCTCTGCCTCTTGCGCCCACAAACCCACGCGCCCTAACAGGCGCAGCAGGCGGCGCACTTTGTCGTCGAGATGGCTTTCGGGCAGGTCGCCAGCCATGACTGCGGCCACGATTTTTTCCGGATTCATCCAACGCGCCGGGCCAGGCATTTCCAAATCCAACGCGCCGCCGGGCACATTGTCGCTGTACGTGCCGTACCAATCGGAGATAACCAGGCCGTCGTAGCCCCATCTCTCTTTGAGAACGTCGCGCAGCAGCGGGTTGTTTTCGCTGGCATGGGTTCCGTTGAGGCGATTGTAGGCGCTCATGAGCGTCCAGGGGTTGGCGTTTGCCAGCGCCAAACGGAACGGCTCCAGGTAAATTTCGTGCAACGGCCGTTCCGCCACCTCCGAACTCATCGAAAAACGCTCGAATTCTTGATCATTAGCCACAAAATGCTTGATACAGGCGGCCACGCCCCGGCTTTGCAGACCGTTGATATACGCTGAGGCAATCATGCCGCTGAGATACGGGTCTTCCGCAAAACATTCAAAGTTACGCCCGGCAATGGGCGTGCGGTGGATATTTACCGTTGGGGCCAGGAGGACCTGCGCCCCTTTACGCCGGGCCTCGACCGCCAGTCCCACGCCGATTTGCTGCACCAACGCCGGGTTCCAGGTCGCGCCCAGAGCCACGCCCACCGGGAAACAGACAGAGGTTTCGCCTAAATTGTCGTCGCGGCCACGCACGCCGTTGGGTCCATCGCTCACTTGCAGGGCCGGAATGCCCAGGCGCTCTACGGGCAGCGTGCACCACATATCTGCCCCGGCCACCAAAGCGGCTTTTTCAGCCAGGGTAAGTTGCCCCAATACATCTTCTATCTTCTTCATAAGTTCCTCAGAGTGCTAATTTTTGTTGGTCTACAGCCACACGAACCAGGCTGATCTGGCCATCGCGGTCGATAATGTGTCGGCTGGACGCTGTATCCAATTGGGTTCCAGGGAAAGTTTGGTAACGGCCGTCATGGTACTCTATTTCTATTTCCGCCTTGGTTGCGCGGGTGTACACAATGGGCGTCTGGCAAAACGTAAAGGCCAACGAACCGGCGGGCAGCGGCTGGCTGTGGCGCGAGCCGTCCAATCCCACGCAGGCAAAATTGTCTGGCGCAGTGAAAAATTCACTTTCACGGAGCAGCGTAGGCGCAAAACATAGCCGCCCTTCCTGCACGGAAACCCCCAGTTCGCCCCAACGCGTGAGGATTTCTTCTTTGACCTGGCCGGTCATGCCGGGCTGGCGCGCGCCGCTGCCGGCCGGGGTGTGGGAATACGGGTCGGTGGGGAATGCGCCGTAGACGGCTGGAGATTTATTGAAGCCCAAGCCTTGGCGAATGTCGTAGTAGGCAGCGGCGAGAGAGTGGATAACGGCCGTGTCCTTCCCGTCTGCGGTCGCCTTCAGATAACATTCTTGCACCGCCAGGAGCAGTTTGGCCACCATGTGCCAATAAATGCTGCCCAAACCTTCAAAGGCAAAGAACGTGCCGGAACGGCCGGTAAAAGCGCGGTGATCGAACGTCTCTTCAAATAAATCCAGGACGAAGGCGCGGTCGCTCTGAACCAGTGCGGCATAAGCCGGTTCCTGCGCCAGAGCATCTAACACCTGCGCTGCGTCGGCGGCGTTGCGGAACGCGCCGTTGAAGTGGTAGACGCCCGCATCGTCACGGATGAGCAAACGGCCGTCGCCGGCCGCAGCCAGCGCTGCTACCAGCGGCGATTTAGCCACCTGTGCGGGTCGCACATTGTTTTTCTGGCAGAAGCCGGGCAGGGTGCGATTGGGGTAAAGGATGTAGGTGTGTTGGTCAGCGCGATACAACTCGCTGTGGCGCAGGCTGCGCAGCAGGGTCAGCGCCTCGTCGGAGGATAGCAAGCCAGACGACAGAATGGCAACCTGGCCTTCAAGCATAGTATAGAGGTGATCGACGGCCGTGTCGCCATCGTCTAAGCGCAAAATGTTGTAGGCGTGGTACAGGCCATCCGGGCGGCGGTTGGCATGCAAAGTTTCCTCGACATACGCCTGGGCCAGGGCCAGAAAATCGGCCATCGTTTCACGGCTTAATCGGGTCTGGGCAGCGGGCAGTCCATCCTGGTAGATGGCGGCGCGATAAGCCGTGGCTGCTTCGCCCAGCGCGTCCATGATGGCGCGGCGCGAGCGAGCGTCGAAACCAGTCGCCAGAGTAGCCTGGTAGGTGGTGAATATGGTTTGCACGGCCGTGAACAGGCCGGCAACGGCCGTATTCACCACAAACTCGCTCATCTCACCGCTGGCCAACTGCGCCTGCCAGAAGGCAATGAAGCGGCGCAGATACGCAGCCGTCACCACAGACAGCCCTTTGCCCACGAGGGCATTGTTGGCGTCGTTCCATTCCGGGCGCTGGGTGTTCATCCAGATGCCGCCGTCGGGGACCAGGTTGGTGAGCTTGGCCAGCAGCAAAACAAGCAGCTTTTCGGCCATGCTGACATGAATAATGTCGCCGGTTGGCTGGCGCAGCAAACGGCCGTCTGTGCCTAGTTGGGCAACGGCCGTTTCTATTTCCTCTTCACTGGCCCAATCAAACTCAATGGTGTTGGACCAATCGGCCAACATTTCCCGATACGGGCGCAGCCGGTAAGGCACGCTGGCATAAGTGAACGTGGGGCGCTGCTCCAGCCGCGCCAATGCGCCAGGCTGAACCTCTTCGGCAATTTCCAGCAGCTTTTGCAGATAAATAATCTGGTGATCGCTCCAGTAACCGATGTTGGACCAGGGATTATCGGGTTCTGGGACTTCCCACTCAATGCCATCGCGGGTGATGCGGTACGGGTTGTACCCGTCGGCGGTGGTAGCATTAAGAAATTTAACGATCATCCCTTCGATTGTGTCGGGGAACGCCAGGGCGAGCGGCTCCCAATTCTGGAAAATGTCGCGCCAGTTGCCCTGGTAATCCAGACGCGGCGAGCCATCGGGTTGTTTTAGATTGATGGAAAACCGATTCCAGGGCCGGCTGGGATCGCCGTGCCGCCGACTGAAGGTGAGGGGCAGGTATTCATAACATAAACGGATGAGGTCGGGCGAGCCGACAGCGGCCGCCCTGGCTGTTAATTCATGGATGGCCATGTGTGCCGGCAACGTGGCAAACCAGTCGGCAAAAGTGGTCGCAACTGCGCGATTGCGCACGCTCACAAAGTCTAGCAGGTCGGCGCGTTCGACAACGCAGCCGTTGGCGGGGACGCCGCCGCGCATGATATTGAAGAGGACATTGGCGAAATGGTGGGTGGTGATGGCCGGGTCGGCGGATGTTTGCAGGCCGTCGGCGGCGGCGACGTAGTTGACCAATTCGGTTGTGCCCTGGTCGATGTCGTCTTGTAGCTGGCACATGATGACGGCCGTTTCCTGGCCCAGTAACTCGATGAGTCGGTTCACGGCAGCGCTGTCCTGGTTAACATCGGCCACAATGTGCCAGGGCCGGGTCTGGCCGGGTGTCAGGCTAAAATCGGCCTGGACCAGGTATGCTCCGGCCTTGCCGCGCACGTCGTATTCCGGCGTCAGGGGCAGGCCGTGCCGGAACCCATCCACCTGATCGGACGAGAGTAGATAACAGCTGCTTTGTAGCCCTGTCTGCCAGACGGCCGTGGCCTTCAGCGATTCGCTCGGTTCAGCGCGGTCGGAAAGGGTGGCGCTGAGGGCAAAAATGCCTAACCCGGTTTCAGGGTCCAGCTCGCTGCGTTTGTAAGCGTGGAGCAGGTTGCTGAGGGTTGTTTGCATAGCCGTGGTGACGCCGTAAGGCAGCACATTTTGCACGCCATCGAGCAGCGAAATCTGGCAGGCCGCGCCATCATTGCGCAGCCAACTGCTGCGCACAAAGCCGAAGCGATCGCCCGTGCGCCAGGCGGTACGCAAGGTTAACTGTAAATCGTGGTTGATTTCTTCAAAAATCAGCTTGTTGCCAAAGGCATTTTTGTATAGGCTGCGCTCGCAGCGGTATACGCCGGCATAGCGCTTGGAAAATGGTTCCCAGAGATTGGTTTGCCCGTTTCGTGTTGCCAGGATGATGGTTTTGCTGCCGGTATAGTCGCTGTTGGCCGTGATTTTGTCGTCGGTTTCGTAAGGGAACAGGGCGGAATCGGAGTTGGTTCGTCCGGCGGTCAGGCCGCCGGTGCTGGCGATGAACAGCCAGTGGTCGGCGCTGCTGACCAGGCTCATGAAGAAGGGCGACATCTGGTCATAGTGGCGAATGCGGTAGTAGGTTTCGTCCATGAGCTGGACAAATTCGCCCGAGGGGTGGGAATCGTTAACCCAAATGGGGGTTTGGCCTAGGTTGATGTCGTGGTGGCGGTGAATCATGCTAAAAGTCTCCAAAGTAAAGTGGGGTATCGGGAGGATGCGGTGGGGAAGTTACGGCCGTTCGTACACCCGCACATAATCTACGGTCAGGCGTTGTGGGAATTGCGTGGTAGCGTCGGGATAACCCGGCCATTGGCCGCCTACAGCCAGGTTGAGTAAGATGAAAAAGGGATGGTCATAGACCCAGTCGCCAGCCACGTCGCTGGGCGTGACGGTGTTGAAGAGCACATCGTCCACGTACCAGCGAATCTCTTCCGGCTCCCATTCGATGGCAAACACGTGGAAATCGTCGGCGAAGGGACGGCCGTCGGGCAAACTGTAGCTTGCGCCAACGCCTCTGGCGCCGGAGTAGCCAGGGCCATGCACGGTGCCGTGGATCATTGTTGGCTCTTTGCCAATGTTTTCCATGATGTCGATTTCGCCGGATTCCGGCCAACCGGCCGTGCTGATGTCTTCGCCCAACATCCAGAAGGCTGGCCAGATGCCCTGGCCTTTGGGGATTTGCAGGCGGGCCTCGAAACGGCCGTATGTCTGGCTAAACTTGTCTTTCGTAATCAGCCGCGCCGAGGTATAGGGTTTGCCTTGTTTGCGCTGCTCCAGAGCCTGGATAACCAGATTCCCGTTCTCGATGAACGAGTTTTCCGGCTCGGCGGTGTAAAACTGGTCTTCGGCGTTGCCCCAGCCGTTGCCGCCAATTTCGTGGGTCCAGTTGGCAGCGTCGATTTCCGGGCCAGCGAATTCATCTTGCCAGGTGAGAATCCATCCTTCACGGTAGCCGATGGGTGTTGGGGAAGGGATGGGGGATGGCGTGGGTGGAACGGCCGTGGGGGTTGGCACAACCAGGGCGCTGCAAGCTGCCATGCTCAACAGCCCCAAAAGCAACACAATCAAACCAATAAATCGACGAGTAGCAGCAACCATCTGAACGTGTCTCCCTATTCCCGGTCTTTACAGATAATCAGAATGATGTGGTCGATATTGGATTGAGCCGATTTTTTCGCTACATCGTAACCACCAGGTCCGCCTGGATTTAATCGCGGAGAACACAGGGCACGCCGAGTTTTCCACTGGAATTCTCTGCGCGCCCCGCTTCTCCGCGGTTAATGAGTACGGAAAATCAGAGCGTCAATCCATGTATCTGTTTTTGGATCTGCGCTTAGTTGTAGTCGCGCGTCGCAGACAGGTTTTGCACTTCAATTACCGCCTGTTCGGTCATTTGCAGGTCATACAGCTTACCGCCAGATTGAGCCAGCGCGGAACGGAAAATGCCTTCCTGGTTAGAGCGGCCCTGGGCAAACAAGACCGAGCTTCCGGCCGTCATGTCGGCCGTTACCATTTCGATTTTATCTTTGGGAATGCCCAGGTCTATCTTCCGGGCTAAGAGTGCGCCGGCGGCCGCGCCTAACAACGCGCCGCCAATCGGACCACCCAGCAGCAGCCCAACAACAAACCCGAGCGTTCCACCTTTGGCCACGCCCTTGCCGGTGGTAAGATCGGCTGTTTCTTTTACTTTCAGCTTACCGTCGGGGTCTTTTACGACAATAACGGCGTCATCTATTTCGACACGGTTGTCTTTTGCCAGTCCGCTCAGGGTTTTGAGCAACGATTCAGCTCCTTCCATAGTAGGAAAGATAACTGCCACGATTCCGGTTTCCATTTGTGCCTCCTGTAAAAGGAGACCCTAAGGGTTTTTAGAAACCCTTAGGGTCTAAATCAGTTTATCTAATTCTTAAACATGATCGGGTAGAAGTAGGTATACAGCGTATCCAGATAGACCCAATCCATGTGGAATGAGCCGGTGGTGTTGGCCGGAAGCTGCAACCCATATCCCCAGACTTGCGTCAGCGTTAGCCCATCGTTGGGCGCGCCCAGCGGTTGGTTTGCGCTGCGAGTGAATTGATCGAAGGGCAGCAAAACTTTTTGCCAGCCGGTGAAATTGTCTACAAACGAGGCTTCGAAGCGTTCTGAGGTGTTTTCCGCCTGATAGACACGCACATAATCAACCAGCATTTCTTGCGGGAAGACGATGTTGGGGTCGATACCGCCGCCGAAGTTGCCGCCAATCGCCAGATTTAAAATCATGTAGAAGGGATGATTGTAAACCCATTCGTTGGGGGCTACGTCCGCCGGGGTGGCGTTGTGGAAGTTGATGCCATCCACGTACCAATGTATTTCGTCCGGACCCCATTCCACCGAGAAGGTGTGGGCCGTCAGCGAGACCGGCACGCCAAAGTCGAAGGTGCTGCCAAAGGAAGCGCCGCCGGAGTAGCCGGGGCCATGAATGGTGCCAAAGACTTCGTTGGGGATGCGGCTGACGTATTCCATGATGTCGATTTCGCCGCTTTGCGGCCAGCCCACATCGCCGATGTTTGTGCCGAGCATCCAGAAAGCAGGCCAGAGACCGCTGCCGCCGGTGGGCACTTGAATGCGGGCTTCCATACGGCCGTATTCATACTCCATCCGATTTGCCGAAATCAACCGGGCGGATGTGTATTCGCACGGGCCATACCAGCAAACCAGGTCGGTGGTGGCCGTGTTCACCTTCTGCATGGTGATGGCCAGGTTGCCATTGCCGTCCAGCGAGGCGTTGTCGGGGCTGTTGGTGTAAAACTCGAATTCGCTGTTGCCCCAGCCGGAGATACCATTCAAGGTGCCGTCGCCAAGCTCATGGCGCCAGTTGTTGGGGTTGGGCAGGGTTCCGGCCGTGCCGTTGAACTCGTCGTTCCAGACCATCGTCCAGTCACCTGGAGCGACATCGGCCGTGGTGGTAATCTGGTTGTCCAGCAAGTTGACGGTGATGGCTTCGCCGCTGTTGCTGCCGTAGTACCACAAGCTAAGGCCGTCGTGGGCGCTCCAATCTTGCCCCTGCACAAAGGTTTGCGTGAGTTGCGCCGGGCCAACGGTGGTATCGTAATCCACGGTCAGGACCTTTTCGAAAGCGTCCTGGCCGGGTCGGGCGTTGCTGTCGGCAGCCGCCAGTTCGGTGATGGACATGGTGAGGTCGCCAACGGCATCCAGGAAGGAGTGGAACCCTTCAAAGTCGTGGACAAGGGCCGGGTCGGCCATTTCGTCGTCGATGATGGTGAGGACCGCGCGGCGGTTGAAGCCCAGCGTCACATTCACCGGGTCAGACAGCAAAACCATCAGGGTTTTGTCGCCGGTGAATTTGCTGTTGGGCAGCGTGGGTACGCTGATCTGACCGTTGGTGCTGCCGGCGGGAATGGTGAGTGTGCCACTGACCGGTGTGTAGTCGCGGTCGGGGATGGCGTAGCCTTCGGCGGTGCGGTAGTTGATGCTGACCGGTTCGGTGGTGCTGGTGGTGAGGCTGACGGTGAGTACGGCCGTTTGTCCTTCCAACGTCTCAAATTGCTGGGCGGCAAACGCGAGTTCTAACGGCCGTATGTTGCCATTGTTGCCGTAAATGCTCATTTCGTCGACATAGCGGGTCTCGAAATTGCCGCCGGTTCCCGTCGTTCCCAGCGCCCAGCCGTACACTTCCGCGCCCGTCCAACCATCGTTGGGCGCGCCGTTACCGATGTCTTTACGATTCAAATCGCTGAACGGAATTTGCTTGAACTGCCAACCTGGGGTGGTGTCGGCCCATTCGGCGCTCCAGCGTTCACCGTCATCGGTGGTGGAGCCGGGGTTGCGGTTTTCCACGATGTCCAGGAAGACGATCGTGCCGCTGCCCGTGCCGTAATACCAGAAGGAAACGCCGTTGTAGCTGCTCCAATCCTGGCTAACCCAGGTGTCCAGAGCGCCATTTTCAAAGGCGTGGGTAAAACCACCCCAGCCAATGACCTTCGAGGTCAGATTGAGTACCTGATTGGTTCCATCCATCCCCGGAACCGGGTCGATGGCCGCCGCGCTGGTGCTGGTGGTGGTAATGGCTACCGTCGTGCCGTTCCAGGTGTCGCCCCAGGTGGCAAAACCAACCGGCAGCGCGTTGGCGTCGACGCCGGAGGGTAAGCCGCTCTCAAAATCGTCGATGATAGTGACGCGCTCTAACAAGCCAAAGTCGTCAACGTAACGGGTTTCCGGGCTGCCGCCGGTGCCAGTTGTGCCCAAAGACCAACCGTAAACTTCTGCACCGCTCCAACCATCGTTGGGCGCGCCGTTGCCGATGTCTTTGCGGTTAAGATCGGTGAACAAGACCTGAACGAACTGCCAACCGGGCGTCGTATCGGTCCATTCATAGCTCCAACGCTCGGCGTCGTCGGTGGTGGAACCGGGGTTGCGGTTTTCGGCCACATCCACGAAGACGACTGTGCCGCTGCCCGTGCCATAGTACCAGAAACCGATGCCGACAAAGCTGCTCCAGTCCATGCTGACCCAGGTGTCGACGGCCGTGTTGGCAAACGCGTGCGTAAAACCGCCCCAGCCAACCACATTGGCCGTCAGGTCAAGAACCTGGTTGGCGGGGTTTTTACCGGGCACGGGATCGATGCCTGCGGCGGCGGTGCTGGTGGCGGTACTGGGCACGGGATCGATGCCCGCGGCGCCGGTGCTGGTGGTGGTGATAGCTACGGTCGTACCGTTCCAGGTGTCACCCCAGGTAACATAGCCGATGTCCAGGCCATTGCCATCCTGCCCGGCGGGCAGGCCGCTTTCAAAGTCGTCGATGACGACGGTTTGGTTGGGATTGGGGGTTTCGTTATCCAGAATGGTGACAACGGCCGTAGTCAACGCCCCCAATTCGGCGCTGATGGGATTGGAAAGCTGCACGGAAAACGCTCTGGAGCCATCCAGAATCGAGTTGTCGATGGTGCTCACGGACAGCGTTTGCGTCAGTTCACCGGCGGGGAAGGTCACCGTGCCGGTGACAGGAACATATTGGCTGCTATCGGCCGTACCGTCAGCAGTGGCATAATCGACCATGATCGTGTTGCTGCTGGTGACGTTCAGGGAAACCGTCAGCGTGACCGACTGGCCTTCAATGACGTTGTAGATACCGGAGGCAAATTGCGTCTTCAGAGTGATGTTGCCCGCGTCGCCATAGACGCCGACGTTATCCATTTTGAAGGACCCGATGGTGCCATCGAGGACAAAAACCCAGTTGTCTACCTGCGACACGTCATAGGGGGTTGTCCCGAAGGTGGCAAAGGGCAGAACAATGTGCCGCCAACCAACAAAATTATCTACAAACGTGGCGCGGCGGTCGTCGTTGATCACAGTTTGGATTTCAAATTCGTGGGTTGTGCCAGAGTTCTCGCCGTAGAACCAGAAGCTGACGCCCTGCATGTCGCTCCAGTCGTGGGCCGGGCTGAGGGCTGCGCCAAAACCGGCCCAGGTGGGCACGCTGGTGGTCATGGAAAGGACATCGTTTAAGCCGACTTGTCCGGGTAGGGCTAAACTGTCGGTATCGCTGATGGTAGGGATGGTGGTGTCGATAGTGATATTGCCCCAGTCACCGTAGACAAACCAACCAGCCGGTACACCGCCTTCAAAATCGGCGAAGGGCTGCAAATTGACAAGCTGCAAGTCGTCCATTTTGAAGGAACCGATGGTGCCATCGAGTACGAACACCCAGTTGTCCACCTGGGTGACATTGTACGCGCCGCCAGCACCAAAGGTACTGAAGGGCAGAATAATTTGCCGCCAGCCGACAAAGCTGTCGATGAAGGTAGCGCGGCGGTCGTCGCCGGGCACGGTTTGGATTTCGAATTCGTGCGTTGTGCCAGAATTCTCGCCGTAGAACCAGAAGCTCACGGCGTCGTAGTTGCTCCAATCCTGCGCCGGAGCAAGACCAGCGCCAAAACCGGCCCAGGTGGGCACGCTGACCGTCATGGAGAGGACGTCGTTTAGGCCGACTTGTCCGGGTAAGGCCAGGCTGTCGGTATCGCTGATAGTGGGAATGGTGGTGTCGATGGTGATGTTGCCCCAATCGCCATAGACGAACCAACCGGCGGGTACACCGCCTTCAAAATCGGCGATGACGGGGAAAACGGCCGTGGCGGCTTGCGGTTCGGCTTCTGGCTCTCCCAGGGTTTTGGCGTTCACCAGATTGGTGACAAAGGCGTAGGTGAACAAGAGACTCACCAGCACTGCGGCGAGTAGAGTTATGCTTTTTCGCGGTTTCATTCTATACTTCCCTCGGTTATGAACATAAGATTGCGTCTACAATCCATGTTCATGATGCGAATGGGATTGCCCACCTTACGTTTCAGGACAGGGGGCAATCCCATTTTAATTTGGTAAAACTGCTTTATTTGTTATTTGTCTACACCGGTAAAGACGATGCCTTGCATAAAGATGCGTTGGGCAAAGAAGAAGATAAGCACCGGCAGCACAAGGGTAATGAGCGCCCCCGCCTGGATGAGATTGGGTTGACGGCCGTACAGAGCATTGAAGCGCTGCAAGCCAACGGAAAGCGGCCACAGTTCTGGCTTGGAGGCCAGGTAGACCAGAGGGGAGAAGAAGTCGTTCCAGGCGAAGAAGAAGTGGAAGAGGGAAACGGCCGTGAGCGCCGGAATCGACTGCGGTAAAATAACCGACCAGAAGGTGCGCAAGCGCCCCGCCCCATCAATCATTGCCGCCTCGTCCATCGCCCGCGGAATTTGCATAAAGTACTGCCGCATCAAAAACACGTTATACGCGTTAGCAAAAAAATGCGGCACAATCAGCGGCAAAAGCGTATTCGTCCAGCCTATCCGCGAGAAGAAAATGAAGGTGGGGATTAGCGTCGCCTGGACAGGCAGAATGATCGTGGCGATCAGAATCATGAAGAGGATATTCTTGCCCTTGAAGTTAAACCGGGCAAAACCATAAGCCACAAAAACAGAAGAACCAACTGCCCCCAGCGTACCAAACCCGGCAATGACCAGCGTGTTCAAGAACAATTGCGGGAATTTCAAATCGTCCCAGGCTTTCTTGAAATTTTGCCATTGTGGATCTCGCACGTACACGGGGTCCAGCGTGCGCCAGTTGCCTTCCCACATAATTGTGCCGGCGTCCGGGTTATTCGGGTCAATGAACTCGCTCGAGGTGCGTGTTTTATTGACCATGGCCAATTCCTGGACTTCGTCATTAATCGGCACATTGAACAGCTCAAGCGACTCACCGTTGTACTCGAACGTCGCCTTGGAGTGCGGCCAAATAACCGGCGCCTGAGGGTCGCTCATTTGGGAATCGCTTTTGATGGCCGTTGTGAACATATAACCCAACGGAGCCAGGAAAACAATCAGGAGGAAAAGAGCGATGCTGGTAACCAGTACTTTGTTTAAGAGTTCTCGTTGGTGGTAAGAACGTTTGGGTAAAGCTAAATTTGCCATGGTCATTAACTCCCATCACCGGCGGCGTAATAAACCCACCGACCAGAGGTGGCGAAAAGAACGGCCGTTAAAGCTAACACGATCAGGAACAACACCCAGGCCAACGCTGAACCGTACCCCATTAAATTGTATTCAAAGGAGTTTTTATAGAAGTTCAGCGCGTAGAAAAGCGTCGCATCCTGAGGCCCTCCAGTCCCATTTTTTAGAACATAGGCAAGGTCAAAATATTTGAACGCGCCAATGATCATGAGGGTGAGGTTGTAGAAGATAACCGGCGAAATCATGGGAATCGTGATGTTGACAAAACGCTGCCAACCATTGGCGCCATCAATAACCGCCGCTTCATAGATTTCGCTCGGCACACCCTGCATACCGGCCATCAATGTCAACATCAAGTTGCCGGTGCCCCATAAACCAATCAAAACCAACAATGGGTAAATCCAGGTAGTTGAATTGAGCCAGTCTGGCGTGGGAAGCCCCACTGCCCCAAGGCCCAGGTTAATCCAACCCGTTTGGGTATTGGCTACGCCAGCCCAAATAACGCCAGCCGCCACAATGGGAATCATCGCCGGCATGTAGAACAAGGTGCGAAAGCCCTCGCTCACCTTCAAGTTTGAAGAATTCACCAACGTGGCGAGCAGCAGCCCAAACCCAAAGGTGATGGGAATCGCCAGAAAGGCATACTTAACGGTCACTCCCAATGATGTCCACACCTTGGCATCCGTGAGCATCGTGGAGAAATTCTTGAGACCAATAAATTTCACTATGTCTGGTTGAACCGGGTTGTAATCGGTAAAAGCTAAGACGAGGGTAGCAACGACGGGAATTAAGGTAAAGACAAGAAATCCGATGAGCCAGGGTGAAATGAAGAACAAGCCCCACTTCATCTGCTCACGTTCCCTACTAGACATCCGTTTAGACTTTGAGCCTGTTGCTTGCACAGACTGAGCCAGGTCTGGTGTTGCCATAAGTTTTCTCCTCTACTATGCACAAAACTCAAGGGGAAAAGGTTAGATCCTCAACCATAGCCGCGTCACAAACCATACGCCCCCAAGTTATCCTTTTAGCGCTCCCTAAAAAAAGAGACAGGAGCGGCATGCGCCACCCCTGCCTCTTTTCTTAATGTGATGCTATTTCACTTCATCAAAGACTGTTTGCAGTTCTGCAATCAGTTTGTCGATCTCAGCATTCAGGTCAAGACCTGGGGTGCTTTGATACATGGCTCCAAACGTGCCGTATACGTCGCTAGCCTTGAGGAAGTTAGGCATACCGGATTCGTGGTTGGGGTTGTCAGGATAGTTCAGAGCATCCACGAAAACTTGCAGATCGGCATCCGGGAAGTTCTCCTGCATCTTGGCCATGGCCGATTCTTGCAGGCTGGTACGACCGGGGAAGGCGCCGTAGATTTCGACAAGGTCGGGAGCGAATTCACCTGTCAACAGGGTGTAAACTGCAAAAGCGGCATCCGGATTCTTCGTGCCCTTCATGATACCGAAGGTGTCAGCATGAAGTTTGGCGGTGAGGTTGCCATTGTAAGAAGGAATCGCGGCTACGTCCCAGTTTACGCCTTCAAAACAGCAGGTGTACCAGGTGTGGTTCGGGTTCATGGCTACGTTGCCGGAACCAAAGGTGTTGCCCTGAGCCAGCAAGTCGCTGTTGACGTAATTGTCATTGGGCCAGAAATGATCTGTCCACATGGCGTCGTAGGCCCATTGGGCTGCTTCGCGCCAAACCTCTGGCATCACAGCATTACCATCGGCGTCGGCAAAACTACCCGCGCCAAAGAAGGTCCATTGCCCACGGATATCTGTCCACATCGGATGGTAACCGAATTGAACAGTGTTGTCAGGATCGAATCCATCCATGGTGGCATCGTTGCCATTGGCATCGACGGTCAGGAACATAGCCAACTCGCGCAGTTTGTCAAAGGTCCAGGCGTCGCCATCAGCGTAAGGAGCGCCCCACTCGTGCGGCGGGTATTCCAATCCGGCTTCGTCGAACAGGTCTTTGTTATACCACAGGGCTGTTGGATAAACGGCAAAGGGCAAACCAACCTGGCCCTGGCCTTCGAATTGGTAGAACTCGACGAGAGCGGGGTTGAAGTCGCTTATGTCCAGATTGGTGGATTCGATGTAAGGAGCCATATCGAGCCAGGCGCCTTCAAAGCTGTACATACCGCGTACACCAACGGGACCAACGATGTCGGGCACGTCACCAGAGGCGATTTGGGTTTTCAGAACGTCGTAGGCGGTTTCATTTTGGACGATGTCGAGGACCAGTTTGTACTGATCGCCGTAGGCAGCGTTGAATTTCTCTGCGAAGGCGTTTTCTTTTTCGATTTCTTCGGGGTTACCACCAGCGCCTAAACCAATGAACCAACGAATTTCGATGGGACCATCGGAGGAGGTTGTGGTGTCAGCGGCCGGAGCTTCAGTAGGAGCTGGGGCTTCGGTGGGGGCAGCGGCTTCTTCTACCGGGGCTGCTTCTTCTACGGGGGCTGCTTCTTCGGCGGCCGTTTCCGAGGTTGTGGCTGTATCAGCAGCAGGTTCCGCGCTGCCACCACATGCGGCTAAAGCCAGGGCCAAGATGACCAACAAGCTTAAAAGCCAGGCAAAACGTGACTTGTTCATTTATATTCTCCTTACTCTCTAATTAAAACTTTTAACTAAAATCCGCTCTGCAAGCGGTTTCATACGGTTAGCGGCGTTTCGATTATTCTTCTCCTATGGCTAGTGCATCACCTCCCTTATTAACGGCCGTGCGGCGCTGCAAGATTGCCGAATTACCAATTCGGTGGGCAAGATAATGCGGCGCGGTGGCTCATTTCCATGGGCTAAAAGGTCGATTAACGTTTCAACGGCCGTTTGACCGGCGCGTTTTATCGGTTGGCGTATGGTAGTCAGGGGCGGGTTTGTTTGCGCAGCCGGCGGTAAATCATCATACCCCACCAAAGCCACGTCGTCTGGCACAGACAGCCCCTCTTGATTGATGGCCCGCAGCGCTCCCTGGGCCATCAGGTCCGAAGAAACAAATACGGCGTCTGGCCGTTGGGGCAGCAATTTCCGCATGGCCGTATACCCGCTCACTTCGGTAAAATCCCCTTCCGCAACCAAGGCTTCATCCAACTGGTGATCCCGGTCGGTCAGAGCTTGCAGGTACCCCTGTTTGCGCTGGACGGCAGCCAGATTGTTGAGCGGTCCGGTGATGGCGGCGATGCGCTGATAACCAAGACGGACAAGGTGGGTAACGGCCGTGTACGCGCCCGCCTGATTATCCGAATCCACAAAACTCACCTGATCACTATCATGCTGGCCAATCAACACAAACGGGATGCCCGAATCCAACAACTGGTAAACCGATTGGTTGTCGCGCTGGGTGGCGGTCATAATCACACCATCGAGCATTTGTTGGCTCAAAATACGACCCACACTGCGAGATTCATCTTGAATGGTGTGAAAAAGGACCAGGGATAACACATAATCGTAAGTTTTACAGGCGGCGACTACCCCCTGGATCACATACGAAAAGAAAGGATCGGCGCAAACAGAGGCGGCCGATTTGGGGATGATCAGGCCGAAGACCTGCGATTTGCCCAATGCGAGAGAGCGGGCGGCGGGATTAGGCTGGTACCCCGTTTCACGGACAACCGAAAGAACGCGTTCGCGAACGGCCTGGCTGACATTCGGGTAATCATTGATGACCCGCGAAACCGTTGAAGGCGACACTTGGGCCATTTGACTGATTTCTTTAAGGGTCACTTTGCCGTTCATAGCAGTATCTAGCCAAAAATCATTAGAAAGCGCTTTCAGAGAAAAGCGCTTTCAAGCACCGATATTGTGAAAGCGTTTTCAGGATTCTATCATCTGCGACTCATTTTGTCAATAATATTCGTGACAGAACGGCCGTTTTGGACCTCGCTTAGGTTAATTTTACTAATAAAACCCTGCAGTATGTAGCAAAATTGTTGCAACAGGCCAATTTCACGAATTTGTAGCTCATGAAAATGATTTCAAGTTACAATAATAATAACGAATGGTGACATTAGCCAGGAGAAAAGCAAAAATGACGACCGAGAACAAAAAAGTAACAATTACACATATCGCCAAAATGGCTAATGTTTCGCCTAGCACAGTTTCAAGGGTTTTGCGCGGCTCCGCCGAAGTTTCTAAAACCAAACGCGAAGCTATCCAACAAGCGATTGAAGAACTACAGTACCGACCAAACATTTTTGCTCAGAGCCTCGCCAGCGGCCAATCAATGACTATTGGCGTCTTGACGCAAAATTTTGGCAGTCCGTTTTATGATGGGATTTTGCAGGGGATTTTGCAAGGACTTGAAGGGAGCGATTACTGGCCCATGTTTGCAGACGGCCGTTGGTATGAAAAGGTGGAAAAACATGCCCTTCACCTGCTTCTAGACAGGCGCGTAGATGGCCTGATCATCATCGGCGGACAGTTGGACGCAGAAATACTGCACTCTATCCTCAAAACCACACCGCTGGTCGTCGTGGCCCGCGAAATCCCTCCCATCCGAGACCATTGTCTTTATGTCAATAACTACGAAGCCGGCTATGCGGCAACCCGCTACCTGCTCGACATGGGACACCGCCACATTGCCCACATTACCGCGCCCACCATCAACAAAATCGCCATTGACGATGTGGAAAAACGATTTGAGGGCTACAAACAGGCGTTAATAGATGCCAGCTTGCCCATCGATCCGCATTTGATAGTGGAAGGGAATTTGCTGCAGCAATCAGGCGTTTTGGCAGTGGAGATGTTGTTGTCGCGGGGACGGCCGTTTAGCGCCATTTTCGCCGCCAACGATCAGATGGCCTTTGGCGCACGCCTGGCGCTCTACCGCCGGGGAATCCGTGTACCGGAAGATGTCTCTCTGGTGGGCGTCGATGATGAACCGTCAGCCGCCTATATCGTCCCGCCCCTGACGACCGTCAGACAACCGGCGGTTGAAATGGGCCAGCGCGCCGCCCAGGCTATCCTGGCCTTCATCAATGGCAAAACGCCCGATCTTTCGCCATTCAAAGCCCATCTGGTAGTTCGTGAATCGGTTTCCCGGTACCGGTAAAATCCGTGACGCTTGTAACAAAAAAGTCGGAAATCAGCCTGACAAAAAACAACCGCCCAATGATAAAGGGCGGTTGTCTTTGTTAGGCCACATGTCGGGGGGGGTGACATATAACCTGAATTTTCGGGCTATACGCATACGAGAAAGAGGATGTATTGACCCTGAGTAAAGCCGAGTGTTCCAGTCGCGTTTCTCTCGTGCCAGTTTGGGGGGGAGGAATTTTTCTCGTATGTCTCCCGGCTCTACCTGATGAATAGTGTACAAAAAATGAAAGGTGTTTTCACTATGCCTTTTTTCCTATTTTTAGCCAACCAAGACTCATTTGTGGCGCAGTACGCTCTCAAGAACCGAACTCCATTTCAATTGACAATGTCACCCGATTGACAAACGGCCGTACTCGCATTTACCATTTCTAAATTCGTACATTCACATTTCAGGAGGTTTTCATGAAGCGTCTGCCCGTTTTCTTTCAGATTACGTTGTATTTTTTCGTTTTTGTGTTCCTCATTACTGCGGCCACCAACCTTGTCGCTCAGGACGACACGGCCGTTCCCCCGCCTTCCGGTCTTCTTACCAGCAATGGCATCTGGATTGAAACCGGTCTCCCCCTACCCGTTTTCCGTTTGTCAGCCCCCCAGGTAACCGGTGACGGTTCTGTCAGATTGGCAGCTAATTTTTCCGCGCTAAATGGCAGCCCAGCCGAACCCGATTCTTACCTTGGTCGCTCCCGTTTTACCGTCCTGAATGAAGCAACCAACTCCGTTTTAGAGCAATATGGGGCAACAGGTGGGTTTTACGCCTATAACCCCACAGAAGCGTTTGGGGAGACACCGCGTGGCGCCATCGATTCTAAACTCGCCCAGCGCGCAGCCTGCCTCTTTTTAAAGAACAACGAGATGTTCCCCGACAACACCATCATTGGCACACCCAACGTGTTTTCCTGTGATTATGATTTCAGCACCAACCCGTATAACTTTACGCTGATCAATGCCAGCTCACAGGGGGCAACCAGCGGCAGCACAACAAACCCAACGGCAGATGTCATCGGCGCAATCGTCCAGGTGCCCATGTTTGTCAAAACCGGCAATTTTTCCCAAACACCACAAGTTCCCTTAGGCGGGGCAGGTGGGCATATCTCGCTCTTGTTCCGCACTACCAACTTGCAAGACACCGGGTTTTCGCTGGATGACACCGTGGTCGGTCTGGGAGCTGTGGCCATGCCGTTTTACGGCCGTTCCGCCACCTTCATCAATAATTTCCCCATCCGCGATCCGGTCGCTGCCCGTGACGCCGTCATCGCCCGCGTCCAAGAGAGCTTTCCGGGAGCCAGCAACATCAACGTGCCCGATCCCGCCTTGCTGTACATGGTTGACGATGCCGCCCAACCCCAAACCGGGCTGGAACCCATGCTCAGTTTCTCCGGCATCGAAGTAACCACCGGCGGCGAAACAATCATCCTGCGCGACATCGTCGAACCAGCGCTGGAGGGTGGCAGCGCCGGTTTTGGCCCCGATGTGGCCATCACCAGCCCGGCGGACGGCAGCAGCTTCACGCCAGGCAATCCCGTTAATCTAACCGGAACCATTAGCGTCGGCGCTGCGCCATACACCTATACCTGGAGCTTGAACGACGGCGCGGTCGTCCTCACCGGCACGTTGGGCGCGCCAGGCAATCTAAATGCCACGGCAAACAATTTGCAAGTCGATTCGCACGACGGTTATCCGGCGAACGTGACGGTTTTGTTAGAGGTGGAAGACAGCAATGGGGCAGTCCGGCAGGCTGCCATTAATTTAATTCCCACGGTAGCCCCGTCCGCTTATCTGCCCATTGTACCCAATGGAACGGCGGCTCTGTTTACCCGCCATGCCACTTCGGCGCCAGCTGCGGTAACGGCCGTTTACCGTTTTGGCGTTGAAGCCGGGTCAGATTACCCACCCTATGGCGCAGGCGGCCCCGATTTGGGCGGCGTCGTCCCGGATGCCTCCGGCTTCCGCAGCAGCATGCTCGCGTACGGTTGGTCCTCCAGCTTCAACTGGTGGAACGCCTCTGCCTGGGAGCGCGACTGGCGCGATTGCAGCCTGGGCGGCGGCGATTGCACCTACGGCGTCGATCGGGTCGATTTTGCCTATTATGCCGGGCACGGCGGCGCCGGCGGCCTCAGCCTGCCTTCCAGCACAGATAGCAGCTGGTTCCCCGGCAGCAACGCCCGCTTCCAAACTTTACGCTGGGCTGGTTTTGCCTCGTGCCAGACCTTGCGCGCCCAATGGCCAACCCCCAGCACCGCCCCAATCCGCCAATGGTTCAATGCTTTCCAGGGCGCCCACATGCTGCTCGGTTTTAACAGCAACATGGCCGACGTCGCCTTTGGGCCAAGACTCGTAGACAATATGCGCATGCCCTCTTTCCTGGGCATTACGTTCCCCTGGGCGCAGCGCACAATCCGCGAAGCGTGGGTGCAGACCGCCTTTAACATGAACGCCGGCAAACCAGCCTATATCTACGCCATCGGCACCAACAGCGTTAATCCGGCGGACAACAAACTGCCTTTCTCCGGGGATCCGGCGTTGGCACGGCCGTATCCGGTTGCTTCCTATCATTGGGTATGGTGGGACGAATAGCCACCAAAACGCTGCAGACTGGACCAATCTGGCTGTTAAATGGTCCAGTCTGCCCGCAAACCTGAGAAAGTGAGGATGAGGTAAGATCATCCAGGTGGAAGTTGCGACGCCGCCCTTTCCAGACGTATAATGCCGAAATGCTAAGGTGCGGGCCGGGGAGTTCCCCTACATCGCCTGTTCACCGGTTTATAAGGAAAGCACTATGTCATTTCTATGGGCGTTAGCCGGATTTTTTCTAATCCTTACACCAATCATCCTCATTCATGAATTGGGTCACTTTACGGCGGCCCGGTTATCCAAAATCCGTGTAGAAGAGTTTGGGTTTGGCTTTCCGCCGCGCGCGGCCGTCTTAGGCCAGCGCAATGGGACAACTTTCACGCTGAACTGGCTGCCGCTCGGCGGTTTTGTCCGGCCGGCCGGGGAAGACGACCCCACAATTCCTGATGGACTTTCGGCCGCCTCCAAACGCGCCCGCTTTTTCGTCTTGGCTGCCGGCGCTCTGGCCAACTTTGTCGCTGCCTTCCTGGCCTGGTGGTTTGCGTTTTCGATTGGCGCACCGGCCATCGCCATTTCTTATGTCAACCCCGACTCACCTGCCTTTCTGGGCGGCATTCGCACAGGCGACGTCATTTTAGAAGTAGACGGACAAAAAGCGGATAACACCAACGTCATTTCGGAACCCATGTATGCCAAAGGCGGCGAACCCGTTGAGTTACTTGTTAAACGAGATGGGGAAACCATGACGCTAACCGTCGTGCCCCGCCTGGAAGGTGAATATGATTCGGCCGTTGAAGGCCCTATCGGCGTTGGACTTACAATGGCCGATTCTGGCGAACGCATTACCAGAGGATTTGGCGAAGCGGCAAATGACGCCGCCAACACCTTCCGCGAACAGGTATCGCTGTTTTTCCAGGTTCCGGTCATGCTCATTCGCGGCGATTTATCGCCGAGTGAAGCCCGGCCAGTCAGTGTGGTAGGCATCAGCCAGATTGCCGGCCAAGTAACAGAAAGCTCGGTTTCGCACAACACCGTGTTTCCTCTGCTGCACTTTTTCGCCTTCATTAATGTTGCCCTTGGCCTGACCAATTTGCTGCCCATCCCGGCGCTGGATGGCGGCCGCATTTTGTTTGTGCTTATTGAAGCCATCCGCGGGCGACGAATCGAACCGGAGCGCGAAGGCATGGTGCATGTGATTGGCATGTTGGTGCTTTTGTCCTTGATGCTCTTCATGATCGTTCAGGATATAATCAATCCTATCATTCCTTTTTAGGCGTGCTGTTACACCTTTACCCTCGCCAACCCGGCGCTGCTTCATCGAAACAGAGGGTAAATCGGAAATTCGTAAACAATTTGCTAAACCTCCCGCACAAACGGGAGGTTTTTTGTGAGGAACCATGCAAGAAGAACCCCAAAAACCTTTTTCAGACGTGTTAGACGCCTTGTTCAATGAAGATCAGGTGCCTGTCCATTTGCTCTTTCGCTTGTCTGATATGCTGGCTGACGAGGAAAAACGTTTTTTTGCTGCCTGGGCAGAGGTGGAAGATGATCGCCGGCAGGAGATCATGCGTCACCTGGCGGATCTGGCAGAGGACAATTTTGTGGTTGATTTTTCACCAATTTTTGTCAAAGGGCTGACAGATTCGTTGGCTGGCGTGCGGCTGGCCGGTCTGGATGGCCTTTGGGATGCGACAGATGTGCGTCTAATCCCGCGAGTACTTGGGCTGATGCAGACAGACGAGGATCCGGACGTGCGGGCGACGGCGGCGAGCACACTGGCGCATTATGTTTTGCTGTCGGAGTGGGGGCAAATTCCGCAACGGCCGTTAGAACCCGCAATTGCCGCTCTTTTAACAGCGTATGAAGATGAAGAAACGGCCGTGGCCATCAGGCGCTCCGCGTTGGAAGCCCTTGGCGCAGCCAACCACCCCCGCGTCCCAGCCCTCATCGAAGATGCGTACGAAAACGACGATCCGGCCATGCAGCTTAGCGCCATCTTTGCCATGGGCAATTCCGCCGATCCCCGGTGGCTGCCCACCATTCTGGCGGAAATGACCAATCCATCCGCAGAAATGCGCGCCGAGGCGGCTCAGGCAGCCGGAGCCATCGGCGGCAGCGACGCCATCCCCCAACTGGCCGAACTTACCCAAGACGATGACGAAGATGTACGCGCCGCCGCCATTGTTGCTCTGGGCATGATTGGCGGCGATGATGCGCAAATGATTTTGTCGGACCTGCTAGAAGACCCGGACTTCGAAGACCTGCATGAAGTTATCCAGGAATCGCTCGAAGTACTCTTGCTGATGAGCGGTGAACTCAATCTCCTCTCTTATTTAGATGGCGACACGGACGATGAGGACGACGACGATTATGAATTCGATGAAGATGATGAGGGAGACGAGGACGAGGACGAGGACGACGAGGACGATGACTTCACCTACAGCCCATTCGAAGAGGACGACGAGGACGACGACGATTTTTATGGCTAGCTGCAATTAGCCAGGCGTCGCAGATTGCCTTGAACATCATTTCCACAGTCCTCTGGCAGAATATTCTGCCCATTTTTATCATCGCCGGTTTTGGTTATGCCCTGCAGCGCTGGCAAACCATCGACAAACAAACCTTATCGAAAACAGCGCTGTACGTACTTAGTCCGGCGCTTGTTTTTTCGTCGCTGGTTAGTTCACGTCTGCCCGGCGAAGAATTGTTCAGTCTAACGGCATTCACCATCGTCAGCATGACGGTGATGGCTACATTAACCGTGCTGGTAGGTCTGGCGCTGCGGCTGCCGCGACGGTCGATGGTAACGCTGCTGGTGGTGACCATTTTTGTCAACAGCGGCAATTATGGCCTGACGCTGGTACAGCTGCGCTACGCGGATGAAGGTCTGTCCAGAGCGATTGTGTATTACACCGCCAGCACTATTTTGCTGTACTCGGTGGGTATTTTTTTGGCGTCGATGGGCGCACTGCACTGGCGACAAGCCTTGGGCCGCATGCTGCGATTGCCCCCGGTATATGCGGCCGTCGGCGCTATTTTGGTGTATGCGTTTAATTTGCATGTGCCGGATCCATTTTTGCGCGCTGTGGAAGTAACCGGAAAAGGAGCCATCCCGGTCATGCTCTTGGTGTTGGGGATGCAAATTGGCAGTCTGAAGGGCGGCATTGATTGGCGGCTAACGGTGCCGGCGGTAACGCTGCGGCTGATCGTCGCGCCAATGGTCGCCGTGGCTGTTGCCGGGCTGCTGGGGCTGACCGGGTTAGGGCGGGCGACTTCGATCATTGAGGCGAGTATGCCTACGGCCGTTATCACCATCATCCTGGCGACAGAATTTGATTTGCAGCCCTCAGCGGTTACGAGTATCGTTATTCTCACAACGGCGCTAAGCCCGTTTACCCTGGCCGCAACCATTGCGCTGCTGGGGCTGTGAAAGTGTTCGAGAAATGAAGAAAGCATTGCTTGGTTTGTGGATTTGGTGGGTTGGGATAACGGCCGTGGTCTTGGCGGCCCAACCCGTACAGGCGCAGTCACCAAACGGCTGGACATCAGCGGCTGCCTATACGTTTGGGCAGGCCATGACCTTTTCGCTCCATGGCGTGAGCGACGCGGATATCCAGAGTCTTTCGCTGTCATTTCAAGCGCCGGAATTTGACAACACCTTCGTCGCCGAAGTGCCCTTGCCCAGCGGGATAGCGGCAAATGGGCAGCCGGTGAATGTGAGCCATCGGGTCGATTTGTCTCAGGTGCGGCTGGCTCCCTTTACCACAGTTACGTACTGGTGGTCGCTGCAATTGGCCGACGGCCGTACCATCACCCTGCCGGAACAGCAAATTCATTACCAGGATGATCAGTTTGCCTGGCGCGAGCTAGCCCAAGACAACGTGCAGGTCCATTGGACCGGCGATGATCTGGCGCTGGGACAGTTGGCGCTGGATGTGGTGGCCCAGGCGCTGCCCCGCTGGCAAGCCATCGCCCCCCTGCCCGCCAACCTGGCCTTCAATTTGTACCTGTACCCGTCGTCGGCCGATTTGCGGGCGGCGCTGCGCCTGACCGGGCGCGACTGGGTAGGCGCTCATGCCCATCCCGAGTTAGGCGTGCTGCTGGTGACGGCCGTTAACAGCCGCACCGCCGCCGCCGATTTAGGGCAAAGCATTCCCCACGAAATGACCCATTACCTGCTCTACCAATCGCTGGGGCCGGTGGCTTACCAGACCCTGCCGGTGTGGTTGGGTGAAGGGTTGGCCACGCTGATGGAAAGCAGCTCGAATCCGAATTATGCGTTGGTATTGGAAACGGCCGTAAACGCCAACCAGACCCTGCCCTTTAGCGATTTATGCGGCCGTTTCCCGGCCGCCGAAGACAAAGCCGTGCTGGCCTACGCCCAAAGCCAATCGCTGGTCCGCTACATCCAGGCGCGTTATGGCAATCAAACCTTCGACGCACTGCTAACCGCCTATGCCGACGGGCAAGATTGTGACAGCGGCGTCCGACAGGCAGTCAACCAATCGCTGGCCGACCTGGAAAAAGAGTGGCTGGCCAACCAGCAGCCACAGACGCCGCTGGTCCGTTTTTTTAGCCAAAATGGCCTCTGGCTCTTGCTGGTAGCTGGTGGATTTTTGTTCACCGGCCTGATTATCTGGCAATCAAAGTGAAACGATGAGTAAAGCAAAATTTTCAAATGCCGAATCCGGCGATCAAGTAAAGAAATTGCTCTTGCGCGGCACCGAGCTGCTGCAACGAGGCGATGCCGAACAGGCGGCGCGGGTATTGGAAAAAGCATACGCCCTGGACATGACCCATCCTGACGTAGCCCTGAACCTGGGCGGCGCTTACATTTTAAACAAGCGATTTGCCCAGGCGGTGACGATTTTGGAGCCGCTCAGCCAGATGGAGCCTTATAATGCGATGGTTTGGACCAACCTGGGCGCGGCTTACCTGGGCAACCCCATCCTGGCGCGAGACGCAGAACACGAAAAAGCCATCACTGCTTTTGAGCGCGCCCTGGAAATTAACCCCATTGCGCCGCATGTGGCTTATAATCTGGGCCTGATTTTCCGCGACCGGCAGGAAACGGAGCGGGCAAAGTACTGGTTTGGGCAGGCAATTATGGCCAACCCCAACGACCAGGATGCCCGCAATTTGTTGGCAAGATTAACGGCCGTTGACGAAGAGGAGTAGGGGTTAGAAAAGCAAAAGCCCCACAAAAACCATGCGCGCATTGTTGCAACGAGTGAGTCGGGCGCAAGTGAGCGTCGCCGGCGAAGTGGTCGGCGCCATTGGACCCGGGTTTGTGGTCTTGTTGGGCGTTACCCACAGCGACACACCGGCAGAAGCCGACTGGCTGGCAAATAAAATCGCCGGCATTCGCCTGTTTGAGGATGCCGCAGGGAAAATGAACGCGGCGCTGGCCGATATAGATGGATCGGTACTGGTTGTGTCGCAGTTTACGTTGTATGGCGATGCGCGGAAAGGGAGACGGCCGTCTTTCACCGACGCCGCCCGCCCGGAACATGCGGAACCCCTGGTGGATTATTTTGTAAAACAATTAGGCCAACACGGGCTGACCGTGGCCACCGGCATTTTTGGCGCAGCCATGGATGTGGAAATCCACAATGATGGCCCCGTTACTTTAATGGTCGAACGAAACAACGAAAGTTAGAGCAAAGAGGAAACAAGACTACTTTTGCTTCCTCTTTACTCTCTTTGAATTTGGAGGAGTCAACAAAAAGAGATGAAAGCAGCATACATTTTAGGAGTTTTGATTATTTTTGCGGCCCTGGTTGGCTGCGGACAAACGGCCAATGCCCCGGCAGAGGTTGTTAGTGAAGGAAACGAAACGGCGGCAACGGCCGTGCCTCAACCCACCACACCGGCAACGGCCGTGCCGGCCAGCCCCACATCCAGCCCCATACCGCCCACGGCCACCAACGAACCAACTGCTACCCCAGCCGGCACAGAAACGCCCACACCCACGCCCACCAGCGTTTGGGTCAACCCCACCGCGACCGTCGATCCGGCTATCCCCGTAGCCACTTCAGCGCCGGAAGGAACCATCACCCAACCAGATTACGCTGAAAGCGAATGCAGCGATAAATACCCCTGCAACGAAGATGTGGCCGCCTGGGAAGCCCGCATCCAGGTGCTGCCGGGCTTCCAGGTGAAATATTACACCCGCGTCGAAGGCCAGCCGACCAGTATGGCTTTTGGCCCGGATGGGCTGCTCTATGTGGCCGTAGCCGAAGGCACGATTTTTCGCATTGACGAAACGGGCACACCCAAAGCCTACGTCGGCGGCTACAAAACCCCGACCGGCATCGCTTTCCACCCCTACAATGGCGAATTGTACGTCTCCAGCCGAGTGATTGAAGAAAACATAGATGGCGAATCGGCCGTTTCCATTGTGAATCACGGCCGTATCATCGAAGAACTACCCTGTTGTTACACCTTCTTCCACGCGGCCAACGGCATCGCCTTCGGCCCGGATGGGTATGGCTACGTCTCCGTCGGCGCGCGCGCCGATCATGGCGAAATTTTGGGAACCAACGAACAAGATACCCTGCACCCCTACGAAGCCACCATTTTACGCTTCAGCCCGGATGGCCAAGAGGTGGAAGTGTACGCGCGCGGGCTGCGCAATTCGTACGACATCGCCTGGGATGGCAACGGCGACCTTTGGGCCACCGACAACGACCCAGACTTCGGTCCGCCAGAAGAGGTACATAAGGTCGTGCCCGGCGGCGAACATGGCTATCCCTGGTACGACTGCGATGTATGCTTCCAGGCGCCTCCGGGCGTGGAAGTCATTCCGCCGACCTACAGTTTTATGCCCCACGCCTCGCCCACGGGCATTACGGCCTACCTTTCCGGCGTGTTCCCTGGCTATTACAACAGCATGTTTATGGTGTTCTGGAGCGCTTTCCCCGGCGCGCAAAAAGTCATCCGCATCAGCCCGGAAGATGGTCCGAGCGATTTTTCCCTGGGCTACGCGGCTCCCATTGATGTAACGGTTGGGCCGGATGGTAATTTATTTGTGGCCGATTGGGCCACGGGCATCATTTTCCAGATTAGTTATATCGGCGAGTAGGTTAAGTTGAGAGGTGATGAGGTGTTGCATGCTTCTGGACACCCCATCACCGGCACACATGCTTATGACTGAATTGAGCAAAAGATACACGGCCGTTCTGGAACGCATCGCCGCTGCCGCCCGACGAGTTGGGCGACAACCGGCAGAGGTGACGCTGGTAGCCGTCACCAAAACATGGCCGGCAGAAACCGTGCTGGCAGCTTATGAAGTGGGTATGCGTCACTTCGGCGAAAACCGGCCGGAAGAATTGGCGGCCAAGCGCACGGCCGTTGAGCAAGTGTTGGGCGCGGACAGCGGCATTGTCTGGCATCAGATTGGCACGCTGCAAAGCCGCAAAACGGGACTGACGGCCGTGCACGCCGATGTGTTCCATGCCCTGGACCGGCTTAAAATTGCCCACCGGCTGGCGCGCGAGTTGGCGCAAAACGGCCGTCTCCTGCCCACCTTCTTGGAAGTCAATGTGTCTGGCGAAGCCAGCAAATCCGGTTTCGACGTGAGCAATTGGGCAGAAGACGCAACGCAGCAAGACAAAATCCGTACTGCCGTGCGGACAATGAATGAGCTGCCCACCCTGCCCTTACGCGGCCTGATGACCATGGCTCCCTGGGACGCGCCGGAAGAAGAAATCCGCGCGGTGTTCCGGCAAACCAAACGTCTGGCCGATTGGCTGAATGAAATGGAAACGGCCGTTCATCTGACCGATTTATCGATGGGTATGACCGATGACTTTGAACTGGCTGTCGAAGAAGGGGCAACCCACGTGCGCGTTGGCCGCGCCCTGTTCGGCACGCGAACCTGAGAATTTACAATGGAGTTGAAAAACCGCACATGATTATATTATTACAGCTTGTTAACCTGATTTATTACGCCCTCGTCATCCTGATATTTGCCCGCTTTGTGTTCTCGTGGGTGCGCCCGGACCCCTACCACCCCACCTGGGGACCGATTTTGCGCTTTGTGTATCAGGCGACTGAACCCCTGCTGGCTCCTATTCGGCGCTTACTGCCGCCGCAAGCCGGATTGGACTTCAGTCCGATGATCCTGCTGTTTGGCATTTATATTTTGCGCATGCTTTTGTTTAGCCTGCTGTAAACAAGCCTCCAAAACCCTGAGGGTTGCGGAAAATCCTCAGGGTTTTAAATCTGAAAGCGTTGCAAACCGATAACCTCGCTTCTGCAGCGCAGGCAAAATGCGGCGCAAAATCTCCACGGTTCCCTGCCGCTCGCAGTCGCCATCATGCAAGATGATGACTGCTCCCGGTCTTACATTACCCAAAATATATCCTGTCGCAAAATCTACCGAATGAAACTGCGCGTCGTACGGGTAAATAGAACCGACGACACAATGGTAGTCATACGGCCGTATCTGCTCCAACATCCGCACACTGTAAAACCCTGAACCCGGCCGGAACCAACGCACCGGACCAAAAGGCGCAATCAGCGCGTGGGCTGCGGCCAGTTGGCGCTCAAATTCTTCCGGCGCCAGCGTGATGCTGCGCTGATCGCTCATCAGGTGATTGCCCAACTCGTGGCCATCACCCACAATCCGCCGCATGACTTCTTCATTTCCCGCCACCTGCCCACCAATGATAAAGAAGGTCGCGGGTACATTATATTCGGCCAGCAGATCGAGAATTTGCGGCGTTAATTCGGCGTGCGGGCCATCGTCTATGGTCAGCGCCACCACTTTTTCGCGGGTATCGGCGCGAAACAGCACCTCGTCGGAGGTCGTTTGCTCTACCAGGCGCGAAAACAAACGGGCCTTAAAGAAAAAGGCCGCGACTGCGGCCACAGAAAGGCCGCTTAATAATAGAAAAGATTTGTTTGTTCGAGACATAGCGCCTAACGATACTCCGTTACCCGTTTGTTGCCCCTATTCACAACGACTTATTAACTTGTTTCTCAGTCCGGCTCCAATAGGCGGCGCAAGACTTTACCAATAAATGATTTGGGCAGCTCATCCCGAAATTCAATATCCCAGGGGACTGCATATGGTTCCAGGCGCCGGCGGCATAAATCCAACAATTCTTCTTTTGTCAGATTCGCGCCCTCACGAGGAACCACAAACGCTTTCACTTTTTGCCCTTCTTCGGCGCGGCCAACGCCGACCACAGCCACTTCCAGCACGCGCGGATTTTCGTAAAGCACTTCTTCCACATCACGCGGGAAAACGGTGTATTCGCCAAAGACGATGGTGTCTTTTTTGCGGCTGATGATGCGGAAATACCCGTCTTCGTCCTGCACGGCCACATCGCCGGTATCCAACCAGCCGTCATCCAACACGATGCTGTTATCGAGTGTGCCATCAGGCTGCCAATAGCCTTGCATCACCTGGGGGCCGCGCATAACCAACTCGCCAATCTGCCCCACGGCCAAATCTTCGCCGGTGAGAAAATCAATGATTTTGGCGTCGGTGTTGGGCAGGGGCACGCCAATCGAGCCGGGTTTGCGCAGGCCATAAAGCGGATTGGCGTGCGTAACCGGGGAAGCTTCGGTGAGGCCATAGCCTTCGACTAAACGGCCGTGGCTCAACTTCTCAAACGCCTCCTGCACCTCAATCGGCAGGGGAGCCGCGCCGCTGATGCACGCTTTTACCGTTGATAAACCATAATTTCGCACGTCGGGCATTTGATTGATAGCCATGTACATCGACGGTACCCCGGGGAACATCGTCACTTTATAGTCGCGGATATGCTCTAAAACTTGCAGCGTATCAAAAACCGGCAGCAGCACCAGCGTCGCGCCGACGGCAATCGGCATGCTCATGGCATTGATCAGCCCATAGCTGTGCACCAGAGGAATCACTGAAAGGAACACTTCCTGGCCGAAAACCAGGTCGGGAACCCAGTGACGGGTTTGCAGGGTATTGGCTACCAGATTGTAATGCGATAAGGCCACACCTTTGGGCTGACTGGTGGTGCCGCTGGTGTAGAGGATCACCGCCAGATCTTTGGGCTGCACTTCTATGCCTAACGGCGTGATGGGCGCATCTTGCCGCACGGTAAACATGCGCATGCCCAGGGCGCGGGCGGCTTCTTTGTGATGCTCTTCGTCATCGGCTATGCCAAAGCGGGCGATGAGCTTTTGGTAGACGGAATGAGAAACGGCCGTGCGCAAATCGGCAAAAATAAACTCTGCCAGTCCCGTCTGCTGGCTGATGGCTTGCGCTAGTTGGCTAAAGCTGTGGACTGTCACCAACACCTTGGGCTGGGTTTCGCGCACCTGATCAATGATCGTGGCCGAGTCGGCCTCCACGTTGGGCAGCACAACTACCCCGCCGGCGCGCAGCACGCCATAAAACGAGATCACAAACTGGGGCATGTTGGGCAAAATAATCATCACCCGGTCGCCGGGACGCACGCCCAGGCCATGAAACACATGGCTCATCTGGTTTACCTGATCGTTTAGTTCTTTGTAGGTCAGGTGGGAACCATAGAAGCTGATGGCAATGCGGCGCGGCAGCCAGTCGGCGGCGCTGGCCAAGAAATCGGGCAACGGCCGTCGCGGAATCGGAATCGACGGCGGCGTGCCCGGGCTGTAACTTTTCAGCCAGATGCGGTCATGGAGCGGGTTATCCTGGCTGATGGCATCGCGCCAGGAGCGATGGCGGCTTTCCACAAACCGTTCAATCGCCCGCGTCACGGCGTCGTGGCGTTCCAACTGCACCTTGTGCTTGGCCGATCCTACGTCGATGACTTCCGCCTGGGGAATCATCTTGCCCACGTCTTCGAACACACGGCGCGGAAAATAATTATCCCGTTCACCGGTGATGATAAGCGTAGGAGTGGTAATGTTGCGCATCAGCGGCCAGCCCTGCCAATGGCGCATGTTGTTGGCCATCATGTTTTTGACCACGTGGATTTCAGCGTCAAAGCGAGTGCGATATTTCCATAACGGCCGTAACCAATTCAACGGCAGCTTCAGCAGCCAGTTAGCAAACTTCGGCAGCGGATACTCCCCCGCCGTAGCAATCAACACCAGCTTTTCCAACTGCTCCGGGTGAGCATTCGCATACTCCACAGCAATCGAGCCGCCAAACGAATGCGCGACCAGGATGAACGTAGGCGGCAAGGTCAATCTTTGCGTGATGGCATACAAATCGGCCACCAACTCGTCCATGGTATACCGCGTATAAGGCGCATCACTCTGTCCATGTCCGCGCAAATCGGGGGCAATCACCCGAAAATTATGGCTGGCAAAATAATTGATCTGGAACTCCCACGATTCCAATACCCCGGCATACCCATGCAAAAAGACAATCGTGCGCTCTGCGCCCTCCGGCCACAAATCCAAAACACTCAATTCCGCGTCACTGACGCCGGGAATCGGCACATTGCGCCGGTAGAGATCATAATCAAATAAAATCTCGCGCCGTTTCACGCCGAGCAATTTTTTCTTCATAAGCGCACCTTTGGAAGAGGAGATGGTTTGTCCCGCTGTATGACAATCCTGGTCTGCTGCCCAGTTAGAAAATACCAGAGATGGCCGCCCCCACATCTATGCTAACCGAACGCCGAATGAGACGCAATGCATTGCTATTTTTGCCGGCCATTTCATAGCTGCAAAAATGCAACTAGACAGAACCCAACGGTTTGCTCCTGAAAATTTGGATTATTTGGGGTATCAAACCCTTAGGGCCCTGCAAGAGAAACCTGAACAGCTACGTAAAAAAATTAGTTTATGGCGACAGCTATCTGACCGATAGTGTTTGCGAATATGGTAAGAATGACAACCACCTTCGATCTGTAGCCGCGGTATCCTTACCGCGCTCTGGGAAATACGCGGTAAGGATACCGCGGCACTACAAATTCCATGCACAACACTTGAAATGATTTTTATAACACTGTACTAAATCTCTAACAAAGCTTGAATTGTCTGCAACACCTGGTTCAAATTAAACGGCTTATAAATCAATCCATCAACACGAATATCAGGAAACGAGCTATCCCGGTCTGTAAAATGATCTGTTGTAAAAAGATATTTAATCGTCGGATATTCAGTGGTAAGATTTTGCAACAGTCTGTTGCTTTGCGCATCCAAATCCACCATATCAACAATCATCAAATCAAATGCCCCTTTTAGACGGCGACAAATAGATACACCTTCGTCCGTTGCTTTAGCTCCCACTACCTGATAGCCAACACTCTCGAAAACATCAAGCAAAGCTTCCTGTACATGTACATTCCTCTCAACAACCAAAATGCGCCCCTTACTCATTTCGCTCTCGGCAAATACAAAGTCTTGGGCAACGACTGTTTCAGATGTCTGCATTTTCACGGGGAAATAAATTTTAAAGCTAGTGCCAACATTTACTTCGCTATCTACAGAAATGGTTCCTCCATGCTGATGCACAATTCCATACACCTGTGCCAGCCCCATTCCCGTTCCTTCCGTTGGATGTTTCGTACTGAAAAAAGGATCAAACACTTTATCGATTATTTCAGGCGCAATACCTGTTCCGGTATCTTGGACACGCAATACCACCCACTGTGCAGCCACTAACGTTTGAACTTCCCTTAAAAATGGCAGATGGCCCGAATAGTCCTCCAGAGTAATTATTAGTTTTCCGCCTTCCGGCATAGCAAATTGCGCATTGAGCGCCAGGTTCAGCAGCATTCGCTGGAGGCTGCTCGGATCCGCTTTCATAAGGGGTCTACCACAATGAATAACGAGTTGAATGTCCATGTTTTTAGGCAGTACCTGCCCTAAAACAAGCACACTGTTTTCTAAAAAAGCGGCCAGATCAATCAATTCGATATTCATAATCGAACTGCGGCTGAAATCTAACATTTGGGTAATAAGGCTGGCCGCATTTCCGGTTTGTTCCAAAATAATCTTTAGACGGGCTAAATGCTGAGGTGGCATTGTCGGATCATCTGACATTATTTCTGTATAAAGAGAAATAACGGCTAGGAAATTATTAAATTCATGCGCAATATGCATGGAGATCTGCCCGACTGTTGCCAATCGTTGTTGTTGGCGCAAAAATAGTTCCCGCTCAAACTCTTCCGTAACATCGCGGGCAATTGCGCAGATCATAATCCCGAAATCTGTGCGGATTGGAAATATTGCAAGGTGAACTTTGATAGCAATTCCGTCTCGTCGGTTGACATCGTAAATACAACCTGCCAAACAATTATTGTTGACAACGCCTGTTTCTTGCATTGTTGAAATGTCTTTCAGAAGTTGTTCGAAGCCGAAAAAGTTCCGTTCGCAGCCGAATACCAGGGTGCGGAAAAATTCTGTGAATTTTTTGCCTATTACACCAGATCGCTCATAACCGGTAATGATTTCTTGTGCTGCATTCCAGTGTATGATTTCCCCATTTTCGTCAACAATCGTGAAACCATAATTCGCTTGTTCAATTGTGTTACTGAATTTAAACGCGCTTTGCTGCAGCGCCCGTAATGTGTTTTGGCGTCTAATGGAATTGTTTAATATATTCGCGACTGCTTGTAAAAAATAGGCGGTTTCTTTGGTGAAGGCTTGCGTTTCTCGTGCCGCTACCAGGAACAAACCGAAAGGTTCTGCAATATTACCCATTGGTACCGATGCGAAGCTCTCGATTTTTAATTCGGCAAGAATAGGGGGCAAATCGAACCCTTTTTCTTTATGTCTATCTTCAACGATTGTTGGGTTAGATTGATTGAGGCTGCGCCACAGGAAAGAATTTGGAACAGCATCCAGTTGAATATTTCCTGTTCCCCATCCCTTCCCGGCCACCATGGTCAAAGTTTGGCTTGCGGCATCATGCCTAAAAATGCCAACAATTGGTATATCCAGGACTTTTGCCACCTTCTTTACTGTCAGGGCAAATAAATCAGGCAATTTATGATCTTCCAATGAATATTGCCCAAGCCTCGCAATTGCACGCTGTTGGTCTAATTGCGCTTTGGCTGCTAATTCAGCGGTTTTTAGGGATATCAGGTTTTTTACTCTGGCCAACAACTCTCGCTGGGAGTAAGGAGACGTGATGTAATCATCCGCTCCTGCTTCGAGTCCTGCCGCCTGGCTTTCGGAGGTGATTTTTAACCCTGAAAGGAGCAAAACATACGTGTTTTTTAGTTGAGGATCGGATTTTATTAAAGAACATATTTCCAGGCCGTTAATGTCTGGCATGATAACATCTACAATTGCAATGTCTGGTTGTTCTGCTTGAATGCTAAGTAGCCCTTCCAAACCGGAGGACGCTTTGACAACGTGGTAGTCAGCCTTAGTCAAAATGCGGCTCGGTAAATTCAATGACTCTTCTTCATCGTTAATAATCACAATTTTATGGGCTTTCATTAACGTTTTCCCTCAAGATTTTTGAATGTGAATAAAGCGGGCTTGGTTTATTAATCAATGCCCAGGAGAGGTTTTAGAAGCTCGATCTGGATCGGTTTGGTCAGGAAATCGTCCATTCCGGCGTTCAGACAATCTTCTCGTTCTTCAGGCGAATTGCCTCCGGTCATAGCGACAATACGCGGTTGTTTGTCTGGTGGCCACTCTACCCGAATTTTTCGAGTTGCTTCTAAACCATCCATATCAGGCATATTTACATCCATTAGAATGATTTGATAGGGGTACCTTTGCAAAGCCTCTAATACTTCTAGCCCATTGTTCGCAATATCCAGTTCTACGCCGATTTTTTTGAGCATTAATTCGGCGACTTTTTGGTTTACTTTGTTATCTTCGGCCAATAATATGCGCAAGCTTGCTGGTTTAGGCAATTTTGTTTCTAACGGCCGTGTCACGATTGGCTCGTTTTCTCTGGCATTTGCTGTTGTGTCGCTGGTGTCTGCCCGGAGTGATAACGGAAGAGAAAAGTAGAAGGTTGACCCACGGCCGATTTTGCTTTCAACCCAAATATCACCGCCATGTCCCTCGATGATGCGGCGAGAGATTGTAAGTCCAAGCCCTGTGCTCTTTTCACCGGCGGTACTGCGCACGCTGGTAACAGAAAAAGGCTTGAACAGTTTGTCCAATTCGGTCGGGGGAATTCCTTGCCCCTCATCTCTAACGATGACGATGACTTTGTCCGCAGCGAGTTTAATGAAGATTTGGATTGTTGTTTTTGGCGGTGAGTACTTAATTGCGTTGCTGATGAGGTTATTGAGAACCTGCTCTAACTTCTGCTGATCGATCAGCAATGGCGGTATAACATCTGTGGCTGAATAGGAAATCATTATCTCTTTTTGGGCGGCCAGCACGCGGTTCAAGGTTGCCACCCGGCCTGTAAGCCGGTTAAGGTCTGCAGGCTCTGGATTCAAGCGTAGTTTGCCAGATTCAATCGTGGCAATGTCCAGCAGATCGTTTACCAAACCAAGCATAAATTGGCTGGAAACCCGAATGGCGGCTACCATTTCTTGTTTGTCGGGACTGAGCGAGCCTTCGGTCGCATCGAGCAAGAATTCACTATAGGATAAAATCACTCCCAGGGGATTGCGCAAATCATGGGCCGCCATGCCAAGAAATTGGTTTTTTTGTGCGTTGAGGCGTTCAAGCGCCATGTTTTTTTGAGCCAGCTCCCGCTGTAAATTTGCCAATTCGTTGTTTAGCTGTGTGAGTTGGTCGTATGTATCCTGCTGGCGTTTCCCGGCGATACTCAATTCGATTTTTGCTTTGCTGGTTGCCCGGAAAAGAGTGGCTTGCTCGTTGTGAATTTTCATCAATTCGTCGTACAAGCTTTCCAATCTGTCGTTGGTTTTGGCGGCAACTATCAGCAGACCTTCGTTAAAGTGGGCGCCGGCGAAGTGTAGAGGCATGATCTCGTCGCCTAGTTGGCTGTTGATCTCCCAATCGAAAACGGCCGTTTCGCCTTTCAGTTTGTTGAGAAAATTGAGCAGCTTCCCCACACTGGCAGGGATTGCCAGACGTGTAACCGATGTACCTAAAAGCCGGGCCTCGTTTAAGGCAAAATCGTCGTGGACAATTGTTTGCACGATGCCCTGAGCGTCACAAAAGAGAGCGATTCCTTTTGCATTGATGACTGGGTCCATCATTAAGCGCTCAATAGATTTTTTGACACACTAAGGGCTTCCTCTGCGTCACGTCCAAAACCATCGGCGCCGATTTTCTGCCATAAATCTGGGGCAACGTTGAATGGGTACCCGCCAACCATGATGCGCGGCGTAGGTTTTAGTTGTTGGTCTTTAACGGCCGTGATCAACCGCTCAACCTGACTTACACGAGACGTAATCGTCGCAGAAATAGCCAATATATCTGGCTTTTTCTCCTCAATAGTCTGTAAAATGGTTTCGGTGGGGGAATTTGCGCCCAGGAAATAAGTGTCCCAACCCTCCATTTCAAAAAAATCGGCCACCATGCGAATACCAATTTCATGCAGTTCGCCACCGATGCTGGTAGCCAACATTCGCCGGCCAATTCTTTCGGCAGAAAATATGTGCGGGTACAACTGCGACATAATAAGCTGTGTGGCGGCCGTACAATAATGCTCCTCAGCCACGCTTATTTCATTCATCTGCCACAGACGCCCGATTTCTCGCTGGCTTTGCTGGAAAACATCCAGGTATATACTTTTTACAGAAATCCCTTGGCGAACCGCATCCAGAATAAGGCTGCTGGCTTCGTGCCTTTTGCCAGCCAACAGCGCATCCAGGTAAGCCTGCGCCAACTGCAAAAGGGCGGAAGAAGCAAGAATATAACCTGGAGGCTGTTCAGGGGCGGTGGTACATTGGGCAATCCCCGCCAGAATAAATTGATCGATCATCGCATGAGATTCTGGCGGCAGCGATTCTTTCAATATGCTGCGCATAGAGTCCAGGGTCTCAGACAGAACAGAATCCGGAAAATCCAGCCCGACGAAGAGCGCTTTGGCCCAACTGATATAATCCTCAAAGAGGGACGTTTTCCCAGCAGCCACAGCTTCTATCAGGTAATCGAGATGATAGGAAATATCACGTACACTTTTTTGAAAATGGTTGTCCTTTGCCAGCGACCATTCTTGAGAATATCGAGCGTATTGGTGATTGGCAATCGCTACGGCTAACTGTTCTCTTTGATCGAGCATCACATCAACAGCTTTTTTTGCAGGGAACATAATTATGGCCTCCTTTAACATCGATACTAACCCATTTCCAACTTTTGGTATAGTGTATCATTTCCGTAATCGGTTTGTCATGATGGGGGCGATGTTCTTGGCAGGGAAGTGGTGTGGGCGGAAATTGCAGCCCGTTCAACAGGCAGGAAAGGGCAACCTCTAAAACGGTGGAAACTTGCGCAGAAAATTTGCTCTGCAGTAAGACAATGCCGGCAGGAACTGATGTGCCTTTATAGGCCGATGAGCAACGGCCGTTTCGCCGGCAGATTCGCCACGCCATCAGGCAGCACCAACGGTGTGCCATAAGCGGGATGGGGGATCACGTCGATGGGAACGTGGAAGACGGCCGTCAGATTCCTGCTCGTCAACACCTCCTTGGGCGAACCAAGCGCCTGGAGACGGCCGTCCACCAGCAGCGCC